>NZ_JANJGV010000010.1:0-237684 GCF_024623595.1 Microbacterium sp. zg.Y1084
TTATCCGTTGCCGACACCGAAGTGCCGGACTTTGATCCAAAGGAATCTCACCCGGTAAAAACCGGGACGAGGTTATTTGGCATTTGACAAGTGCACGCTGTTGAGTTCTCAAGGATCGGATGCTCCTCCCGACAGACCTCTCGGCCTGCCCTGAAGGGCGTCGTTTCATGTTTGCGGTCCGACGTTCCAGATCGGCGCTTCGGCGGGCGGTTGCCTGCCAGTGGTCCCTGACCTGGTTCTGCGAACCGGAGTCCCTATCGTAGCACAACCTCAGTGAGGCGTAACCAGGATGGGGGATGTTGGCTGCATGAGGGGAGCGGGGCCTTCCGGCCGCTTCGCTTTCCCCTTTGGGGCCAACAGAGAAAACATTACGCGGGATCCGGGGGCCCGGCAAATCCGGGCCGCCCCCCGGGCGTGTCGCCCGGAATCACGCGGAAGTCGCGGGGGTGCCGGCCCCGTCCCTCGGGGAGCTCCGGCGGCGCAGCAGCTGCACGGCCGCAGCGAGCGCGACCGTCCCCGCGCCCCACAGCGCGCAGGCCGGCGGAAGCACCCGGTACGCCAGGTGCGCCACAGTGAACTCCGCATCGAGCGGACCGTAGAGCGCAAGGCCGATGACCCAGGCACCGACGAGCACGGCGGGAAGCGACAGCCACCATGCCGCACGCACGGCACGCGGCAGCATCCGCGCCGGGAGCCCGGTCGCCTCCTGCGTACGCAGGCGCAGCAGCGCCCAGGCCGCGATCACTGCGATACCCACCACGCCGGAGCCGTACTGCAGCCACTTGAAGCCGGTGAATGGACCCCACGCGTCACCCAGCGCCGGAAAGACCGCGACGCCCCAGCGCCCCTCGTGCGTGAAGGCATCCCACACCATGTGCGTCAGCACGCCCAGCAGCAGCGAGAGCGCCACCAGCACGAGGTGACCGCGGGCGTAGCGGCCGCCCGGCAGCCGCCCCACCGTGTCCCGTGCGGCCGCGGCCGCTCCCCTGTCCCATTCCGGCGGCAGCCGCACGGCCAGCCAGGCCGGGGAGAGTTCGCGCACGGCCGGGCGCAGCACGCACCGCCACACCAGCAGCAGGACGAACGCGGTGAGCACGGTGACGAGCAGGCCGCCCACCGAGTGGGTGAGGCCGTAGGTCAGCGGCGTCCCGCGCAGGAACAGCGGGAGGTCCGGCGTCATCGCCCCGATCGCGATCGCCGCCGGGATCAGCGGGGTGCGGATGAACGGCAGCGCGACGACGGCGTGACTGGGAGTGAACGGCATCCTTCGCTCCCCCGGCCGCCTACCGGGTCAGACCGCGGCCGGCGCCGGGAACAGCCCGGCGAGGGTCTTCTTGCCGCGCCGCAGCACCGACACGCCCCCGGGGAGCCCGCCGGTCACCAGCGCCGCCTCATCCTCGACACGCACGCCGTCGAGCGACACCCCGCCCTGCGCGATCGCGCGACGCGCCTCCGAGAGGCTCGCCGTCAGGCCGGTGTCGACGAGCGCCTGCACCACCGTCGTGCCGGCGGGCACCTCGGCGTGGGGAAGCTCCTCGAGCGCGGAGCGGAGCGTGCCGGCATCCAGCGTCGTCAGGTCGCCCTTGCCGAAGAGCGCCTCGGATGCCGCGATGACGGCTGCCGCGGCGTCCGTGCCGTGCACGAGCGCCGTCACCTCCAGCGCGAGCCGCTTCTGCGCCGCACGCCGGAAAGGCTCTTCGGCCACGAGACGTTCGTACTCCGTGATCTCGTCGCGCGTGAGGAATGTGAACACCTTCAGCCTGCTGACCACGTCGGCGTCGTCGGTGTTGAGCCAGAACTGGTACATCCGGTACGGGCTGCACATCTCGGGATCGAGCCAGACGGCGTTGCCCTCGCTCTTGCCGAACTTCGTGCCGTCGCTGTTGGTGATCAGCGGCGTGCCGATCGCGTGCACCGAGACGCCCTCCACGCGGTGGATGAGATCCGTGCCGCTGGTGAGGTTGCCCCACTGGTCGCTGCCTCCGGTCTGCAGCACGCAGTCGTACTGGCGGTAGAGCTCGAGGTAGTCCATCCCCTGGAGGATCTGGTAGCTGAACTCGGTGTAGCTGATGCCGGCGTCGGAATTGAGCCGCGCCGCGACCGCGTCCTTCTTGAGCATCGTGCCGACGCGGTAGTGCTTGCCGACCTCGCGGAGGAAGTCGATGGCGCTCAGCGGGGCCGTCCAGTCGAGGTTGTTGACGATGCGCGCGGCGTTGTCCCCCTCGAAGCTGAGGAACCGCTCGACCTGTCCGCGCAGGCGCGTCACCCACTCGGCGACCACCTCGGGGGTGTTCAAGGTGCGCTCGGCCGATGGCCGCGGGTCGCCGATGAGACCGGTCGATCCGCCGACCAGCCCGAGGGGGCGGTGCCCGGCGAGCTGGATGCGACGCAGGGTCAGCAGCTGCACCAGATTGCCCAGGTGCAGGCTCGGCGCCGTCGGGTCGAAACCGCAGTAGTACGTGATCGGGTCGCCCGCGAGCAGTTCGCGCAGCGCCTGCTGATCCGTGGACACATGCACGAGGCCGCGCCAGACGAGCTCGTCCCAGACGTTCTCGAACGTGGGGTCGATGGCAGGCTCGGCGACCGTCAAGGCTTCGGTTGACACGCGCTCCAGGCTATCAGCGCCGGGGCGGCGAGCCCGTCGGATCAGGCCGCCGCCACCTCGTCGTACAGGCCGATCAGGTTGCCCTCGCTGTCGCGGATGTACGCCCACCGCGACGTCTCATCGAGCGGCTGGATCGCCCCCACCAGTTCGCCACCGCGGGCCTGCGCGAGGGCCACGGTGTCCTCGATGCGGTCGACGGTGAAGACCACGGTCGGATGCGGGGCGGTGCCGCGCTGGTGCAGGTCGCCGCTGACGCCCTCGCCATCGGGCTGTCGCAGCATGCCCATGTCGTCGCCCCACGGCTCATACTCGAACCCGAGGACCTCACGGTAGAACTCCTGCGCACGGCCGATGTCGTCTGCGGGGATCTCGAAGTGCTCCATCTTCGCCATGGTCAGAGGATGGCCTAGGCGACACGGGGAGGCAAGAGTCGCATCTCGCGAGCGTGCGGGAGGGCCGTGCGAGACTGTGCCGCATGCCGGTCGTGTTCCCCGATGCCCTCGTCTCCGCCTTCGTGACGATCTCGCTGTTCCTCGCGCTCGCAGCGGCGCTGGCGCTCATCGTGGTGAACCTGCGCAGGCCCCGGAACACCACGCTGGCGGTCGCCGGCGGCATCGTCGTGCTGTGCCTGCTGGTCGTCGCGGTGCTGCCGTGGAACGCACCCGGTCTGCTCGGCCTCATCGTCGCGCTGCCCGCGGTCGCGCTGGCCGTGCTCGGCGGCGACCCGGTCGTGCGCCGCGTGCTCGCGATCGCGACGCACGGCACCGTGCGCGAAGGCGTCGCCGGCGGCATCCTCGTCTCGGCGCGTGCGGATGCCGGAGACGACCCGGGCTCGATGCAGGAGATCCTGCGCGGCGGCACCACCATCGGCTACCTCGAGCGGCTCGGGGTCGTGCTCGGCATCATCGCCGGCTTCCCCGAGGCGATCGCCGTGGTCGTGGCCCTCAAGGGCATCGGCCGCTTCTCGGAACTGGCGACCCCCGCCGCGCGCGAGCGCTTCATCGTCGGCACGCTCGCCAGCCTGCTGTGGGCCTGCGTCGTCGGAGCGATCGTCCGCCTCGCGATCACGTAGGGCGCTTTTCGGGGCCCGCACACGACGAAGCCCGCCCCGGCGAACCGGAGCGGGCTTCGTGATGCAGCGGATGCCGCGAGTCACTCGGACTTCGCGGGCTCCTCGACGGCGTCCTCGGCGGCGGCCTCAGCGGCAGCGCCCTCCTCGGGCGACTCGGCGCCGGCCTCGGCGACCGGGGTCTCCTCGGCGGGGGTCTCCTCGACCACGGTCTCCTCGGCGGGAGCCTCGGCCTCGGCGGCCGGAGCAGCAGCAGCGGCCGCGCCCGACTTCTTCGCCGACTTCGGCTTCGGGTTCACCGGCTCGAGCACGAGCTCGATGACGGCCATGGGGGCGTTGTCGCCCTTGCGGTTGCCGATCTTCGTGATGCGGGTGTAGCCGCCCTCACGCTCGGCGACCTGCGGCGCGATCTCCGTGAACAGGGTGTGCACGACCGTCTTGTCGCCGATGACCGACAGCACGCGACGGCGTGCGTGCAGGTCGCCGCGCTTGGCGAACGTGATGAGGCGCTCTGCAAGCGGACGCACGCGCTTGGCCTTGGTCACGGTGGTCGTGATCGAGCCGTGGGTGTACAGCGCGGCGGCCAGGTTCGCGAGAAGCAGGCGCTCGTGGGCGGGGCCGCCTCCGAGGCGGGGACCCTTGGTGGGCTTGGGCATGTCAATTACTCCAGTTGGAAAGAAGAAGGCTCTGCATGTCGCTTCCCGGCTTCAGGCCGAGTCGCGGCATCGGGGACCGATCAGATGTTCTCGTCGTCGTAGCCGCCGTAGAAGTGCGCGCCGTCGAACCCGGGAACCGAGTCCTTCAGCGACAGGCCGAGCGAGACGAGCTTGTCGCGCACCTCGTCGACCGACTTCTGACCGAAGTTGCGGATGTTCATCAGCTGCGTCTCGGACAGGGCGACCAGCTCCGAGACCGTGTTGATGCCCTCGCGCTTGAGGCAGTTGTACGAACGCACCGACAGGTCGAGGTCCTCGATCGGCATCGACAGCTCGTTGGAGAGCACCGTCTCCACGGGCGCGGGGCCGATCTCGATGCCCTCGGCCTCGACGTTCAGCTCGCGCGCCAGACCGAACAGCTCGGTCAGGGTGCGGCCGGCCGATGCGACGGCGTCACGGGGAGCCATCGAAGCCTTGGTCTCGACGTCGAGCACGAGCTTGTCGAAGTCGGTGCGCTCACCGGCACGGGTCGCGTCGACGCGGTAGCTCACCTTGAGCACCGGCGAGTAGATCGAGTCGATCGGGACGACCCCGGCCTCGGCGTACTCGTTGCGGTTCTGGGTGGCCGAGACGTAGCCGCGGCCACGCTCGATCGTCAGCTCGAGCTCGAACTTGGCGGTGTCGTTGAGCGTCGCGATGACCAGCTCGGGGTTGTGCACCTCGACACCGGCCGGGGCGGAGATGTCCGCCGCGGTGACCTCGCCCGCACCCGTCTTGCGCAGGTAAGCGGTGATGGGCTCATCGCGCTCGCTCGAGACGACGAGCTGCTTGATGTTGAGGATGATCTCGGTGACATCCTCCTTCACCCCGGGGATGGTGCTGAACTCGTGCAGCACGCCGTCGATGCGGATGCTGGTGACGGCGGCGCCGGGAATCGACGACAGCAGGCTGCGACGCAGCGCGTTGCCGATCGTGTAGCCGAATCCAGGCTCGAGCGGCTCGATGATGAACCGGCTGCGGAACTCGCCGATCTTCTCCTCGGTCAGAGTGGGACGCTGTGCGATGAGCACGATGTGTTCCTTTCAATCACGTGACCGCTATATGACACGTGGGTGTGGTGAGGTGTTGAGTTGTCTCGAGGATGCCGCGCGTCGCGGCATCCGGAAAGCGCGAGTTCGACCGGCTCGGGGCGGGACGGCTCGAATGGCCGTCCCGCCCCCTGAGCCTGTCGAGGAATCAGACGCGGCGACGCTTGGGCGGGCGGCAGCCGTTGTGCGCCTGCGGGGTGACGTCCTGAATGGACCCCACCTCGAGGCCGGCGGCCGTCAGCGAGCGGATCGCGGTCTCGCGGCCCGAACCCGGACCCTTCACGAAGACGTCGACCTTCTTGACGCCGTGCTCCTGAGCCTGGCGCGCAGCCGACTCCGCAGCCATGCCTGCGGCATAGGGGGTCGACTTGCGCGAGCCCTTGAAGCCCACACCGCCGGACGAAGCCCAGCTGATGACGGCGCCGGACGGGTCGGTGATCGAGACGATCGTGTTATTGAACGTCGACTTGATGTGGGCGTGGCCCAGCGCGATGTTCTTCTTCTCCTTGCGACGCGGCTTGCGCGCGGCGCTCTTGGCCTGTGCCATGTTGTGCGTTCTCCCTAAATCCTGGGGCGCCGGCGGAGGCCTAGCGCGCCTTCTTCTTGCCGGCGACCGTGCGCTTGGGGCCCTTGCGGGTACGCGCGTTGGTCTTGGTGCGCTGGCCGCGCACCGGCAGGCCGCGGCGGTGGCGCAGGCCCTCGTACGAACCGATCTCGACCTTGCGGCGGATGTCGGCGGCCACCTCGCGGCGAAGGTCACCCTCCACCTTGTAGTTGCCCTCGATGTAGTCGCGGAGCGCGACGAGCTGATCGTCGCTGAGGTCCTTGACGCGGATGCTCTCGTCGATCCCGGTGGCGCTGAGGATCTCGTGGGAACGGGTACGGCCAACGCCGTAGATGTAGGTCAGGGCGATGACCACGCGCTTATCGCGCGGGATGTCGACGCCGGCAAGACGTGCCATGCGGCTCTCCTAGGAGTGAGTGGAGGTGTGGAACAGGATCGGTGCCCGGGCCTCCGCCCCGAGGTGTCCCCCGCTCGCGCGGGTTCTGATCCTGCCGTGTGTATGTGTTCAGTTGTACGACTGGGTGGGCGGGGATGCCGTGGCATCCCGCCGCGTCAGCCCTGGCGCTGCTTGTGGCGCGGGTTGGACTTGCAGATGACCATCACGCGGCCGTGGCGGCGGATGACCTTGCAGTGGTCGCAGATGGGCTTGACGGAGGGGTTGACCTTCATGGTTCTTCCTGTTCGCTGTCTTCGCCGGGCAGGGCACAGGCATGCCCTGGGGCGTTACTTCTCGACCGGTCTAGCGGTAGCGGTAGACGATGCGACCGCGCGTGAGGTCGTACGGGCTGAGCTCGACGACGACACGGTCTTCGGGGATGATGCGGATGTAGTTCTGCCGCATCTTGCCGGAGATGGTCGCGAGCACCTTGTGTCCGTTGCTCAGCTCCACGCGGAACATCGCGTTCGGGAGAGCCTCGGAGATCACACCCTCGATCTCGATGACACCGTCTTTCTTCGCCATACGCTCGCTTACAGTTGTGCGGACCGGTCGGTCTGCGGTGGATGGGATTCGGTGCGGCGACACGCCAAAGCGGGCGCAACGCACCAAACGTCAAGCATACGTGGTAGTGACCGCGGCGGCAACTCGGGCGTGTCGGTCGCGGCGTGTCGCCGGGGGACGCGTGGGGTTCACGCAGGGAAGACCCGGAAGTGCGCAAGCCGCTCCCCCAGCGTGTCGGCGCTCTCGAGGTGGGCCTGCCCTGCTCTGACGAAGGGTCGCCCGGTCGTGCCGCGGATCCAGTCCTCCCTCTCCTTCTCGGCCAGCAGCACCGCCTCGAGGTCGACGGCCCCCCGCAGCGCCGGGTCGGTGTACTTGCCCCTGCCGTCGAACTCGAACCAGGCGGGCACCGCCTCCAAGCCGATGTCGATCCAGAACCAGCCGCCGCGCGGCGCGCGGACCGGCACCTGCGGCACCAGCGCGGTGAAGCCGAGGTCCCGCAGGAACAGGCGGCACAGCGTCTCGCCTGCGGTCTCGGCGCGGCCGTCGGCGAAGGTCAGCACTCGACGGCCCAGCCGCACACCCCGTGCGCGCGGATGTCGGACGAGGTGCTCCGCCACCTCCCGGCGGAACGCGGCGTCGG
The DNA here is from genome assembly GCF_024623595.1 of Microbacterium sp. zg.Y1084. Lineage (NCBI taxonomy): Bacteria > Bacillati > Actinomycetota > Actinomycetes > Micrococcales > Microbacteriaceae > Microbacterium > Microbacterium sp. zg.Y1084. The sequence goes on from NZ_JANJGV010000010.1 coordinate 7,564, forward strand.
CATCGTCGTCGTAGGTGCGGGTGCGCGCCGTGTAGGCGACCTGATGGAGGGCGGCATCGGCGATGGCGAGGCCTGCTGCCTCGGGCGCGAGACGGATGACGTCCGCCACCGTGCGGGAGAGCGTCGTGCACGGGATGCCGCACACGACCGTGCGGTCGTGTATCGGCACCTCGATCTCGTGGCGTGCGACGATCCGGTCGCCGCCTGCGACGAGACCGTTCGTTCTGGCGCCACTCACATGCACCCGCTGCGGCCGCAGCCGCAGCAGGGGAAGACCGTGCAGCACCGCCGCGGACACGAAGGAGAAGACGGCATCCGTCCCGCGCCGGCGTTCGTGCGCGGCCACGACGCGGAGGAGGTGGCGGTCCTCGGAGTAGGCGGCACGCCAGGTCGCATCCGGCACGTACCAGCCACGGTGGATTCGGCGCAGCTCCCCCGCCTCGACCGCGCCGGCCAACCGGCGGGGCGACATGCCGGTCGCTTCGAGTCGGCTGCGGGACAGCAGGTGGCCGCGGGCCTCGGGAACATCCATGCCCCCACGGTGGCCCACTCCGGAGACGCGTGCCGCGGCATCCCCCAGTTCCGCGCAGGTTCCCGCGTGATGGCCGCTTGTGGAGACATCGCCGCCACCACCCCGCACCCCCGCGGCCGGTCCGCGAGGCGGCCGCGCACGACGATTCGGGCTCGCCAGCCCACACCGAGAGGACGAACCCACACTTCCCGCGCGTTCGCCGCGTGTGGGTTGGTGCGTTGCATGTGGGTTCGAGACGTCGCGGTACCTGTCTGCGACAGATCGCGAGCCACGAGCCCCGCCGGACCGACGCGAGCCCCCGGTCCTACCTCCGCCCCGCCGAAGCCCCGCCCCGGCCCCGCCCCGCCCTCGCCCGGGTCCGCCCAAGCCCCGCCCCGATCCCGCTCGCCCCGCCCCGGCCCCGGCCGGGCCCACCCCGCCCCGGCGCCGCCCCGGTCCCGGCACGTCCTTCGCGCAGCTCCGATCCCGCTCGCCGACGCCGCCCCCGCCCGGGCCCGCCCGGCCCAGTCCCGGCAGCTCCTTCGCGCGGCTCTGTGCGCGGCCACCCCACACCGAATGCACGAAACCACACCTCCCGCGCGTTCGGGGGGTGTGGTCTCGTGCGTTGCGTGTGGGTTCGCGGTGCGGATGCGCGGATGCCGGGGCTCCCGGACACCGGGGCTCCCGGATGCCGGGGCTCGCGGATGCCGGCGGCCAGGATGCCGGGCCGGCGCGCGCCCGCGGGAACTACTGACCCAGGCGGTCGGTGATGTCGGCGGCGACGTTTCCACTGATGGTGACGTACTCGCCGTTCACCAGCAGCGTGGGGGTGCCCGCCTGGCCCTGCTCATTGGCGGGGAGCTTCTGCGACTGGGCCTGCACGAACTTGTTGTAAGTGCCGTCCTCGATGCAGGCTGCGGCGTCGGGGGCCCCGGCATCCGCGGCCATCGACGCCATCAGCTCGTTGCTGAGGCCCTGGCCGGTCGGGTGCTCGGCGAACACGGCCTGCATGAAGTCGTAGGCCGCCTCGCCTCCGGCCTCTTCGGCGACGCAGTACATCGCGCCGGCGGAGCGGGCAGAGAATTCGGTGCCGGATGCCGCGTTCAGCCCCGACAGCGCGACCGGCTGCAGACGCAGCGTGATCTCGCCGGACTCGACCAGCGACGCGATCTCAGGGCCGTAGAGGTCCTCGAAGTCCTGGCAGTGGGGGCAGAAGAAGTCCGCCCACACCTCGACCTCGTCGGGCCCGTCGCCCACGATGATGGCGCCGGTCTCGGCCTCGACGGCCGCGCTCTCCGGCGGGGAGCCGGGCGAGGTCGCCGAGCTGTTCATGAACCAGACCAGCGCGCCGACGCCGACGAGCACGACGACGACCGCCACACTCACCCAGATCGCGAACCAGTTGGTCTTGTTGCCTGCCGCTGCCACGAGCCGCCCCTATCCGATCTTGCGCGGGACCACGCCGAACGGCGCGAGGCCCGCTGCTCCTCCATCGGGCGCCGTGAGCACCCAGATGCCTTCATCATGCACCGCGACGCTATGTTCCCAGTGTGAGCCGGCCGAGCCGTCGATGGTCGAGACCGTCCAGTCGTCGTCCTCGACGAAGGTCTCCTCGCTGCCGGCGACCACCATCGGCTCGATCGCCAGGCACAGACCCGGCTTGACCTCGGGTCCGCGGTCGGCGACCCGGTAGTTGAACACCGACGGCGCCTCGTGCATCTTGCGGCCGATCCCGTGGCCGACATAGTCGCGCAGGATGCCGTAGTCCTCGCCGGAATCCTCGATGTACCCCTGCACGGCCGCACCGACCTCACCGATGTGACGGGCGTGCGCGAGCGCGGCGATGCCGGCCCAGAGCGACCCCTCGGTCACCTCGGACAGCCGCTCGCGGGCGGCGACGAGTTCGGGCCGCGACGGGTCGGGCACGACGACGGTGATCGCCGAGTCCCCGTTCCACCCGCGGTACTGGGCCCCGGCGTCGATCGACACGATGTCGCCCGGCTCGAGTGCGCGGTCGCTGGGGATGCCGTGGACGACCTGCTCGTTCACCGACGTGCAGACGGTGTGGCGGTAGCCGCGCACCAGCTGGAAGTTCGACTCGGCCCCGCGTGCGCGGATGACCTCGGACGCGGCGGCATCCAGCTGCAGCGTCGTCACCCCCGGCGCCACCAGCGCCCGCACGGCGTCGAGCGCGGCGGCGGTGATGAGTCCGGGTTCGACCATCGACCGCAGCTGCGCGGGGGTCTTGTAGATGGAGCGGCGCAGCACGTCGATCAGGCGCCGACGAGATCGCGCGCGGCCAGCGCGGCGCGGATCCGCTCGGTGATCTCGTCCAGCGTGCCGACGCCGTCGATCGTGTCGACGATGCCGCGCCCGCGGTAGACGTCGAGGATCGGCGCGGTCTCCCGCTCGTAGATGCCGAGGCGGTTCGCGATGACCTCTTCGGTGTCGTCGGTGCGGCCCTGCTCGGCGGCGCGCAGCGTGAGCCGCGAGATGCTCTCATCGCGGGGCACGCTCAGCTCGATCACGCCGGTGAGCTCCTCGCCGCGGCCATCCAGGAACGCGTCGAGGTCGGCCACCTGGCCGAGATTGCGGGGGTAGCCGTCGAGGAGGAAGCCGGCGGCGGCGTCGTCCTGCGTGAGCCGGTCGCGCACGATCGCGCTGGTCAGCTCGTCGGGGACGAGGTTGCCGGCCTCGATGATGGCCTGCACCTGCTTGCCGAGTTCGGTGCCGGCCTTCACGTTGGCGCGGAACACGTCGCCGGTGGAGATGACGGGGATGCCGAAGGCCTCGGCGACGCGCACGCCCTGCGTGCCCTTGCCCGAGCCCTGCGGTCCGACGATGAGAAGACGAGGGATGGTCATCGGAGGAGTCCTTCGTAGTGGCGCTGCTGCAGCTGGGCGTCGATCTGCTTGACCGTCTCCAGACCCACGCCGACGATGATGAGGATCGACGCGCCACCGAACGGGAAGTTCTGGTTGGCGCCGACCGTCGCGAGGGCCAGCAGTGGGAGCAGGGCGATGAGACCCAGGTAGATCGATCCCGGCAGTGTGATGCGCGTCAGCACGTAGTCGAGGTACTCGGCGGTCGGCCGGCCGGCACGGATGCCGGGGATGAATCCGCCGTACTTCTTCATGTTGTCCGCGACGTCGACCGGGTTGAACGTGATGGCGACGTAGAAGTAGGTGAAGCCGACGATCAGCAGGAAGTAGACCGCCATGTAGAACGGGCTGTCACCGGTGGTGAAGTACTGCTGGATCCAGGCCACCCAGCCGGGGATGTTGCCGTCGGCATCGGGCGTCTGGTTGAACTGCGCGATCAGGGCGGGGATGTACAGCAGCGACGAGGCGAAGATGACGGGCACGACGCCGGCCATGTTCACCTTGATCGGGATGTAGGTGTTGGTGCCGCCGTAGGTGCGCCGACCGACCATGCGCTTGGCGTACTGCACCGGGATGCGCCGCTGGGACTGCTCGACGAACACGACCAGCGCGACGGTGAGGATGCCGACCGCGAGCACCAGGAGGAAGATCTCGAAGCTGCGTGCCTGCCAGATCGACCACATGGCCGAGGGGAAGGTCGCGGCGATCGAGGTGAAGATGAGGATCGACATGCCGTTGCCGACGCCGCGCTCGGTGACGAGCTCGGCGAACCACATGATGAGGCCGGTGCCGGCGGTCATCGTGATGATCATGAGCAGCTGGGCCCACCACGCGTCGTTGGTGAGCACCTGCTCGCAGTCGGCGATGCCGGTGATGCCGAAGAGCTGGCCGCTGCGGGCCACGGTGATGAGCGTGGTCGACTGCAGCATCGCGAGCGCGATGGTGAGGTAGCGCGTGTACTGGGTCAGCTTGGCCTGGCCGGCCTGGCCTTCCTTGTACAGGGCCTCGAAGTGCGGGATGACCACACGCAGCAGCTGCACGATGATCGTCGCGGTGATGTACGGCATCACGCCGAGCGCGAAGATCGACAGCTGCAGCAGGGCGCCACCGGAGAAGAGGTTCACCAGTGAGAGCAGGCCCTCGGTGCTGCCGGACTGCGCGAGACACGACTGCACGTTCGGGAAGTCCACGAACGGCGTCGGCACGTGCGCGCCCAGGCGATAGATGGCGATGATCGCGAGCGTGAAGCCGATCTTCCGCCGCAGGTCGGGTGTGCGGAAGACCCGCGCGATGGCGCTGAACAAGTCGGATTCCTCCAGTGAGATCGGCGGCGGCACAAGGCGCGCCGTCAACCAGAGTACGGCACAGGGGCCGGAGCGCTGCTCCGGCCCCTGTGGCGCGATTACTTGATGGTGCCGCCGGCGGCGACGATCTTCTGCTCAGCGGAGCCGGAGACCTTGTCCACCGACACCGTGAGCGGGACCGAGATGTCGCCGGTGCCGAGCACCTTGACCTTCTCGTTCTTGCGAACGGCGCCCTTGGCGACCAGGTCGCCCACGGTGACGTCGCCACCCTGCGGGTACAGCTCGGCGAGCTTCTCGAGGTTCACGACCTGGTACTCGACGCGGAACGGGTTCTTGAACCCGCGCAGCTTCGGAGTGCGCATGTGCAGCGGCATCTGGCCGCCCTCGAAGCCGACCTTCACGCTGTAGCGGGCCTTGGTGCCCTTGGTGCCACGGCCCGAGGTCTTACCCTTCGAGCCCTCACCGCGGCCGACACGGGTCTTGGCCGTGTTGGAACCGGGGACCGGGCGCAGGTGGTGGACCTTCAGCACGCCGGGACGGGATGCCGGGGCATCCTTCTTCGGCGCAGCCTTGGGGGCAGCCGACTTCTTGGCGGCAGCCTTCTTGGGCGCGGCCGTCGTGACGGCCTCGTCCTTCTTCTCGGCCTTCTCAGCCATTAGTCGATCTCCTCAACCTTGACGAGGTGGGCGACGGTCTTGACGTAGCCGCGCGTCTGCGCGTCGTCGGGACGGACGACCGAGTCGCCGATCCGCTTGAGACCGAGGCTGCGCAGCGTGTCACGCTGGTTCTGCTTCTCGCTCACCTTGGACTTGACCTGCGTCACCTTCAGACGGGCAGCCATCAGGCACCTACCTTCTTCGCCGCAGCGGCCTTGGCCTCGTTGCGGATGATGATCGCCGGAACGACCGCGTCGTAGTCCAGACCACGACGGGCGGCAACGGCACGGGGCTCCTCGAGGCTCTTGAGGGCCTCGACGGTCGCGTGCACGATGTTGATCGTGTTGGACGAACCCAGCGACTTCGACAGCACGTCGTGGATGCCGGCGCACTCGAGCACGGCACGCACGGGACCACCGGCGATGACACCGGTACCGGCGGCAGCCGGACGCAGCAGCACCACACCGGCGGCGGCCTCACCCTGCACGGGGTGCGGGATGGTGGAGCCGACGCGGGGCACGCGGAAGAAGTTGCGCTTGGCCTCTTCGACACCCTTCGAGATGGCCAGGGGCACCTCGCGGGCCTTGCCGTAGCCGACACCCACGAGACCGTTGCCGTCGCCGACCACCACGAGGGCGGTGAAGCTGAAGCGACGGCCACCCTTGACGACCTTCGACACGCGGTTGATCGTGACGACGCGCTCGAGGAACTGGCTGTCGTTGCGGTCGCGCGAGTTGCGGTCGCGGGTCTGGCTGCGCTCGCGACCCCCGCGGCGCGGCTCGCGCTCCGCAGTCGCCGTCTCGGGCGCGGCCTCGGCCGCAGCCGGAGCGGTTTCGGTCACTTCGTTCTCCTTGTTCTCGCTCACAGGTTCAGGCCTCCCTCGCGGGCGCCGTCGGCGATCGCGGCGACGCGGCCCGCATAGCGGTTGCCACCACGGTCGAACACGACGTCGGTGACGCCGGCGGCCTTGGCACGCTCGGCGACCAGCTCGCCGACCTTGCGGGCCTTGGCGGTCTTGTCACCGTCGAAGGCGCGCAGGTCGGTCTCGAGGGTCGACGCCGACGCAAGGGTGTGACCCTTGCTGTCGTCGACCAGCTGGACGAAGACGTGACGGGCCGAACGGGTGACGACAAGACGCGGACGCGCCTCGGTGCCGACGACCTTCTTGCGCAGACGCGCGTGACGACGCGCGCGTGCGACGGACTTGGAAGTCACAGCCATGGTTACTTACCAGCCTTTCCGGCCTTGCGCCGAACGACCTCGCCGGCGTAGCGCACACCCTTGCCCTTGTACGGCTCGGGCTTGCGGATCTTGCGGATGTTGGCGGCGGCTTCACCGACGGCCTGCTTGTCGATGCCGCTCACCGTGAGCTTGTTGTTGCCCTCGACCGTGAACGTGATGCCGGCCGGCGGGTCGACGAGCACGGGGTGCGAGAAGCCGAGGGCGAACTCGACCGAGCCGCCCTTCTGGGCCACGCGGTAACCGGTGCCGACGACCTCAAGGCCCTTGGTGTAGCCCTGGGTGACGCCGATGATGTTGTTGTTGATGAGCGTGCGCGTCAGACCGTGGAGCGAACGCGACTCGCGCTCGTCGTCGGGACGGGAGACCAGAACCTGGTTCTCCTGGACAGCGACCTCGATGGGGCGCGCCACGGTGAGCTTGAGCTCACCCTTGGGGCCCTTGACGGAGACATCCTGGCCGGAGACCTCGACGGTCACGTCGGCGGGGATGTCGATGGGAAGACGACCGATGCGGGACATTCAGATCACCACACGTAGGCGAGGACTTCCCCGCCGACGCCCTTCGACTCAGCCTGGCGGTCCGTGAGGAGACCAGAGGAGGTGGACAGGATCGCGACGCCGAGGCCACCGAGAACGGTGGGCAGCTCGGTCGAGCGTGCGTACACGCGCAGACCCGGCTTGGAGACGCGCTTGATGCCGGCGATGGACCGCTCGCGGTTGGGGCCGTACTTCAGCGACAGCGTGAGGGTCTGGCCGACACGGGCGTCGGAGACCTCCCAACCGGCGATGTAGCCCTCCTGCTGGAGGATCTCGGCGATGTGAGTCTTGAGCTTGGAGCTCGGCATGGACACCGTTTCGTGGTGGGCCGAGTTCGCGTTGCGCAGACGGGTCAGCATGTCTGCGACCGGGTCTGTCATTGTCATGTGTTGTTTCCTTTGTTCACGAGGTTTCGGATGCCGTTACGCGACAGCCGACCTTCGATGACTTGCGATGTTCAGTTGTAGCGGGCGTTCGGTCCCGGACACGAAGCCCGGGACCAAACGCCCCACTCTATCGGATCACGCCTGGGCGTCGTCCCCACGGAAGGGGAAGCCCAGCTGACGCAGCAGCGAGCGGCCTTCTTCGTCGGTGGACGCCGTGGTGACCACGGTGATGTCGAAGCCGCGAACGCGGTCGATCTTGTCCTGGTTGATCTCGTGGAACACCGACTGCTCCTGCAGGCCGAAGGTGTAGTTTCCGTGACCGTCGAACTGCTTGGGCGACAGACCGCGGAAGTCGCGGATGCGCGGCAGCGCCAGGTTCACGAGACGGTCCAGGAACTCCCACGCACGGTCCCCACGAAGGGTGACGTGCGCGCCGATGGCCTGACCCTCGCGCAGCTTGAACTGCGCGATGGACTTGCGGGCCTTGGTGACGACCGGCTTCTGGCCGGTGATCTTGGTGAGGTCGTCGACCGCACCATCGATCACCTTGCTGTCACGCGCAGCCTCACCGACACCGGTGTTGACGACGACCTTGACGATCCGCGGGGTCTGCATGACGTTCGAGTAGCCGAACTCCTCCTGCAGCGCCTTCTGGATCTCGTTCTTGTACTTCTGCTTCAGGCGGGGCTGGATCTTGCCAGCCTCCGCGGCAGGTGCAGTGCTCATTCTCAGAGGTCCTTGCCTGACTTCTTCGCGTAGCGCACGCGGACCGTGCGCTTGACGCCGTCCTTGACCTGCTCCTCGACGCGTCGACCGACACGGGTCGGCTTCTTCGTCTCGGGGTCGACCAGGGCGACATTCGAGATGTGGATGGGAGCCTCGAACGTCTCGAGACCGCCCGTCTTGGTGCCGCGCTGGGTCTGACCCACGCGGGTGTGCTTGGTGACGTAGTTCACGCCTTCGACGATGACGCGGTTGCGCTCGACAAGGACCTCGAGGACCTTGCCCTGCTTACCGCGGTCTCCGCCGCGCTCGGGCTTGGCGCCCGTGATGACCTGAACCAGGTCGCCCTTCTTGATCTTCGCCATGATCAAATGACCTCCGGGGCGAGCGAGACGATCTTCATGAACTTCTTGTCGCGAAGTTCACGACCGACGGGTCCGAAGATGCGGGTGCCGCGGGGCTCCCCGTCGTTCTTCAGGATCACGGCGGCGTTCTCGTCGAACTTGATGTACGAACCGTCGGGACGACGGGTCGACTTGACGGTGCGCACGATGACGGCCTTGACGACATCACCCTTCTTGACGTTTCCGCCGGGGATGGCATCCTTCACCGTCGCGACGATGATGTCGCCCACACCGGCGTACCGGCGAGCAGAGCCGCCGAGCACACGGATCGTGAGCAGCTCCTTGGCGCCGGTGTTGTCGGCGACCTTGAGTCGGGATTCGTTCTGAATCACTTCTTACTCCTTGGATTCCAAGAAGGCCGAGGCCTTACTTGGCCTTCTCGAGGATCTCGACCAGGCGCCAGCGCTTGGTGGCGCTCAGCGGGCGGGTCTCGTTGATGAGCACGAGGTCGCCGATGCCGGCGGTGTTGCCCTCGTCGTGGGCCTTGACCTTCGACGTGCGGCGGATGACCTTGCCGTACAGCGGGTGCTTCACGCGGTCCTCGACCTCGACGACGATGGTCTTGTCCATCTTGTCGCTGACGACGTAGCCGCGGCGCGACTTGCGGTAACCACGGGCGTTCTCGTCGCGCACGTCGCGCGCGGCCGACTCGTGGCCGGCGGCCTCGGTGGCCGGCGCCGCCTTGGCGGCGGTCTTCTTCTCGGTGGTCTCAGCCATCACTCGGCCTCTTCCTTCACGGCCTCGTCAGCGGCATCCGCCTTCTTGGCCTTCGTCTTCTTCGCCTTCGTCGCGGTCTCGGCGGGGGCGGGCGTGGCACGGATGCCCAGCTCGCGCTCGCGGATCACGGTGTACAGCCGCGCGATGTCGCGCTTGACCGCACGGATGCGGCCGTGGCTGTCGAGCTGGCCGGTGGCCGACTGGAAGCGCAGGTTGAACAGCTCTTCCTTGGCCTTGCGCAGCTCCTCCACGAGGCGCTGGTCTTCGAACGTATCGAGCTCGCTCGGTGCGAGCGTCTTGGTGCCGACGGCCATTACGCGTCGCCCTCCTCGCGCTTGATGATGCGTGCCTTCAGGGGCAGCTTGTGGATGGCACGGGTCAGTGCCTCACGAGCGAGCTGCTCGTTGACGCCGGCGACCTCGAAGAGGACGCGACCCGGCTTGACATTTGCGACCCACCATTCCGGGGAACCCTTACCGGAACCCATGCGGGTCTCGGCGGGCTTCTTGGTCAGCGGACGGTCGGGGTAGATGTTGATCCACACCTTTCCACCACGCTTGATGTGACGGGTCATGGCGATACGAGCGGACTCGATCTGACGGTTCGTCACGTACGCGGGGGTCAGGGCCTGGATGCCGAACTCGCCGAAGGAGACCTTCGTGCCGCCGGTGGCCTGGCCTGAGCGACCCGGGTGATGCTGCTTGCGGTACTTGACCTTGCGGGGGATAAGCATTACGCCGATGCTCCTTCTGCGACGGGTGCCTCGTTGCGCGGGCCACGACGACGGTCGCCGCCGCGGTCGTCGCGACCGCGGGACTTGGGCGCGTTGGCCTGCTCGCGAGCGAGCTCCTTGTTGGTGAGGTCGCCCTTGTAGATCCAGACCTTCACGCCGATGCGGCCGAAGGTGGTCCTGGCCTCGTAGAACCCGTAGTCGATGTTCGCGCGCAGGGTGTGCAGGGGCACACGGCCTTCGCGGTAGAACTCCGAGCGGCTCATCTCGGCGCCGCCGAGGCGGCCGGAGACCTGGATGCGGATGCCCTTGGCACCGGCACGCTGGGCGCCCTGCAGGCCCTTGCGCATCGCGCGGCGGAACGCCACACGTGCGGAGAGCTGCTCGGCGATGCCCTGCGCGACCAGCTGGGCGTCGGCCTCGGGGTTCTTGACCTCGAGGATGTTCAGCTGGATCTGCTTGCCGGTGAGCTTCTCGAGGTCGGCGCGGATGCGCTCGGCCTCGGCGCCACGGCGGCCGATGACGATGCCCGGGCGGGCGGTGTGGATGTCGACGCGCACGCGGTCACGGGTGCGCTCGATCTCGATGTTGCTCACGCCGGCGCGGTCGAGCTGCGTCTGCAGGAGCTTGCGGATCTTGATGTCCTCGGCGACGTAGTCGGCGTAGCGCTGGCCCGGCTTGGTCGAGTCGGAGAACCACCGCGACACGTGGTCGGTCGTGATGCCGAGGCGGAAGCCGTAGGGGTGAACCTTCTGTCCCATTACTTACTCGCCTTCTTCGTGTTCGTGGCGGGGGCAGCAGCGTCGACCTCGGGGGTCGCCAGCTCCACCGTGATGTGGCTGGTGCGCTTCTTAATTTGGAAGGCACGACCCTGCGCACGGGGGCGGAAACGCTTGAGCGTCGAGCCCTCGTCGACGTACGCGTTCTTCACGTACAGGTCCTGGTCATCCAGGAACTCGCCGTTCTTGTCGGCGGCGACGCGTGCGTTCGCCATCGCGGAAGCGACGAGCTTGTAGATCGGCTCGGACGCACTCTGCGGCGCGAACTTCAGGATGGCCAGAGCCTCCTGAGCCTGCTTGCCCTTGATGAGAGCGACGACACGACGAGCCTTCTGAGGGGTCACGCGGATGTGTCGCACGCGGGCGATGGAATCCACCATCTCTCTCTCCTCTCTGCGCCACCGCGTCAGCGGCGGCGGCCCTTCTTGTCGTCCTTCACGTGGCCGCGGAAGGTGCGGGTGGGCGCGAACTCGCCCAGTTTGTGACCGACCATGGTCTCGGTCACGAACACGGGGATGTGCTTGCGACCGTCGTGCACGGCGATGGTGTGACCCAGCATTGCCGGGATGATCATCGAACGGCGCGACCAGGTCTTGATGACGTTCTTGGAACCGGCTTCGTTCTGCGAGACGACCTTGCGAAGCAGGTGCTCGTCGACGAAGGGGCCCTTCTTAAGGCTGCGAGGCATCTTCCTCTACTCCTACTTACGCTTCTTGCCGGCGTTGCGACGACGGACGATGTACTTGTCGCTTTCCTTGTTGGCGTGGCGGGTGCGACCCTCAGCCTGACCCCAAGGAGAAACCGGGTGACGACCACCGGAGGTCTTACCCTCACCACCACCGTGGGGGTGGTCGACCGGGTTCATCGCGACACCGCGGACGGTCGGGCGGATGCCCTTCCAGCGGTTGCGGCCGGCCTTGCCCCAGTTGATGTTCGACTGCTCGGCGTTGCCGACCTCGCCGATCGTGGCGCGGCAGCGTGCGTCGACGTTGCGGATCTCACCCGAGGGCAGACGAAGCTGCGCGTAGGGGCCGTCCTTGGCGACGAGGCGCACGGAGGTGCCCGCCGAACGCGCCAGCTTCGCGCCGCCGCCGGGGCGGAGCTCGATGGCGTGGATGACGGTACCCGTGGGGATGTTGCGCAGCGGCAGGTTGTTGCCCGGCTTGATGTCAGCGCCGGCACCCGACTCGACGATGTCGCCCTGCGCCAGCTTGTTCGGCGCGATGATGTATCGCTTCTCGCCGTCGAAGTAGTGCAGCAGCGCGATGCGCGCGGTGCGGTTGGGGTCGTACTCGATGTGAGCGACCCGGGCGTTGACGCCGTCCTTGTCATTGCGACGGAAGTCGATGACGCGGTACTGGCGCTTGTGGCCACCGCCGATGTGGCGGGTGGTGATGCGGCCCTGGTTGTTGCGGCCACCGGTCTTGGAGAGCGGGCGGAGGAGCGACTTCTCAGGCGTCGATCGGGTGATCTCGGCGAAGTCGGCCACCGACGAGCCGCGGCGACCCGGGGTCGTGGGCTTGTACTTGCGAATAGCCATGTTCTCTAGTCCTCTGTCCCGACCGTCAGCCGACTGCCGTGAAGATGTCGATGGTGCCCGACTTGAGCGTCACGATGGCGCGCTTGGTGTCCTTGCGCTTTCCCATCCCGAAGCGGGTGCGACGCGCCTTGCCGGGGCGGTTGAGGGTGTTCACCGAGGCGACCTTGACGTTGAAGATCTTCTCGACGGCCAGCTTGATCTCGGTCTTCGAGGCACGGGGGTCCACGAGGAACGTGTACTTGCCCTCGTCGATGAGCCCGTAGCTCTTCTCCGAGACGACCGGCTTGAGGATGATGTCGCGCGGGTCCTTGTTCACTGCGATGTTCGCCGTGGTCATGCCGAGACCTCCTCGGTGGTGGCCTTCTTCGACGCGACGAAGGCGTCGTAGGCGGCCTTGGTGAAGACGATGTCGTCGGAGACGAGCACGTCGTAGGCGTTGAGCTGGTCGAAGGTCAGCACGTGGACGTACGCGAGGTTGCGCACGCTCTTCACGGTGATCTCGTCGCCGCGCTCGATGACCACGAGGACGTTCTTCGTGGCCGAGAGCCCGGAGAGCACCGCGGCAGCGGCCTTCGTCGAGGGGGCACCGTCGATCCCGAAGGACTCGACGACGTGCAGACGCTCCCCGCGAGCGCGGTCGCTGAGCGCGCCCAGCAGGGCGGCGGCGACCATCTTCTTGGGGGTGCGCTGCGAGTAGTCGCGCGGCTTGGGGCCGTGCACGATGCCACCGCCGGTCATCTGAGGAGCACGGATCGAGCCCTGACGAGCGTTACCGGTGCCCTTCTGCTTGAACGGCTTGCGGCCCGCACCGGAGACCTCACCACGACGCTTGGTCGAGTGGGTGCCCTGGCGGGCAGCGGCGAGCTGCGCGACGACGACCTGGTGGATCAGGGGGATGTTCGTCTTGACGTCGAACAGCGCGGCGGGCAGCTCCACAGAGCCGGCCTTCTTGCCGTCGGCAGTACGGACGTCGAGCGCGAGAGTCGAGTCAGCCATGATCAGGCACCCTTCACTGCGTTGCGGACGTAGACGATGCGGCCGCGCGCGCCGGGGACGGCGCCCTTGACGAGCAGCAGACCCTTCTCGGCGTCGACGGCGTGCACCGTGAGGTTGAGGACGGTCACGCGCTCGCCACCCATACGGCCGGCCATGCGCATGCCCTTGAAGACGCGGCTCGGAGTCGACGAGGCGCCGATCGAGCCGGGCTTGCGGTGGTTGCGGTGTGCACCGTGCGAAGCGGAGACACCCTTGAAGTTGTGACGCTTCATGACACCCGCGGTGCCCTTGCCCTTGCTGGTGCCGACGACGTCGACCAGCTGGCCGGCCTCGAAGGTGCCGTCCACCGTGAGCTCCTGACCGAGTGAGTAGTCAGCGGCGTCGGCGGTGCGCACCTCGGTGAGGTGGCGGCGGGGGGTCACGCCGGCAGCCTCGAAGTGGGCCGTCTGCGGCTTGTTGACCTTGCGGGGGTCGATCTGCCCGTACGCGATCTGAACGGCCTTGTAGCCGTCCTTCTCGGGGGTGCGGACCTGGGTCACCACGTTGGGGGCGACCTCGATCACGGTGACGGGAACGAGCTTGCCGTTCTCATCCCAGACCTGGGTCATGCCGAGCTTCGTGCCCAGGAGACCCTTCGAAACCTTGTTGTTGATGTCAGCCATGTCGGACCTCAGAGCTTGATCTCGATGTTGACGTCGGCCGGCAGGTCGAGCCGCATCAGCGAGTCGACAGCCTTGGGCGTCGGGTCGATGATGTCGATGAGGCGCTTGTGGGTGCGCATCTCGAAGTGCTCGCGGCTGTCCTTGTACTTGTGGGGCGACCGGATGACGCACACGACGTTCTTCTCGGTCGGCAGGGGCACGGGGCCCACGACCGTCGCGCCCGCACGGGTCACGGTGTCGACGATCTTCCGCGCCGACGTGTCGATGACCTCGTGGTCATACGACTTCAGGCGAATGCGGATCTTCTGTCCCGCCATTGTCTGCTCACTCTCTTTCCGCGTCTTACGTCTCACGGGTCGTGAGCGCATTGGACGCACGGTGGCGCTCTGTCGCGCCGGGCACTTGTCCACCGCCGGAGGACGGGGATGCTGCACCGCTGTTCTGCTGTCAAACCGCACGCCGATCGACGTCCGGCTCCTCACTCCCCCGTGCGCATGCAATGCGACCCGGGTGACCGGGTTGGGGTGTGTGGGATGTGGTGTTCTGCTGCCCGCGGCCTAGGACCCTGCGCGTTCGCGCCGCCTATGCACTGCCGTGACAGTGATCCGGGGCACGCTCAGCGGCCACCGGAATGTGGAACTTCACTAGTGTACGCGGCGCCCGGGCGTGTCGCAAACTCGGGCGTGTCGGCGAAATCCGCCCGCCCTCTCACGCCTCCTGGCGTCTGCGGCGAAGGATCATCAGCAGCAGGATACCGCCGACCAGTGCCGTGCCACCCAGCCAGCCGGCCGCGATGGGCGGGGTGCCGCCGGTGCCGGCGAGGCCCGGCACGGGTGCCGGTGCGGGACGGATGACGGGCACCGCACAGCCGCTGTCGGTGACCGCACCGCTGGGTTGCGTGGCGGTGGCGGTGTTGAAGAATCCGCCGCCGTCGGCGGTGCACTCCCGTGCCGTCGCCGGGAGCGGGTTCTGCGACGAGGTGGCATCCACCCGGTAGGTGTACGTGTCCACCCCGCCGGGCTCGATCACGACGTCGGCGACCGGCGGCGATCCCACCCACCCCTGCGCCACGATGGCGAACGCGGCGTCGAACTGCGGCGCGTCGGTGAGCGTGTACGTCGTCGGGAGCAGACCCGGGTTGGTGACCGTGACCAGGTAATCGATGCGCCACCGTCCCTCGCCGAGGGTCGTCACCGTGCCATCGGACTTCTCCAGCACCACCGGGACCACGACGAGCTCGCTGCAGTCCGTGGCGACGGAATCGGTCACGCCGTTCTCCACCCTGGCGAGGTTCCACACGCCGCCGCCGGTGTCGGGCGAATCACCGCAGACCAGGTCGTCGGCAGCCGCGTCCACGGCGCTGACCTGCGCACTCACGATGTAGGTGTGCACCGCGCCGTCCGGAAGGAGGCCCGTCGCGACCTGGGTCTGCGCAGTGCCGTCCCACCCGGGGGTGAGTGCGGCGGAGCCCGCGCCGGCCGGATCGATCTCCGGGCCGGTCACCGTCCACGCCGTCACGAGCGTGATCGCGGCGGTGAGCGACTCGGGGACGTCGTCGAGCGTGTACGCGACGGTGACGCCGCTGGTGTTGGACACCAGCACGGCATACGAGACGTTCCAGACTCCACCGCCGAGCGGGGTGGCGGGCTGGGCGATCTTGTCCACGGTCGGCCCGCCCGGTTCGGCGCAGCCGTCGTCCTCTGCGGTGCCGCCGGGGAAGGCGACCGTGGCGGTGTTGAAGAATGCTCCGCCCTCACCGGGTTCGCACACCAGCGACGGGTCGTCCGCGGCGTCGACGGTCGCCACGATGCGGTAGGTGTACTCGGCGGTCCCTCCTGCCGCGAGAGGGATGTTCGGCGCGGGGGCGGTTCCCACCCAATCGCCCGACTCGAGGACGAGGCCCTCGCCCAGGTCGGGGGCGTCGGTGAGGGTGTAGACCGTCGCGACGGTGTCGCTGGTATTGGCGACGGTCACGACGTAGTCGATCTGCCACCGGCCGTCGGGAAGCTGCTGCGCCGCACCGTCGCTCTTGTCGACGGTCACCGGGGCGGTCTCCACGGTCACGCAGCCCTCGGCATCCACCACGATCTCGCCGGAGGTGACACCTGCGGTGTTGACGATTCCGCCGCCGGTGGTGGCGCACGGGCCCGGGTCCGTCGCCTCGACGGTCGGACGCAGCACGCCGCTGACGGTGTACGACAGGGATGCCGCCGGCTGCACCTGCCCGGTGAACACCGCCGCGGTCTCCCCGGGGCCCGCGGTCGTGGCGGTCGGGGCCGGCGCCTCGCCGACAGCGGCGATGGTCCACACGTCTCCGTCGAGCTCCCAGCCGCCGGGGACGCTCGGGAGCGTATCGGTCAGTGCTGCCTGCACCGCCACCGCCCCCGGGTTGCTCAGCGTCAGCGTGTACGAGACGTTCCACGAGGCGTCGGGGTTCTGCGTGGCGGGGTCGACGCCCGTCTTCACCAGTGCCGGGAACGCCGGCTCTCCGCAGCCGAACACCGTCTGGTCGTCCTCGCCGGTCGCCGACAGTGTCGCCGCATTGAGGAAGCCGCCCGCTTCGGGCTCGCCGGGCGACGCGTCGCACCGCCAGGCATCGCCGTCCTGGGTTCCGTTCGCGATCGTCGCCGTCACGGTGACGGTATAGGTGTGCGTCGCCCGCGCCGCGGGGTCACCGCTGGTCGGCAGCGAGACGTCGGTGGCGAGGGTGGCGGTCCCGGCCGGCAGCGTGAACTCGCCTGAGGTGCCGTCGGGGCCGGTCCAGGTGGCCGCGGTCGGCGTGATCCCCTCGCCGTACTGCAGGGCGTCGGCGAGGCTGTAGATGTACGTCGAGGTGTCGGAGTTGTTCGTGACGACGATGTCGTAGGAGATGGTCCACGTGCCGTCGGCGTTCTGCACCGGCGAACCGTCCGTCACCTGCTTGTCGATCGTCCCCTCCGCCCGGATCGCCGTGTTGACGATCTCGCAGGTCACGTCGACGCCGAGGCTGAGGCGCACCACTCCGGCCGAGACGAGCGGGTACTCCGCGCCGCCGTCGGTCTCGACGCAGGCCCAGTCGCCGGCGGTGTATCCGGAGGGCCCGAACGTCTCCGACAGTGCGTAGTCGACGTCGGCGGCGACCTGCCCGGACACCGCGGCGGTGGTCGTCCCGGTGCGGGTGCCTTCGCCCGACAGCACGGGGTCGCTCTCGCCCGCGACGGCGTTGAGCGTCCACTGCTCGGGCGTGGCGGTGCCGACGCCACCCTGGTTGTCGACGTTCTTCACCAGCGTGAGCGTCGGGGCGATGGCCGCATTGGTGAACGTGCACGTGACGGACTGGCCGTTGGCGACGGTCACGACGGGAGCGTCGCGGGTGACGCCGCCGGTGTCGCACGACAGCGCCGTCCACGCGTAGTCCGCGATCTGGTCGACCTCGGCCAGCGTGTAGCTGCCGGCGGGCACCGACTGGGTCTGCGCGTGGTCGAAGACGAGCGCCTCGCCCGTGGCGGGCTGGGCCGTCAGTCGCTGGTTCCAGTCGGCCGGTACCGCGCTGCCGCCCAGGGTGTTGTCGACGTCCTTGACCAGGGTGAGGGAGCCGGGCACGTCGGTGTTGCCGAACGTGCAGGTGACGTCCTCGGCGATGCCCAGTGTGAGGGTCGGATCCTCGGGCGAGATGGTCGCGCCGTTGTCGCAGGCGAGAGAGGTCCAGTCGTATCCTGCCGGACCGCCGGATTCGGCGAGGGTGAACTCCGCGCCGGCCGGGACGGCAACGGCGGTGACGGCGGGCGTGCCGGTGACGCCGCTGAGTGCGGGTCCGCCGGGGGTGCTCGCCGCGAGCGTCCACTCGGTGGGCTCCGCGGTGCCGCCGTTGGCGTTGGTGACGGTCTTCACCAGCGTCAGGGTGGGTGCGACGTCATCGTTGGTGAAGGAGCAGGTGACCTCTTCGCCGTTGGCGACGGTGACGGTGGGCGATTCCAGCGTCGTCGACCCGGTGCTGCAGGTCAGTGCCGTCCACTCGTAGCCTTCCGGGCCACCGGACTCGGCGAGGGTGTACTCACCGGCGGTGACCTGCTGGGACACGTCGTGGTCGAAGGCGATGGCCGTCCCCCCGGCGGGCTGCGCCGTGAGTGCCTGGTTCCAGTCCGCCGGCACGGCGGTGCCGCCGTCGTCGTTGACGACCTGCTTGAGCAGGGTGAGGGTTCCCGGCACGTCGTCGTTGACGAACGTGCAGGTGACGTCCTCGTCCAGCGCCAGGGTCACCGTCGGGTCGGCCACCGAGGCATCGGCGCCGTTGTCGCACGCGAGCGACGACCAGTCGTAGCCATCCGGTCCGGTCTCGGCGAGCGTGTACTCGCTGTTGGCCGGGACGGTGACCGCGGTGACGGCGGTCGCGCCGCTCGCACCCGACAGGTCGGGTCCGCCCGGGGTCGTCGCCGACAGCGTCCAGTCGGTCGCGGCCGCGGTGCCGCCGTTGTCGTTCACGACGGTCTTGACGAGGGTGAGCGTGGGCGCGATGTCGTCGTTGACGAAGGTGCAGGTGACGTTGTCCCCGTTGGGCACCGTGACCGTCGGCGAGGTCAGGGAGGTCTGGCCCGTGGTGCAGGACAGGCCGGTCAACTCGTAGCCCGCGAGCTGGTCGATCTCAGCGAGGGTGTACGTTCCGCCCGGCACGCCGATCGTCTCGCTGTGGTCGAAGACCAGGGTGTCGCCGGTGGCGGGCTGCGCGGTGAGCCGCTGATTCCAGTCTTCCGGCACGGCTGTGCCCCCGTTGTCGTTGACGATCTCCTTGACCAGGGTGAGGCTGCCGGCGAGGTCGGTGTTGCTGAAGGTGCACGTGACGTCCGCGGCGAGACCGAGGGTCAACGTCGGGCTCTCCGGAGAGATCTCCGCCCCGTTGTCGCACGAGAGCGCGACCCAGTCGTAGCCGGCGGGCCCACCGCTCTCGGCGAGCGTGTAGGTCGCGCCCGCCGGGACGGTGACGCCGGTGACGGTCTCGGCGCCCGAGACGCCCGTGAGGTCCGGCCCCCCGGGGGTGGTCGCCGACAGGGTCCAGTCCGTCGCCACGGCCGTCCCGCCCTGGGCGTTCGTGACCTCCTTGACCAGCGTGAGGGTGGGGGCGATGTCGTCGTTGACGAACGTGCAGGTGACGTCTTCGCCGACCTGGAGCGTCAGCGTCGGGCTCGACGGCGACACGGCCGCCCCGTTGTCGCACGTGAGCGACTCCCACGTGTATCCATCAGGGCCGCTCTCGGCGAGGGTGTACGGCACGCCGCCGATCACGGAGACGCCGGTCACCTCGGCACTGCCGGAGACTCCGCTCAGGCCGGGCTCACCCGGACTCGTGGCCGACAGCGTCCAATCGGTCGCTGCGGCGGTGCCGCCGCTGTCGTTGGTGACGGTCTTCACCAGCGTGAGGGTGGGCGCGACGTCGACGTTGACGAAGCGGTAGGTGTTGGCCCCCAGCGCCGGCACGCTCACGGTCGGGTCGACCTGTGTCCACACGCCGTTGATCAGCTGTTCCAGCGCGAACTGTCGGTACCCGGGGCCGCCCCCGGCTTCGGAGAGCGTGTACTCCTGGCCCGGCCGTACGGAGAAGGTGTTCGCCGCCGTTGCGCTGGGCGCTCCGGTGACGGTGGTCGGCGTGAGGCCGGGGACGCCGGCCGCCGGGTCTGCGGTCAGCTCCCACGCGTCGGCGGTGAGCGTGCCGCCTTCGTCGTTGACGACCTCCTTGAGCAGCGTGATGACGGCCGTCTGGTTGGTCGCGGTGCAGGTGACGTTCTGTCCGAGCGCGACCGTGACGCCACCGTCTGCGCCGTCGTAATCGCTGCCGCCGACGACGCAGTCCCAGCTTCCGGTGGCGCCATCGATCAGCGTTGCGCCCTCCTCCACCGTCTGCAGGTACGTGGCGGGTCCCGTCTCCGTGAGCAGGTAGCGCACGCCCGGCGAGACGGGGGCCGACGTGCCGCTCACTCCGGAGGGGCCGTCGAGGCCGGTCCCGCCGATCGGGGTCGCCGTCAGAGTGAACTCGCTCGCGGTCGCATCGCCATTGGCGATCGACTTCACCAGCGTCAAGGTGCTCACGCACGTGACGGTGTTGGTGACCGTGACGACATTCGGGTCATCGGTGGTGATGACGTAGTCCCCTGCTCCGCTGGAGGTGTAGGTGCACCCCGGTGGCAGGTTCGTGACCTCTTCGTCGATCGCCACCGTGTCGCCGGGTGTGAACTGGGTGTAGGTGGTGCCGAACGTGCGGGGCTCACCGTCGAGCAAGAGGTCGGCGGTGCCCACCGGCTGCTCCCCGTCGGCGTATTCCACGCCGTCGACGATCCACTCCTTGTCCACACGCAGCGAGACCGTGGGGCTCGGTGCCCGGTTGTAGACGGAGCAGGTGACGATTCCGCCCTGCTGGGCCGCTGTGGTGAATCCGAGATCTCCGCTGTCGGTGACCGCCACCGGCGCGCCGGTGTTGTCTCTGCAGACGGCGTTCGCCCCTCCCTGCGGAACGAGCTCGAACCCGGCCTGGAGGGATTCCGTGATGGTGACATCCGCCGTGCCACCGGCGGCGATGCCGCTGGCAGCGAAGCTGACCGCTCCGGTGTCGTTGGTCTGGCCGGTCGCGGGTTCCACCGTGACGCCGGCGGCGTCGGTGGTCGCTGCGAACGTCCACCCGGGCGCGGGTACGGCGTCGTCGACGTCGCCGTCCGAGGGGATGACGAGCTTCGTGACGTTGACCGTTCCGGCGCATTCGCCCAGCGCCCGTTCCTCGAGGAACTCCCGGAGGTCTTCGTAGTTGTCGACGAGGAAGTAGTCCGCGCCGAGGGTGGGGCCGGAGATGGCCTGCAGGTTCTGCACCTCCGCAGCCGAGGCCGCGCCGATCCCGACACCGACGACGCTCGTGCCGCGGTCGAGCTTCAGGGCATTGGCGGAGAAGACGGCGTTCTCCATCTCCACGATGCGTGTCGTGCTCCCCGGCCCCGAAGGCGCCCCACCCGCGCCGGTTCCCGGGGGGCCGTAGAACGTGGGGCTGCCGTCGGTGAGCACGAGTACGACGTCGAGGGTGTCGGCGGCACTGGCCTGGGTGACCTGCCAGAGCCCCTGGTCCCAGTTCGTCCCCTGCCGCCAGTCGCCGGTGTTGACGACCGTGAGGCCGTTCGCCTTGTTGCGCACCGTGGCCGCGCCCGACGCGGTGGACACGGGCGTGAGGGGCAGGGTGGTGTTCGCGGCACCGGCGGCGGGGGCGCCGCCGGCGAACGTCCAGATGCCGATGGAGGACGGGGTGCCCTCGAGCGTGTCGACGAAGCTTGCGGCTGCGTTGCGGAGGTCCTGCTGTGAGCTCAGCAGGGAGTTCGAGAGGTCGACGAGCAGGCCGACCCGCAGTCCGCAGGTCTGGGCCAGCGTCGGATTCTCGGCCTCGTTCGCCCACTGACTGCCGCGCGCCTGCAGGTTGCTTGCGCCGGTGGTCTGCTGGGGGTAGGTCACGCTCTCGCCGGGCGGGATCACCTCGGTACGCAGGCGGTAGGGCTGCTGGACCACCTCCGTGCCGGTGC
Organism: Microbacterium sp. zg.Y1084; assembly: GCF_024623595.1. NCBI lineage: Bacteria > Bacillati > Actinomycetota > Actinomycetes > Micrococcales > Microbacteriaceae > Microbacterium > Microbacterium sp. zg.Y1084. The sequence continues at coordinate 29,158 of NZ_JANJGV010000010.1, forward strand.
CGAGGTCGAAGCTGTCGATGATGCGGTATCCCGCAGGCGCCCCGGTCTCGATCACCCAGTACTGTGCGCCGGAGGACACCGTCACGTCGCACAAGCCGTCCGCCCCCGTCACGCAGGTCCCGACGAGGTTCGCGGGATCGGTGTCGGGCTCGGTGTCCGTCCCGCCGCTGTAGACCGAGAACGTCGCCCCGGCCAGCGGCCCGACAGTCTGAGCGCCCGTGCGCTCGCCACCCTTCCTCAGCACCAGCGTGGTCGGTTCGACGGAGGTGTGCGTGAAGGTGCACGAGGCGACGAGCGAGGCGGTTCCGGTGCCGATGTACTGCAGCAGCGCCTCCGCCTCGGTGAACTGCAGGCGAGTGCCACCCGTGGTGTCGTTGAGGAAGCAGCTGACGGTCGTGGTGTAGTCGTCGGTCACCCCAGGGGTGCCGATCGCCTGGAGCGTGTACGAGCCCGGCTTGGGCACCCGGCGGCTCTGGCCGCTCGCGAACGTGTACCAGTCGGTGCTGCCCACGATGTTGGCGCGCAACTCCCAGTCCGCGGTCGTGGCGGCGCCTCCCTGCACGACGTTGACGATGCTGAGCGTGCCGCAGACGGAGTTCCCTCCCACGCAGTCGTTGGGGACGGCGGCGAGGGGCGTCACGATTCCGGGCTCCGGGGCGACCTCGGCCTCCGGCGCGGGGGCCACGGGTTCGGGGTCGACGGCGTCCGGGGCTGCTGGCGTCGAGGGCTCCGCGTCGCCGGGGGCGGGGGCGGGAGCGGTCGGCGGCAGAGCCGGATCCTGCGGCCGGGGTGTGTCGGTCGCAGGATCCGGTGGTGCGGTGGGCGGCGCGGACGGCTCCTCCTCGGGCGCGGGTGCGACGGGACCGGGATCGACCGGGGCCTCCTCGGCGGGGGCCTCCGCCGCCGCAGACGTGGGCGGCTCGGTCGGTGGGGGTGTCACGGTCGCCGCGCCGGCGGGAACGGCACCGGCGAAGGTCAGTGCGGCGGCGAGCAGCACGGCGAGCAGAGCGCTCGGCTGGCGGAGACCAACCCTTCCCACGTGCCCCTCGCGGAGACGTCGGGGAGTCCGTCGTTCGGAATTGCGCGCACGCCGATCACCGTTCATGTCCACACCCTCATCGCACCGCCGACGTCCGGATGGCCCGGTCGGACCTCCCAAGTCGCGTGTTGTTCTGCGGGTGTGTGGCCCCCCAGGACCGCTCGCAGCACGTGCTCACGGACAAGCTACAAAGGGCCTGTCAAACCGTCAAGGGGGGTCTCGCGTCGCCCCGCCGCACGCACGACACCCCCGGAGCGTGCTCCGGGGGTGTCGTGCGTGCGGCGCTCAGTTCGCTCCGTCCGCCTTCGGCGCGGCATCCCGCTGGTCGCCCGCCTGGGCCTGCGCCGAACCGTCATTGCCGACCGCGCCGTCCACCTTGTCGCGCACGTCGTCGACCTTCGCGTCGGCCGAGTCGGGGGTGATCTTCTTGACGAACTCCGCGGCCGCATTGATGACGTTGTCACTGACCTGCTCCGCTTTGTCGGAGTGCAGCGCCTGCTCGATCTTCTCCTTGTTCTGCTCGAGGAACTGCTTGCTCTTGTTCACCACGTCGTCGATGCCCATGAGGACTCCCTTGTCGGTGCGCGGACGATCCGCTCGCGTTCATCATCACCCCGCGCCCGAACGCACGAAACCCCCCGGATCGCTCCAGGGGGTTTCGTGAAGGAACTCGAAAGAGTTACTTGATGATCTTGGTCACCGTGCCGGCGCCGACGGTGCGGCCACCCTCACGGATCGCGAAGCCGAGGCCCTCTTCCATGGCGATCGGCTGGATCAGCTCGACCGTCATGTCGGTGGTGTCACCGGGCATGACCATCTCGGTGCCCTCGGGCAGCGTGATGACACCGGTGACGTCCGTGGTGCGGAAGTAGAACTGCGGACGGTAGTTCGTGTAGAAGGGGTTGTGACGGCCACCCTCCTCCTTCGAGAGGATGTACGCGGTGCCCTCGAAGTTGGTGTGCGGCGTGACCGAACCGGGCTTCACGATGACCTGGCCGCGCTCGACGTCGTCACGCTTGGTGCCGCGCAGGAGCAGACCACAGTTCTCGCCGGCCCAGGCCTCGTCGAGCTGCTTGTGGAACATCTCGATACCGGTGACGATCGTCTTCTGCGTCGGGCGCAGACCCACGATCTCGACCTCGGAGTTGATGGCCAGGGTGCCGCGCTCGGCGCGACCCGTGACGACCGTGCCACGGCCGGTGATGGTGAAGACGTCCTCGACGGGCATGAGGAACGGCTTGTCCTTGTCACGCACCGGGTCGGGGATGGACTCGTCGACGGCCTCCATGAGCTCGACGATCGACTGAACCCACTTCTCGTCGCCCTCGAGAGCCTTCAGGCCCGAGACGCGCACGACGGGGGCGTTGTCGCCGTCGAAGTCCTGCGAGGAGAGGAGCTCGCGCACCTCGAGCTCGACGAGCTCCAGGATCTCCTCGTCGTCGACCATGTCCGACTTGTTCAGCGCGACCAGCAGGTACGGCACGCCGACCTGCTTGGCGAGCAGCACGTGCTCACGCGTCTGAGCCATGGGGCCGTCGGTCGCCGCGACCACGAGGATCGCGCCGTCCATCTGAGCGGCACCGGTGATCATGTTCTTGATGTAGTCAGCGTGACCGGGCGCGTCGACGTGCGCGTAGTGACGCTTGGGGGTCTCGTACTCGACGTGCGAGATGTTGATCGTGATGCCGCGCTGACGCTCCTCGGGGGCCGAGTCGATCGACGCGAAGTCGCGCTGCACGTTGGTGGCCGACGGGTACTTGTCGGCGAGCACCTTGGAGATCGCCGCGGTCAGCGTGGTCTTGCCGTGGTCAACGTGACCGATGGTTCCGATGTTGACGTGCGGCTTGGTCCGCTCGAACTTGGCCTTAGCCACTGGGTCCTCCTCAGGACAGTCGTGTAGTGCACGGGCGCTGGATTGCGACCGGGGCGCTACGGGGATTGGTTCAGTCTAGTAGACAGGTCGGTATTCAGTTGGGTGGATGCCGGGAGCTCACCGCGAAGGTGAGGCGAGCCCCGGCACCAGGGTTATTCGCCCTTGTTCTTCTGGACGATCTCGTCGGCCACGGCGCGGGGCACCTCGGCGTAGCTGTCGAACTCCATCGAGTAGACGGCGCGACCCGAGGTCTTCGAGCGCAGGTCTCCGATGTAGCCGAACATCTCCGACAGCGGCACCAGCGCCCGCACGACCTTGACGCCTGCGGCATCCTCCATCGACTGGATCTGGCCACGACGCGAGTTCAGGTCGCCGATGACGTCGCCCATGTACTCCTCGGGCGTACGCACCTCGACGCTCATGAGCGGCTCGAGGATGACCGGGTTGGCCTTGCGCAGCGCTTCCTTGAAGCCCATGGAACCGGCGATCTTGAACGCCATCTCCGAGGAGTCGACGTCGTGCGAAGCACCGTCGAGCAGCGTCGCCTTGACACCCACGATGGGGTAGCCGGCGAGCACGCCGACGTTCATCGCGTCCTGGAAGCCCTGGTTGGTCGGCTCGATGTACTCGCGCGGGATGCGGCCACCGGTGACCTTGTTCTCGAACTCGTACGTCTTGTCGGCCGTGACCTCGAGGGGCTCGATCGCGAACTGGATCTTCGCGAACTGACCCGAGCCACCGGTCTGCTTCTTGTGGGTGTAGTCGTGACGCTCGACGGCCTTCTTGATCGTCTCGCGGTACGCCACCTGCGGCTTGCCGACGTTGGCCTCGACGCGGAACTCGCGCTTCATGCGGTCCACGAGGATGTCCAGGTGCAGCTCGCCCATACCCTTGATGACCGTCTGACCGGTCTCGGGGTTGAGCTCGGTGCGGAAGGTCGGGTCCTCCTCGGCGAGCTTCTGGATCGCCAGACCCAGCTTCTCCTGGTCGGCCTTCGTCTTCGGCTCGATCGCGACCTCGATGACGGGCTCGGGGAAGGTCATCGACTCGAGCACGACCGGGGCGGCCGGGTCGGCGAGGGTGTCACCGGTGGTGGTGTCCTTCAGGCCGATGACGGCGTAGATATTGCCCGCGGTGACCGAGTCGACCGGGTTCTCCTTGTTGGCGTGCATCTGGAAGATCTTGCCGATGCGCTCCTTCTTGCCCTTGGTGGAGTTGACCACCTGAGCGCCCGAGTCCAGGTGACCGGAGTACACGCGGATGTAGGTCAGGCGACCGAAGAAGGGGTGCACCGCGACCTTGAACGCCAGCGCGGCGAACGGGTCGTTGGCGTCGGGGTGACGCTCGATGATCTTCTCTTCGTCCTTGGGGTCGTGGGCCTCGATGGCCGGCACGTCCAGGGGCGAGGGGAGGTAGTCCACGACGGCGTCGAGCATGGGCTGCACGCCGCGGTTCTTGAACGCGGAGCCGCAGAGCACGGGGTACAGGTCACCGTTGACGGTGAGCTTGCGGATGGCGCCCTTGATCTCGGCGAGCGTGAGCTCCTCACCGGCGAAGTACTTCTCGAGCAGCGCCTCGTCGGTCTCGGCGACCGTCTCGAGCAGCTTCTCGCGGTACTCGGCAGCGCGGTCGGCGAGGTCGGCGGGAATCTCCTGCACCTCGTACTTGGCGCCCATGGTGACGTCACCCTTGGAGTCGCCGGGCCAGACCAGCGCGCGCATCTCGACGAGGTCGATGACGCCGACGAAGTCGTTCTCGGCGCCGATGGGCAGCTGCAACACGAGCGGCTTGGCGCCCAGGCGCTTGATGATGGTGTCGACCGTGAAGTAGAAGTCGGCGCCCAGCTTGTCCATCTTGTTGACGAAGCAGATGCGGGGGACGTCGTACTTGTCGGCCTGACGCCACACGGTCTCCGACTGGGGCTCGACGCCCTCCTTGCCGTCGAAGACGGCGACGGCGCCGTCGAGCACGCGCAGCGAGCGCTCGACCTCGACCGTGAAGTCGACGTGGCCGGGGGTGTCGATGATGTTGATCTGGTTCTTGTTCCAGAAGCAGGTCACGGCGGCAGACGTGATCGTGATGCCGCGCTCCTTCTCCTGCTCCATCCAGTCGGTCGTCGAAGCGCCGTCGTGCGTCTCACCGAGCTTGTGGTTGACGCCCGTGTAGAACAGGATGCGCTCGGTCGTCGTCGTCTTGCCGGCATCGATGTGCGCCATGATGCCGATGTTGCGGACCTTGTTGAGGTCGGTGAGCACGTCTTGTGCCACGGGGTGTCCTTACGTTTCGTTGCGGATGTCGCGGGGGCCGGCACCGCCGTCGAGGCCGGGGGTCGGATCTGCATCCGACCCCCGGACCGTCGACAGGGGTTTACCAGCGGTAGTGGGCGAAGGCGCGGTTCGACTCGGCCATCTTGTGGGTGTCCTCGCGGCGCTTGACCGCGGCACCCAGGCCGTTCGAGGCATCCAGGATCTCGTTCTGGAGGCGCTCGGTCATCGTCTTCTCACGACGACCCTTCGCGTAGCTGACCAGCCAGCGCAGGGCCAGCGTGTTGGCGCGGTGAGGCTTGACCTCGACCGGCACCTGGTAGGTCGAGCCACCGACACGGCGGCTCTTGACCTCGAGCGTGGGGCGCACGTTGTCGAGCGCCTTCTTGAGCGTGGCCACGGCGTCCTGGCCGTTCTTGGCCTCGACGCCGCGCAGCGCGGTGTAGACGATCGACTCGGCGAGCGACTTCTTGCCGTCGACGAGGATCTTGTTCACCAGCTGGCTGACGATCGGTGCGCCGTAAACCGGGTCGTTGACGACGGGGCGCTTCGGGGCGGGTCCCTTACGAGGCATCTAACTCAACCCTTCTTCGCACCGTAGCGGCTGCGAGCCTGCTTACGGTTCTTGACGGCCTGGGTGTCCAGGGCGCCGCGGACGATCTTGTAGCGCACACCCGGCAGGTCCTTCACACGACCGCCGCGCACGAGCACGAGCGAGTGCTCCTGCAGGTTGTGGCCCTCGCCGGGGATGTAGGCGGTGACCTCGGTGCCGTTGCGGAGCTTGACACGGGCGACCTTGCGCATGGCCGAGTTCGGCTTCTTGGGCGTGGTCGTGTAGACGCGGGTGCAGACCCCGGCCTGCTGCGGGTTCGCCTTCAGCGCGGGAGCCTTGGTCTTGACGACCTTCGGCGAGCGCCCCTTGCGAACCAACTGCTGAATGGTTGGCACGTTCTCTCCTTGTTGTGCTGCACGGTGACAGCGTCGTGGTTTCACCACAGATCCACCGGCGCGGCGCGAAGCGGCCGAACGTTTCGAGGGTGGATATGCCGTGGGGGTGGCCTGTTCGCAGGCCGGTCCCTCAGGTGCGGCGCGTCCCGACCCCGTTCCGTGCCATGGCACGACGCAGGGCGCGCAATGCGCACACCCGATCCATGATACGTCGCGCCCGGGTGCCGGTCAAACGAGGCTCTCTCAGGCGTCGGCGCGCACGAGGCGGAACACAGCGTCGCCCAGCAGGAACCTCTCCCCCGGCGCCAATTCCGCACCCGGGTCCGCCTCCACCTCCGTGCCCATGAGGGTCGGCAGGAGCACGCCGTTGGTGGACCCGAGGTCGGTGACCCGCCAGCGGTCGCCCGCGAGCTCGAGCCGCGCGTGGGTCTTGGAGACGGTGCGGGTGTCGTCGGGGACGGCCACGAGCTGCGCGCCGCGGTATGCGGGGTCGCCCGCAGGCTGGCGGCCGAGGATGACGACGTCGGCGGTCAGGTCGATGCCCGGTCCGGATGCCGGCTGCAGCGTCCACCGGGCGCGGCGGCGGCGCGTGAGCACCGTCTCCTCGGCGAAGTCCTCATGGGAGGATGCGGGATCGGTCTGCGCCGCGGCCACCAGGGCGGAGCGCGGTGCTCCCGCCACGGGTGCGCCGGCGACCGCGGAGACCTCGTCTGCAGTGTCGAGGGGGAACTCGGGGCCGGGACCGGCTGGCGTGCGCGGTGTGCCCACCGGCGCGCGGGTGACGGCGGGGAAAGAGGGGTCGATGTCGACGGGTGAGGTGCGCAGCGACGTCACCGGCGCCGTGGGCACGCGCGGCGGCGTGGCGGGCACCGCACCACCGGAGCGAGCGCGCTCGGGTCCGGTGCTGCCGTCCTCCGCCAGCGGCGGGAGCCCGGTGGGGACGGCACGCGCGGCGATCGGATCGCCCTGCGGCGGCTGCGAGATCGCCGACACCTCATCGAAGCCGCTGGCCCACCGCTCGTCGAACGCCTGAGCGGCGGGCGCTGCCGGCTCGCCGGTGGGCGTCCACGGCACCGCCCCGGCGCCATCTGCGGGGCGCTCCGGCGGGGGCGCGAACCGATCATCCGGCATGGCGTCCGACGCGACGACGGCGACCGGCGCCGTGTGCAGACCGGGGAGCGCCGGGGCCGGAGCGGAAGCCGGGAACGATGTCGGGGGCGCCCAGGCCGACGCCGCCGCATCCCCGATCGCGGCGGCATCCGCGATCGCGGCATCCATCGCCGCTCCCTCCGCCGACTCGGGGACCGCCGACGCCGGGACGGCAGGCGCAGTTCCTGCGGCCGGCTGCGCCCACGGATCGGGCTCGACGGACGCGACCGCGGCTGAGCGGTGAGGCTCGGGGGCGGGGGCGGCGTACCGTTCGGCGCGCGCGGGCGGCAGGGTGCCGCCGGAGGCTTCGACGTCGCGCGTGCGGGCGTAGACGGGCGCCGAGACGGTGTCCGTGCGCTGCCAGCGGGCCACGCCGAACCCGACGACGCTGGCCCACACCGGGAAGAGCACGGCGGCCAGAGCCGTCATGCCGCCGCCCAGACCGAAGCCGCGGTTGATGCGGTGCACGGCCACGATGGTCGCGACCCAGAAGGCGATCCATCCGAGCACCGGCACGAGCACCAGCAGGAACAGCCAGCCCGACATGCCCGCGACCATCAGCAGGGTGATCTGGTTGACGATCGGCACCCAGGCGCGCCACTGCTCCTGGCCGATCTTGCCGAACACCGCGGAGAGCCCGAGGGCGGTCCAGATGTAGACGGCGACGGTGGGGATGACCGCGACAAGCAGGATCAGCACGAACACGGCGGGAGAGACGTCGGACACGATGATCAGGGGCGCTGGGGAGCGCCCGCACCTCCTTCCCGGCGGGTTGTGCGGTGCGACACCGCGCTTCGAGATGCCTCCACCCTAGGGCGCGCGGCAGCGCCGCTGTGCGCAGCGGGCATCACGCGGGCTCCGCTCCATCGAGACCGGAGTCGAGCCCGGGGCCGGGGTCGGGTCCGAAGGGCGCGTCGAGCGAACGGGTGAGCTCGTCGAGCATCGCGGCGACCTGGGGCTCGACGTACTGGGCGACCCCGGCCTGGATGCGCAGACGGTGCCGCAGCAGCACGGCGCAGATCTCGCGGCCGATCATGTTGGCGTAGTCGTCGGCCAGACCCACCTCCTGGCGCAGGGCGGCCTTCGCTTCGGGGGTGAGCGGCGGGAGGTCGGGGACGTCGGCGTCGGCCTGCTCCGCCATGCCGGCGAGGGTGAACAGGAACGGGGCGCCGGGAACAGGCTCCGGATCCAGCGGCAGTCCTTCGAACTCGGGCTCGAGGTTCTCGGCGGGCCGATAGCTGCGCGCGCGGTTGCGGGCCGCCTGCTGGTCGAGCTCCGCCTGCAGGAGCGGCAGGTTCTGCGCGGTGTATGCGGCCACCGCGCCATCGACGATCGCCTTGATGCGGGTGGACAGGCCGTGCTGCACACCGTGCGGCACATCGGAGCCGAGCCCCGCCGCCGACAGCACGGGCGAGCCGAAGCAGCGACGGCACGGGGCCACGCGCCCGCGGTGAGTGGCCGGCTCCCAGCGGGGAAGCCAGCGCAGCCAGGCATCCACGGCCTGGCCGACCTGCGTCTCGAGCGAGCGCTCCACGGTCACATTCTCGCCTGTGCGCGCCCGGGGCGCACGGTGCGCCCCGCCGTGACCGCGCCGATCACTCGTCCTCGTCGCTCTCCCACGGCCAGCGCGGTCGCTCCGCCCGCGTGCGCACGAGCGCCACGGCCGACCACCCCGCCACGGCTGCCGCGAGGGCCAGCACGACCGAGAACCACGACAGCACGAAGCTGCCGATCGCCGCCGTGAGGGCCGACGACGGGACACCCCCGAGCACGGCGCCCACCACCAGGCCCAGGAGGTATCCGAGGAAGCCCAGCAGGGCCGAGACGAACGCGGCACCGTAGGACGGGCGCGCCGAGCGCAGCATCACCACCAGGCCCACCGCGATCGCGCCGGCGGACACGGCCATCGCCACGACTCCCGGCAGCGGACCGGCGCCGGGGGCTTCGAGCACGTCCCGGGACGTCACGAGGCTCGCCACGCCCAGCCCTGCGATCGCGAGGGCGAGATAGCCGACGAGCGCGAGGGCCACCGCCGTCGCCGGCGGGACCCCCTGACGCTCGGACATCACTGGCGGTAGAGCTGCGGCCCGGCCTCGAGGGTGCGCTCGTACTCGCGCTGCGCCTCGGCGTTGAGCTCGGTGACTCGACGGCCGCGTGCGGCGACCCAGGCGCCGAACCAGATCGTCAGCTCACGTCCCAGGATGAACGCGGTGGCGGCCAGCGGCACGAGCAGCTGGCTCTCGACCAGCGCCGCACCCTGGGAGGCCGTGAGCGTCCAGAACGGCGCATCCATCAGCTGGCCGAGCAGGTGACCGCCGTAGGCGGCGACACCGACCAGCAGGCCGAAGATGACCCACAGGCCCCAGCGGCCGCGGTTGATGATCGCGCCGAGCAGCCAGAACGCCAGGAAGAACGAGATGACCGGCATCCACAGCGCCCAGGTCGTGAGCGCGCCGAGCGTGACCTCGACGAGGTTCTCCTCGGTGATGTCACCGGCGATCGCGGCGAAGCCGAGCCAGGCTGCCAGGTACAGGGCGCCGAACGCCACCGCCGCGAGCAGGCCGATCGCTCCGGCGGCGCCCCGGTTGCCCCGCGGACGCGGCGCCTCGGGCGCCTGCACGAAGATGGGCTGCGGCCCGGGCGCTGCCGGGTAGGCGTCGGGAGCGGCCGTGTCATATGCCGTCGCGGCAGGGGCGTCGTATGCCGTCGCCGCGGGCACCTCGGCCGCCGGCGAGGCCGCAGGGGCGTCGTACGCGGCCGCTGCGGGCGGCTCGTAGGCCGTCGTCGCGGGGGCGTCGTAGCTGACGGCCGCCACCTCGCGGTCGGTCTCGTACGTCTCTGCCCGCTCGTCGCGGGCGAACGTCTCGGACCGGTCGCCGGCCGCCCCTGCGGTGGCGGCGGGTGCGGCGTCGCTGAGGTCGCGCACCGGCGCCACGGGGTCGGCGGGGTCGTAGCCCGCCGCGGCGTAGTCGTCTTCGGTGGGCTCGTAGTCCGGCGACAGCGGGTCTGCGGTGCGGGGGGCGTCGGCGTTCGTCGACGCCGGCTCGGCCGGGTAGCCGTCGGCCACCGCGTCGCGCCCGGCGGCTTCGGCATCGGCCAGACCCTCGTGGGCGCGCCCGACGACGTCGTCCACCGTGGTGGGTTCCTCCACCGGCTCGCCGTACTTGGGGTCGGTCATGGGATGCACTCCTCCCGCGGAGGCACACGCCACCGCAGTGGAGAGGCTAACGCGCGCGAACCCCTCACCCGCGCAGGCGTGCCGCCGTGTGTCGCACTCCGATGCGAGCGGATGCCCGATCTAGAGTTGCGGCATGGCTGACCCGACGCCCACCCGGAGGGCCGCGCGCGCCTGCTCCCTCGCCGCCCTCGCCCTCGCCGCCGCGACGCTGGGCGGCTGCGCGGCGGAGCAGCCCGCCCCGGCATCCACCGTCGTCGCCACTCCCCCTGCCGCGACGAGCACGCCCACGCCGTCGGCCACGCCGCTGCCGGGGGCGGCCGACCTGCCGCGCGACTGCCGCGCGATCGTGTCGGGGTCGGTGCTGGCGCAACTGGGCGACACCCCGCTGAACGACCCCGCGTTCGCGGACACCGGCACCCAGCCGGACGGCACCCTCGTGTGCGTCTGGGGCGCTGCCGACGCCGCGACGACGAACCTCCGCACCGTCATCTCCGCCGTCGAGCACAACCCGACGATGGATGCCCTCAACGGCCTCGTCGCCGAGGATGAGTACCTCTGCTACCAGCCCGACGAGGGCGTGCGCTGCGAGAAGAGCTGGCAGAACGAGCGGTACCCGGTGACCGACGGACGCACGCTGTACTACCGCGAGGGCGTGCTGATCGACACGACCTACTCCAACCTGGCACCCACCGGCTTCACCGACGCCGTCGTCGAGGCCGTGTTCGGCTGATCAGCCGCGCCACACCGCTTCGGCCACGCGCGAGGCGTAGCGCTCCGGGTGCCAGGCGGTCTCGGTCGTCGACAGCCAGAGCCCTTCGCCGAACTCCAGCGTCTCGTACACCTCGTCGGCCGCCTTCGTGCAGCGCACCCGCCCGTCCGCGACGACACCGCACCCGTAGCCGAGGTCGGGGAGAGCCGCCTGCGCGATCGCGCCGGCGTCGGAGCCCACGGCGGCGAGGGTGGTCGAGATGCTCCCGGCCTCCGACGTCCACGTGCAGGTGAAGCGCACATCCGGGGCGAGCGAGTCCACGAGCACGGTGGCCGACGTCTTCGGCACCGAGCGGTCCTGATCCAGCTCCGAACCCGGCTGCCACGACAGGCCGGCCCACAGCGCGTCGGAGTAGAGCCTTCGGCACTCCCCCGGGGTGACCGCTTCGGGGGCATCCGCCGCCTCGGCCTGCTGAACCTGCTGACCGTCGCGCAGCGAGTCGCCGGTCAGTCCCACCACCGCGGGCAGCCCGGGAAGCGCCAACCACACCAGCGCCGCCACGATCCCCGCGGAAAGCACGCCCGCCGTCCACGCCAGCCAGGTGCTGCGTCCACCGGTCCTCGCCATGCCTCACCTCTCCGCAGACCACGCTAGAACCTCGCGGGGTCGCGGTGGGGAGGCACGCGGACGACGAAGGCCCCCGGCGCGAGCCGGGGGCCTTCGTGCGGTTCCGGGCGGGCGCCGCCGCGCCCGCCCGGATCGCTCAGTTGTACGTGCCGGGCGTGAAGTCGTCCGTCGAGAAGCTGTCGAAGTCGACGTAGCTCAGGTCGGTGTCGCTGTACGTCCCGTCCGAGGCGAAGATGCGGTTGGGGTACCGCTCGCTCTTGGCCTCCTCCGTCGCCTCCACGGCGACGTTGCGGTACTTCGCAAGTCCCGTGCCGGCGGGGATGAGCTTTCCGATGATGACGTTCTCCTTGAGACCGACGAGCGGGTCGCTGCGACCCTCCATCGCCGCCTGCGTGAGCACGCGGGTGGTCTCCTGGAACGACGCCGCCGACAGCCACGACTCCGTCGCGAGCGACGCCTTCGTGATACCCATCAGCTCGGGACGGCCCGATGCGGGACGCTTGCCCTCGGCGACCGCCTCGCGGTTCATGCTCTGGTAGCGCTTGAAGTCCACCAGCTCACCCGGAAGCAGCTTCGTCTCGCCGTGGTCGACGACCGTCACCTTGCGCAGCATCTGGCGCACGATGACCTCGATGTGCTTGTCGTGGATCGGCACACCCTGCGACCGGTACACGCCCTGCACGCCGTTCACGAGGTACTTCTGCACCTCGCGGGCGCCCATGACGCGCATGACCTCCTTGGGGTCGAGCGTGCCGACCTGCAGGGGCTGGCCGACCGTGACGTGCTGGCCGTCCTCGACCAGCAGCGTGGCGCGCTTGAGCACGGGGTACACGTGCGGCTCGTCGCCGTTGTCGGGCGTCAGGATGACCTTCTTGGCCTTGTCCGTCTCGTCGATCGTGATGCGTCCGGCGGACTCTGCGATCGGCGACGCACCCTTGGGGGTACGGGCCTCGAAGAGCTCCTGCACGCGGGGCAGACCCTGCGTGATGTCGTCGGCCGAGGCCGAACCACCGGTGTGGAACGTACGCATCGTCAGCTGCGTGCCGGGCTCACCGATCGACTGGGCCGCGATGATGCCGACGGCCTCGCCGATGTCGACGATCTTGCCGGTGGCCAGCGAGCGGCCGTAGCACTTCGCGCAGACGCCGACGGCCGAGTCGCAGGTCAGGACCGAGCGGACCTTGATGGTCTCGATGCCGGCCTCGACGAGCTTGTCGATGAGCACGTCGCCCACGTCGTCACCCGCGGCGGCCACGACCGTGCCCTGCGCGTCGACCACGTCGGCGGCGAGGGTACGGGCGAACACCGAGTTCTCGACGTTGTCGTCGCGACGCAGCGTGCCGTCCGCCCCGGGGGCGGCGATGGTGAACTCCAGGCCCTTGCCGGTGCCGCAGTCCTCTTCGCGGATGATGACGTCCTGCGAGACGTCCACGAGACGACGGGTCAGGTAACCCGAGTCCGCGGTACGCAGAGCCGTGTCGGCCAGACCCTTTCGGGCACCGTGGGTGGCGATGAAGTACTCCGCCACCGACAGACCCTCGCGGTACGAGGAGATGATCGGGCGGGGGATGATCTCACCCTTGGGGTTGTTCACCAGGCCTCGCATACCCGCGATGTTGCGGATCTGCAGCCAGTTACCACGGGCGCCGGAGCTGACCATGCGGTTGATGGTGTTGTCGGCCGGGAAGTTGTCCCGCATCGCCTTCTGCACCTCGTCGGTGGCCTCGGTCCAGATCTTGATGAGCTCCTGACGACGCTCGGCGTCGGTCGTGAGGCCCTTCTCGAACTGTCCCTGCACCTTGGCGGCCTGCTTCTCGTAGCCGGCGACGATCTCGGCCTTGTTCGGCGGCGTCAGCACGTCGCTGAGCGCGACGGTGACACCCGAACGGGTGGCCCAGTAGAAGCCGGCGTCCTTGATGCGGTCCAGCGATGCGGCGACCTCGACCTTGGGGTACTCCTCGGCCAGCTTGTTGACGATCTGCGACAGCTTGCCCTTGTCGGCCTGCTCCCGCACGAACGGGTAGCCCTTGGGGAGCGTGTCGTTGAAGATCGCCTGGCCGAGCGAGGCGTCCACGAGACCGTGGCGCTCGTAGCCCTCGGGCGCTTCGCCCTCGAGGAACGACAGGCCGGGGATGCGGATGCGCACCTTGGCCTGCAGGTCGAGGGTGCCCTCGTCCTTGGCCAGGATGGCCTCGCCGACCGAGCCGAACACGCGACCCTCGCCGGTGGCGCCTTCCTTGACCGTGGTCAGGTGGTGCAGACCGATGATCATGTCCTGCGAAGGCAGGGTCACCGGGCGGCCGTCCGACGGCTTCAGGATGTTGTTCGACGCCAGCATCAGGATGCGGGCCTCGGCCTGGGCCTCGACCGACAGCGGCAGGTGCACGGCCATCTGGTCACCGTCGAAGTCGGCGTTGAACGCGGCGCACACCAGCGGGTGGAGCTGGATGGCCTTGCCCTCGACGAGCTGCGGCTCGAACGCCTGGATGCCGAGGCGGTGCAGCGTGGGCGCACGGTTCAGCAGCACGGGGCGCTCGCGGATGATCTCCTCGAGCACGTCCCAGACCTCGGGACGGGTGCGCTCGACGGCGCGCTTGGCGGCCTTGATGTTCTGGGAGTGACCCAGGTCGATCAGGCGCTTGATGACGAACGGCTTGAACAGCTCCAGCGCCATCTGCTTGGGCAGACCGCACTGGTGCAGCTTCAGCTGGGGTCCGACGATGATCACCGAACGGCCCGAGTAGTCCACGCGCTTGCCGAGCAGGTTCTGACGGAACCGGCCCTGCTTGCCCTTGAGCATGTCGGACAGCGACTTCAGCGCACGGTTGCCCGTGCCGGTGACGGGACGACCGCGACGGCCGTTGTCGAACAGCGCGTCGACGGCCTCCTGCAGCATCCGCTTCTCGTTGTTGACGATGATCTCAGGGGCCCCGAGGTCGATCAGACGACGCAGACGGTTGTTGCGGTTGATCACGCGGCGGTACAGGTCGTTCAGGTCGCTGGTGGCGAAGCGGCCACCGTCGAGCTGCACCATCGGGCGCAGCTCCGGCGGGATCACCGGGACGACGTCCAGCACCATGGCGGCCGGGCTCATGCCCGTCGACAGGAACGAGTTGACGACCTTCAGGCGCTTGATCGCGCGGATCTTGCGCTGACCCTTGCCCTCGGAGATCTGCAGGTGCAGGTTCTCGGCCTCCGCGGCCAGGTCGAACGCCTCGAGGCGGCGCTTGATGGACTCGGCGCCCATGTAGGCCTCGAAGTACTGGCCGAAGCGGTCCTGGAGCTCGTGGAAGACGTCGTCCTCCTGCTTCAGGTTGCCCACCTCGAGGGTGCGGAACTCCTCCCAGACCCGCTCGAGCTTCGAGATCTGCTCGTCGAAGTTCTTGCGGATGGATGCCATCTCCTTCTCGGCGGCATCCTTGACCTTCTTCTTCTGGTCGGCCTTCGCGCCTTCCTCCTCCAGCGCGGCGAGCTCTTCTTCCAGCTTCGCCAGGCGGGCGGCGACGCGGGCGTCGCGGCGGTCGCCGAGGTTCTTCATCTCCAGGCGGAGGTTGGCCTCGTGCGTGGGCATGTCACGGTGACGAGCATCCTCGTCGACCGAGATCACCATGTAGGCGGCGAAGTAGATGACCTTCTCGAGGTCCTTCGGCGCCATGTCCAGCAGGTAGCCCAGGCGCGACGGGACGCCCTTGAAGTACCAGATGTGGGTGACGGGCGCGGCGAGCTCGATGTGGCCCATGCGCTCGCGGCGGACGGAGCTCTTGGTGACCTCCACGCCGCAGCGCTCGCAGACGATGCCCTTGAAGCGGACGCGCTTGTACTTTCCGCAGGCGCACTCCCAGTCGCGGGAGGGCCCGAAGATCTGCTCGCCGAAGAGGCCGTCCTTCTCGGGCTTGAGCGTGCGGTAGTTGATGGTCTCGGGCTTCTTGACCTCGCCGAAGGACCAACGACGGATGTCGTCGGCGGTGGCCAGACCGATGCGAAGCTCATCGAAAGATGTTGCGTCGAGCACTAGTTCTCCTGTGTCTCAAAAAGTTTTCGGTGATCGGGCCGCCCGCGGGCGGCCCTGCGTGATCGGCCGGATCAGATCTCGTCGATCGAGGTCGACTCGAAGCGGGTGGAGATGTTGATGCCCAACTCCTCCGCGGCGCGGAACGCCTCGTCCTCGCCGTCGCGGAGGTTGACCGCGGTGCCGTCTGCCGAGAGCACCTCCACGTTCAGGCAGAGCGACTGCATCTCCTTCATCAGCACCTTGAAGGACTCGGGGATGCCGGGCTCCTGGATGTTCTCGCCCTTGACGATGGCCTCGTAGACCTTCACGCGGCCCACGATGTCGTCGGACTTGATCGTCAGGAGCTCCTGCAGCGCGTATGCGGCGCCGTAGGCCTCGAGGGCCCACACCTCCATCTCACCGAAGCGCTGACCGCCGAACTGCGCCTTACCACCCAGCGGCTGCTGCGTGATCATCGAGTACGGACCGGTGGAGCGCGCGTGGATCTTGTCGTCCACGAGGTGGTGCAGCTTCAGGATGTACATGTAGCCCACCGAGATCGGCGCCGGGAACGGCTCGCCGGAGCGGCCGTCGAACAGCAGCGTCTTTCCGGTGGAGTCGATCAGGCGCTCACCGTCGCGGTTCTTCAGCGTGGAGTCCAGCAGACCTGCGATCTCCTGCTCGAACGCGCCGTCGAACACCGGGGTGGCGACCTTCGTGCCGGGAGCGGCCTCGAGCGCCTCAGCGGGGAGGTTCGCCGCCCACTCCGGGGTGCCTTCGACCTTCCAGCCCTGCTGCGCGATCCACCCGAGGTGGAGCTCGAGCACCTGACCGAAGTTCATGCGGCCCGGGATGCCCAGCGGGTTGAGGATGACGTCGACCGGCGTGCCGTCGGCGAGGAAGGGCATGTCCTCGATCGGGAGGATCTTGGCGATGACGCCCTTGTTGCCGTGACGGCCGGCGAGCTTGTCGCCCTCGGTGATCTTGCGCTTCTGGGCGATGTAGACCACGACGCGGCGGTTGACGCCCGAGCCGAGCTCGTCGTCGCCGTCCTCGGCGTTGAACTCCTTGACCGCGATGATCGTGCCCTGCTCACCGTGGGGGACCTTCAGCGACGTGTCGCGCACCTCGCGGCTCTTCTCGTTGAAGATCGCGCGCAGCAGGCGCTCCTCGGCGCTCAGCTCGGTCTCGCCCTTGGGCGTGACCTTGCCGACGAGGATGTCGCCGGGGCGGACCTCGGCGCCGATGCGGACGATGCCGCGCTCGTCGAGGTCCTTCAGCAGCTCGGGGCTGACGTTGGGCAGATCACGGGTGATCTCCTCCTTGCCGAGCTTGGTGTCACGGGCGTCGACCTCGTACTCCTCGATGTGGATCGAGGAGAGGGTGTCGTCCTTCACCAGGTTCTGGCTGAGGATGATCGCGTCCTCGAAGTTGTGGCCTTCCCACGTCATGAACGCCACGAGGAGGTTCTTGCCGAGCGCGAGCTCGCCGTTCTCCGTCGCGGGTCCGTCGGCGATGACCTCGCCGGCCTCGATGCGGTCGCCCGCCGAGACGATGACGCGCTGGTTGTAGCTCGTGCCCTGGTTGGAGCGGTCGAACTTGCGCAGGAAGTAGTCCTGGGTGCCGCCCTCGTCGAGCTGCACGGTCACGACGTCGGCCGAGACCTCCAGCACGACACCGGCCTTCTCGGCGGTGACGACGTCACCGGCGTCGATCGCGGCGTAGCCCTCCATACCGGTGCCGACCACGGGCGACTCGCTGCGCAGCAGCGGGACGGCCTGACGCTGCATGTTCGCACCCATCAGGGCGCGGTTCGCGTCGTCGTGCTCGAGGAACGGGATGAGCGAGGTCGCCACCGACACCATCTGGCGCGGCGAGACGTCCATGTAGCCGATCTCGTCGGCGGGGAACAGGTCGACCTCGCCGCCCTGGCCGCGACGGGCGAGAACGCGCTCGTCGGCGAAGGCGCCGTCTTCCTTGAGCTCCACACCGGCCTGGGCGACGATGAAGTCGCTCTCCTCGCTGGCGGTGAGGTAGTCGATCTGGTCGGTCACGCGACCGTCGACGACCTTGCGGTACGGGGTCTCGATGAAGCCGAACGCGTTGATGCGCGCGAAGGACGCGAGCGAGCCGATCAGGCCGATGTTCGGGCCTTCCGGGGTCTCGATCGGGCACATGCGGCCGTAGTGCGAGGGGTGGACGTCACGGACCTCGACGCCGGCACGCTCACGGGAGAGGCCGCCGGGGCCCAGCGCCGACAGGCGGCGCTTGTGGGTCAGACCCGCGAGCGGGTTGTTCTGGTCCATGAACTGCGACAGCTGCGACGTTCCGAAGAACTCCTTGATCGCGGCGACGACGGGGCGCACGTTGATCAGGGTCTGCGGCGTGATCGCCTCGATGTCCTGCGTGGTCATGCGCTCGCGGACGACGCGCTCCATGCGGGACAGTCCGGTGCGCACCTGATTCTGGATGAGCTCGCCGACGGCGCGGATGCGACGGTTGCCGAAGTTGTCGATGTCGTCGACGTCCAGGCGGATCTCGGCGGGCTGGCCGTTGCGGATGCCGTCGAACGTGACGTCGCCGCGGTGCAGGCGCACCAGGTACTTGATCGTCGCGACGATGTCGTCGACGGTGAGCACCGAGTCGCTCAGCGGCCTGTCGAGGCCGAGCTTCTGGTTGATCTTGTAGCGACCGACCTTCGCGAGGTCGTAGCGCTTGGAGTTGAAGTAGAAGTTGTCCAGCAGCGCGCGGGCGGCCTCGGCGGCGACCTGCTCGCCCGGACGCAGCTTGCGGTAGATGTCGCGGAGGGCGTCTTCCTTCGTGAGGATGGTGTCCTTGGACAGCGTCTCCTCGATGGAGTCGAAGCCGGCGAACTCCGCCATGATGTCCTCGCTGGACAGGCCCAGGGCCTTCAGGAACACCGTGACGGACTGCTTGCGCTTGCGATCGATGCGCACGCCCACCTGATCGCGCTTGTCGATCTCGAACTCGAGCCAGGCACCGCGGCTGGGGATGACGCGCGCCGAGACGATGTCCTTGTCGGAGGTCTTGTCGGGCGTCTTGTCGAAGTAGACGCCGGGAGAGCGCACGAGCTGCGAGACGACGACGCGCTCGGTGCCGTTGATGATGAAGGTGCCCTTGCCGGTCTGCAGCGGGAAGTCCCCCATGAAGACGGTCTGGGTCTTGATCTCACCGGTGAGGTGGTTCATGAACTCGGCCTCGACGTACAGCGGGGCGGCATACGTCTTGCCGCGCTCCTTGCACTCCTCGATCGAGTACTTCTCCGGCTCGAGGTACGGGTTCGTGAACGACAGCTGCATCGTCTCGCCGAGGTCCTCGATCGGGGAGATCTCCTCGAAGATCTCCTCCAGACCGCTGATCTCGGGGACATCGGTGCGGCCCTCGGCCTGCGCCTGAGCGACGCGGGCCTTCCAGGCGTCGTTGCCGACGAGCCAGTCGAAGGACTCCGTCTGCAGCGCCAGGAGGTCGGGGACCTCCAGCGTGTCGGAGATCTTCGCGAACGAGAGCCGCGAAGCTCCGCGTCCGTTCTTGAGGTTGGTGGTGGGGGTGGATGCGTTGCGCGCAGCAGCCAAGGGGATTACCTCCGTGGGCCCGGGCGAGGGCTCGTTTTCCTTGTCGTCAGGTGGAGTGCTCCCTGTAGATCCCGAAGCCTGACGACCGCACGCCGCGATGAAGCGGGGGAACGCAGGCACAGCCGACCACCATATGAGGGCAAGGGGAGGGAGCGCAAAGAACAACTATATGCCGCGCGACGCGCCATGTCCAGCCGAATTCTTGACGAGGTCTGGATGCTGAGGTATAACCGCGCGGCGTCCTCATTCTCGCGCCCCGACCTGACGTTCGGCTGTGCGGTTCCGCGCCGTGCCGGGGGCCGAACCACGCGACTTTCGCGGGCGGCCCGCAGGGGTCACGGTGCGGGACGGGCATGGCGGAACCGCACCTTCCGCCCGGGGAGCAGCTGGGCGAGGGCATCGAGGGCGCCGTCGGTCGCGACGGCGATCACGGGGTAGCCGCCCGTGACGGGGCCGTCGACGCCGAGGACCGTCGGACGGCCGCCGGGCGGCACCTGGAGGGCGCCCGGCACCATCGCCTCGCTGGGAAGCTCGCCGGCGCGGGTACGGGCGAGGGCCGGGCCGTCCAGGCGGATGCCGACGCGGTCGGCCTCGGCGGTGACCGTCCAGGTGGCCGCATAAAGGGTCTCCAGGGCCGACGGGGCGAACCACCCGGCACGCGGCCCGGGAGCCAGCTCGAGTTCGACCAGCGCGTGCGGCGGGGGCCCCCAGGGATGCACGTCCAGCGCGGGGATGCCGCCGGCGACGTCTCCCGCGAGCGACAGGATGTCGCCCGCGGCGAGCGGTGCGGGCCCGAGACCGGCGAGCACGTCGGTGGCCCGGGAGCCGGCCGCGCGGGGCGCGTCGAACCCGCCGCGCACCGCCAGGTAGGCCCGGGCACCGGCGGTGAACCGGTCGAGGCGCAGCTCGGCGCCGGCGGGCCACGGGAACGGCACGTACGGGTCGACCGTCCGCCCCGCCACGACGAGCGGGCCCCAGGCGCCGGTGACGACGGCGACGAGGTCGCGGCCGGCCCGCAGGCGGCATCCGCCCATCGTCACCTCGATCGCCGCGGCGTTCTCGGCGTTGCCGAGCAGGCGGTTGGCCGTGCGCAGTGCCCCGCGGTCGGCGGCGCCGGAGCGGGCGATGCCCTCGGCGGCGCGCCCCGGGCGGCCGAGGTCCTGCACGGTCGCGAGCGGACCCGGCGCGACAACCTCGACCGCCTCCTCCCCGTGAGACTGCATCTGGCGCGCGAGACGTGGGGAGTTTCCCACGGTCTCGGCCGCCAGATGCGGTCTCAGCGAAGCGGCGGGGGCGGCGTCGACGGATGCCGCGACGGCGGCGAAGCGCACGCGGCCGCCCGGGGCGAGCAGGGCCGGGGATGCCGCGGCGGGGTCGAACAGCGTTGCGTCGGTGCGCCCGATGAGCCGCCATCCACCCGGGGTGGCGCGGGGGTAGGCGCCGGTGAACGCGCCGGCGAGCCCGACGCTGCCGGCGGGCACCCGGGTGCGCGGCGTCGACAGCCGCGGCACGTCGAAGGACCAGTCCTCGCTGACGAGGTAGCCGAACCCCGGCGCGAAGCCTGTGAACGCGACGGACCAGCGCGCTTCCCGATGCCGACGCACCAGCTGCTCGACGCTCATCCCCAGCAGATCGGCCGCCGCGGCGAGGTCGGGGCCGTCGTACACGACCTCCAGCGTGACCGTCTCCCCCCGGGTGCGCTCCGGCGGCACCGGCGGCGCGGAGGCGATCCAGGTGCGCGCCGCCGCGACGGACAGCACCACCGGATCCACCCGCACCAGCACGGTGCAGGCCGCCGGCACGAGGTCGACCACCCCCGCGGGTCGCGACGCCTGCAACCGAGAGAACAGCGCGACCGCCTCGGAGGTGCCGTCCACCTCGGCCAGCACGCCGTCGCGCCCCATCGGCAGCAGCCGCGCGGCCGGCGCGGCGCCGCTCACCACGGCGCCCGCACGACGATGCCCGCCGCCGCCAGCGCCGCCCGCACCGCGCGGGCCATGCCCACTGCACCGGGCGAATCGCCGTGCACGCAGAGCGAGGCGGCATCCGTCACCACCGTCGACCCGTCGACGGTGGTGACAACGCCCTCCACCGCCAGGCGCACGGCCCGTTCCGCCACTGCGTCGGCCTCGTGCAGCAGCGCCCCCGGCTCGCCGCGCGGCACGAGGGTGCCGTCGGGGCGGTAGCCGCGGTCGAGGAACGCCTCCCGCACGAACTCCAGCCCCGCCCCGGCGGCGGCCGCGGCGATCGCGCCGCCGAGCCCGAGGACGGGCACCGCGCGGCCGAGGCGGTCGGACAGCTCCGCGACGGATGCCGCAACGGCCGCCGCCGCACGGGAGTCGGCGGAGACGGCGTGGTACAGCGCTCCGTGCGGCTTCACGTAGCGGATGTCGGCGCCGGCAGCGGCGAGCGCGGCGAGCTGACCCGTCACCTCCGCCCGCAGCGCCGAGGGATCGGTGGCCATGTGCACGCGCCCGAAGTTGGCCCGGTCGGGAAACGACGGGTGGGCGCCCACCGCCACGGTCCTCGCGGCGGCCGCGGCCACCGCCGCCCGCATCGACGCGGCATCCCCGGCATGGCCGCCGCACGCGATGCTGGCGCTGGAGACGACGGCGAACATCGCGGCGTCGTCGGCGGTGGGCACACCGTCGACCGTCTCACCCAGGTCGGCGTTGAGGTCGATCGCGCGCATGCCCCCACGGTAGCCCGCACGGCGGCAGCGATCCGTTCCGTCGTCCCCGCGGAGCGCGCACCCACCGCAGCGGCGTGGCCCTCCCCCGCCGGCGCGCGACACGGCGCGCGTTACGAACCCGTAAAGGCTTCCCACCGACCGGTGCGGCGGGGGCGGCGGCACGGCAGGATGGAGCGCATGCCCCAGGACGCCGCACCGCTGCTGCAGGTTCGAGATCTCGCCGTCGATTTCCGCACCATGGACGGCTCGGTGCGTGCGATCGAGCACGTCGAGTTCGACCTCGCCGCCGGGGAGACCCTCGCGATCGTCGGAGAGTCGGGATCGGGTAAGTCCACCACCGCGATGGCCGTGATCGGGCTGCTCGCCGGCAACGGCCGCGTCGCGGAGGGCAGCATCCTGCTGGACGGACGCCAGCTGGTCGGCGCTTCGGAGTCCGTGATGCGCGGGATCAGGGGCAAGACGATCGGCCTCGTGCCGCAGGACCCGATGTCCAACCTCAATCCGGTGTCGAAGATCGGCACGCAGATCGCCGAGACCCTCCTCGCCCACGGCATGGCCACCCGCGCCAACGTCGCGCAGAAAGTGGTGGAGACCCTCGCCGCCGCGGGCCTGCCCGACGCCGAGAAGCGCGCGAAGCAGTACCCGCACGAGTTCTCCGGCGGCATGCGCCAGCGCGCGCTCATCGCCATCGGACTGGCCTGCAACCCGCGACTGCTCATCGCCGACGAGCCCACCAGCGCCCTGGACGTCACCGTGCAGAAGACGATCCTCGATCAGCTCGGGCGCATGACCGCCGACCTCGGCACCGCCCTCATGCTCATCACCCACGATCTGGGACTCGCCGCCGAGCGCGCCTCCCGGGTGATCGTCATGCACCGCGGCCGCATCGTCGAGCAGGGTCCCGCGCGTCAGATCCTCGAGGACCCGCAGGCGGAGTACACCAAGGCGCTCGTCGCCGCAGCGCCCTCGGTGGCCGCCGTTCGTCTGCGCCCGCAGGTGTTCCGCCGACCGGATGCCACGGGTGCGCAGCCCGCCGCGGGCTCCGATGCCGCGGGCACGGGCACCGGACCGGCGCCGATCCCCACCGCGAGGGCGGCGACGACGACCCCGCGCACCGGCGCCGCCGGGGCGGCCGACGCCGGTGCGGCATCCGCCGTCGACAACATCCTCGAGGTCGAGGGCCTCACCAAGGTGTTCCCGGTGCGCGGCAGCAAGGAGGACTTCACCGCGGTGAAGGACGTCTCCTTCGCGATCCCCCGGGGGGAGACGGTGGCGGTGGTCGGCGAGTCGGGCTCGGGGAAGACCACGACGGCGCGCATGGTGCTGAAGGTCGTCGAGGCGACCTCGGGGTCGATCCGGTTCGACGGCCAGGACGTCGCGTCGCTGAAGGGGCGCGAGCTGCGCACCTTCCGCCAGCGGGTGCAGCCGATCTTCCAGGACCCCTACTCGTCGCTGAACCCGATGTTCACGATCGAGCGGATCATCGAGGAGCCGCTGTCGTTCTACAAGCGCGGCTCGGCGAAGCAGCGCAGCGCGCGCGTGCGCAAGCTCATGGACGACGTGGCCCTGCCGCAGTCGATGCTGCGCCGCTACCCGGCGGAGCTGTCGGGCGGCCAGCGGCAGCGCGTCGCGATCGCGCGGGCGCTGGCCCTCTCCCCCGACCTCATCGTGTGCGACGAGCCGGTCTCCGCACTGGACGTGCTCGTGCAGGCGCAGATCCTGACGCTGCTGGGCGACCTGCAGCGCGAGTACGGGCAGAGCTACCTGTTCATCTCCCACGACCTGGCCGTGGTGCGCCTCATCAGCGACTACGTCTGCGTCATGAAGGACGGTGTGCTGGTCGAGGCTGCCACCTCCGAGGAGATCTTCACCAACGCCCGTGACCCGTACACCCGCAAGCTGCTGGCATCCATCCCCGGCAACGAGCTCGACATCGCGGTCTGACCCGCCGGGCGGGCGTTTCGTCTCGCTGCGCGCGCTCAACGACCGGGGGGCAGCGGGGGCGGGCGTTTCGTCTTGCTGCGCTCGCTCAACGACCGGGGGGGCAGCGGGGGCGGGCGTTTCGTCTCGCTGCGCTCGCTCAACGACCGGGGGCTGCGCGCGCTCAACGACCGGGGGCTGCGCTCGCTCAACGACCGGGGGTCAGCGGGCGCGGGTGCGGGGGTCCATCGCCTCGCGCAACGACTCGCCCAGCAGCGTGAAGCCGAGCGCCGTGATGGCGATGCAGATGCCGGGGAGGAAGGCCAGCCACGGCGCGATGGCCAGCTCCGCCTGCGCGTAGGTGAGCATGCGGCCCCACTCCGCCGTCTCCGGGCGTCCGCCGCCGAGGCCGAGGAACGACAGCGCCGCGGCGTCGATCACGGCGGTGGCGAGGGTGAGCGTGCCCTGCACGATGACCGGTCCGAGGCTGTTGGGCAGCACGTGGGTCATCGTGATGCGGCCGCGGCCGAGCCCCAGCGTCTGCGCCGACAGGACGTAGTCGCTCGAGCGCTGCTGCAGCATCGACGCCCGCAGCAGCCGTGCGAAGATCGGCACCTGCGATGCACCGATGGCGATCATCACCGCCAGCTGCGACTGGCCGAGCACCGCGGCGATCGACACCGCCAGCAGCAGGTTCGGCACCGACAGCAGGATGTCGACGAAGCGCATCACGACGTTGTCGACCCAGCCGCCGAATGTGCCGGCGACGAGTCCGAGCAGCGCGCCGCCGGCCAGCCCGAACGCGGTGGAGATGACGCCGATGAGCAGCGACGCCTGCGCACCCCAGATCAGCTTGGACAGCACATCGCCTCCGAAGCGGTCCAGCCCCAGCGGGAACTCGGCCAGCTCCCCCGGCCCGGGGATCGACGTCGGCGTGATGAAGCGTGCGCCCGGCAGCGCCAGCTGCGGGTACGGCGCCAACAACGGCGCGAGAACCGAGACCGCCACGAAGAGGAACACGATGACCGCGCCGATCCAGGCCGTCGGGTTGCGCCGCAGGCGGCGGAAGACGTCGCGCCAGAAGCCGCCCTGCGTCGTGGCGGCGAGCAGCTGCCCATCGACGACGGCGGTGTCGTCGACGGGTCCGCCGCTCGGGGCGGGGGGAAGGATGCTGGAGCTCACGAGACCCTCACTCTCGGGTCGATCACGCTGTACGACACGTCGACCAGCAGGTTGATGAGCGCATAGGCGATGGCGATGAAGATGATGAAGCCCTGCAGCACCGGGAAGTCGCGTGTGAAGATGGCGCGGGCGAGGAACGACCCGATGCCGGGGAAGGCGAACACCGTCTCGGTGAGGATCGCCCCCGACAGCAGCAGGCCCGCCTGCAGACCCACCGTGGTGATGACCGGCAGCATGGCGTTGCGCAGGATGAAGCGCTCGCGCAGCGTCCTCTGCGCCACCCCCTTGGCCTTGCCGGTGCGCACGTAGTCGGCGTTCTGCACTTCGAGCACGGAGGCCCGGGTGATGCGCACGATGATCGCGAGCGGGATGGTGCCGAGCGCGAGCGCCGGCAGCAGCAGGTGCAGGAGAGCGTCGCCAGCGGCATCCCACTCGCCGGTCAGCAGCCCGTCGAGCACATAGAACCCGGTGTAGTGCGTCGCGTCGATGCGCGGGTTCTGCCGGCCGTCGCTGGGGAGCCAGCCCAGCTGCACGGCGAAGATGTACTTGAGGATGAAGGCCAGGAAGAACACCGGGATGGTGATGCCGACGAGGCTGAACACGACCGCGGCGTGGTCGGTGAAGCGGCCGTGGCGACGGGCCGCCCAGTAGCCGAGCGGGATGCCGATGCCCACCGCGATGATCAGCGCGAGCAGCGACAGCTCGATGGTGGCGGGGAAGCGGCGGAAGAACTCCTCCGTGACCGGGCGGCCGGTCTGCAGCGACGTGCCGAAGTCTCCGGAGAGGAGCCTGCCCATCCACACGAGGTACTGCTCGATGATGGGCCGGTTGAAGCCGTAGAGCTCGTTGATGCGCTCCACCGCCTCGGGAGTGGCCTTCTCACCGAGCAGGGCCACCGCGGGGCCGCCGGGCAGCGCCCGGACCCAGAAGAACAGCAGCAGGCTCAAGCCGAACAGGGTGGGGATCAGAAGCAGCAGCCTCTTGCCGATGGTGCGCAGCAATGCGTGATCTCTCGTCGTCGTCGTCATCGGGCGTGGGGGGGGGGGGGGGGGGGGGGGGGGGGGGGGCCCCCCCCCCCCCACCGCACCTTACGGCACGGCCGCGCTTACTCGGTCAGGACGATCTCGCTGAAGACCTCGTCGTTGACCGGGCTGGCGGGGTAGCTCTCCACGCGCGGGTCGAACGCCAGGGTCGGCGCCGGGTGGGCCAGCGGCACGCCCGGGATGAAGCTCGCGACCATCTCGTTGATGTCCTCGTACAGCGCCGACTGCTCCTGGAGGTTCGGGATGCCGCGGGCCTCCTGCAGCGCCTGGAACAGCGCGGGGTTGTCGAAGCCCCACTCGGCCGACTTGCCGCCGAAGAACACACCCACGAAGTTGTCGGTGTCGTTGTAGTCGCCGGTCCAGCCCAGCAGGTGGATGCCGTGATCGGTGCCGCCGGTGATGAGGTCGAGGTAGTCGCCCCACTCGTTCGAGACCGGGTTGGTCACGACGCCGGCCTCGCCCAGCTGGGCGGAGAGCACGGTGAAGATCTGCTCCGGGTCCGGCATGTACGGCCGCGACACGTTGACGGGGTAGTTGAACGTCAGCGTCAGCGGGTTCGCCTCGTCGTATCCCGCCTCGGCGAGCAGCTCCTGGGCCTTGGCCGGGTCGTACTCATAGGTGGTGACGTCGTCGTTGTAGCCGTTGACCGTGTCGGGCATGAACTGCGTCGCCTTCTCGGTGCCCTCGGGGAGCACCTGCGAGATGAGCGCGTCCTTGTCGATCGCGTACGACAGCGCCTCACGCACGAGCGGGTCCTGCAGCTCGGGCACGGCCTGGTTGAACGCGAGGTAGAGGATCGTGAACGGCGGGCGCGAGACCATCGTGAAGCCCTTGTCCTCGAGGGCGGCGGTGTCGGCGGGGCCGACGAGGTCGTAGCCGTCGATGGAGCCGGCCTCGAGAGCCTGACGTCGTGCGGTCGGGTCGTCGATCACGCGGAAGATGATCTCGTCGATCTGGCCGGTGTCGCCCCAGTAGTCCTCGTTGGCCACGAGCGTGAGCTGCTCGCCCGGTGCCCACTCCGAGAAGACGTAGGGTCCCGTGCCCGACGGGTGGCCCATCGCGTACTCCGACAGCGTGGGGGCCTCGGCGGTGCCGCCCACCTCGTCGGCGGCGAACTCCTCCATCGCGGCGGGGCTCTGCATCGAGAACGCCGGCAGCGACAATGCGGGGATGAACCCGGCGAAGGGCTGGTTCAGCGTGACGGTCGCCGTCGTCTCGTCATCGGCGGTGCAGGACGCGTAGACCGCGGACTCCGGGTCGGAGGCGTAGCCGCGGAACAGCTTGTTGTAGTAGTAGCCGAGCGCCTCGCTGGCGGCCAGGCCCTCCCAGTTGTACCAGCGGTCGAAGTTGGCGCAGACGGCCTCGGCGTTGAAGTCGGTGCCGTCGTGGAAGGTCACGCCCTCCTTGAGCGAGAAGGTGTGGGTGAGTCCGTCCTCCGACGACTCCCACGACTCGGCCAGCAGCGGCGCGGGGTCGGCCGTGCCGGGCTCGGTGCCGACGAGGCCCTCGAAGATCTGGCGGGCGACGCGGAACGTCTCGCCGTCCTGGGCGAAGGCGGGGTCGAGGCTGGCCGGGTCCGCGGACGCACCGAAGACGAACGTGCCGTCGACCTCAGCGTCGGTGGTCGCGTCGTCGGTGCCGGTGTCCCGCTGGCTCGAGCAGCCCGACAGCACGAGCGCGGCCAAGGCCACACCCGCGGCGGCCATCATGGCCCCGCGTCGGTTACGTGAGTGGATCATGGGTCGTGAACCTTCCCTGAGAGCGAAGCCGCAGAGCCGCTCGGGAGCAACGCGACGGCACGTGAGATGATCTCCGACGCTACCGCTGCGGCACGGTCGGGTTGATTACACCTTTGTCTCGATCCTGTTTCGTCTGCGGCGAGGCGGATGCCGCACGCCCGCGGGTAGCGTGGAGGAATGGCCCGAGCGAGCATCGAGGAACCCCCGCCGCAGGCGCGACTGTCGGACGGCACGCTCGCGCGGATCGTGCCGTCGCGCTACGTCTCGGGGTACGAGCTCGACGTCGACGGCACGCCGCAGTCCCACGTCGACCTCGATGACCCCACCCATCTGCACTTCGAGTACATCGCCCGCATGGGCGCGGTGATCGACCGGCTGCGGATGCCGGGACAGCCGCTCTCGGCGGTGCATCTGGGGGCGGGCGCGCTGACGCTCCCCCGGTACATCGAGGCGACGCGGCCCGGCTCGCGCCAGCAGGTCATCGAATTGGAACAAGCACTCGCCGACCTCGTGCGCACCGAACTGCCGCTGCCGCGCGGCGCGCAGGTGCGCATGCGCATCGGTGACGCCCGCGCGGGGCTGGACCGCCTGCCGCCGGCGCTGGTGGGCAACGCCGACCTGCTGGTGTCCGACGTCTTCGCCGGCGCGCAGACCCCGGCGCACCTGACGACGGTGGAGTTCTACCGTGCCGCCGCCCGCGTCCTCTCCCCCGACGGCGTGCTGCTGGTCAACGTCGCCGATGGTCAGGGGCTGGCGTTCGCGCGCCGCCAGGTGGCCACGGTGCGGGAGGTCTTCGCGCACGTCATCGTGCTCGCCGAGGTGCAGCTGTTCAAGGGACGCCGGTTCGGCAACCTCGTCATCGCCGCTTCGGCGGCACCCCTTCCCACCGAGTGGCTGCCGCGGCTGATGGCCGCCGGCCCCCACCCGGCGAAGGTGGCCCAGGGCGCGGAGCTGGACGAGTTCGTGCGCGGGGCGAAGGTGGCCACCGACGCCGATGCGACGCCGTCTCCCAAGCCGTCGGCATCCGTCTTCGCCCGCTGACGCGCGGCGGGGACGGCCGGGGTCGACGGTCGCCCGGCGCGGATGCCGGGGCGTCGGCGTGCCCTCGGGCCGGTCGCCGTGAGCCGGGTGAGACTGTAGGGCGAGCGAGCACGGAAGGAGTCGATCGTGAGCTACATCCTCGGGTACGACCCGGACACCCTGCGCGAGCAGGTGGATCCGGAAGCGTGTCAGGCGCGCCTCGACGAGATCGGCGAGCAGCGCAGCCTGGCGGCGCTGCTCGAGCGCGTGTGGCTGCTGAAGGTGCTCGACCGGCTCGATGACGCCCTGGCCGTGTCGGAGCAGTCGGTGCGCCTGGCCCGCATGGCCGGCACCCGCAAGGACCTGCTGCGGGCGCGCGTGCTGCACGCCACCGTGATGCAGTTCCGTGGCGCCTTCGCCGCAGCCGAGCAGGAGCTCACCACCTGCGCCGAAGAGGCCGACGGGCAGGGCTGGGCCGCCCTCGGGGCCTTCGCCTACCAGCACCGCGGCAAGGTGCACTTCGACGCCGGCGATTTCGCCGCCGCCCGTGTCGACTTCAAGAGGGCGCTGTTCCTGCGACAGGAGGCGGGCGCTCCAGAGGACGAGCTCGAGTCGACGCTGCTGGCCATCGACGCCGCCGAGCGTCGGCGCGGCCGCGCACTCGCCGGCTGAGTGTCGTAGGTACGTTCTACCCTTTCGTCATGTCAGATCTGCAGGACGTGCGGCGCATGGCGCAGCAGCTCATCGCCGCCCACCTCGAAGAGTCGTGGTCTTTCGGGTTCGACAACGCCAAGCGTCGCGCGGGACTGTGCAACTACCGCGACCGCCGCATCAGCGTCTCGCGCTACCTCGCGGCCCGCTACGACGACGAAACCAACCGGCAGACGCTGCTGCACGAGGTCGCCCACGCACTGGCGGGCGCCCCGGCCGGGCACGGCGCCGCCTGGCGGCGCACCGCACGCAGCCTGGGCTACACCGGGGGAACGACCCACCACGGCGAGCCGGCCAACGACCTCGCGCCCTGGGTGGGCGAGTGCCCCGCCGGGCACGTGGCCTACCGGCACCGGCGCGTCAGCCGCGCCACCTCGTGTGCGAAGTGCGCCCCGACCTTCGACGAGCGGCACCTGTTCCGCTGGCACCGGCGCGAGATCACGACCGCCACCCGGCTCGCCGCGCTCACCCCGCGCTGACGGCGTCCGTCCCCGCGCGGCCGGGCGCCCACCACGCGGACCGGAAGCACCCGGGCACCGGGGCACCGGGGCACCGCCCGGATCAGAACCGCTCGAAGACCCCCTGGCGCAGCACGGGCACCGCATCGACGGCGTCGATCTCGGCCGCGGCCCGCACCTCGTCGCCCCGGCCGTGCTCCCCCAGCTCCTGGCCCGATCCACTCGCGCTGAGCAGGTGGCGCGCGGCGGCGCGCAGGCCGCGGAAGGCCTCACAGGCCGCCGCGGCCTCGGGCGAGGAGTGGTCGAGCCCCCGCTGGGCGAGGGCGTCGATCACCGCGCCGGCGCCGAGCTGATCCTCGACGGCGAAGCGCACCGGCGCTCCGGCATCCGCCGACTCGCGCTCGCCGGCCGCGAGCACCACGACGCTCGTGCGGGTGCCCCGCCGCACCTGCTCCGCCAACACGGCGTCGGCCACGGCGGAGGCGTTGCGCAAACTCCCCAGCAGCACCGTGGTGCCGGTGCCGGCGAGGGATGCCGCCAGCGGAGCGCCGTTGCGCGATCCGGTGGCGGCAGCGTCATCCGCCGTCACCTGCTCACCCGCCGCGACCCGGTCGGCCACGGCGGTCGAGAAACGCAGCACGTCGACCACCACGGTGACGTCGGCGGGGGCCAGGCGCGCGCTCCCCGCCTCCCCCCACTCGAAGCGCACCTGGTAGCGGGACTGGTCGAACGGCGAGGGCATCGATCCAGGCTACGCGTCGGCGCGAGCGGCGATCACCGGCCGCAGGGCCAGCGCCAGCCCGAGCACGTTGCGGGCGCCGCGCTGCAGCTCGCCCAGCGTGATGCCGTCGGGCCGCGCCAGCGACTCGAGGATCGTGTCGTCGGCGTAGTCCGCGGGCCCCGCCTCGGTCTTCACACCGCCCGGCATGAGCACATCGACCTGGGCGCGCACGCGGTAGGCGTTGTCGGCGAGATCGGGGAAGTCGGGGTCGACGGCATCCTCCATCCACCAGTCGGTGATGACGCAGCCGGCGTAGCCCCACTCCCCGCGCAGGATGGTCGTGACGAGGTCGTAGTGGTAGTGCGCCCAGACGCCGTTGACCTGGTTGTACGAGGTCATGATCGTGCGGGGAGCGGCCTCGGCCACGCAGAGCTCGAACCCGCGCAGGTAGATCTCCCGCAGGGCGCGCTCGGAGACGCGGGAGTCGTTGCGGGTGCGGTTGGTCTCCTGGTTGTTGGCGGCGAAGTGCTTCGGGCACGCGGACACCCCCACCGACTGCACGCCCTGCACGATGGCGGCGCCGAAGCGACCGGTCACCAGGGGGTCCTCGGAGAAGTACTCGAAGTTGCGGCCGCACAGCGGGTCGCGGTGGATGTTCATGCCCGGGCTCAGCAGCACGTCCGAGCCCTTGCGCAGCATCTCCTGGCCGTGGAGGGCCGCCATCTCCGCCACGAGCGCGGTGTTCCACGTCGACGCCAGCGCCGTCCCGGAGGGCAGCAGCGAGGCATAGGCCGACAGCCGCAGGCCGCTGGGGCCGTCCGTGGTGGTCACCGGCGGCACGCCCTTGGCACGCAGCGACGGCGAGACGCCGCCCAGCACGCCGGCGTTGCCGGGGGCGCCGAGCGGGCTGTGCATCGTGACGTCACCGCGTGCGAGCAGCGCCAGCTCCTCAGCGGACAACTGGGCGACGAACTCATCCAGGCTCGCACGGCCGGCCGCGACGTCGTCGAGCACGATGCCGCGGTCGCCGGTGGCGGGGATCTCGGCGGGAAGGCCGGCCAGCACCCGCTCGCGGCGGTCGACGGTGGCCAGGGGCACGTCCTCCCACGCCACGACGGCGGTGCCGTCGGCGTCGCGAGCGAGCGTCATGCGCGGGAACAGGGTCTGCGCGGCGGCGGCCTCGGTGACCTGCCGGACCACCTCGAGGGCGTCGAGGGTCACCGTCAGCGCCGGGCGCGCCGAGCGCACGTCGGTGCCGACGTGCACGACGTAATCCCCGGGCTCCAGCACGAAGGCGCTGCGGTTGCCGGTGACCCCGGAGTCGTCGTAGGAGGCGAGGTCGGACAGGCGGAACTCCAGCGTCAGCCGCTCGGACTCCCCCGGTGCCAGCAGCCGCGTCTTGGCGAACGCCGCCAGTGCCCGAGCGGGCTTGCCCAGCGCGCCGTCGGGAGCGGCGAGGTAGGCCTGCACCGTCTCCTTGCCGCTGTGCACCGCGTCGGTGTTGCGCACCTCGACGGCCAGCCGCACCGTGCCGCCCTCCGACCCCGCCTCGACCACGGTGACCTCGAAGGCGGCGTAGCCCAACCCGAAGCCGAACGGGAACTGCACCCGCTCGGGGGCGAACGTCTCGAAGTAGCGGTAGCCGACGAAGACGTCCTCGGCGTAGACGTTGGCGTCGAGGCCGCCGAAGTTGGGGGCGCTGGGGTAGTCGGCGTAGGTGTGCGCGATAGTGTCGGTCAGCTTGCCGCTCGGCGCGATGTCGCCTGCCAGCAGCGACGCGATCGCGCGGGCGCCCTCCATGCCGCCTTGCCAGGCGTAGAGCACGGCGCCGATGCGCTCGCCGTAGGTGTCGAGCCACGACAGGTCCATGACGTTGCCCGCGTCGAGGACCACGACGGTGCGCTCGAACGCACCGGTGACGAGGTCGAGCATGGCCCGCTCGTCGTCGGTGAGGTAGAAGCTGCCCGGCTCGAGCACGCTCTCGCGCGCCTCGCCGGCGGCCCGGCCGATGACGACGACGGCCGTGCCCGCGCGAGAGGCGGCGGCCGTCACGAGCCCGGCGTCGAGCGGCATCTCGGGGAAGTGGTGCGGCCACTGCCCCCACGTGCCGTCGTAAGAAGGACGGTTCGCGGAGGTCCACGCCGTGTAGACGTCGGCGATCTCGCCATCGACCTGCACACCGGCATCGCGCAGTCCCGCCAGCAGGTTCCAGATGTAGGGCACCTTCACGTCGCCGCCCGAGCCGTAGCCCACCGCGAACCAGTCGATCTGCACCCGGCCGAACACCGCAACGGGGCGCTCGGTGCCCAGCGGCAGCACGCCGTCGTTGCGCAGCAGCACGGCGCCTTCGGCGGCGGCCTGGCGTGCGACGCCGGCCAGCTGCGGGTCGAGGCTCGGGTCGGTGTCGAGCAGCAGCGCGGAGATCTGCGCGACGGACTCGACGGGCGGGCGCGCGTGGGAGCGGTCGCCGGACTCGGTGGCGGGATTCGTGGTCATCGGTCGTCCTTGAGAGTGAGCAACGTGGGAGCGCTCCCACACTACCGCGTGGAAGACTGCGTGGATGCGGATTCTGCTGAAGCTGGTTCTGGACTGCGATGCCGATGCCGCCTGGCGTGCTCTGCACTCGCCGCGGGCGGTCGCCGAGCTCTACGGCCCGCTCCTCGAGATGCACCCCATGGATGCCGCGGGCCTGCCGTCGCGGCTCGAACCGGGAGCCGACGTGCCGGTGTCGCTGCGCGCCGCCGGCGTCGCCGTGGGCCAACAGCTGATCCATGTGAGCGACCGGCGCCTCGAGGACACCCGCGGTCCGGTGCGGGTGCTGCGCGACAGCGGCATCCCGCTCACCGGTCCGCTGGCGGCACTCGACACCTGGGACCACCAGATGGCGGTCTCCCCCGCCCCCGGCGACCCCGACCGCACCCTCTGGCGCGAGCGCCTGGTGATCGGCGGGGCCGCCGCTCCCCTGCTGTGGCCGGTGCTGTGGGGGGTGTGGCAGTGGCGCGCGGCGCGGCTGCGCACCCTCGCCCCCACGTGGGCCTACGACCCGCCGGCCGCCGCGCCGGGTGACGGCGCCCAGCCCGGCGACGGCGCCGCCGCCGCGGACTGACCGCCCGCCACCCTCACGGTCAGTCGGCGAGCGCCGCGACCGGGGCGACCCGCGTCGCGAGCCGTGTCGGCACCACCGCGGCGACGAGCGTCAGCACGGCCGTGGCGATCACGACCACGAGCACCGGCAGCAGCGGCAGCGCGGGGGGGATGAACGTCGGCGCCGACCACGCCGGCGGAATCCTCACCGAGCCGAGCAGCGACTGGGCCCCCACCCAGCCGTACGCGACGCCGAGCAGCAGTCCGAAGGCCAGCGCCGTCACCGTGACGTGCGCCGCCTCCAGCAGCACCATGCGGCGCACCTGCCCGCCGCTGAGACCGAGCGCCCGCAGCAGTCCCAGCTCCCGGCGGCGCTGCACGACGCCGATCGTGAGCAGGTTCACCAGCCCCACCGCCGCGATCACGGCACTGACCCCCACCAGCGCCATCATCACCGCGGCGAACGAGTCCAGCATCCCCGCGAACGAGGCGTCGATCTCGCCGCCGGCGGAGACCGCGACCAGCACCTTCACCGACTCCGCCGCGACGGCGAACATCGTCACCAGCGCCACGCCCATCACGACGCCGATCGCCATGCGACTGGAGCGCTCCGGGTAGCGCAACGCGTTCTCGGCGGCCAGGCGCGCCGGCGCCGAGCGGCCGAACGCCCGCGCGGTCAGCCGCAGCAGCGGCGGCATGATCACCGGTGCCGCGAGGGTCAGCCCGGTGAACGACAGCAGCCCGCCGAAGAACGAGATCACCACGCCCAGCGGTGTGACGAAGCCCGCGACGACGCCCAGCGCCAGCAGTGCCACGCCGACCCCCAGCAGCACCAGCGCGGTGACGGTGCGGCCACGCCGCCCCGCGACCTGTGCACGGGACACCTCGACCGACCCGCCCAGCGCCTGCAGCGGCGTGACCGAGAGCACCCGTCGCGAGCCGACCCAGGCAGCCGCCCACGTCGTCAGCGCCACCGCGATCGCCGGCAGCGGCAGCGCCGGCTGCGCGACGACGTAGCCGCTGTCGATGCCGACCAGCCGGTCGAGCAGGGGCACCACGAGGATGCAGGTGACCGTGCCGAGCGCGAGCCCCCCGAAGGCGCCGATCGCCCCGACGACCAGACCCTGCCCCGCCACTTCGGCGCGCTGCGACCGTGCCGAGGCCCCGATCAACCGCATCAGCGCGATGCGGCGGGTGCGGCCCGCCACGATCGTGGCGAAGGTGTTGGCCGTCACCATCGCGCCGACGTAGACCGCCACGCCTGCCAGCAGCACGCTCAGGATGCCGATGACGGCCGCCAGGGTCTCGGAGTCGCCGAAGAAGGGGTCGGCCCGCAACACCGTCGCGATGTAGCCGGTGGCCGTCAGCAGCGCCACACCGAACCCGGCGGAGATCCCCGAGACCAGCACGGTCGCCCCCATGCCGCGCTCGCGCAGCCAGGCCAGTCGACCCGGCACCCGCCGGGCCGACTCGACGGCACCGGGGTGCGGTGCCGTCGCCACGTCGGCGAACGCGGTCACGACCGCACCCCGGCATCCGCGTCCGCGGCCACGCCGACGCCGCCGAGTTCGGCGGCCAGCATGAACGCCGAGATCTCCTCCGCCGTCTGCCGGGGCTTGTCGGCCACGATGCGACCGTCGGCCAGGTGCAGCACGCGGTCGGCGTGCGAGGCAGCGACGGGGTCGTGGGTGACCATCGCGATCGACTGGCCCGCGCTGCGCGCGGCGGTGGCCAGCAGGGCCAGCACCTCTCGCCCGCTGCGGGAGTCGAGGTTGCCGGTGGGCTCGTCGGCGAAGACGAGGTCGGGCCCCGTCGCCAAGGCGCGGGCGATCGCGACGCGCTGCTGCTGACCGCCCGAGAGCTCGTGCGGCCGGTGCCCCAGGCGGGCGCCCAGGCCCAGCGTGTCGATGAGACCGTCGATGCGGGCCCGCTCGATCGCGCTCGGGCGCCGGCCGTCGAGGTCGAACGGCAGCAGGATGTTGCCGAGGGCGTCGAGGGTGGGCACGAGGTTGAACGCCTGGAAGACGAAGCCGACGCGGCGACGGCGCAGCACCGTCAGCTCGAGGTCGCTCAGCCCGGTGATCTCGGTGTCGCCGATCCAGGCGCGGCCGCTCGTCGCGGCATCCAGTCCGGCCATGATGTGCATGAGCGTCGACTTGCCCGAGCCGCTCGGCCCCATGATCGCGGTGAACTCTCCGCGGCGGATGCCGACGCTCACGCCGTCGAGGGCGCGCACCGCGGTGCTCCCCTCGCCATAGGTCTTGGTGAGGCCCTGCACCCGGGCAGCGAGCCCCAGCTCTGTCGTGGTGATCTCCATGACATCGACGCTACGGAGCCACCCCCGTCGGCCGCGTCCGCCCAGAGGCTGCTGCGGGGTACATCGCAAGGATGATCTGCACTCCCCCGCGCGGCTTGCGGGGGGCGGCGCGTCAGGCCAGGCCGTGCTCGAACGCGAAGACCACCAGCTGCACGCGGTCGCGCAGTCCCAGCTTCGCGAGGATGCGACTGATGTGGGTCTTCACGGTCGCCTCGGAGAGGAACTCGCGTCCGGCGATCTCGGCGTTGCTGAGGCCGCGAGCGGCGAGGGCGAAGATCTCCTTCTCCCGATCGGTGAGCGAGGCGAACTGGGGCGGAACGGCCTGCACGGGCTCGGCGAAGTGCGCGAACAGCTGCGTGGTGGCCGCCGCCGCGATGACGGCGGATCCGGCGTGGACGGTGCGGATCGCCGCGAGCAGGAACTCGGGGTCGGCATCCTTCAGGAGGAACCCGCTCGCCCCCTGCCGGATCGCCCGGGCTGCGGCCTCGTCGAGGTCGAAAGTGGTGAGCATCACGATGCGCGGCGGCGACCCGTCGAAGACCGGGTCGTCCAGCAGCGCGGCGGTCGCGGTGAGGCCGTCCATGACCGGCATCCGGATGTCCATCAGCACGACATCCGGGCAGGTGCCGCGCACCACCCCGATCGCCTCGCGTCCGTCGGAGGCCTCACCGACCACCTCGAGGTCGGGCTGGGAGTCGACGAGCATGCGGATGCCGGCGCGGAACAGGGCCTGGTCGTCGACGAGCACGACGCGCACCGGGGCGCTCACGCCGCACCGCCGATCGGAAGGGACGCGCGCACGACGAACGCGCCGTTCTCACGTCCGGCGTCGAGGGTGCCGCCGGCCAGCAGCGCGCGCTCGCGCATGCCGATGAGCCCGTGCCCGCGCGCGGGCTCGTCGGTCGCGGGGGCATCGCCGGCGGGATTGTCCACGAGGATCGTCACCCGGTCAGGATGCCACGCCAGCTTCACCGTGACCGCACCGCCCGCACCGTGACGCAGCGCGTTGGTGAGGGCCTCCTGCAGGATGCGGTAGACCGCCAGCTGGATCGCCGCGGGCGGGGCCCCGGGCGGCACGGGGTCGACGTCGACCCGCAGGTTGACGCCCGCCGAGCGCACCTGCGCGTAGAGCTCCTCGAGGTCGGCGATCGTCGGCTGCGGCCCCTCCCCCTGGCTGTGGCGCAGCTGCGTCAGCAGCAGCCGCACGTCCGCCAGCGCCGAACGGGCGGTGGTGGAGATGGTCGCCAGCGCCGTCGTGGCGGCCTGCGGATCGGCCGCCGCGGCATAACGGGCGCCGTCGGCCTGGGCGATCACGACGGCCAGCGAGTGGGCGACGACATCGTGCATATCGCGGGCGATGCGCACCCGCTCCTGCTCGGCGGCGGTCTCAGCTTCCGCCGCCCGCTGCGCCTGGCGATTCTCGCGGGCGCGGATGCCGGTGCGCACCAGCGCACCCAGGGTCCACCACAGCCCCAGCCCGAAGGCCGCGGCGATGAGCAGGGCGACCGCGGTGGGGAGGTTCGACCAGCTGAGGATGTTGACCCCCGGCAGCAAGCCGAACACATAGACGGTGATGACGACGGCACCGAGGATCGACGACGCGAGCCCGGCCCAGAACACCCGTCGCGATCCGTAGGCGGCGGTCGCGTACAGCACGGCGAAGATCGCGATGTCGGCGAACCCCGGCGTGCGCAGGAACCCCATCTGCAGAATGGCGCCGGCCCAGGCGACCCCCAGAGCGAGGGCGGGCGAGGCCCGGCGCAGCGCGAGGGCGATCGCCATGGACAGCACCAGGAACGTCGCCGACACGGTGCCGAACGCGGCGGCCGAGGAGGTGACCAGCTCGTACGGCAGCGCCATCAGCGCGAAGAGCCCCGCCACGACCACGTCGACGACGATCTGATAGGGCTTCAGCGGGCGGAACACCCTTCGACGCTACGCGAGAGTGGGGCAGCGCCGCGTCCGTCGCAGGATGTATCCGGCCGACCCGGCCGCGGCGGGCGGGCCGGGCGGGCGGGGCTGCCGGGGCTGCTCGAGTGTCACGAAAGGTGAGTGCCGCGGACGAGGACCGTGCGCACGCGACACCGGAGCGGCGCGCGGCGGGGCGCGGCAGGCACTCGCCGCCACACGTCCTCGCCGGCAACACCGCGCGGCTCAAGTGTCACGAATGGTGAGTGCCGCGGACGAGGACCGTGCGCACGCGACACCGGAGCAGCGCGAGGGGGGCGGCAGGCACTCGCCGCCACACGTCCTCGCCGGCGACACCGCGCGGCTCAAGTGTCACGAAAGGTGAGTGCCGCGGACGAGGACCGTGCGCACGCGACACCGGAGCAGCGCGGTCGCCGCGGGGCATCGTCCACTAGCATCGCCGGTACCGGAGAACGGTCGACGAGGACCGACACCGGCGGCAGCGCAGCCTCGTGCTCCGCCGGACGCCTGCCTGTCGTGCCGCCGGCCGTCGGCGCCGCCACCGCGGCCCCGACCCGACGCGGATGCCACACCCCGGCATCCGGAAAGGACATGACGTGACCGACATCCTCGACCACTGGGTCTCCGGCAGCAGCTGGGCGGGCGCCTCCACGCGCACCGCACCCGTCTACGACCCGGCCCGCGGCGCCGTGCACACGCAGGTGCGCCTGGCGACCGCAGCCGACGTCGACGCCGTCGTCGCCGCAGCATCCGAGGCCTGGCAGGACTGGCGCGACGCCTCCGTCGCCCGGCGCACCGCCGTGATGTTCGCCTTCCGGGAGCTTCTCCACGCCCGCAAAGACGAACTGGCGCGAATCCTCACCCGCGAGCACGGCAAGGTGCTGGCGGATGCGCACGGCGAGATCGCCCGCGGCATGGAAGTCGTGGAGTTCGCCTGCGGGCTCGGACACCTCACCAAGGGCGCCTACACCGAGAACGCCTCGGGCGGGGTCGACGTCTACACGCTGCGTCAGAGCCTCGGCGTCGTCGGCATCATCAGCCCCTTCAACTTCCCCGCGATGGTGCCGCTGTGGTTCTTCTCCGTCGCCATCGCCGCGGGCAACGCGGTCGTGCTCAAGCCCAGCGAGAAGGACCCGACCGCCGCGAACTGGATGGCCGCCCTGATGCGTGAGGCGGGCCTGCCCGACGGCGTCTTCAACGTCGTGCACGGCGACAAGGAGGCCGTCGACGCGCTGCTCGTGCACCCGGACGTGCGGGCGGTGTCGTTCGTCGGCTCGACCCCCATCGCCCGGTACGTCTACGAGACCGCCACCGGACACGGCAAGCGCGTGCAGGCGTTCGGCGGCGCGAAGAACCACATGCTGGTGCTCCCCGA
The DNA here is from genome assembly GCF_024623595.1 of Microbacterium sp. zg.Y1084. Classification (NCBI taxonomy): domain Bacteria; kingdom Bacillati; phylum Actinomycetota; class Actinomycetes; order Micrococcales; family Microbacteriaceae; genus Microbacterium; species Microbacterium sp. zg.Y1084. The sequence continues at coordinate 68,720 of NZ_JANJGV010000010.1, forward strand.
CGCCGACCTCGACCTCGTCGCCGACGCGGCCGTCAACGCCGGCTTCGGCTCGGCCGGCGAGCGCTGCATGGCCGTGTCCGTCGTGCTGGCCGTCGACGCGGTCGCCGACGAACTGGTGTCGAAGGTGCGCGAGCGCATGGCGACGCTGCGGACCGGCGACGGCCTGCGCGGCTGCGACATGGGACCGCTCATCACCGGCGCCCACCGCGACCGTGTCGCGTCGTACATCGAGCGCGCGCCCGCCGACGGCGCCACCGTCGTCGTCGACGGCCGTGACGTCGAGGCCGACGGCGACCCCGACGGGTTCTGGCTCGGACCCACTCTGCTCGACCGCGTGCCCACGACGTCGCCGGTGTACAGCGACGAGATCTTCGGCCCGGTGCTGTCGGTCGTGCGGGTCTCCGGCTACGAAGAGGGCCTCGCGATCATCAACGCGAGCCCCTACGGCAACGGCACCGCCATCTTCACCAACGACGGCGGCGCGGCGCGGCGGTTCCAGCGGGAGGCGCAGGTGGGGATGATCGGCATCAACGTGCCGATCCCAGTGCCGGTCGCCTACCACTCCTTCGGCGGCTGGAAGGCGTCGCTGTTCGGCGACGCCAAGGCGTACGGGCCCCACGGCTTCGACTTCTTCACCTCGGAGAAGGCCATCACCAGCCGGTGGCTCGACCCCTCGCACGGCGGCCTGAACCTCGGGTTCCCGCAGCACGACTGACGGGGGCTCCGGCGGGTCGGCACCGGCCCGCCGGACCCGGTTGGCGCGCCGGCCCAGCCGCGCGCGCAGGTCAGGGCGCGTAGACGCGCAGGTCAGGGCGCGTAGACGCGCAGCCCGTCGGGCACGGCCCGCACGGCGAGGGTGAAGCCCGACGGCGACGCCTCCTCCAGCTCGCCGTCGTGCACGTACACCGCCGGCGCCCCGTCCGGCTGCACGCGCACGCGCCAGCTGTCGGCCACCTCACGCTCGAACTCCGTCGCCGGCGGCATCACGCGCAGCGCCCGCAGCACGCGCAGGGTGCGGCGGCCGAATGCCAGCGACGCCATCGCCCGCACCCGGGAGCCGCGCGCGTGGTGCAGCCGCACGTCGAGCACGGGGTCCGCCAGCGTCACGCGCTGCATCATCGCGTGCCGCTGGGGATCGTTGCGCCCCACCCCGACGAAGGCCGACCAGACCGTTGCGGTGCGGCCGTCCCGACGCACCCGCACCGGCTGGGCCTCGCGCAGCGCGACGATGATCGCCCCCACCCCTCCCAGCCACTTGCCCAGGCTCGCCCGTTCGGTGCGCTCGGCGAGGAACTGCGGATAGTTCCCCAGCGACACCGCGTTGAGCACGGTGATCGGTGCGCCGTCGTCGATCGAGAGCTCGGCGACGACCACGTCGCGCAGCGTCCCCGCGGCGAAGGCGGCGAGCGCGGCATCCACGTCGTCGAGACCGGCGGAGCGGGCGAAGTGGTTGAACGTGCCACCCGGGACCACCAGCAGGGGCACGCCGTGCCGCCGGGCCAGGTGCGCCATGCGCGACACCGACCCGTCGCCGCCGAGCACGCCCAGCACGCGCGGTCGATCGTCGCCGGCCATCGCCGTCGCCACGGCGTCGTCGAGGTCGCCGTCGGGACCCAGCTCCTGCACCCGCGCGCGCGGCAGCCGCTCACGGATCACCGGCAGCGGGTCGGCCCGCAGCACCGCCTCGCCGGCGCTGCTGTTGGCGAGGAGGAGAAGCCCGTCGCCGTCGGGACGGGCGGGCGAGATGTGGTCGGGCATGGCCGCGACGCTACCGGCCGGGCACAGTCGAGGAGACGACTTGACAGCGCCTCGATATGCTGGCCCAACCCTGACAGCCGCCGGCGCACGGACGCGCCGGCCGACCCCGAAGATCGGAGGTTCCATGTCCATCGATGCCGCCACCACCCGTGAGCGCAAGTCCATCGTCGGCGAACCCGAGGTCGTCGAGGACGGCCGGGCCGCCGGGGTCGAGCACTCCCCCGAGTGGCGCGCGCTGGCCGCCGCCGCCACCGCCCTGCAGCAGCTGCAGGCGCAGGACGGGTCGGTCCCCGACCCGGACGACCACGCCGCCGCCCGCGGGCTCGTCGCCGAGATCACCGACGCCATCGACGCGCTCGCTCCGCTGTTCCCGCACGACGCGGAGTACCTGACCGCCGTGATCGAGGACTTCGACCGCTGGGTCGAGGGCGGCTTCGGCGTGCCCGACTTCCTCGACTCGCTCATCGCTTTCCAGCCGCAGCGGAACCGCGTCGACGGCATCCGCCACCTCGTCGTGTTCCCGATGTACACGCAGAACGGATCCCGCAACCGGTTCATCGAGGCCGTGCTGGCGGAGGTCATCTGGCCGGAATTCGTCGCCGACCTCGAGACCCGGTACACGAACGGGCTGTTCGTCTCGTTGCGGCTGGTGGACTTCACGCCCGGGTACGACACGAACTCCGCGGTGCTGTTCCCCGAGACGGTCGCGATGCGCGAGATTCCGCCGTTCACGTGGGGCGCGATCTTCCAGGACCGCGAGGCGGCACGCTACCGGCGCGTGGTGCGCGCGGCATCCGAGATCACCAAGCTCGACCTGCCGGACGAGGCGGCCCGTCTGCTGGAGGATCAGCAGCTGGCGGAGAAGACCTTCGTCATGTGGGACATCATCCACGACCGCACGCACATGCGCGGCGACCTGCCGTTCGATCCGTTCATGATCAAGCAGCGGATGCCGTTCTTCCTCTACTCGCTGGAGGAGCTGCGCTGCGACCTCACCGCGTTCCGGGAGTGCGTCGGCATCCAGCAGGAGCTGCAGGCGCGCGTGGATGCCGGGGAGCACTTGTCCCCGGCTCAGGCCGAGACGCTCGAGCACGCCGGGCTGGTCCAGTACGCGGTGATCTTCGACCGCATCTTCCGGTTCGCGATCACCGGCAGCCGCGTGCGCAACTACGACGGGCTCGGCGGTCAGCTGCTGTTCGCGTGGCTGCACCAGCGCGGGGTGCTGCACTGGACCGACACGGCCCTCGCCTTCGACTGGGATGAGGTGCCCGCGGCGGTCGTGGCGCTGGGAGCGGCGATCGACGAGCTGTACTGGCAGTCGATCGACCGGCCGAAGGTGGCGCACTGGCTCGCCGCGTACGAGCTGGTCAGCTCGGTCGTGACCCCGCACCCCGCCTCGGCGTGGGCGCGAGGTCTGCCGCATGAGGTGCTCGCGGGTCCGCCGAAGGGCTACACCGACGCGGTGCTGGACGACGAGTTCCCGCTGTCGATGTTCTACGAGGCGCTCGAGAAGAAGATGCGCGACGTGATCGCCTCGACCTCCGGCATCCGCGGTACGGACTGACGCCGCTTCGCCCGCCCGCTGGGGAATCGCTATCCCCTGGGGCCTCGCCGTGCGGGGTGTCTCAGCCGGATGGTGGTTTCTCAGCGGCGGGCGCCGGCGCGTCGGCGGCCGTGTCGGGTGCCACGGTGTCGGGTGCCACGGCGTCGGATGCCACGGGAGCGGATGCCACGGCGTCGGATGCCACGGCGTCGGATGCCACGGCGTCGGCCGCCGGGGCGTCGGCGTAGTACGTCGACAGCCGCCGGTACGACCGGGTGGTGAAGGCCAGCAGCGCTGCAGCGACGAGCACGGCGCCGGCCGCGAGGAAGACGAGGGCGATGCCACGGGCCTCCCCCTCACCGAGGACCCACCGCCAGGCGTCGGCGCCGGCATCCCCCGCCATGTACGGGATGATCCAGAACTGCGCGATCGGGGCGATGAGGAAGGCCGTGAGGGGCGACGCCGCCGACTCCAGCGCCTGCGCGAAGCCGAAGACCCTCCCCTGCCGGCGGAAGGGCACGACCTTCTGGATCACCGTCTGCTCCGCCGCCTCGACCGCCGGGATGAGCGCCATGTAGACCCAGATGCCGGCGGCGTAGAGCCACCACCACTCCCGGATCGTGAACACCGCCCCGAGCACCCCCATGGCGACGACCGCCAGCAGCAGGGTGCGCATCGGGTTGCGCCCGAGGCCCCAGCGGGCGATGACCGCGCCGCCGACGATGAAGCCGGTGGCGGTGACCCCGAGCACGACGCCCCACATCTCCACGGGGAAGAGGGTGAGCCCGTACGGGTCCATGAGGGCGACGTAGACACCGCCGATGAAATTGTTGAACGTCGCGAAGATGATCAGTGCGAACAGGCCCGGCACCGCGGAGATCGCCCCGATGCTGCCGCGCAGATCGACGCGCGGCGCCCGCCCGTCCACCTGCGCCGGGGCCGCCTCGGGGATGCGCACCCACAGCAGGTGCCCGAGAGCCGCGGCAGTGAGCGCGATCGCGATGACCAGCGTCCACCCCATGCCGAGCAGACCGATCGACAGGCCCGAGAAGACGCTGGTGACGATGAACGCGAGCCCCTGCACGGTGCCCACGAGGCCGTTCGCGTTCGCGTGGCGCTCGGTGGGGACGAGCAGCGTCACGGTGGTGGACAGCGCGATGTTGCGCATGTTCTCGATGACCGCGCCGAACAGCACGATGGCCGAGAACACCCAGAACCACGGCCGCCGGAGATCGATCAGGATGACCTCGGGGAAGAGCAGGTACAGGACGCCGGCCACGATGAACGCCGCCAGCGTCACCAGGCTCGACACCACCATCACGCGGTGCTTGCGGTGCCGGTCGACGAGCGTGCCGAACGGGATCGAGAACACCGCGACGAGCAGCATGTACGCCCCGCCGATGAGGCCGGTCGCCAGCACGGAACGGGTCTCGAGGTACGCCCAGAAGGTGAGGGCGAACCACAGGAAGCTGGTGGTGATGTTCGCCACCGCGGTGTTCACCAGCACCTGCACGAACACGCGCATGCCGCCGGCCGGCGCGAGGGGTGAGGCGTTCCCGGTTGCGTCCGCCGGGAGGGCGTTCTCCGCCATGGGGGCGAGGGTAATCGCCGCCTCCGACACCCGACACCCCCTCCGCGGCCGCCGACCCCCGGTCGCTGCGGGCCGGCTCCCGCCGGTCACCTGCGGGCCGGCCCTCGCCGGTCCCGTGCACAACGTCGCTGATCCGTGGCCGAACCGGGGCCGCAGCCGCGAAAACCACGCCCCCAGGGGCGGAAAGGCGACGTTGTGCACGCCGGCGCGGCGCGGAGCATGGCCGGAGCGGCGCGGAGCATGGCCGGAGCGGCGCGGAGCATGGCCGGAGCGGCGCGGAGCATGGCCGGAGCGGCGCGGGCACGGCTCGGGGACCGGGCGGGGCGTGACGGCCGGGCCGTGCACAACGTCGCTGATCCGTGGCCGAGCCGGGGCCGCAGCCGCGAAACCACGCCCACAGGGGCGGAAAGGCGACGTTGTGCACGCCGGCGCGGCGCGGGGGCGAGCTCCCGCGCCGCCGAGACCAGCGCCCGCGCCGCGGAGACCGGGCGGGGCGGGTCCGCGCGGCGAGGTGAGCCGGCGTGGCTAGGCTGGACCACCGTGACGACCCTCCACGACACCACCGTCCGCGGCTTCGCCAGTGACAACTACTCCGGCGTGCACCCCGAGGTGCTCGCCGCCATCGCCGCGGCAGGCGGCGGCCACCAGACCGCCTACGGCGACGACGTCTACACCGCCCGCCTGCAGGAGGTGTTCGCCCACCACTTCGGCGGTGAGGTCGAGGCGTTCCCCGTCTTCAACGGCACCGGCGCGAACGTCACCGGCCTGCAGTCGATGCTGCCCCGCTGGGGCGCGGTCATCGCCGCGAGCACGGCGCACATCAACGTCGACGAGGGCGGCGCTCCCGAGCGCGTGGCCGGCATCAAGCTGCTGACCGTCCCGACCGACGACGGCAAGCTCACGCCCGAGCTGGTCGACCGCGAGGCGTGGGGCTGGGGCGACGAGCACCGGGCCCAGCCGCTGGTCGTCTCCATCACGCAGTCCACCGAGCTGGGCACGCTGTACACCCCCGACGAGATCCGCGCCCTCGCCGACCACGCCCACGCGCGCGGCATGCGCCTGCACCTCGACGGCGCCCGCATCGCCAATGCCGCCGCGGCCTTGGACCTGCCCCTGCGCGCCTTCACCCGCGACGCCGGCGTCGACGTGCTGAGCTTCGGCGGCACCAAGAACGGTGCGATGCTCGGCGAGGCGATCGTGGTGCTGGACCCCGCGGCATCCGAGGGACTGCGGTACCTGCGCAAGCTCAACATGCAGCTGTCGTCGAAGATGCGGTTCGTCTCGGCGCAGCTGATCGCCCTTCTGGAGCGCGACCTCTGGCTGCGCAGCGCCCGCCACGCCAACGCCATGGCGGCACGCCTGCGTGCTGGCGTCGAGGCCGGCATCGCCGACGGCTCGATCCGCGGCGTCGCGTTCACCCAGCCGACCCAGGTCAACGGCGTCTTCGCGACGCTCCCCGACGGCGTGGCCGATCAGCTGCGCGAGAGCTTCCGCTTCTACGACTGGGATGCCGCGCGCCGCGAGGTGCGCTGGATGTGCTCGTTCGACACGCAGCCCGAAGACGTCGACGCGTTCGTCGCCGAGCTGGCGCGTCTGACGCGCGGCTGACCGGCCCCGGCGCGCGCTACGGCGCCGCAGGCCGGGTCATCGGGATGTGGGGGATGTCGTCTTCGACGAAGACCTCCCCGGAACGGGTGAAACCGAAGCCCGCGTACCAGCCCTCGAGCTGCAGCTGCCCGTCCAGCACGATCTGCGCTTCGGCGCACGCGTCGACGGCGCGCCGCATGAGTTCCGCGGCAAGCCCCCGACCCCGAGCCGCCGCGGCCGTCGCGACCCGTCCGATGCGGCGGCCGTCGGTCTCCCGCAGCACGCGCAGCGTGGCGAGGACCCGGCCGTCCTCCTCCGCCCAGTACAGCCGGGCGCCCGGCTCGACGTCCCGGCCGTCGAGGTCGTCGTAGGCCGCGCGCTGCTCGACGACGAACACGTCGATGCGGAGCTTCAGGATCGAGTACAAGCGGACGGGGTCCATTTCGGCGGGGGCCGCCTCATGGAAGCTGACGGGCACGTCGAACACTCCTTCTTCACCGGGGGTGACACCCTCGATTATTTCAGGCGTGCGGATGCCGCGCCGCGCCGCCGACCACGGGTCAGTGCCCGAGCGCGGCCACCACGTCGAGAAGGGTCGACGGCCCGCCGACGTTTCCCGGGACGACGACGTACAGGCGGTCCTCGCCGTCGGCGGAGACGAGATCCCACACGGAGACCCCCGGCAGCACCTGGCCGCGCACGCGGGCGCGCGTGGCGCCGACGCCGGTGCGGGCCAGCTCCGCCGACGTGATGCCGCCCTTGGCGACGACCGCCTCGACGTCGGGGACGAGCGTCTTGACCGCGGTGGTGAGGGCGCGCATCACGAGCTCGCCGTGGCGCAGGGTGTTGTGCTCGGGCCGTCGCGTGCGCTCGGTCGAGATGATCGCGAGCCCGGTCTCAGCCAGTCGCTGCCTCGCCTCGGCGGCCGCCGCGCGCCCGGCGGCATCGGGGTCGGCGAACGCGTCGTCGGTGGCGATCACGACCGCAGGCCCGTGCCGCACCTCGAGCGGGGCGAGCTGCGCAGACGCCCCCGCGGTGTGCGACCCGCACGCGACGATCATGCGTGCCGGCTGCGTCACGAGCGGGGTGGGCAGCAGGCCGTCGGATGCCACTCCCGCGAGCGCCGCCGCGAGAGGCGCCGCGCTGCGCACCACCACGTCCCTGCCCGCCGCGCGCGCCTCGCGGATGCCGGCGGCGACGAGATCGATGTCGGTGTCGTCCGCCGCATCGGGAATGATCACCGCTCCGGCCGGCGCTGTCGCGATCGTGTCGGCGAGACCCCCGGCGCGCAGGTCGGACAGCGGCACGGCGACGGCGGGGCGTCCGGACTTCTCGGCGACGTAGTCCACCAGCACACCGGTGGTGAAGGGGAAGACCGGGTCGTCGGCGTACTCCGTCTCGTGCGCGGGAAGAGTCTCGTCGCCGATGCGCACGAGGTGCACGCCGTCGACCGTCGTGCGGCCTCCCGCGGGGAAGGCGGGGCAGAAGACGATGACGGATCCGTCGCCGACGAACTGCGTGGTCTCTGCGAACACGTGCCCCCGCAGGGTGGAGTCCCCCCGCAGCACGAACTGCACGTCTTCGCCCAGTGCGGCGGCGGCCGCCCGCGCGGCGTCGCGCACGTCGCGCACGAGGGCGACGGCGGCATCCTCGTCGATCGCCCGCGAGTTCGTCTGCACGTACACGCTGTCGGCGTGGGTGAGCGCCTCGCGGATGCCGTCGGCGTCGACCGCGAGCAGCACGTCGACCCCCGTGGCGGACTGCGTGCCGGTGGGGTCGTCGTCGAGCACCACGGTCTTCACGAGGCACTGCCCTCCCGGTAGGTCTCGATCACGCTGGAGTCATCGCGCCGCCCCAGACCACGCGCCTCCGCGGCAAGGAACCGCTCACGCGCCGACCGCAGCACGGGCAGGTCGATCCCCGCCGCCTCGGCCGCCTCGGCGACGAGCCCGGTGTCCTTGACGAAGATGCCCACCTGACTGAGCACCGGGGCGTCCTCGCCGGCGAGCATGCGCGGCCCGCGGTCACCGAGCATGAAGGATGCCGCCGCTCCCCCGCCGACGACGTCGAGGACGAACGCGGGGTCGAGGTCCAGCCGCTCGGCCAGGGCGAGCGCCTCCGCAGCGGCGACGATGTGCACCGCGGCGAGGTGCTGGTTGACGACCTTCACCGCCTGCCCCTCACCGACCCGGCCGCCCACCACGCGGGCGGTGCCGAGGGCGTCGAGGACCGGGGCGGCGTCGGCGAGCGCGGCCGGGGACCCCGACGCGAACAGCACCAGGTCGCCGCGGCCGGCGCGGGCGACTCCGCCGCTGACGGGCGCGTCGACGACCGCGGCCCCTGCCGCCTCCAGCCGCGCGGCCTCGGCGCGCACGACATCGGGGCCGACGGTGGCCGAGATGATCCAGGTGCGGCCGGCCGCGGCATCCGCGGCGAGCGCGGCATCCACCACCGCCGCCAGCTGCGCGCCGGTGGCGACCATGACGACCACGACCTCGACGTCACCGGCGTCGGCGATGTCGGCGACGGCGCGCACGCCGGCCGCCTCTGCCCGCTCCCGGCCGGCGGAGACGGGCTCCACCCCCACGAGCGGCAGTCCCGCGCGCACGATGCTCTCGGCCATCGGCAGCCCGATCGCGCCGAGTCCGACGAAGGCCACCTGGGGGTGACGGGCCATGGGATCTCCTCTTCCGGACGACGGGGGCACCGCGGTGCGGGGCGCTCAGGCGCCCCGCACCGGCGTCAGTGACCGGGGACGGGCGCGGCCTCCGCGTCTTCGAGCAGCGCGTCCGCCCGGGAACGGAAGAACTTCGTGCACGCCATCATGATCGCCGCGAGGAATCCGAACACACCGAGCGAGACCACGCCCCACGCCCCGGAGTCCGTCGGGAAGGCCTCGTTGATGCCGGTGCGCATGATGGGCGCGACGAAGCCGCCGAGGTTGCCGAGCGAGTTGATGAGGCCGATGCCGGTGGCCGCGGCCGCGCCGGTGAGGAACGCCGTGGGGAAGGACCACGTGATGGGACCGGTCGACAGGAACGATGCCACGGCGACGGTGATCGCGGCGATGCCCAGCAGCGCCAGCCCGTTCGCGCCGGCCCAGGCCGACACGAAGATCGACAGGCCCGTGATGATGAAGAATGCCGTCCCCCACGTGCGCCGGCGACGCAGGGTGTGCGCGTGCTTGCCGACGTAGTAGCAGGCGAAGAGGCCGACCGCCCACGGGATGGCGGTCACCAGACCCACCTCCCAGCCCACGGCCTTGCCGATGAGTCCGGAAACCTGCTGAGGCAGGTAGAAAGTGGTGCCGTACACCGCGATCTGCAGGCAGAAGTAGATGACGGTGAAGTACCAGACCTTCCAGTTCACCAAGGCCGCGCCGATACCTCGGGGGCCGTCGTCGTTCTTGATGGCATCCTCATGGTCCATCACCGCCTTCATCGCGGACTTCTCGTCGTCGCTGAGGAACTTCGCCTTCTGCGGTGAGTCGACGAGGAAGAAGATCGCGGCGATTCCGGCCACGACGGCGAGCATGCCCTCGGTGAAGAACATCACCTGCCAGCCGGCCCAGGGGGTGAACTGCTCGCCGAAGCTGATGAGGCCACCCGACAGCGGGGCGCCGATCATCTGCGAGAACGGCTGCGCGAGGTAGAACAGCGCGAACATCTGCACGCGGCGCTTGTTGGGGAACCACTGCGCCAGGAACATGATGACGCCGGGGAAGAGCCCCGCCTCGGTGACGCCGAGGAGGAACCGCAGCCACACGAACATCGTGTCGTTGGTGACGAAGGCGAACAGCGCAGCGACGATGCCCCAGGTGATCGCGATGCGGGCCAGCCAGAATCGGGCGCCGAACTTGTTCAGCAGCAGGTTCGACGGGATCTCGAAGATCGCGTAGCCGATGAAGAAGATGCCGGCTCCCAGGGCATAGGCCCCGGCGGTGATGCCGCGGTCGACCGAGAGGGCCTCCTCGGCGAACCCGACGTTCGTGCGATCCAGGAACGCGACGAAGTACAGGATGATGAGCATCGGCATGAGGCGATAGGTCGCCTTCTTGATGCCGCTGTTCAGGTGCGGGCTGTCCAGCAATGCGCGCGCGGCGGCGCTGTCCGAGGTGGTTGACACGGTCCGACTCTCCTTCGAGCAGTGTGTGGAACGGGGCGCCCCGGCTAGCCGCCGAGACCGGGCAGAATGAGTGCGACGCCGACGGCGAGGCAGATCACTCCGATGACGAGGTAGGCGATACGACCTTTCGACCAGGAACGGGACATGGGTTTCCTCAGTGCATGTAGAGACCGCCGTCGACGTTCAGGGTCTGACCCGTCACGAATCCGGCGTCTTCGCTGATGAGATACGCCACCGCTGCCGCGATGTCGAGGGGGTTGCCGATGCGCGGCAGCACGCCGTCGGCGGCCATGGCCTGCTTGCGCTCGTCCGAGAGCGTGCCGCCCATGATGTCGGTGTCGATGGGCCCGGGCGAGATGACGTTGGCGGTGATCCCGAGCGGCCCGAGCTCCCGCGCGATCGAGCGCATGAGGCCGATGACGCCGGCCTTCGACGCCGAGTAGGGGGTTTTGGAGAAGGTTCCGCCTCCCCGCTGGGCCGATACCGACGAGATGCCGATGATGCGCCCGACCCCCGACGCGACGAGGGATGCCGCCACGCGCTGGGTCACCCAGTGCACGCCTTCGAGGTTGACGCCGAGCACCCGGTGCCACTCCTCGGGGGTGACCTCGAGGTAGGGCACCGGCGAGGACACGCCGGCGAAGTTCACGAGGGCCACCAGTTGCGGCAGCTCAGCCTCGAGCGTGTCGACGGCGGCGACGGCCTGCTCGCGGTCGGCGAGGTTCGCGCCCACGCCCGCGGCCTTCACACCGTGGGTGGCGGCGACGTCCCGTGCGGTGGCCGCAGCCGCCTCACCGTCGACGTCGATGATGCCGACGTTCCAGCCGAGTCCGGCCAGGTGGTAGGCGGTCGCCCTGCCGATGCCGCGGGGGCTCGCGGCGCCGGTGAGGATGACGGTGCGGTCAGCGGGGAAGGGAGTCACCATCGCCGGTCCTTCAGCTCTCACCGGCGGCGGCCGGCTGGATGGGGGCGGGACCGAGCTCATCGAGGAGCTTCTGCATCGCCACGTACGCCTTGTTGCGGTAGGCGATGAGTTCGGGGGTGCGCTCAGCGGGCACATCGAGGAAGCCCGCTCCGGACTTCGTGCCGAGCTTGCCTGCTGTGACGAGGTCCTCGAGGATCTTCGGGGTGGCGAACCGCTCGGGGAACTCCGTCTGCAGCGACGCGTAGCAGAACGCGTACACGTCGAGCCCGGCCATGTCGGCGACCGCGAACGGCCCGAAGAAGGGCAGCCGGAATCCGAAGGTCGTGCGCACGATCGTGTCGATATCCTCCGGGGTGGCGACACCCTCCTCGACCAGCTGCGTCGCCTCGTGGAACAGCGCGTACTGCAGTCGGTTGAGGACGAACCCGGTGGCATCCTTCACGCGAGCCGTCTGCTTGCCGGTCGCGGCGACGATCTGCTCGACGACCGGGATGATCGCGGGATCCGTGGCGGCATGTGGGATGAGCTCCACGCCGGGGATGAACGGTGCCGGGTTGGAGAAGTGAACGCCGAGGAAGCGCTCGGGGTTGACCACCGCCTCGGCGAGCTTGCCGATGAGGATCGTCGACGTGTTGCTGCCGATGATCGCGTCGGGGGCGGCGGCTTCGCTGATGCGGCGGAGCGTGGCGTGCTTGATCTCGATCTTCTCCGGCACCGCCTCTTCGATGAAGGTCGCCCCGGACACGGCTTGCTCGATCGTGGTCGCCGTCACGCGTGCGGCGATGATCGCCGGCGCGTCGGCGGGGAACAGCCCATCGGCGGCGAACTGCTCGGCCTCGGCGATGAGGCGCTCGCGGTTGCCCTCGGCGATGGCGAGGTCGACGTCGGCGATGCGCACGTCGGCGCCCGACAGCGCCAGCACCTGGGCGATGCCGCCGCCCATGTAGCCACTGCCGATCACGGCGTAGACGGGACGGGTGGTTTCGGTCATGGCGTCTCCTTCGACGTCGTGCGGCTCATTCGCTCGCGGGGTCGGGCAGCAGCGACTGCAGGTACGTGCGGTTGGTGGCGCAGACCCCGAGGCTGTCGCCTCCGTACTGCTCCATGAGGAAGGGGCCGCGGAAGCCGACCTCGATGGCGAGGGAGACCATGGCCCGGTAGTTGATGAGGCCCTGCTCCATCGTCGTGGGCACCGAGGTGAACCAGCTGCCGTCGACGGCCTCGTCGCGGGTGTAGTTCTTGACATGCCAGTAGTTGGCGTAGGGCAGCGTCTTCTCGTGCATCTCGCGCCAGTCCTCGATGGGCCGGTGCAGGCGGATGAGGTTGGCGATGTCAGGGTTGAGCCCGACGTTGTCGAGCCCGATCTCCTCGATGAGGCGCACCGCGCTGTCTGCGGTGCCGAGGTAGGTGTCCTCGTACATCTCCAGTGACATCGGCAGCCCGACGGATGCCGCGTGCTCGCCGAGCTCGCGCAGGCGCTTCACCGCGAGGGCGCGGGTGTCGGCATCGTCGGGGTCGACGGGCCCGGGCGCGGTCCAGAACCACAGTGCCCGGCGCTGGGCCTCGGTGAACGGCTGGTGCAGGCCCGTGGAGAACACCTGCAGGCCGAGTTCGGCCGACGCGTCGATCGTGCGATGGGCGTAAGCGAGGTTCTCCTCGCCGCGACCGGGCTGGATGACGCTCTGACGCTGCACGTGCACCGAGATCGGGGTCACGCCGTGGGCGCCGGCGATGGCCAGCAGCTCATCGCGGCGCGACGGCTCCAGGTCGGCGGGGCGGATGTGGCTGTCGGCCAGCTCGATGGCGGTGAAGCCCAGCCGAGCGACCTGGGCGAAGATGTCGTCCCAGACTTCCGGCGCCGCATCGTGCAGCGCCGTCCCATCGCGTCGGACGGGCGGGAATCCGTGCATGCACACGGCGATCGGCCACGTCCGGCTGTCCAGGGCGGGGGGTGGCGAATCTGTCATGACGTCTCCATTGGCGTGTCTGCCGAGGCGCTCTCGGGCTCGGTTCGTCGATCCTACAGGAAATAGGCCCAGAGGGAAGGGGCAGATCACCCCGGTCGTTGAGCGAGCGCAGCGAGACGAAACGCCCCACGCCCTCCCGGGCGTTGAGCGAGCGCAGCGAGACGAAACGCCCGCCCGCCACGTTTCGTCTCGGTCGCTGCGTTCCCTCGCTCAACGACCCCCGCGCCTTCCGGTCGTTGAGCGAGCGCAGCGAGACGAAACGCCCACACCCTTCCGGTCGTTGAGCGAGCGCAGCGAGACGAAACGCCCGCCCGCCACGTTTCGTCTCGGTCGCTGCGCTCCCTCGCTCAACGACCCGGGACCCGCCGGTGCAGTCAGCCGCGCTCGACGTCGAGGGACCGGGAGCGCACCAGCTCGATGTGCCGGCGCATCGCCCGCTCCGGCGCGCGGGAATCGTCGCCGGCGAACGCCTCCACGATCGCGGCGTGCTCGGCGATCGCCTCGCGCACATCGGTGACACCGTGCAGCGCCGCCTGGCGCATGCGGTGCAGCTGCGCCGCGAGGGCGTCGGACATCTCGGTGAGGTAGTGGTTGCGGCAGTGATCGAACACGACCCGGTGGAAGGCGGCATCCGCGGCGAAGTAGGCCGTCGTCAGCGCCACATCGGTGTCACCGGAGGCCATCGTGGCGATGACCTGCTCGCCGACGCTGCGGTGGTGCTCCTGCGCGTCGCGCAGCTCGGCCACCATCGCCGCCGAGGCGGGCGTGGCCAGCCGCGCGGCGGTCGCCTCGAGCATGAGCCGCGCGTCGAACAGCTCGGCCAGCTGGGACGGCTTCAGCAGCGGAGCCACACGGTACCCCTTGAGTGCCTCCCGGCTGACCAGCCCGGTGCGCTCGAGCTGCACCATCGCCTCGCGCACGGGGGTGGGGGAGACCTCCAGCTGACGGGCGATCGTGTCGATCGACAGCCGAGCCCCGGGGGCGACGTCGCCGCTGAGCAGCAGCTGCAGGATGCGCTCGTACACGTGGTCGCGCAGTCCCCGCCGTTCGATGGTGCCGGTGAGGGCACTGAGCCCGCGGGGGTCCTGCTGCAAGGTCATCGGGTGTCCTCCTGGGATGCCGGCGTCAGATGAGACGCCTCATCGAGTATCTCGCCGAATGCGGCCGGCTCGTGCGCGAAGCGGCCGAGGAAGATCCCGTCGACCGCGTCGGCGATGTCGGAGAGGAGGCCGGGACCGGCGCTTCCGCCGTAGATGACCGACGCCTGCTCGGGCGCCGCAGCGAGGTGGGTGCGCAGTGCCGCGCAGACGGCACGGATGTGGTCGGCGCGCGCCGGCTCCGCCGCCCCGATCGCCCAGATCGGCTCGTAGGCGACCACGATCTCGCCGTGAAGACCCGCCGCCCGCGCCGCGGCCAGGCCGGAGTCGATCTGCCGCGCGACCTCCGTCGCCGCAGCCGCGGCGCTGCCGCGCTCCGCCTCCCCCACACACAGGATCGGCACCAGGGCGTTGCGCTGGGCGGCCGCCACCTTGGCCGCGACCACCTCGTCGGTGTCGCCGAAGAGACGCCGACGTTCGGCGTGGCCGACCTCGACGTAGCGGCATCCGAGCTCTGCCAGCACCGCGCCGCTGACCTCACCGGTGTACGGCCCCTCGTCGTGTGCGGCGATGTCCTGCGCCCCGACGGACAGCCCCACCGGGGCGCCGATCTCGACGCACGCCGGAATGGACGGGTACTGCGGGATCACGAACGCCGAGACCCGGCCTGCGGCGACGGCGGGGTGCGCCGCCACCTGGGCGGCCACCTCCTGCGTCCACGCCACGGTGCGGGCGTGCGAGAAGTACATCTTGAGGCTCGTGCCGATGAGCATCCGAACTCCCCCGCGCCGCTGCCGGTCAGGCCTCTTCGTACGCGCAGATCTCCTGCACCTTCTCGTTCGAGGCGCTCTCGGGGTCGAAGGTGTAGGTCAGCCATTCGCGCACGAGTCGTCGCGCGAGCTCCAGCCCGACCACGCGCTGCCCCATGCACAGCACCTGCGCATCGTTGGACAGCACCGCACGCTCCACGCTGTAGGGGTCGTGCGCCGTCACCGCGCGGATGCCGTTGACCTTGTTCGCCGCGATCGCCACACCGAGCCCCGTGCCGCAGATGAGCAGGGCCCGGTCGGCGTCACCGGCGGCGACGCGCTCGGCCGCCGCGATCGCGATCGCGGGATAGTTCGTGTGCCCATCGGCATCCACCCCCACGTCCACGACCTCGGCCACCAGGTCGTTGGCCTCGAGGTCGGCCTTGAGTCGTTCCTTGTACTCGAAGCCCGCGTCGTCCGAGCCGATCACCAGTCGTAGTGCCATGTCAGTCCTCCTCCTTCAGAACGTCGAGTACGGTGTGCGCCACCAGCGCGAAGGACACCGCCCCGGGGTCAGGGGTTCCGAGACTCCTGTCGCCGTGCGACCGCGCCCGTCCCAGCCTGGCGGTCAGCTCCGACGTCTGCTGCGCGGCCGCCGTGGCCACCTCGGCCGCGTGCGCCCAGGCATCCGTCAGCGCGTCGTCTGCGGCGACCCTCTCAGCCAGGTCGTCGACGAACGGGACGATCGCATCGATCATCGTCTTGTCGCCCGGGCGGGCATCGCCGAACGCCATGACGGCGTCCTTCATCCCCACGACGCCCGTCGTCACGCGCTCCGCGGTGACGGCGTCGTCATCGCCGAGCACGGCGCCGAGCGCGCTGAGCATCTCGCCCCAGATGGCGCCGGACGTGCCGCCGCCCTTGTCCGCCCACGCCTCGCCGGCGTGCTCGAGTGCGGTGCGCGCGCCCGCTCCGGCGTCGACGGCGGCCTGGGCGGCCTCAGCCGCCGCCCGGCTGCCGCGCTGCATCCCGATGCCGTGGTCGCCGTCGCCGGCGACGCGGTCGAGGCGCCCGAGCTCGTCGGCGTGGGCGTCGAGCATCACCGCCGTCGCGCTCACGGCGCGGGCGATCACGGTGGCAGCGGCGCGCGAGGCGTCGGTGGCTTCGCCGATCTCCTGGGCTTCGTCCAGCGCGGCGATCTCGTCGTCGCCCACCGCACGGCGGTCGGGGACCGCGCCGCGACGGAAGGCGGGCGTGTCGCACGGCGCCAGCCAGAGGCGCTCGAGCTCGTCGTCGAGCCACAGCAGGGTGAGGGAGGCGCCGGCCATGTCGAAGCTCGTGCAGAACTCGCCCACCTCCGGCGAGACGACGACGGCGCCCGCCGCGGTCAAGAGGCGATCGATCGAGCGATAGACGACGAAGAGCTCCTCGTATTTCACGCTCCCGAGGCCGTTGAGGATCGGCACCACGCGGGCGCCGGGAAGGCTGACACCGTCGGGCAGCTCGTCGAGCAGCTTCGCGACGAACATCTCCGCGAGCTGCGCGGCGGTGGGGACGTCGACTTCGTCGATGCCCGGCTCCCCGTGGATGCCGAGCCCCACCGCCATGCGACCGGTGGGAACGTCGAAGAGCGGTCCGTCCGCGCCGGGCAGCGTGCACCCGCCGAAGGCGACGCCGAACGATCGCGTGCGCGCGTTGGCGAGCCGGGCGACGCGCTCGACGTCGTCGAGGTCGGCGCCCTCCTCGGCGGCGGCCCCCGCCACCTTGAACACCACGAGGTCGCCCGCGATGCCGCGGCGGCGGTCGAGGTCGTCCTTCGGCGCGCTCCAGACGTCGTCGGTGACGAGCACCGTGCGGCAGTCGATCCCCGCGTCCCGCAGGCGAGCCTGCGCCTGCCCGAAGTGCAGCACGTCACCGGCGTAGTTGCCGAAGCTCAGCAGCACGCCGCGTCCTTCGTGCGCCGCGGTGGCGACCGACTGCACCTGGTGAGCGGACGGCGAGGCGAAGAGGTTGCCCATCGCCGCGCCGTGGGCGAGCCCGGGCCCGACCAGGCCGCCGAACGCCGGGTAGTGGCCGCTCCCGCCGCCGATGACGACGGCGACCGTCGGCTCAGAGCCGCGGGTGGAGCGCACGACGCCGCCGGTGACCGGACGCACCCAGCGCGCGGATGCCGCGACGAAGCCTTCGATCATCTCCTCGGCGAAGTCGTCGGGATCGTTGAACAGGCGCGTCATCGCGGTCTCCTCTGGCGGGAAGCAGGATGCGCCGATCCTATTGGAAATTGGATCAGACGGGAACCCGCGAGGCGGCATCCGCTTCAGCGCAGGGCGCCCACCGAGGCCAGGGCGAGACGCACGAGCGTGCCCCTGCCGCCTTCCATCTCCGCCGACAGCGCGTCACTGGATGCCTCCTCCGGGGTCATCCAGGTGACTTCGAGGGCGTCCTGCCGCGGTTCGCAGGTGCCCGAGACCGGCACCACGAAGGCCAGCGAAACCGCATGCTGGCGGTCGTCGTGGAACGCGCTGACGCCGGGGATCGGGAAGTACTCGGCCACCGTGAACGGCACAGGCTGGGGCGGCAGCAGGGGAAAGGCCATCGGACCCAGGTCGTTCTCGACGTGGCGGAAGAGGGCATCGCGCACCGTCTCGCCGTAGCGCACGCGTCCCGAGACGATGGTGCGGGTGATCTCCCCCAGCGGGGTGGCACGCAGCAGGATGCCGACCTCGGTCACCGCACCCACGCCGTCGGTGCGCACGGGCACGGCCTCGACGTAGAGCATGGGCAGGCGGCGGCGGGCCTCGGCCAGCTCCACCTCGGTGAGCCACCCGGGATTCTGCGCCGAGCCCGAGACGGGCGACCCGAAGCTGCTGCCGCCGAGCGGGTGACCGGGGCGGTCGTAGGGCGCACCGCCGGGGCGGAGGGGATCGCGCGGCGAGTCGTCGTCGTCGCGGTCGCCGGGTTCGGGGTCGGGGGTACGGACGGCCATGCACTTATGTATACCCTCCCGGTGTCGGTGCGTCCTGTCAGGATGGAGGCATGGTCGCCGTTCCCGCCCTCGATCCCGATGCCGTGCGCTGGTCGGCGCCGCCCGCCGAGAGAGCGGGGCGGCCGCTGCTGGTGATGCTGCACGGGTACGGCGCCGACGAGCACGATCTGTTCGCCTTCGCACCGCACCTGCCGGCCGACTTCGTGGTGGCGGCCGTGCGTGCGCCGCTGCTGCCGCCGTTCCCGACGCCCGGGTACTCCTGGTATCCGATCGAGGGGCTCCAGAGCCGACGGCCCGAAGACGTCACGGCGGCCGCGGAGCGGCTCGTGCAATGGCTGGATGCCGAAACGGATGCTGCATCCGTCGGACTCCTCGGGTTCTCGCAGGGTGCGTCGGTCGCGCTGCAGGCGATGCGGCTGCAGCCGGACCTCGTGTCGTTCGCGGTGAACCTGAGCGGCTATGTGGCCCCCGGTGCGCTGCCGGGCGACGCGCACCTCGCGGAGCTGCGACCGCCCGTGTTCTGGGGCCGCGGCACGCATGACGATGTGATCCCGCTCGCCCAGATCGAGCACACGGTGCAATGGCTCCCCGAACACGTCGACTTGAGCGGCCGGGTCTACACGGGCCTTGCCCACAGTGTTTCCCAGGAGGAACTCGACGACGTCGTGACGTTCCTGCGCAAGCGCCTCGAGGCCGCCGCTCAATCCCCGTCGTAACGGTCGGGGCCGGCATCCTGCCCGGCATCCGAACCGGCACCGTCCCCGTCGATCACATGCGGGTCGCCCGCGATGAGGCGCTCGTCGGGTGGGGGTGCCGGCGCATCCGCCGGGGCCGCCGCGGTAGCCGCGGCCGCCGTGACGGAGCGGCCACCGGCCGTCGGCACCTCGTCGGGGTCGAGGTCCACCGATGGCTGGAACGCGACCGCGAACACGAGCGCGAAGGCCACACCCAGCCCGATGCCGAGCGCCACGTTGCTCAGAATCGCGCCCATCGCGGTGCCGATGACGGCGCCGAGCAGCAGCCCGAACGCCCAGGCGCCCGCCGTCGCCCATGCCTCCCTGCCCCGCCCGCCGTCCATGCCGGGCAGAGTAGCCCGCCTTCGACCGCAGGGCTATGCTGTCGACGACCTCGTCCCGGACGTGAGGAATGAAATGACGAAGATCGTGGCCGCGCAGCACACGCGCTGACCGTCGATCCTTCGACGCGGAGGCGCATCCCTGCGCTGACCCGTCGATCCCGTCGCCTCCGGCCCGATTCCTCGCCCGCCGTGACCGCGCCCTTCGTGTCAGCGCACCCCTGCATCCACAGGGCCGACACACGAAGGACGCTCATGCCCATTCCCACTCCCCCCACCCCGTCGGTCGTCCTGGACCGCGTCTCGTTCGCCTGGCCGGACGGCACACCCGCGCTCACCGAGGTGTCCGGTGCGTTCGGCGCCGGACGCACCGGACTCGTCGGCCGCAACGGCGCGGGCAAGTCCACACTGCTGCGGCTGATCGCCGGCGACGTCGCCCCCACGGGCGGTCAGCTCGCCGTGACCGGCGACGTCGCCCGCCTGCCCCAGACGCTCACGCTGTCCGTCGACCACCCCGTGGCCGATCTTCTGGGCATGGGTCCCACACTGCGGGCGCTGCGGGCCATCGAATCCGGCGATGCCGACCCCGCTCACTTCGACGCCGTCCGCGACGACTGGGACGTCGAGTCCCGCGCCGTCGCCGCCCTGGCCGACGCCGGGCTGCCACCGGACGCGCTGGACAGGCGGGTCGGCGAGATCTCCGGCGGCGAGGCGGTGCTGACGGCGGTGGCCGGCCTCCGCCGTCAGCGCGCTGCAGTCACCCTGCTGGACGAGCCGACGAACAACCTCGACCGGGAGGCGCGGGCACGGCTGACGGCGATGGTGCGCGACTGGCCCGGTGCGCTGATCGTGGTGAGCCACGACGCTGCCCTGCTGGAGACGATGGACGACACCGCCGAGCTCTACGCCCACACCCTGTCGACCTTCGGAGGCCCCTACTCGGTGTGGCGCGAGGCGATCGAGCGCGAGCAGACCTCCGCGCGGCAGGCCGAGCGGGCCGCCGCGCAGAGCGTCCGCCGGGAGAAGCGCGACCGCATCGCCGCCGAAACGACCCTCGCCTCGCGTGCCGCGATGGGACGCAAGGCGCAGCGCGAGAAGCGCGTGCCCGGCATCGTCTCCGGCAACCGCCACTCGGCCGCGCAGGTCTCGGCGGGGCGTCTGCGCGGGATGGTCGCCGAGCGGGAGTCCGACGCGCGTGCGGCATGGGACGCCGCAGAGCGACGGGTGCGCGACGACGAGCCGGTGCGCATCGACCTCCCCGACCCCGGCGTGCCTGCCGCCCGCCGGATCGCCACCCTCGGCGACGGCGAGCGCGCCTGGGTGCTGCAGGGGCCCGAGCGCACCGCGCTGGTGGGGCCGAACGGCGCCGGCAAGACGACCCTGCTGGAGCGACTGGTGGCGGAAGACGCGCCCGGTCGTGGCGCGGGCGGCGTGCACGACGTCGCCGATCCGGGCCGGGACGCGGCCGGACCGCCCGCATCTGGCCGCACTGCGCCGTTCTGGCGACGTTGTGCACGCGCCGAGGCGCACACCGACCGCATCGGCTACCTGCCGCAGCGCATCGACGGGCTCGACGAGGCCGCGTCGGTGATCGACAACGTGCGGGCCGCGGCGCCGGACGCTGTTCCCGCCGACCTGCGCAACCGGCTGGCCAGGTTCCTCATCCGCGGAGCGACCGTTGACCGCCCGGTGGCGAGCCTGTCAGGCGGCGAGCGCTTTCGGGTCGCCCTGGCCAGACTGCTGCTGACCGAGCCGCCACCGCAGCTGCTGATCCTGGACGAGCCGACGAACAACCTCGACCTCGACACCGTCGATGCGCTCGTGGTGGCGCTGGGCGCCTACCGCGGCGCCGTGCTCGTGGTCAGCCACGACGACGCGTTCCTCGCCAGGCTCCGCCCCGACCTGGTGCTGCACCTCGCCGCCGACGGCACGATGTCCGAGCGCGGGTGAGATCAGCCGAAGGGAACGGCCGAGACGACGGCGACCTCGAGGGTCGAGCCGTTCGGCGCGGCGAAGCTCACCGTCTCCCCCACAGAGCGGCCGGTGATGGCCGCTCCGAGCGGCGACGACGGGGAGTACACGTCGAGGTCGACCTGGCCGCCCTGCTTCACCAGCTCGCGGCTGCCGAGGAGGAACGTCTCCTCCGAGCCGTCGCGCGTGAACCGCACCGTCACCGTCATGCCGGGCTCGACGAGTCCGTCATCGGGCTTGGCGCCGACCTCGGCGCGGCGGATCAGGTCACGCAGTTCGATCTCGCGCAGCCGGTCGGCGTCGGCGTCGGCGCGGCGGCCCAGCTCTTCGAGCTCGGCTTCCAGCGACGCCAGCGTCGCCGCCGTCATCCACACGGTGTCCTTCTGATCTGACATGACTGCCCCTTCCCGCCCGTGGCAAAGATCTTCCAGCCTATCGCCCTGCGGCGCGGAAGGCCAACGCGCGGCGGGGGCGGCGGTCCTGCGGCGTCGCGAACCCACATCCTCCCTACCGGCCCACACGTCCCGCGCGGGTGCTGCGCGTGGGCTCGTGCACACCATGAGGGCTCGCGGTTCGGGGCGGACGCACCGCGTGGCCTGCCCGGGTGTCGGCGACTGGGGGGAGGATAAGAGGGTGGACGACGTGCTCGCGCGGTTCGGTCCTGCCACGCAGGACTGGTTCCACAGCGCCTTCCCCCGACCGACCGACGCGCAGGTCGGCGCCTGGGATGCCATCTCCCACGGCAAGCACGCCCTGGTGGTCGCCCCGACGGGTTCGGGCAAGACGCTCTCGGCATTCCTCTGGGCCATCGACCGCATCTTCCACGAGAAGCCGGCGCCGGCGGACGCCGCGCCCGACGCCGCCCCCGCGAAGAAGCCGGCGCGCCGTCGCCGCGAGCCGTCGCCCGGCACCAGCGTGCTGTACGTCTCGCCTCTGAAGGCCCTCGGCGTCGATGTCGAGCGCAACCTGCGCTCCCCTCTCGTGGGCATCGGCCAGTCGGCCCGACGGCTGGGCATCACCGTCCCCGAGGTGACGGTCGGCGTGCGCTCCGGCGACACCCCGAGCGCCGACCGCCGCAAACTGGTGGCCGACCCGCCGGACATCCTCATCACGACCCCCGAATCGCTGTACCTCATGCTCACCAGTCAGGCCGGCCTGACGCTGCGAAATGTGCACACGGTCATCGTCGACGAGGTGCACGCCGTCGCCGCCACCAAGCGCGGCGCCCACCTCGCCGTGAGCCTCGAGCGGCTCGAGGCCCTCCGCCGTGAGCACGCCGACGCCCCCGAGACCCTCGCCCCCGCCCAGCGCATCGGCCTGTCGGCCACGGTGCGGCCGATCGACGAGGTCGCCCGCTTCCTGGGCGGCGCCGCCCCGGTGGAGATCGTCGCGCCGCGGGCGACGAAGGCGTTCGACCTGCGCGTCGTGGTGCCCGTCGACGACATGCTGAACCCACCGCCCCCTCCCGGATCGGCCGAGGCGGATCCCGCTGCCCCCGGTGGCGACGCCGCAGCCGGTGACGGCGACGGCGACTGGTTCACCCCCTCATCCCGGCCGCGCCCGGCCGGGGAATCGACCGAGGCGACCGGATCGGTCTGGCCCCACGTCGAAGAGGCGATCGTCGATCGCATCCTGGCCCACCGCTCGACGATCGTCTTCGCGAACTCCCGGCGCCTCGCCGAGCGCCTCACCGGCCGACTCAACGAGATCTACGCCGAGCGACTCGGGCTGGAGCCGCCCGCACCGACCGTGCCCGCGCAGCTGATGGCGCAGGCGGGCTCCACCGCCGGGGTGGAGCCCGTGCTCGCGAAGGCCCACCACGGCTCGGTCTCCAAGGAGCAGCGGGCGCTCGTCGAGGACGAGCTGAAATCGGGGGTGCTGCGCTGCGTCGTGGCGACCAGCTCGCTTGAACTCGGCATCGACATGGGGGCCGTGGACCTGGTGATCCAGGTCGAGGCGCCGCCGTCGGCGGCATCCGGTCTGCAACGCGTGGGACGCGCCGGCCACCAGGTGGGCGAGGTGAGCCGGGCGGCCCTCTTCCCCAAGCACCGCAGCGACGTGCTGCACACGGCCGTGGTGACCGAGCGGATGCTGGCGGGGCAGATCGAGGCGATCGCCGTGCCGCAGAACCCGCTCGACATCCTCGCGCAGCAGACGGTCGCCGCGTGCGCCACCGGACCGATCGACGTGGAGGGATGGTTCGAGACGCTGCGGCGCAGCGCCCCGTTCCGCACCCTCCCGCGGTCCGCCTACGAAGCGACGCTCGACCTGCTGGCGGGCCGGTTCCCCTCCGACGAGTTCGCCGAGCTGCGGCCCCGCATCGTGTGGGACCGCGATCAGGGCACCCTGACCGGCCGGCCCGGCGCCCAGCGCATCGCGGTGACCAGCGGCGGCACCATCCCCGACCGCGGCCTGTTCGGCGTCTTCGTCGCCGGCGAGGCGCGCAACGCCCGTGTCGGCGAGCTCGACGAGGAGATGGTCTACGAGTCGCGCGTCAACGACGTGTTCACGCTCGGCACGACCAGCTGGCGCATCGTGGAGATCACCCATGACCGGGTCAACGTGGTCCCGGCGTTCGGCCAGCCGGGCAAGCTCCCCTTCTGGCACGGCGACGGATTGGGGCGTCCCGCGGAGCTGGGCGAGGCTCTCGGCCGGTTCGCGCGCGAGGTCTCCACCGCCCCGCATGAGAAGGCCGTCGCACGGCTCACCGATTCGGGGCTCGATGACAACGCCATCGTCAACCTGCTCGGCTACCTCGCCGAGCAGCGCGAGGCGACGGGGAGCCTTCCCACCGACCGCACGCTCACCGTGGAACGCGGCCGCGATGAGGTCGGCGACTGGCGCATCATCCTGCATTCCCCCTACGGCATGCACGTCCATGCGCCGTGGGCGCTGGCGGTCAACGCCCGCATCCGCGAGCGGCTGGGGGTCGAGGGTGCCGCCGTGGCGAGCGACGACGGCATCATCGCCCGCGTCCCGGACGCCGCTGCCGAGCCGCCGGGCGCCGACCTGTTCGTCTTCGACCCCGAGGAGCTGGAGCAGATCGTCACCGACGAGGTGGGCGGATCGGCTCTCTTCGCGTCCCGGTTCCGCGAGTGCGCCGCCCGGGCGCTGCTGCTGCCGCGGCTGAACCCCAACAAGCGCGCGCCGCTCTGGCAGCAGCGCCAGCGCTCGGCGCAGCTGCTGGAGGTCGCCCGGCGGCATCCGACCTTCCCGATCATCCTCGAGACGCTCCGCGAGGTGCTGCAGGACGTCTACGACCTCCCCGCCCTGCTGCGCATCGCGCGGTCGATCGGCGACCGCCGCATCCGCCTCGTCGAGACCGATCCCGCCCAGCCCTCGCCCTATGCGCGGGACCTGCTGTTCGGCTACGTGGGCGCCTTCATGTACGAGGGCGACTCGCCCCTCGCCGAACGACGCGCCGCCGCGCTCTCGGTCGACCCGGCGCTGCTGGCGGAGCTGCTGGGCAAGGTCGAGATGCGCGAGCTGCTCGATCCCGAGGTCATCGCGCAGTTCGAACGGGAGGTGCAGCGGCTCGACCCGGAGCGCCACGTGCGGGGCGTCGAGGGCGTCGCCGACCTGCTGCGCCTGCTCGGGCCCCTGGACGCCGGCGAGGTCGCCGCCCGGCTCGACACCGAGACCGACCCCGATGCGGCCGGAGGCACCGACGCCGACGAAGGGCGCCTGGCCGCCGCCACCGCCCACCTCGACACCCTGGTGACGGCACGACGCGCCATCCGCGTGACCGTCGGCGGGGTGGAGCGCGTCGCGGCGATCGAGGATGCCGCGCGCCTGCGCGACGCCCTCGGCACCGCCCTGCCGGTGGGGCTTCCCACCGCGTTCCTCGAACCGATCGCCGACCCGCTGGCCGACCTCGTCGCCCGGCATGCGCGCACGCACGGCCCGTTCCGCGCGTCGGCCGTGGCCGCGCGCCTGGGCCTCGGCCCCGCGGTGGCGCGTCAGGCGCTGCAGCGGCTGGAATCCCAGGGGCGGGTGTCGGCCGGGTTCTTCCTCCCCGAGACGATGTCGACCGGCGCCGCCGACGAGGGCGAGTGGTGCGACAGCGAGGTGCTGCGGCGCCTGCGCATGCGCTCGCTCGCGGCGATCCGGGGCAGCGTCGAGCCGGTCTCCCCCGAGGCGTACGCCCGCTTTCTGCCGGTGTGGCAGCACGTCACCCGGCCGCTGGAGGGCATCGACGGGGTCGTGGCCGTGATCGAGCAGCTGGCCGGGGTGCCGATCCCCGCCAGCGCGTGGGAATCGCTCGTGCTGCCGTCGCGCGTGCGCGACTACGCGCCGGGCATGCTCGACGAACTCACCGCCACCGGCGAGGTGCTGTGGTCGGGGCACGGCTCGCTCCCCGGCCGCGACGGGTGGATCGCCCTGCATGTGGCCGACGCCGCGCCCCTGACCCTCGCCGCTCCCGACGACGACCTCGCCGAAGCCCGGGAGTCCGGCGCGGACGGCCTCGAAGCCCGCATCGTCGCCGCCCTCGCCGGCGGGGGCGCGTACTTCGCGGCGCAGCTGCGCCAGCTGGCGGATGCCGAGAACGAGCAGTCCGTCATCGAGGCGCTGTGGAACCTCACCTGGCAGGGCCGCATCACCAACGACACGTTCGCCCCGGTGCGCACGCTCCTCGCCGGCGGCTCGCAGGCCCACCGCACCGCGCGACGCACCCCCCGGGCGCGGCTGTACCGGGGAACGGCGCTGCCGCGTCCGACCGGCGCCGCCCCGCCCCGCCCTCCCGCGCTCGGCGGCCGGTGGTCGCTGCTGCCCTCGCCCGAATCCGACGCCTCCGCCCGGGCGACGGCGACGGCGAGCCTGCTGCTGGACCGCTACGGCGTCGTCACCCGCGGCAGCGTGCAGTCCGAGGGCGTCCCCGGCGGCTTCGCCCAGACCTACCGGGTGCTCGCCGGTTTCGAAGAGGCCGGACACTGCCGCCGCGGCTACGTCATCGAGAAGCTCGGCGCCGCCCAGTTCGCGGCCTCGGCGACCGTCGACCGGCTGCGCGAGTTCGCCGGCGTCGCCGACCCGCCGCCGCTGCGCGCGGTGACCCTCGCGGCCACCGACCCGGCCAACCCGTACGGCGCGGCGCTGGGCTGGCCGGCGCTGGACGGCGTCTCCCACCGCCCCGGCCGCAAGGCGGGGGGTCTCGTGGTGCTCGTCGACGGCACCCTCACTCTCTACCTCGAGCGCGGCGGCCGATCGGCGCTGGCGTTCACCGACGACGAGGCCGCGCTCTCCGCCGCGGCCGCCGACCTCGTCGCCACGGCGCGCGCGCGGCGGCTGGACACCCTGACGATCGAGCAGGTCAACGGCGAGTTCGTCTACGGCACCGCGGTCGGCCGCGCCCTCCGGACCGCCGGCTTCGTCGAGGCGACGCGCGGGCTGACCCTGCGCAAGGTCACGGCGGGCACGGCGCTGCGCTCCCCGCACGGCACGGCGCCGACGGGCGCACGCGGGGCGACGGATGCCTGAGGGCGACACCGTCTTCCGCACCGCCCGGCGCCTGAACGACGCCCTCGCCGGCGGGGTCATCACGCGGTTCGACATCCGGGTGCCCGGCAGCGCCACCGCGGATCTGCGCGGTGAGACGGTGCACGACGTCGTCGCCCGCGGCAAGCACCTGCTGCTGCGGGCGGGCGCCATGAGCCTCCACTCCCACCTGAAGATGGAGGGCGAGTGGCACGTCTACTCCCCCGACGGCCGGTGGCGCCGCCCCGGGTACACCGCGCGGGCGATCGTCGGCACCGCCGAGGCGGATGCCGTCGGCTTCGACCTGGCGATGGTCGAGGTGCTGCCGACCTCCGCCGAGGACAGGGTCGTCGGCCACCTCGGGCCTGATCCGCTCAGCGATCACTGGGACGCCGCCGAAGCCGCGCGCCGTCTCGCGGCGGACGACAGGGCCGTGCACGTCGCGCTGCTGGATCAGCGCAACGTCGCCGGCTTCGGCAACGTGTACGCCAACGAGGTGCTGTTCGTCCGCGGCATCCTGCCCGACACCCCCGCCTCGACGGTCGACGTCGCCGGGGTGATCGACACCGGCGCACGCATGATCCGCACCAACCGCGATCGATCGCGGCGGGTGTTCACCGGCGATGCGCGCCCGGGGCAGGGAATGTGGGTCTACGGCCGCGACGGCAAACCCTGCCGCCGGTGCGGCACCCTCGTGCGCTCGAGCTCGCTCGGCGCGCGGCCCACCTCGGATCGCAACGTGTTCTGGTGTCCGGTCTGCCAGCACTGACGGGCCGCGCGCCCGCCGTCGTCATCGACCGATGTACCGCCCGGGACGGTGGTTGAGCGCCAGGACGAGGTTCAGCAGCACCGCACCGAGCGCGCTGAGCACGACGTTCGGCCACGGCACCACCAGCAGTGCGGACAGCACGACGAGCACGTCGAAGACCATGAGCGTCCAGCCGGCACGGAAGCCCGTGGCGTCCTGCACGACGAGGGCGACGATGTTGAACCCGCCCAGGCTCCCGCCGTGGCGGAAGACGATGAGCAGCCCGATGCCGCACATGAGGTTGCCGGCCAGCGTGCCGTAGACCGGGTTCAGCTCCGCGATCGCGAAGAACGCCTCATGCACGACGGAGAACCCCGACACGAGCGCGATCGCGACGACCGTACGCAGGGTGAACCGCCACCCCTTCTTCCAGATCGCCAGCACCGCGAACGGCAGATTGATCACGGCGAACAGCAGCCAGAACGGCCATGCGGTGGCGAAGCCCAGCAGCAGGGACAGGCCCGCCGTGCCGCCCGTCACCGCCTCGGAGGCGTTGAGCAGGAACAGCCCGAAGGATGCCGTGAAAGTGCCGGTCAGCATGCCCAGAATGTCCTCGGGCACGCTGTGCACCACCTGCGTGCGGTCGAACACCAGCGAGGGCCCGGTCTCAGTCACACCCCCATCCTCGCAGGATGTCCATGTGCGGGAATGAATCCCTCTGGATCGGCGTTATTCCAAGTCCGGCGCCAACAGGCGCTGCAGGAGGGGACTGTGGGAAAGAACTACGTCGACATCGAGAACGACCGCGGCGAGACGCTGCGCTACCGCAAGCACGTCAATGGGCGCGGGCTGATCGCGCACGGGGCGAAGGTGGACGCGACGGCGCTCGTCGAAGCAGGAGCGTACGTCGAGCCCGGCTGCGAAGTCGGCGCGGGTGTGCGCATCCGTCGCGGTGCGTGGATCGAACCCGACGCCGTCATCGGCCCGAACGTCGAGATCGCAGAACTGGCCCACGTGGGCTCGGGAGCCGCGATCGGTGCGGGCGCGAAGATCGGCATCCGCACCTCTGTCGGCGCTCACGCGCAGGTGGTCACCGGGTCGCTCATCGGCGACGGCGAGATCGTCGGCGACGGCGAGAGGGTCGCCACCGACCGTCGCGGGCTGCGTCTCGCGGCCTAGCCCGGGCGCCCGGCCTGGCCGCTGAGCCTCGCCGGCGCCGGTCACGCGGCATCCGCCGCCGCCGATAGGCTCGCGACGTGACCCGCATCATCCTCACCACGATGGCGGCGATGCTCGTGGTGTTCGCCCTGGTCTTCGGCCTCTGGCAACAGTTCGCCGAGCCGGAGGACCGAGCAGACTCGCTGACGCCGAGGCCGTCCGATGCCCTCGTCGGGGTGCCCGAGCCCCGCGATGTCGCTCCTGTCGAGGCCGCCCCGGTGGCGGTGCCGTTGCCCGCCGACGCCGTCGCGCTCACGGTCGAGCGCATCGTCGACGGCGACACCATCCGCGCCGTCGCACCCGGTGGCGACGGCGAGTCACTGCGCATCCGCCTCATCGGCATCGACACCCCGGAGATGGATCCCACGCAGTGCTGGGCGCCCGAGGCCACCGATGCCCTCGCGGCGCTCATCCCGCCGGGCTCCACCGTCTGGGCGGCCCCCGATGTGGAGGACCGCGACCGGTACGACCGGCTGCTGCGCTACCTGTGGACTCCGGACGGGCGATTCGTGAACCTCGAACTGGCCGCGGCCGGCGCCGCGGACACGCTGAGCATCGCCCCGAACACCACGCACGCGGCCACGCTGGCCGCCTCGGTCGCCGCCGCCCAGCAGGCGGGCACCGGGATGTGGGGGGCGTGCGGCTGAGGCCCCTCAGCGCGCCACGAGCAGCAGCACGATGCCGATCAGCGGCAGGGTGCCCTGCACGGCGGCCGGACGGAGGTAGCGTGCCCCCGTCGTGACGAGCACGACAGCGGCGGCGAGCATCGAACCGAGGCTGAAAAGCATGAGCGTGTAACCGGCGACGGCCATCGGCGTGTCCCCACCCGCGCCTGCGGCGCCGTACAGCACCGCCCCCAGCGCCGCCCCCACCGCCAGGAAGAGGTTGTAGAAGCCCTGGTTGTAGGCCATCGACCGCGTCGTCTCCGCTGCCGCCTGGTCTGCCACTCCGAAGCGCTGCCACACAGGCGGGCGCGTCCACAGGACGCTCTCCATCGTGAAGATCACCACGTGCAGCACCGCCGCCAGCGCCGCCACCACGATTCCTGCGATCGCCATGCCGTGACCCTAGCGCGCGGGCTACGCTTCTGTAATGGCACGAGGCGGCAGCGGACGATCCCACGGCACCCCCCGCC
Organism: Microbacterium sp. zg.Y1084; assembly: GCF_024623595.1. NCBI lineage: Bacteria > Bacillati > Actinomycetota > Actinomycetes > Micrococcales > Microbacteriaceae > Microbacterium > Microbacterium sp. zg.Y1084. Next base: position 98,667 of record NZ_JANJGV010000010.1, read on the forward strand.
GGCCCGCCGCACGGCCCGCCGGCAAGGGCGCGAAGGCCGCGCAGGCCGGCAAGGCGGCGAAGGGCGCGCACCGGCCGCAACGCCCTGCGGCGCCGCGCGCCGAGCCCTCCCCCGAGGCGGCCGTGGCGCCCGGCCCGTTCCGCCTCGGCGCGATCCCCGGCGCCACCCCCGGCAAGTGGATCGACCTCTGGACGCAGCGGATGCCGCGCAACCCGCTGGAGCTCGTGCCGTTGACGGTGGCCGGGCAGCGCGAGGCCCTCACCTCGGGCGAGGTCGACGCCGCCCTGGTGCGCACGCCGATCGATGCCGTCGGGCTCTCGGCCATCCCCCTCTACGATGAGCAGCCCGTCGTCGTCTGCTCCGTTGACTCGCACCTCACCGCCGCCGAGGAGCTGACGCTCGAGGACCTCGCCGGCGAGGTGCTGATCGTCCCCGACGACGCCGTGGTCGACGCGAAGGTGCCCGGGGCCGTCCCGCCCTCGTTCGCGGCGCCCACCGACACCGCGGAGGCGGTGGAGACGGTGGCGGCGGGCGTCGGCATCCTGATCGTTCCCATGTCGCTCGCCCGACTGCATCACCGCCGTGACATCACCTTCCGCCCGCTGCGGGATGGACCGACGTCGCCGGTGGCGCTCGCCTGGCCGACGGAGGCGACGACGCCCCTCGTCGAGACGTTCATCGGCATCGTGCGCGGTCGTACGGCGAACTCGTCCCGCGGCTAGGATCACGGCATGGTGACGCTGGCGTACGTGTGTGCGCGACCGCAGGCGGGCGCCGCCGCCGGGGAGTACGCCTCCTTCCGCGCGGCGATGCGCCGTGACGACCTCGAGCGCATCGACCTCGTGCGCGATGGGCTCCCCGCCGACGCCTTCGACCGGTACGCCGGCTTCGTCGTCGGCGGCAGCCCTTTCAACGTCACCGACCCGCGCTCGACGAAGACCGACGTGCAGCTGAGGGTCGAAGGCGATCTCGAGCGCATCGCCGAGCGCGCCGCCTCCGCAGCCACCGGGGCGCTGTTCACCTGTTACGGCATCGGGATCGTCACGCGCATGCTGGGCGGCGAGGTCTCGAGGGCCTACCCCGAGGACACCGGACCCAGTGTCATCCGACTCACTCCCGCGGCAGCATCCGATCGCGTCTTCGGTGGTCTCGCCGCGCAGTTCACGGCGCTCACCGCGCACAAGGAGGGGTCGGGCGACGTGCCCCCCGGTGCGACGCTGCTCGCCACGAACGACGCCTGTCCGGTGCAGGCCTACCGCGTCGGCGACACCCTCTACGCCACCCAGTTCCACCCCGAGCCCACCGGGAGCGCGTTCACCGAGCGCATGGCGGTCTACCGCGACGACGGGTACTTCTCCGCGAACGATTACGACGCCATCGCCGCGCGGGTGGTGCGGGCCTCCCTCACCGAGCCGGTGCGCCTGCTGCAGCAGTTCGCACGCGCATTCGGCGCCTGACGCCGCCTGTCAGGCGCGGTTGCGGGAGAAGTGCACCGCCGTCACCACGATGGGGGTGAGCACGACCACGGCGGCCGCGGCCCATGCGGCGAAGGCGATCGGATCGCTGACCGGCTCATCGGCGAACCGGCCGATGCCGATCCACGTCAGTCCCCATCCCATCGCGAGGCCCGGGGCGATGCGGCCGCGGCTGGCGATCGCGATGCCCGCGCCGATGATCGCGACGACGATGAGCACCGCGATGCCCACCGGCTCCGCCGCCTGCTCCCACTCCGCCGGTGCGATCGTGGTGAGCCACGCGGCGGTGTTCGCCACCGTGGCCAGCGCCACCCATCCCAGGTGCAGTCCCACCGTGATGTCGGTGAACAGCGCCTGGCGCACGCCCCGCGGCGGCATCGACACCGCGAGGCGGAAGGTCCACGCGAGGGCGATCAGCAGCAGCACGATGACCAGCACCGTGAGCGGGAGGGTGGCGAACTGCGCGGCGACCAGCCACAGTCCGTTCAGCACGGCGGTGAGGGCGATCCACCAGCCCAGTAGCCGCTGGCGCGCGTCGGCGCGCTGCGACGGCAGTGCCTGCCAGATCGCGTAGGCGGTCATGAGCACGTAGATGACGCTCCAGATGGAGAACGCCTGGCTGGCCGGGGCGAGATACGACGCGTCCGAATCCAGCGACCCGCCCTGCACATCCTCCACGGGCGTACCGCCCAGCACGCCCACCCCCACGACGGCGGAGATCAGCATGAAGACCACCGCGCTGATGACGGCGATCTGGCGGACGAGGTCGGCGGGCCGGGCCTCGGCTTCCGCCGCCCGAGGACGAGTCGTGGTCGTGGCGCTCATCCCCTCACGCTAGGCGGCGATCGCCGCCGGAGCACGGGGTTGACAGGGCGGCGGCCTCAGGGAAGGGGCGGGCCGACGACGACCGCCGAGTCGGGGGCGACGGTGAGCGCGCCCTCGGTCACGGCATTGCCGGCATCCGTCGTCAGCAGCACGACATCGCCCGCGGTCAGGCCGACCGTCCACGTCTCGGCGGAGAGGTTCACCAGGACCGTCAGGGAATCGCGTCCGAGGCGATAGCGGCGGCCGCCGGGGCCGTCGGCCGCGTCGGCGGTGAGGCCTGCGGATGCCGGATCGGTCAGCTCCGGCCGCCGCCGGCGCAGCCGCGCGAGGTCGCGGTACAGCTCCAGCAGGCGCCGGTGCGGCGCGGAGGCCACCCCGTCGGACAGGTGCTCCGACCAGTCCAGTTTCGAGCGGCGGAACGTCTCGGGGTCGTTCGGGTGCGGCACGAGCGACTCGTCCCAGCCCATGCGCGCGAACTCCTCCGTGCGACCCTTGGCGGTCGCCTCGGCGAGCTCGGGCTCGGGATGCGACGTGAAGAACTGCCAGGGCGTCGATGCCCCCCACTCCTCACCCATGAACAGCATGGGCGTGCCGGGCGCCGTGAGGGTGAGCACCGCCGCGATCGCGAGGCGCTCGGGCGGCAGGGTCGCCGTCAGGCGGTCGCCCTCGGCCCGGTTGCCGATCTGATCGTGGTCCTGGGCGAAGGTGACGAGGCGCCACGTGGGCACCTCGGCCGGCAGCGGATGCCCGTGGTCGCGCCCGCGGAACGAGGAATACGTGCCGTCGTGGAAGAATCCGCGCGTCCACACCTTCGGCAGCGCCTCCAGCGCCGCGAAGTCGGCGTAGTAGCCGCTGGTCTCCCCGGTGAGGGCGACGTGCACGGCATGGTGCCAGTCGTCGCTCCACTGCGCGGTGAGGCCGAAGCCGCCGGCCTCGCGCGGGAGGATCAGCGTCGGGTCGTTCAGGTCGGACTCGGCGATCAGGGTGAGCGGCCGGCCGAGATGAGCAGACAGCGCGTCGGCCGCTTCGGCGATCTCCTGCAGCACGTGGCGCGGACGGTCGTCGTGCAGGGCATGCACGGCATCCAGGCGCAGCCCGTCGACGTGGTAATCGCCGAGCCACATCATCGCGTTCTCGACGATGAACGAGCGCACGGCATCCTGGTCGAGGTCGATGCTCATCCCCCAGGTGTTGCGGGACGCATCGCGCAGGTACGGTCCGAACTCGGGGAGGTAGTTGCCGCTCGGGCCGAGGTGGTTGTACACGACGTCCTGCACGACGGCCAGGCCCGCCGCGTGGGCGGCGTCCACGAAGCGGCGGTAGGCGTCGGGACCGCCGTACGCCTCATGCACGGCGTACCAGAGCACGCCGTCGTAGCCCCAGTTGTGCACGCCGTTGAAGCCGTTCACCGGCAGCAGCTCCACGTGGGTGACCCCGAGCGAGACCAGATGGTCGAGACGGCCGATCGCGGCATCCAGCGTGCCCTCGGGCGTGAACGTGCCCACGTGCATCTCGTACACGAGTCCGCCGGCCAGCTGCCGGCCCGTCCAGGAGTGGTCGGTCCAGGTGAACTGCGACACGTCCACGTGCGCCGACGTGCCGTGTACGCCATCGGGCTGGCGCCGCGAACGGGGATCGGGCCGCACCGCGTCCGAGTCGTCGAGCACGAAGCCGTACCGCTCACCGTCGGCGAGGTCGACGTCGGCCGCCCACCACCCGTCGTCGCCCGCGATCAGGTCGAGGTCGTCCGCGCCCTCGCGGCGCAGCCGCACGCGCTGCGCCCGCGGCGCCCACACGTCGACGCTCATGCCCGTCTCCTCTCGTCGCTCCCCGCATCGGTGGCAGGGGTCAGCAGCGCCACCGGGTAGGTCGCCAGCACGTCGCCGACCGACGCGGCACCGCCCTCGATGATGCGCCCGGTGAACTCGTCGCGCCAGGGCCCCGCCGGGAGCATCACCGCGGTGTCGCCCCAGCCGCCGCGGGCGGCGAGCGCCACCGGCAGACGGGTGGCGAGGGTGATCGCACCGCCCCGGTCGAACGCCACGAGGTGGTCGGATGCCGCGCCCACCGCCGTGACCGGTCGATAGTGGGTGAACAGCTCGCGTCGGTCGCGGCGCAGCCGCAGCGCCCGCGAGACGACCAGCAGCTTCGCCGCACCGCTGGAGTCCACCCGCGGCATCCACCCCTCGTCGATGCGTGCCAGCAGACGACCGCGCGCGGGGAAGTCCACGGGGCGCCGGTTGTCGGGGTCGACGAGCGAGGTCTCCCACAGCTCCGACCCCTGGTAGACATCGGGCACGCCGGGAGCGGTCAGCTGCACCAGCTTCGCGGCCAGCGAGTTGGACCATCCCGGCATCGCGATCTCGGTCGCAAAGGAGTCCACGATCTCGTGCGCGCCGTCGAAGGCCGCGTCGACCAGGGCGTGCATGCGCCCTTCGAAGGCCGGATCCGGGTCCCACCAGCCCGTGCGCTCGGCCGCCTCGCGCGCCGCCTTCTCGGCGTAGGCGTGCAGCCGCTCGGCGCTCGCCGGCCAGGCGCCGATGATCGCCTGCCACAGCAGGGAGTCGAAGGGTCCGTGACCGGTGGATGCCACGCCCCGCAGCCGCTGCAGGACCTCGGCCCAGCGGTCCGGGATCTCGGCGAGCACCGACAGGCGGGCGCGCACGTCCTCGCCGCGCTTGGTGTCGTGGGTCGACAGCGACGTCATGGCGTGCGGCCACTGCGCCTGCCGCCGCGCCTGCGCGGTGTGGAAGCGCTCGACGTCGAGGGCGAACACCGACGGATCGCCGCCCACCTCGGTGAGGGTGCCCAGGCGCGTCATGCGGTAGAACGCGGTGTCCTCCACGCCCTTGGCCATGACCGGCCCGGTGGTCTGCATGAACCGGCGCGCCAGCTCCGTGCCCGGGCGCGAGACGAGCGCCGCGAGGGCCAGGGCGGTCGCGGCGAGGTCGGGCCGGCGGCGCGCGGTCTCGGCGACGGCGTGGTCGAGGTGCTCGATGCCGGCGGGCAGGTAAGAGCGGTACACCGGAAAGTTCGCCAGCAGCTCGGCCAGGGCGTCAGTCACCTGCGCGTCGTCGGCGAGCGCGGGATCGGCCGCGGCCGCCTCCCCCGCGGCCTCAGCGCGCAGCGTGCGCACGAGGCGCGCGATCTCGGCCTGCTGGATCGTGTCGGCGATCATGCGCTTGGTGTCATGCATCAGGTCGGCGTAGCCGGTGAGGGGCGGCAGGCCGCTCTCCGCGCGGAGTGCTGCGTCGAGGCGGTCGAGCCCTGCCTCGCCCGCCGGGTCGATGAGCAGCCGGTCGATCTCGGCCATCGCGTCGTAGCCGGTCGTGCCGGTCGTGCGCCACCAGCCCGGCAGCGCCTCGGGGTGGTCGGTCGCGGCGTGCTCGAGGATCTTCTCCACGAGCACGGGCAGGTCGCCGGTGGCCGCGGCGAGCCGGTCGAGGTAGGCGCCGGGGTCGGCGAGCCCGTCGGGGTGGTCCACCCGCAGCCCGTCGACGAGGTCCTCGCGCACCCAGCGGAGGATCTCGGCGTGCGACCGCTCGAACACCTCGGGGTCCTCCACGCGCAGCCCGGCGAGGGTCGTCACGGCGAAGAAGCGGCGGTAGTTCAGCTCCGCCGCCTCCCGCCGCCAGAAGATCAGCTCCCAGTTCTGTCGCGCGAGGACCGCGGCGACGTCGGCGGGGTCGAGCCCGTCGAGGGAGCCGGGAGCCAGCGGCAGCGCGTGCTCGTGATAGCGCACGACGTCGGCATCGGCGTCGACGATGATCTCGCCGGCGGCGATGACCTCCGCCGGCTCCGCGCCGAGGATCGGCACGCGCACGCGCCCCTGCCCGTACTCCCAGTCGATGTCGAACGCGCCCGCGTGCTCGCTCTCCCGCCCCCGGCGCAGCACGTCCCACCACCAGGGGTTCTCCGCCGGCTGCGAGATGCCCATGTGGTTGGGGACGATGTCGATGAGGATGCCGAGGCCGGCGGCGCGGGCGGCTCCGGCGAAGCGGTGCAGACCCTGGGCGCCGCCTCGGGCGGGATCGACCTGGGTGGGGTCGACGACGTCGTACCCGTGGTCGGAGCCGGTCGTGGCGCGCAGCAGCGGCGACAGGTACGCCCAGTCGACCCCGAGTCGGCGCAGGTAGCCGGTGAGGTCCGCTGCGGCATCCAAGTCGAACGACGGCCGGATCTGCAGCCGGTAGGTGGAGGTGGCGGGCGTCACCGGCTCGCCTCACTGCGCGGCGAGGCCGCCGGGATCTCGTCGATCACACCGGTCGTCGCCGCGAGCGACGCCGCGACGGAGTGATCGGGCTCGACCTCCGGCAGCGAGTGCTCACGCAGCACCACGAGCGACCGCCCCTGCACCGGCACGGTGCCACCGGGTTCGATCGTCGCGCTGTCGGCGAGCAGGCCCGCGGTGTCGACCATCACGTCCCAGCTCGGGGCGAACTCGCGGTCGGGGATGTCGAAGTCGACGGTCTCGTCGCCGGCGTTGAAGAGCACCAGGAAATCGTCGTCGGTGATCCGCTCGCCGCGGCGATCCCGTTCACGGATGCCGTTGCCGTTGAGGAACATGCCGATGGCCAGGCCGAAGCCCGAGTCCCAGTCCTCGGGCTGCATGCGGGTGCCGTCCGGGCGCAGCCAGACGATGTCGGGTACAGGCGCCCCTTCCTCCTGCCGCACCGGGCGGCCGTCGAAGAAGCGGCTGCGCCGGAAGGCGGGGTGCTCGCGGCGCAGACGAGCCAGCGCGGAGGTGAACTCCACGAGCGGCTGGTCCACGGCATCCCAGTGCACCCACGTCAGCTCGTTGTCCTGCGCGTAGCCGTTGTTGTTGCCCTGCTGCGTGCGGCCGAGCTCATCGCCGTGCAGCAGCATCGGCACCCCCTGGCTCAGCAGGAGCGTGGCGATGAAATTGCGCTGCTGGCGCGCGCGCGCCGAGAGGACCTCGGCAACGGAGGTGGGGCCTTCGACGCCGAAGTTCTCCGACCGGTTGTGCGATTCGCCGTCCCGGCCGTTCTCGCCGTTGGCGTCGTTGTGCTTGTCGTTGTAGGACACCAGATCGCGCAGGGTGAACCCGTCGTGGGCGGTGACGAAGTTGATGGATGCCACCGGCCGCCTGCCGGAGTGCTCGTACAGGTCGGCCGAGCCGGTGATGCGCGAGGCGAACTCGCCCAGGGCCTGCGGCTCGCCGCGCCAGAAGTCGCGCACCGTGTCGCGGTACTTGCCGTTCCACTCCGTCCACTGCGGCGGGAAGTTGCCGACCTGGTAGCCACCGGGACCGATGTCCCACGGCTCGGCGATGAGCTTGACCTGGGAGACCACCGGGTCCTGCTGCACGAGCTCGAAGAACGCCGCCAGGCGGTCGACGTCGTAGAACTCCCGGGCCAGGGTCGCCGCCAGGTCGAAGCGGAAGCCGTCGACGTGCATCTCCAGCACCCAGTAGCGCAGCGAATCCATGATCAGCTGCAGCGTGTGCGGGCTGCCGACGTTCATGCTGTTGCCGGTACCGGTGTAGTCGGTGTAGTACCGCTTGTCGTCGTCCTCGAGGCGGTAGTAGGCCTCGTTGTCGATGCCGCGCATCGAGAGCATGGGGCCGAGGTGATTGCCCTCGGCGGTGTGGTTGTAGACCACGTCGAGGATGACTTCGATGCCGGCCGCGTGCAGCGCCCGCACCATGCCTTTGAACTCCTGCACCTGCTGGCCGCGCTGACCTGTCGCGGAGTAGGTGTTCTGCGGGGCGAAGAACGAGATCGTGTTGTAGCCCCAGTAGTTCGACAGCCCCTTGTCCTCGAGGGTGGAGTCGTTGACGAACTGGTGCACCGGCATGAGTTCGATCGCCGTGACGCCGAGTTTCTTCAGGTGCTCGATGATCACCGGATGCGCGATCGCGCTGTAGGTGCCGCGGATGTCATCCGGGATGTCGGGGTGCAGCTGGGTGAGCCCCTTCACGTGCGCCTCGTAGATGAAGGTCTCGGCGTAGGGCGTCTTCGGCTGGCGGTCCCCCGACCAGTCGAAGAAGGGGTTCACCACGACGCCCTTCATCATCTGCGCGGCGGAATCGGCGTCGTTGCGCCCGTCGGGGTCGCCGAACGGGTAGGCGAACACCTCCTGACCCCACGTCACCTGACCGTCGACGGCCTTGGCGTACGGGTCGAGCAGAAGCTTGTTCGGGTTGAAGCGCTTGCCGGTGGCCGGATCGTACGGGCCGTGCACCCGGTAGCCGTACCGCTGGCCCGGCTGGACGTTGGGCAGGTAGGCGTGCCAGACGAAGGCGTCGACGTCGACGAGGTCCACCCGGGTCTCCCTGCCGCGGTCCCCGAACAGGCACAGTTCGACGCGCTCCGCCCCCTCACTGAAGATCGCGAAGTTCGTCCCATTGCCATCGAACGTCGCTCCGAGCGGGTAGGCGGATCCAGGCCATGTCTGCACGTTCACACGATAGACCGGCCGAGAACATGGCCCGGAGCGCTTGACAAAGCCCTGCGTGCCCCCGCCTGTCAGGTGGCGCCGGTGGGCGGCTCGCGCAGCAGGGCGATGCGCTCGGCGAGGTAGTCCGTCAGCGCGCGGTAGCCGCCGGCCGCGCTCCACCGCACGACCGGGGCGCCGTCGACGATCGCCAGCGGACCGGATGCCGCGCCGTCGGCGACGGCTTCCAGGTCGATGCGCCGCCACCCCACGTGCACGGTCTCCCCCTCGGCGAAACCACCACGGAACGCGGCGGCGGCCAGTTCGGCGCGCTCCCGCTGCGATTGGGCCGTGTACCCGCGGCGCACCTCACGGCGCGCGCGGACGATGTCGCCGGTGGCCAGCACCGCGTCGTCGGTGATGAGCAGCACCCCCAGGTGCCATGCCTCGCCGACCGGCACGAGCCGCGGGGCGCGCGGGAAGAGGCGCAGGCGCCGCGCGGGAGGCGCCGCGCCCAGCCGCTCGCGCGGGAGCCCCGCCAGTCGCGCACGCGCGTCGGCGACGATCTGCGCGGTCGGCGTCGGTTCGCTCACTCGCCCGTCCCCTTTCCGGACGGCCGGGTCGCAGCATCCACGGCGCGGCGGGCCTCGTCGGCGACGCGACGCGCGGCGCGCGCCCCTTCGGCGGCAGCCGTGCGCTCGTCCTCCGCCGCGGCGACGGCGGCCTCAGCCCTCGCCGCATCCGCCTGAAGTCGCTCGAGTTCGGCCCGCAGCTCATCGGTGCGCTCGGCGAGGTGTCCGGCCCGCTCCCGCGCCTTGGCGACGGCGGCCTCGACGCGGCCGAGACGGCGGTCGGCGTCGGCCGCCGCGCGCTCGGCCTCACGCAGCGCTTTCTCGGCGGCGCGGCGCGCGCGGCGCTCGGCCAGGTCGTCGCGCGGCGCCGGCGGCCTCGCCGGCCGATCGGCGATGCCGGGGATGGAGCCGCCGACCGCGTCGGTGAGGTCGACCGGGTCGACCCCCGTCGCTGCGAGCGGGCGCACCAGGCGGCCCGTCAGCACCGCCGCTGCGGCCGCGTCGTCGCGCACCGCGGCGTCGATCGTCGACTCCACGTCGCCGAGGGCAGCCGCGCTGACGGCGACCCCGCGGTCGCGGGCCAGGTCGGCGGCCTGCCGGGAGAGGGCCGCGACGAGCGCGCGGCGCTGCCTGCCCAGGCGGGTCATCTCGGCGGCATCGAGGTCGTCCTGGGCCTCGCGGAGCGCGGCGGCCAGTTCCAGCGCCTCGCCGAGCGCGCCCGCCTGCGCGAGCAGGTCGACGGCGTAGGCGGCCACGACGGGCTTGCGCAGAGCCCGGATGGCCCGGGCGGCGTCCCCCGACGCCCGATCCGCGCGGGCGTTGCGGGCGGCGGTGAACTCTGCCGGCGTGAGGGCGTAGAGCTCCGCCGCCACGTCGTCGAGGTCGTCGTCCGCCACCCGCCCATTCTGCCCGGACGGGGGCGCGCCGCGCTCAGACCGGGCGGATCTGCGGCGGGCGGCGCCGCTCGCCGTGCAGCTCCTGGTGCAGCCGCTGCATCCGCTCGTCGAGGGCCGAGGCCGAGTCGGCGGCATCCTTCAACTCGTCCAGCAGGGAGTCGGGCACCTGCTGCGCGTACTTGTAGTAGATCTTGTGCTCGAGGCTCGCCCAGAAGTCCATGGCGATCGTGCGGAACTGGATCTCCACCGGCACCTGCACGGGACCCGTGGACAGGTACACCGGCACCGAGACGATGGCGTGCAGACTCTTGTAGCCGTTGGGCTTGGGCTCGGCGATGTAGTCCTTGACCTCCATCACCGTGATGTCGGGCTGCGCGGTGAGCAGATCGAACAGTCGGTAGGCGTCGGCGCGGAAGCTGCAGGTGATGCGCACCCCGGCGACATCGGTGATGTGGGTGCGGATGCTCTCGAAAGACGTGTCGACGCCTTTGCGCGCCACCTTCGCCACGAGGCTGTCGGGCGTCTTGACGCGACTGCTCACGTGCTCGATGGGGTTGTAGTCGTGCATCAGCGCGAACTCGTCGCGCAGGATCGAGATCTTCGTCTCGACCTCCTGCAGGCCGAAGCGGTACTCCAGCAGGAACCGCTGCAGGTCGTCACGCAGGTCGCGCAGCTCCCGCGCCGACAGGGACACGGGCTCCTCGCCCACGGGGATGGCCATGTCACGACCCTACGACGCCCAATGAGGCGTCCGCTGTGAGCGGCCGCGCGCCCGCCGCCATGGCGGGGTCAGGTGCGCAGCAGCCCCGCCGCCTGCCGGGCGGCGCCGAGGGCGACGTACTCGCCGGGCTCCGGGACCTGCACGGGCATGCCGAACACCTGCGGCGCGATCTCGCGCACCGCCTGCGACCGTGCGCCTCCGCCGATCAGCAGGGCGCGCTCGAGCGGCACGCCGAGGCCGCGCAGCGCGTCGAGGCCGGCGCCGAGCCCGGCGAGCATCCCCTCCACCGCGGCGCGGGCGAGGTTCTCCCGGGTCGTGGATGCCAGCGTCATGCCGGTCAGCGACGCGGTGGCATCCGGCAGGTTCGGGGTGCGCTCGCCCTCGAAGTACGGCACGAGGGAGAGACCGCCCGCGCCGGGCGCAGCGGCCAGCGCCAGGCGCGACAGCTCGGCGTGGTCGACCGCGAGGAGCCGGCCGATCGCGTCGAGCACGCGTGAGGCGTTGAGGGTCGCCACCAGCGGCAGGAACCCGCCGTCGGCGGCGGCGAACCCGGCGACCGTGCCGGTGGGGTCGACGGTGCGCTCGGCACTGACGGCGAAGACGGTGCCGCTCGTGCCGATCGACACCACCACGTCCCCGGTGCGGGCGCCCGCGCCCAGCGCAGCCGCGGCATTGTCGCCGGCACCGGCGCCCACCAGCCGACCGGCGGCGTCGGTCACGCTCTCGCGCGGACCGAGCACCCGCGGCAGCACCGCGTCGTGGCCGAGCGCGGCGATGAGCAGCTCACGGTCGTACCCGCCGGTCTCGGGATCCCAGTACCCGGTGCCGGAAGCATCGGAGCGGTCGGTCACCAGTTCGTCCAGCTGCGGCCCCAGCGGCGACTCGCCGGCCGGGCCGAAGCCGCGCAGCCGCCAGGTGAGCCAGTCGTGCGGCAGCGCCACCGCGGCCACCCGTGCGGCGTTGTCGGGTTCATGGTCGCGCAGCCAGCGGAGCTTGGTGATGGTGAAGGATGCCACCGGCACGAGCCCCGTGCGCCGGGAGAGCTCCTCCGCGCCGAACTCCGCGATGAGGTCGGCCGCCGCGCCCGCCGAGCGGGTGTCGTTCCACAGCAGCGCGTCACGGACCACCCGGCCGTCGGCGTCGAGCGCCACCATGCCGTGCTGCTGCCCCCCGACGGCCCACGCGACCACGCCGTCGGACGACGAGGGGTCGCCGAGACCCCCCGCCGCGGCGATCGCCGCCTGCAGCGCTTCCCACCACGCCGCCGGGTCCACGCTCGTGCCGTCGGGGTGGGCGGCGCGCCCCTCCCGCACGATGGCGCCCGTCGCGGCATCCGTCACGACCACCTTGCACGACTGCGTCGACGAATCGACACCCATCACCAGTGCCATGTCGGCTCCCTCTCTCGTTTCGAACCCCGGCGCGGACGAGGCGGGGCGCCGCCGCAGCGACGCCCCGCCTGTCGTCATCGCGTCAGCGGGCACCCATCAGGTGCTCGGTGGCCAGCTGCTGCAGCCTCACGAAGCCGAAGCCCTTGCCGCCGAAGTACACCGACGGGTCGAAGTCCTCGTACGCCGAGCGGTCGGCGAGGAAGTCGTCGTACGACTCCCCCTCGCCGAGCGTGGGCACCGAGAGCTCGTCGACGCGAGCGGCGGCGAGCGCCTCCTGCACCTCGGGGTCGGCGCGGAAGGCCGCGGCGCGCTCCTTGAGCAGCAGATAGGTGCGCATGTTCGCAGCCGCCGAGTCCCAGACACCGTTCTCGTCCTCGGTGCGCGAGGGCTTGTAGTCGAAGTGGCGGGGGCCGTCGTAGGCGGGGACGCCGCCGGGGCCGCCGTTCTCCAGCAGGTCGACCAGCGCGAACGCGTTGTGCAGGTCGCCGTGACCGAAGACGAGGTCCTGGTCGTACTTGATGCCCCGCTGACCGTTGAGGTCGATGTGGTAGAGCTTGCCGTGGTACAGCGCCTGCGCGATGCCGGCGGCGAAGTTGAGCCCCGCCATCTGCTCGTGGCCGACCTCGGGGTTCAGCCCCACCAGCTCCGGGCGCTCGAGCGAGTCGATGAACGCCAGCGCGTGACCGAGCGTCGGCAGCAGGATGTCGCCGCGGGGCTCGTTCGGCTTGGGCTCGATGGCGAACCGGATGTCGTAGCCCTTGTCGGTGACGTAGTCGCCGAGCAGGTTGACGGCTTCGCGGTACCGCTCGAGGGCCGCACGGATGTCCTTGGCCGAGTCGTACTCGGCACCCTCGCGGCCACCCCACATGACGAACGTCTTCGCACCGAGCTCGGCACCGAGGTCGAGCTGGCGGAACACCTTGCGCAGGGCGAAGCGCCGCACGGCCCGGTCGTTGGACGTGAAGCCGCCGTCCTTGAACACCGGAGCGGAGAAGAGGTTGGTGGTGACCATCGGCACGATCAGGCCGGTATCGGCGAGGGCGCCCTTCAGGCGGTCGATCTGCGTCTGGCGCTCGGCATCGCTGGAGCCGAAGGCGAACAGGTCGTCGTCGTGGAAGGTGAGGCCGTACGCGCCGAGCTCGGCGAGCTTCTCCACGGCGTGCACGACGTCCAGCGCGGGGCGCGTGGGGCCGCCGAACGGGTCGGCGCCGTTGTAGCCGATCGTCCAGAGTCCGAACGAGAACTTGTCGTCGCGGGTGGGGGTGGGCATGACGCTCCTTCGTTGGTCGCGCTAAATGTTGTTAACGACAACGTATAGCAGAACGGATGCCGCGTCCAGTGCGACGGCGCACCACGCGCCACCCTGTCGGCGGCCACGTCCGGCACCCTTGACCGCAGACGACGGCACCCCTAGGTTAACGTTTACATTCCCACCGCGTCGAAGGAGACTGCGAAGTGAAGAAGACTCTGTCCCTGGTGAGCACCCTCCTCCTCGTCGGCGCGGCGCTCGTCGTCCCGAGCGCTGCCGCGGCCGATCCCGGCCCCACCGCCATCGACCTGCAGCCACAGAACACGCAGCAGACGATCGACGGATTCGGATACTCGGCGGCGTTCCAGCGGACGCATCGCCTGAACCTGCTGTCCGACGAGAAGAAGGCCGAGGCCGTCGAACTGCTGCTCGGAGACAGCGGCGTGGATCCGTCCATCCTGCGACTGGGCATCGGCGCGCAGACCCACGACACGTACGACGTGATGGTCTCCATCCAGCCGGAGGATCCAGGTGGCCCGGACGCGGCACCCGACTACCGGTGGGACGGCTACGACAACGGCCAGGTCTGGTTCGCGCAGGAGGCCGAGGCGGCCGGGGTCGAGTACATCTACGGCAACGCCTGGAGCGCCCCCGGCTACATGAAGACCAACGGCATCCCCACCGATGGCGGGGTCCTCTGCGGAGTCCCCGGCACCGACTGCGCGAGCGGGGACTGGCGGGCCGCCTACGCCGACTACCTCGTGGCCTGGGCGGACTTCTACAAGCAGGAGGGGGTGGAGATCGACGGCCTCGCCTTCACCAACGAGCCGGACTACACGACGTCGTACGAGGCGATGCGGCTGACACCGGCCCAGGCGGCCGACTTCACCAAGGTGCTCGGCCCTGTCGCCGATGCGGCCGGCTACGACGTGCTGTGCTGCGAGTCGTTCGGCTGGAACCAGGGGAAGAACTACCACAGCGCCCTGCTGGAGGACGCGGAGGCCTCCCGGTGGGTCGACGTCCTCACGGCGCACTCGTACGCGAGCCGGTCCGACACCGCGTTCGAGACCGACAAGTCGCTGTGGATGTCGGAGTGGGCCGCCTCGGTGGCCGGCCTGACCGAATTCAACGCCGACTGGGACGGGCCGACCGGCGCGGGGTCGGACGGCATCCGCATGGTCGACCACATGATGGACACGCTCACCCGCGCCAACGCCACCGGCTATCTCTGGTGGCTGGGGGTGAGCCAGGGCGGGTCGGGGTCGCTCATGATCGTGGACGTCGAGAACGACACCTTCACCGTCGGCGCACGGCTGTACGGGATGGCGGCCTTCAGCCGCTTCATCCGCCCGGGCGCGACCCGCTTCGACGCGGTCCACGCCGTCGACGGACTGAAGGTCGCCGCCTTCGACAACGCCGACGGGACGCGCGTCGTGCAGCTGCTCAACACCACCTCGTCTCCGGTGAGCACCGACATCGACCTGGCGACGCAGCCGCGCGCGTTCGTCAACAGCCAGGAGCACCGGCTGGAGGAGATGGAGGGCATCGCCACGACCGCCGACGGCACCACCGCGCTGGCCCTGCCGGCGCGGTCCCTGGTCACGCTGGTCGTCGATCCCGAGGCGCCTTCCGGCGACGGCATCCCGATCGAGGCCACCGTGCCCGAGGGGCAGGAGCCGGGCACGCTGGCACTGACGGTGGCGGAGTACGGCGACCGCGTCGAGCTGAGCGAAGTCCGCAACGCCGGCACCAGCCTGCGGTTCGACGGCGCGCTCCCCACGGTCACCGTCACCGACTCCCGCACCGACGCGCAGGCGGACGGCGGCGGCTGGCAGGTCACCGGCCAGGTAGGGGACTTCACCGCCGACGAAGCCACCGTGGCGTCGTCGCACCTGGGCTGGACGCCGCGCGTGGTCACCCCCAGACCGGGCGTGGCCGCGGGCGGCACCGTGGCGACCGCCCCGCAGGGTGGCCCCGGGCTCTCCTCCCCCGCGAGGCTGGCCGGCGCCGACTCCGATGGGCGGGCGGGGTCGACGGCGCTGACGGCGGGCCTGCGCCTGGACCTGCCGGTGGAGACGCCTTCGGGCACCTACCGGGCGACCATGACGCTGTCGCTGTTCCCCGTCGACTGATCGGCCCGGGCGAGGGTGCGGCCGGGCCGCTCCCTCGCCCTCCCGTCACTGCGCGGCGACGGCCGCGGTGGAGTCGCGCACGACGAGCCGCGGCGACAGCTCGCGGTGCGCGCCGGCTTCGTCGCGGGGGCCGTCCACGTGCTCGAGCAGCAGACCGACGGCTTCTTCTCCGAACGCCCGCAGATCCGCGCCGACGCTGGTCAGCCGCGGCGACGACAGCTCGGCGACGAAGGTGTTGTCGAAGCCGACGAGGCTGACGTCCTCGGGCACCCGCAGGCGACGCTCCGACCACTGGGCGAGCAGACCCAGCGCCACCAGGTCGTTGTACGCGATCACGGCAGTCGGCGCCTCGGCGAGCGCCGCCTCGGCGGCCGCGCGCCCTCCGTCGGCGTCGGCGGCGAAGCTGCCCACCTCCAGCAGTGTCACTCCGGCATCCTGCGCCGCCTGCCGCACGCCCTGCACGCGTCGCTGCTGCGACCACGAGCTCACGGGACCGCCGACGTACGCGATGCGGCGGTGCCCCAGGCCGCTCAGGTGGCCGATGGCCGCCGCGCCACCCGCCCGCTCGTCGATGGTGACGGTGGGCACCGGCAGACCGGCGGCGGTGAGGTCGCGGTTGATGAGCACGCAGCGGATGCCGTCGACGGCCTCGGCCAGGCGGGCATCGGGAAGCCGCGACGACGCGAGGATGATGCCGTCGATCTGCGGCCGCAGCGCCGCGATCTCCTCCGCCTCGACGTCGGCCTGCTCGGTGGTGTCCACCACGACGAGGCCGTAGCCGCGCGACCGGGCGATGGCCTGTGCCCCCTTGGTGAGGGAGGAGAAGTAGGGGTTCTCGATGTCGGGCACCACGAGGGCGATGACCCCGGTGCGGCCGCGGCGCAGACTGGCGGCGGCGCGGTTGGGCCGGTAGCCGAGATCGCTGACTGCGGCGAGCACGCGCTCGCGGGTGTCGGCCGAGACCCGGTGCGGCTCGCGCAGGGTGCGCGACACCGTCGCGATCGAGACGCCGGATCGGGCGGCGACGTCGTGTACGGTCACCAATTCTCTGAGCCACCTCGTGTCGATCCAGCCGAAGCGCCCGGTCCCCGCCGGGCGCTATGGACACTTTCGCATAACAGCTACGATAATAACGTTTACATAGCGAGGGAGTGCACCAATGACGGTGACGAGCACGATCGGTGTCGACCAACGCCCCTGGACCCTGCACGCCGACCGCGCGCTGCCGGCCGAGCCGGAGGTGCGCGCCGTGGCGCGGCGCATCCTGGGCGAGACGAGCGCGCTGCCGATCGTCTCGATGCACGGCCACGTCGACGCCGCCCTGCTCGCCGACGACGAGGCTTTCCCCGACCCCGCGCGGCTGCTGGTGACGCCCGACCACTACCTCGTGCGCATGCTGGTGTCCCAAGCGACCTCCCCGGGACCGGTGCGCGATGCGGGCGTGCGCAGTGTCGCCGACCTCGGCGTCGGCGACGACGGCGAGCGCGACCCGCGCGTCATCTGGCGCCGGTTCTGCGCGGGGTGGAGCGCGCTGAGGGGCACCCCGACGCGGTTCTGGCTCGAGCACGTGCTCGCCGAGGTGTTCCACGCCCCGGCGTCGCCGTCGCCGGAGACCGCCGACGCGCTGTTCGACCACCTCGCCGACCGTCTCGCCGAGCCCGCCTTCCGCCCGCGCGCCCTCTTCGAGCGGTTCGGCATCGAGCTGCTCGCCACCACCGACTCCGCCGTCTCGACGCTCGACGCGCACCGCCGGCTCGGCGAGCAGGGGTGGGGCGAGCGGGTCATCCCGACCTTCCGCCCGGACCCGCTGTTCGAGATCGCCCGCCCCGGCTGGCCCGCCCTGCTCGACGAGCTGAGCGCGGTCAGCGGCATCGACGCGCATGACTACGACGGCTTCCTGCTGGCGCTGCGCGAGCGCCGGCGCGCCTTCATCCGCGCCGGCGCCCGCGCCTCGGATCACGGGCATCTGCGCGCCGACACCACCCCTCTGCCCGCCGCCGAGGCGCGCATCCTCTTCGACGTCGCCCGCCGGGGGCACTCCGACCCCGCCGCTGCGGCCGCCTTCACGGCGCACATGCTCTTCCAGACCGCCGAGATGGCCGCCGACGACGGTCTCGTGATGCAGCTGCATCCCGGTGTCGTGCGCGACCACGACCGCGGCGTCGCGGCGCGCTACGGCTCCGACATCGGCTACGACATCCCGGTCGCGACAGAGTTCACGCGCGCGCTGCGGCCGTTGCTCGAGGCCTTCGGGCACCATCCCGGCTTCCGCATGATCGTGTTCACGGTCGACGAGACGGTCTACTCCCGCGAGCTGGCGCCGCTCGCCGGGGTGTACCCCGCCCTGCGTCTCGGGGCGCCCTGGTGGTTCCTGGACACCCCCGACGCCATCCGGCGGTTCCGCGAGGCGACCACCGACACCGCGGGACTGCGCAACACGAGCGGATTCGTCGACGACACCCGGGCGTTCTGCTCGATCCCGGCACGGCACGACCTGTCCCGACGGGCGGATGCCGGCTTCCTCGCGCGCCTGGTGGCCGAGCACCGGCTCGAGTTCGACGAGGCACTCGAGACCGCGGTCGACCTGGCCTACCGGCTGCCGCAGGAGAGCTACCCCCGCCCCGCGGCGGTCTCGGCATGACCGCCGCCGTGACGATCCGACTCGTCGAGGTGCTCGTGGCCAGCCCCTCGCGCAACTTCGTCACCCTGCGCATCACGACCGATGACGGGCTGATCGGCCTCGGCGACGCCACGCTCAACGGCCGGGAGCTCGCCGTGGCGTCGTACCTGCGCGACCACGTCGCGCCGCTGCTGGTCGGCATCGACGCCTCGCGCATCGAGGACACCTGGCAGCTGCTGTACCGCTCCGCGTACTGGCGCCGCGGCCCGGTGACGATGTCGGCGATCGCGGCGGTCGACATGGCCCTGTGGGACATCGCCGCCCGCCGGGCGGGGGTGCCGCTGTACCAGCTGCTCGGCGGCGCGTCGCGCGACGGCGTGCTCGTGTACGCGCACGCCTCCGGGGGCGATCTCGAGCAGCTGGGCGACTCCGTACGCGGCCGCCTGGCGGAGGGCTACCGGGCCGTGCGGCTGCAGGTGGCCGTGCCCGGCATGGGGGCGATGTACGGCGTCGGCGGCGCAGCCGCCCCCGGGCGCTACGCATACGAGCCGGCCAAGCGGGCCGGAATCAGCGTCGAGGAGGGCTGGGATTCCGCCCGTTACCTGCGGTTCCTCCCCGGCGTGTTCGCCTGGGCGAGGGAGCAGTTCGGCGACGAGCTCATGCTGCTGCACGATGCGCACCACCGGCTGACCCCGATCCAGGCTGCGCGCCTGGGCCGGGACCTCGAGCCCTACGACCTGTTCTGGCTGGAGGACTGCACTCCGGCCGAGAACCCCGAGGCACTGCGCCTCGTGCGCCGCAGCACCGTCACCCCTCTGGCGATCGGCGAGGTGATGAACTCCCTCGAGGACCTGCGGGTGCTCATCCAGGAGCAGCTGATCGACTACGTGCGAGCGTCGGTCACGCACACCGGCGGCATCACGGGCCTGCGCCGCGTCTTCGACTTCGCCGCCCAGTACCAGATCAGGTCCGGCAGTCACGGGCCGACCGACATCTCCCCCGTGGGGATGGCCGCGGCGCTTCACCTGGACCTCGCGATCCACAACTTCGGCATCCAGGAGTACATGCAGCACCAGCCGCTGGCCGGCGAGGTGTTCCGCACCTCCTACCGGTTCGCGCACGGCTCGCTGCACCCCGGCGACGCACCGGGGCTGGGCGTGGGGTACGACGACGATGCCGCTGAGCATTTCCCCTACGCGCCGGCGTACCTTCCGGCAGCACGGCTGGTCGACGGAACCGTGCACGATTGGTGACCTGGATGAAGGAGACGGCGATGACGAGAGTCCACCCGATGTGGCTGACGCAGCAGACGCCGCTGCGCGGACGCACCCTGCACCTGGCGGGCGAGCACCGACTGCTCGATTCGGTGCGGGCGGATGCCACCGCTCACGGGCTGCGCCCCGTCGACACCGATGAGGCGGAGATCGCCTTCGTCCCCGCATCGGCTGCCGCGGGCCGGTACGGCTTCGACGACGACATCGCCGACCTCGGGCACGAGGGCTTCGCGATCTCGCGCCTCGACCCCGAGCGCATCGTGGTGGCCTGCGGCGGCGGGGCTGGGGCGCTCTACGGCTGGTTCCAGCTGCTGCGCGACGCGGTCGCCCCCGGCGATCCCGCCGTGGTGGCACGGCACGAGCCCGAGCGGGAGCTGCGGATGCTCGACCACTGGGACAACGTCGCGGTGCATCCGGTGATGGGCCAGGTCGAGCGCGGCTACGCCGGCGGGTCGATCTTCTTCGCCGACGGCCGGGTGCGCGAGGACCTCTCCCGCGTGGAGCGGTACGGCCGGCTGCTCGCATCGATCGGCATCAACCGCGTCGCGATCAACAACGTCAACGTGCACGCCCGCGAGGCGCGGCTGCTCACCGACGGCCTGCCCGACGTGGCTCGCATCGCGGCGGCGCTGCGACCGTGGGGCATCCGCGTGCACCTGTCGGTCAGCTTCGCGGCGCCCATGACGCTCTCCGGCATGCCCTGTGCCGACCCGCTCGATCCCGCCGTGCAGCAGTGGTGGGCGGCGGCTGCGGCCGAGGTGTACGGCGCGATCCCGGATTTCGGCGGATTCGTCGTCAAGGCCGACTCGGAGGGCCAGCCCGGTCCGTTCGCGTACGGCCGTGACCACGCCGACGGGGCCAACATGCTCGCCCGCGCTCTGGCCCCGCACGGCGGACTCGTGCACTGGCGCGCCTTCGTGTACGACCACCGGCAGGACTGGCGCGACCGCAAGACCGACCGCGCCCGCGCCGCGCACGACCATTTCGCCCCGCTGGACGGCAGGTTCGACGACAACGTGCTGCTGCAGGTGAAGTACGGACCGCTGGATTTCCAGACGCGCGAGCCGGTGTCCCCCGTCATTCCGGCGATGCGGCAGACCCGGGTGACCCTCGAGCTGCAGATCACGCAGGAGTACACCGGCCATCAGCGCCATGCGGTGTACCTGGCCCCGCAATGGCGGGAGATCCTCGACTTCGCCCCCTTCGGCGACGACGGGCCGCGCATCGCGCAGCTGGCCCGGGGCGGCATGGCCGCCGTCGCCAACGTCGGTGACGACGCGTACTGGACCGGTCATCCGCTCGCCCAGGCGAATCTCTACGCCTATGGCCGCCTGGCATGGGACTCGACGCTGACGGCCGAGGGCATCCTCGACGAGTGGATCGCCCTGACCTTCGGCGACGACGCGGCGGTGCGCCGCGGCATCCACGACGTGCTCGACGAGTCGTGGCTCACCTACGAGGCGCACACCGCTCCACTGGGGGTCTGCTTCATGGTCAACCCGCAGGGCCACTACGGCCCGTCCGTCGACGGCTACGAGTACTCGCCCTGGGGCACATACCACTTCGCCGACCGCGACGGGATCGGCGTGGACCGCACCGTGGCGACCGGCACCGGCTTCGCCGGCCAATACCCCGAGCCGTGGGCGAGCAGGTATGAGTCTCTCGAGACGGTGCCCGACGAGCTGGTGCTCTTCTTCCACCACGTGCCGTACACGCACCGGCTGCGCAGCGGCCGCACGGTGATCCAGCACATCTACGACACCCACTTCGATGGCGTCGAGCGGGTCGAGCGGGTGGTGGAGCGGTGGCGCGGGCTCGCCGGCGCCGTCGACGACGATCTGCACGCGCGGGTGAGCGAGCGCATGGCCGAGCAGCTGCGTTCCGCTGTGGAGTGGCGCGATCAGATCAACACGTACTTCCTGCGCAAGTCCGGCATCCCCGACGAAGCCGGACGCACGGTCCACTGAGCACGCGAAAGGGGGTGGATGCCTTCGGGCCGGCATCCACCCCCTTCTGCGTCCCCCGGTGTCAGTCCACCGGGAACAGCGACACCGTGAGGGTGCCGCGGTAGGTGCCCGGAGCCGTGCCGACGGGCACGTCGAGCACCAGGCCGGCGCTGAGCTGCGTCGACCCGTACCGGCCGTCGCTGCTCGCGGAGGCCAGACGCTGCGCGGTGGCCAGGCCCGGCCCGTCGCTCAGCGCGGTCGCCACCCATGCACCGGCGGTGACGCCGGGGCGGGGGGTGAGCACCTTGGGCGTCCAGCCGAGGTGATCGGCGGTCAGCGTGCGCTCACCGGAGACGAGCGAGGTCGACTGGCCGGAGGTCGACCACCCGCCGTCGCGCGCCTGCTCGTCGTTGCGGGAGTCGGTGACGGTGACCGTCGGCAGCTGTCCGGTGAACCGCAGCCGGTCGCCGGCGTTGCGCGCCTCCTCGAGCGTGACCGCGTCGCCGTGGTCGGCGACCGTCAGCGTGAGGGTGCCGGGCTCGGTGGCCTCGGGCACGGTGGCCTCGACCACGATCCCGTCGCCGTCGGCCGCATCGCGGTCGTACCAGCCCTGCGGGTCGGACACCGCCCACATCGCCAGCTTCTCCGACCAGTCTCCGTTGAGCAGCAACGGGTTGTGCGTCGCACGCCAGCTGCGCTGGTCGTTCAGGCCCCAGAAGGTGACCCGGTCGATCGCGTCGGCGTACTTCGTGTACACGGAGAAGTACTCCGCGAACCGCTGGGCCTGGATCTCCTCGAGCTCGGCACGGTGCGAGATCTTGTCGACCCAGTAGGTGAACTCACCCCGCGAGATGCGCTCGCGCACCTCGGGGTCGTTCAGATCCCGGTAGTTCGCCGCGTTCGACGTCTCGGGCTCCGCGTTCCAGGCCTCCCACACGAACAGGTCGAGTTCGCTGATCGCGACCCGCAGCCCGGCGTCGATGATCTGCTGGATCGTGGCCTCCACCGATGCCGCGTTCGAGCAGGCGCCCGCCTGCCAGGCCTCGGCATCCTCGTCGACGAGTCCGCCCAGCTGGGTGCGGTCTGCGCAGGCGAAGGCCGGCGTCTGGCTGATGTAGTTGTGCGACTGCATGCCGATCGTCTCGATCAGCAGGCGGGGGTCCTCGGGGTGCTCGGCGGCATACCGGGCGTTGAGGTCCTTCGCCATGGCGATCGCGGCGCGACCCTTGCCGGCCGACTGGAACATGTTGAAGTCGTTGTACTGCAGGTTGACCTCGGGGCCGTACTGGCGCGCGAACACGAACGCGTCGTAGATGAAGTCGCCGGGGGTCTCCCCCGCGTCGGCGTCGGCACCCTCGGCGTAGACCTTGTACCAGTTCGACTGACCGCCGTTCGGGCCGCCGCGCAGGAAGTCCTGCCAGCTCTGGGTGGCCGGGTCGAAGGAGTCCAGCCCGTCGACGAACGCCTCGTTGACGACATCCCACGTGGGAACCCGACCACTGAAGTGCGTGAGCACCTCCTCGATGTAGCGGCGCATGTTCTCGCGCGCCAGTTCGCGGGTGCCTCCCGTGGTGCCGGAGTTCAGCTTGGGCGGCGACTGACCGTGCCACACCAGCACGTGGCCGTGCACGGTGGATCCGCGGGCGATGGTCTCATCGACGAACTGATCGGCCTGACCGAAGTTGAACGTGAAGGCGCCGGTGGTGTCGTCGATGTTGGCGTTGGGCAGCAGCGACTCCGGCTTCATGGCGTTCTCGGCCGTGATCACCTCGAAGTCGCGCTCCATCCGCGCGGATGCCGGCGACCCGGCCTCGTAGGTCTGGGGGCCGGACCAGATGTTGCCCATCTGGAACAGACCGTCGTACACCTCCTTCAACGGACGCGCCTGCGGCCGGAACGACGTGTCGATGACGACGTCGGATGCCGGCATGGTGAACGTGTCCAGACGCGCGCGGAGCCAGTCGAGCTGCTCCGACGTCCAGCCACCCCAGACGTTGCCGTCGGCGGGCGTGGCGCCGAGCTGCACCGTCTCGCCCGGGGCATAGGTGCCGGCGCCCGTGGTCTCCCCGCCGCCGGTGGCGCGGATCTCCACGTCGTACGTCTCGGCTGCCTGCGCCGGCGTGACGAGCCCGGTCAGCGCCAGCGCGAGCGCGGCCGCCGCAGCGACGCCTCCCGCTGAGCGTCGCCTGCCGCCGTCGCCTGCGCGAGCACGGAATGGTGAATGTTGCATCGTGCGACCTCTTCCTTGAGTCCCGATGTGCGAGGCGTCACCCCGCGAGGTCGTCCGAACGTAACCAGCGCCCGCCGAGTCGTCAAACGTTTTCGACAACGTTTACCGACAGGTTGACGGCTGCGGGGGGCGCGCGTACGCTCGCTCTTCCGGCTGCTGTCCGCGTCGCGCTGGGTCAGGGAGCGACGAAGCGCTCGCGCACGTCGGCGATGACACGGCGCTCGGTCGCCAGCGCGAAGGCGGCGAACGCGGATGCGAGCGCGGCCAGCACGACGTCCGAGGCGAACGCGACCACCGCCGTCGCCAGCACCAGGCACGACAGCACCCCGAGCGTCGCCAGGGGCTTCGCCGCGATGTAGAACAGCCCGAGCCGCGCGACGTCGCGTGCGCGGAAGCGGAACAGCGACGCGATCACCAGGGCGTGGAAGGCCCACACCGCGACGAGCACGAGGAAGACCACCGCGGCACCGACGAAGAAGCCGTCGACGTCGGCCGCTGCGCCGAACGCGATCGTCGTGGCCAGCACCGTGGCGGCAGCCAGCGCGGGCACCCACACCCACAGCACGTCCACGACGTTGCGGGCGTACGCGCGCCAGTACCGCGGCCACACCGACAGGTCCTCGGCGCGTGTGCGGCTCTCGAGCGTCGCCATGGCCGCCGAGAACGCCGGCGCCACCGGCAGCAGGCACAGGGCGTAGAGCGGGATGTTGCTGGCCGCGCGCTCCAGCAGCAGGATGCCGGCGAAGCCCGGCAGCGCGGCCAGCAGGAAGCAGCCCTCGACGACGAGCAGCCAGTAGAGCGCGCCGGTCGCGGCCGCCAGGGCGCTGCGGCGCGGGTCGGGGGAAGCGGCAGGGGTGCTCATCGCCTCCATCCTGCCCGGCCGGCCGGCCATCACGACACCGCGATGACGGCGACGTCGGTCGCCGCCAGGTCGAGGTCGTCGCCCACGGCGATGTGTCGGCCGGTCAGCAGGTCGGTGCCGGCGAAGGGCGACGACACGCGCACCGGTCCGGCGCGGTGGTTCAGCACGAACTCGTACCTCGCCCCGTCGACGGTGCGGGTCGTGTGCTCGAGGTCGGCGACGTCAGCGAACGGGCCGAGCGCCTGCTGCTCGGCCAGCACCCGGCGCACGACCCAGTCGACGCCGGCCTGGTCGAGGACGGCGCCGACGTACCAGGCGCTTCCCCGGCCATGGGCGTTGCGCGTGACCGCGGGCGTGCCGGCGTAGAAGTCCTCCGTGTACCGGCCCACCACCTCTGCGCCCTGCGGCATGACGAGGTCGAACACCAGCCGTGCCTGCGCCGTGGCCTGCTCCTGACCGGGCAGGGAGAGCACCACGGGGTTCGCCGCATCGGGGGGCAGGGAGTCCGTCTCGTCCACGCGCACGCCGAACGTGGCGGCGAAGGGCCCGGGCACGTCGGCCAGGAAGGCGTTGTCGTCCTCGTCGACACGGCCCGACATCACCGTGGTCAGCACGGTGCCGCCTCGACGGGCGACGTCGTCGACGCGTGCGGCGATGTCGCCCTTCAGCAGGTGCAGGAAGGGTGCGACCACCACGTCGTAGCGGGACAGGTCCGCACCCACGCCGACGACGTCCACGATCGCCCCGGCCTGCCACAGCGCCTCGTGGTACGACACCAGCTGCTTCTCGTACTTCACCGCGCGGCTGTAGCCGTCGGACATCTCCAGCGCCCACCACGAGTCCCAGTCGAACAGCACCGCCACACGCGCCGGGGTGCGGGCGTTCTGCAGCCGGTCCCCCACCCGGCGCAGCTCGGCGCCGAGCCCGGCGACCTCGCGGAAGGCGCGGGTGTCGGTGCGCCCGGCGTGGTTCAGCACGGCGCCGTGATACTTCTCCGCTGCCCCGCGGCTGTGGCGCATCTGGAAGAACAGCACCGAATCGGCGCCGTGCGCGACGGCCTGCCACGACCACAGGCGCATGACGCCGGGGCGCTTGACGGGGTTGTGGTCGCGCGTCGCCGTCATCGTGGGCGTCTGCTCCATGAGCCAGAAGGGCTGACCGTCCTTGAGCCCCCGCATGAGCGCGTGGCTGAGCGCCATGCGCGAGACCGGCGAGCCGTCGGTGGGGTAGTTGTCCCACGAGGCGAAATCGAGGTGCGGAGCCCAGCGGTGGTAATCCAGCTGGCGGTAGATGGCCATCATGTTGGTCGTGACCGGCAGCGGCGAGTGGGCGCGGATGGCGTCCTTCTCCTCGCGGAACGTGCGCAGCAGGTTGTCGGTGTTGAACCGCAGGTAGTCCAGGGTGACACCCTGGAACGCGGTGTGGTCGGGCCCGCGCCAGTGCTCCGACAGCGCATTGGGCGGCACGACCTGATCCCAGTCGCTGAAGCGGTGCGACCAGAACGTCGTGTTCCAGGCGTCGTTGAGGCGCTCCAGCGACCCGTGGCGATCGCGCAGCCACTGCCGGAACTCCACCGCGCACAGGTCGCAGTAGCAGACGCCGCCGTACTCGTTGTTGATGTGCCAGGCGACGACCGCCGGGTGGTCGGCGAAGCGCTCGGCGATGCGGCCGGCGACGGCCGCCGCGAGCCGGCGATAGGCGGGCGAGGAGGGGCACGCGTTGTGCCGCACCCCGTACACATGGCGCCTGCCCTCGAAATCGGTGCGGCAGACATCGGGATGCCGGTGCGCGAGCCACGGCGGCACCGCGGCGGTCCCGGTGGCCAGGCACACCCGGCGGCCTTCGGCGTGCGCGCGGTCGAGGATGCGCGTGAGGGTCGAGAAGTCGTAGGTGTCCTCATCGGGCTGCGTGAGCGCCCAGGTGAAGACGCCGACCGTCAGCAGGTCGATCCCCGCGAGGTCGAACGCCCGATAGTCGGCATCCCACACCTGCTCGGCCCACTGCTCGGGGGTGTAGTCGCCCCCGTAGGGGATGCCGGCGACAGCGGGCAGGGTCATGCCGGGCTCCTTCAGGCGCCGGGTCGCAGACGGCCCCGCGCCGTCGAGGGCGCGGGGCCGTCTGCGGGTGGATCAGTTGGCGTCGGCGTACCGCTGCTGGGCGCCGTTGACGAGTTCGAGGTACTGCGGCATGTTCATGCCCTCGAGCTCGGCGACGTAGGAGTCCCACTCGTCCAGCGAGCGCTGCCCGAGGATGAACGCGGCGGTGTTCTGCCACACGTGGTCCTTCAGCGCCGACTGGTACAGCGAGACCTGCTCGCGCTCGACCTCGCTCAGCGGGGCGGGCGGGGGCAGCTCCAGCACCTCCTTGGTCGACATCGCCTCGACGAAGTCGATGACCTCGGGGCGCAGCATCGAACGGTCCAGTTCCACCGTCGAGCCGTGCACGAGCGTCCAGACGCCGTTGGAGAAGCCGTAGTCGGCCTGCAGGTTCTCGGGCGCCTCGGGGTTCAGACCCATGGCGGTGATGTTCTCGGCGAGCACCCGCGTGCCGTCGGCATCCTTCGTGTAGGTCTCGCCCTCGACGCCCCACTTGGCGAACTCGAGGCCCTCGTCGGAGTAGTACAGCCAGTCGAGGAACTGCAGCATGGCGAGGAAGTTCTCGCTCTCGGCCGCCTTGGCCGACAGCATGAAGCCGCCGACCGTGCGCTGCCCGGCCTGGAAGTTGTCACCGGCGGGGCCGGCCGGCACCCGGATCTGCGTCATCTCCACATCGCTGCCGAGCTCGTCGACCGTTGTGCGGTACCGCACGATCTCCTGGTCGTTCGTGGCGATCGACATGGCGTTGCCCGAGGCGAACTTCTGCACCGCCTGGTCGTCGTCCTGCGTGACCGCCTCGGGGTCCAGCAGACCCTCTTCGACCAGCGATGCGTAGAACTCGATGAGATCGCGGTACTCGTCGCTCGCCCCGGTGTAGACGAACTCGTCGCCGTTCCAGGTGAGACCCTCGCCGAAGCCCCAGCCGGCGGACGTGCCGAAGTTGGGCGAGACGAACGACAGCGTCGCCTCGAGCGGACCGTTGGCCGACCACCGGTCGGTCATGGGGTACACGTCCGGGTACGCCTCCTTGACGGTGCGCAGCTGGTCGCGCAGCTCATCGAAGGTCGCGGGCTCCAGGCTGAGGCCCAGCTCCTCCCAGACGTCCGAGCGCACGGCGAACGAATACTCGGCGCGCGGCTCCTCACGGAACCCGGGGAAGACGTAGTACTTGCGGTCCTCCTGGCGCATCTGGTCGAGGTCGGGCTCGAGGTCCCACTTCTCGACCTTGTCCATGTAGTGGGGCATGTACTGCACGAAGTCGCTGGCGGGCAGGATCGCACCGCCCGAGACGAACGCGACCTCCTGACCCGGGTAGGTCACCGAGATGATCTCGGGGGCGTCGCCCGCGCCAATCACGAGCGACTTGCGCTGGTCCCACTCCGACAGCGGCGCGCTGACCATGTCGAACGTGACGCTCTGCTTCTCCTCCAGCTCCTGGAGGATCAGCCAGTCCTCCTTGAGCGGGTAGTTCGGGTGGTCGCGGTAGAAGAGCCCGAACTCGACCGGCTCGGTGGCCGAGAAGGTGTCGCCCACGCCGTAGTCCGACATGGCGCCGACGTCCTTACCGGTGAAGTCGAAGTCGCCCTCGCTGTCGCCGGACCCGCCGCCGCCACCGGCGTCGCATCCGCTCAGGACGAGCGCGCTCGCGGCGATCACCACCCCCGCGTAGAGGGCGCCGCGTCGCACGGGGCGCCGCGTGGCCTCTCGGATCTGCTGTGTCATGGTCTTCCCTTTCTGAGGTCGAAGCGTCACTGCTTCACGGAGCCGAGCATCACGCCCGAGACGAAGTACTTCTGGATGAACGGATAGAGGCAGACGATCGGCAGCACGGTCAGCAGCATGGTCACGGCCTTGACGTTCGATGCGACCTGGGAGGCCTCGCCGGTGCCTCCCGTGCCGAGCGCCTCGGTGCCGGTGGCCGCGGCGAGCATGTTGCGCAGGTACACCGTGACCGGATACAGCTCCGCCCTGTCCATATAGAGGAAGGCGGTGAACCACTGGTTCCAGAACGAGACCGCGTAGAACAGCACCATGGTCGCGATCACCGCCTTGCTCAGCGGCAGCACGATCTTCCAGAGGATGCCGTACGTGTTCAGGCCATCGATGGCGGCGGCCTCCTCGAGGTCCTCGGGGAAGTTCTCGAAGAACGCCTTCATCACGAGCAGGTTGAAGACGCTGATGGCATTGGGGATGACGATCGCCCACAGCGTGTTCTTGAACCCGAGGGTGTTGATGAGGATGTAGTTCGGGATCAGCCCGCCGTTGAAGAACATCGTGAACACGGCCACGCCGATGAAGAACGACCGGCCCTTGAGGTTCCGCTTCGACAGCGCGTACGCGAACGTCGTGGTGAGGATCATCGCGATGACGGTGGCCACCACGGTGTACAGCACGGTGTTGCCGTAGTTGCGCCAGAACATCGGGTCGCCCATGACGTACCCGAACGTGGTCACGTTGAATCCGCGCGGGATGAGGTTCACCTGGCCGGAGTTGATGTACGCCTCCGAGCTGAACGCCTGCGCGATGACGTTGAGGAACGGGTAGAGCGTGACGAAGCAGATCACCACGATCAGGCCCGCGTTGACCATGCGGAACACGGTGTAGCTGCGGGAGTCCTTGATGCCGCCCTGCACCGCGGGGCGGAACAGCCGGTCGGACATCCGGCGGGGCATGGTGCGGACACTCGAGGTCACCACAGGCTCGTCCCCACTGCTCGGCGCGAGATCGCGTTGGCGGTCAGAATCAACGTCAGTCCGATGACGGCCTCGAACAGGCCGATCGCGGTGGCGTAGGAGAAATTGCTCGAGATGATGCCGACCCGGTACAGATAGGTCGCGATCACATCAGCGGTCGGATACAGCAGCGGGTTGTACAGCAGCAGGATCTTCTCGAACCCGACGGCCATGAACGTGCCGATGTTGAGGATCAGGAGCACGATCATCGTGGGCCGGATGCCGGGCAGGGTCACGTGCCAGATCTGTCGCCACCGGCTGGCGCCGTCGATGCGCGCCGCCTCGTACAGCTGCGGGTCGATCGTGGTCAGCGCCGCGAGGTAGAGGATGGTGCCCCAGCCCACCGTCTGCCAGATCTCCGATGTGACGTAGATGGTGGGGAACCACTGCGGCAGCTGCATGAACGGGATCGCGCCGCCGCCGAGCGCCTCGATGCCCTGGTTGATCGAGCCGCGCAGCGCCGTCAGCTGCAGCACCATGCCCGCCACGATGACGATCGACATGAAGTGCGGCAGGTACGAGATCGACTGGGCGATGCGCTTGAACCGACGCGAGCGCAGCTCGTTGAACATCAGTGCCAGCACGATCGGCAGAGGGAAGACGATCACGAGCGACAGTCCGCCGAGCATGAGCGTGTTCCAGAAGGCCCGCCAGAACGTCGGGTCGCTGATGAACAGCTCGAAGTAGCGCAGGCCGACCCACTCGTCGCCGAACATGCTGCCACCGGGGCGGAAACGCCGGAACGCGATGACGTTGCCCGCCATCGGGAGGTAGCGGAAGATGAGCAGGAAGAGCAGCGGCAGAAGCAGCAGGGAGTACAGCCGCCAGTCGCGCTTGAGCGCCTTGCGCCACGTGACGCGATGCGTGGGGGTGCGTGTCGGCTCCCCGCCTCCGCGTTCGCGCTGTTCCTCCTCTTCGGAGTTCAGCTCGATCGCGCCGGCGACGACGACGCTGTTGTTGACGGACAATGCGCTCCTTCGCGTACGGTCATCCGGGTGAAAAACGGTTTCGAAAGGCTGGACTAGCCCCCGGCACACGTTGACGGTAACCTCTGGCGGAGGCGATGTCAACGTTTTCATTGTATCGTCCTGGACGTGACCTCCTCCCTCGCACGGGAGGCCCGGACGACGGAAGGAAACCGCGATGGCGCGTTTCGATCTCCCCGAGCAGCAGCTGCGGGCCTACCTCCCCGAGCGCCGCGAGCCGGCCGACTTCGATGCGTTCTGGCGGGAGTCGATCGCGCTCGCGCGCGCTGCCGGCGGCGCCGTCACGCGGCGTCGCGCCCCCTCGCCGCTGACCCTCGTCGACGTGCACGACGTGACCTTCCCCGGGTTCGACGGCGACCCGGTGCGGGCGTGGCTGGTGGTGCCCCGCACCGCCGAGACGCCGCTGCCGGCGATGGTGGAGTTCATCGGCTACGGGCGAGGCCGGGGCCTCCCGCACGAGCGGCTGTACTGGCCGGCGGCCGGTCACGTGCAGCTCATCGTCGACACCCGCGGTCAGGGATCCACCTGGGGCACCGGCGGCGACACCCCCGACCCGCACGGTGCGGGACCGTCGGGCGCCGGGTTCCTGACGCGCGGCATCGACGACCCGCACGACTACTACTACCGCCGGGTCTTCGTCGACGCGGTGCGGGCGGTGGATGCCGTGCGCACGCTGGCCGAAGTCGACCCCGACCGCGTCTCGGTCACCGGCAACAGCCAGGGCGGAGCCATCGCGATCGCCGCGGCGGCGCTGAGCGAGGGCCTCGTGGCCGCCCTGCCCACGGCCCCCATCCTGTGCGACCTGCCGCGGGTCATCAGGCTGACCGACGCCGACCCGCATGCGGAGATCACGCGCTACCTGTCGGTGCACCGCGCGGCGGCCGAGCGCACGTTCGCGACCCTGTCCTACTTCGACGGCGTGAACTTCGCCGCCCGCGCGACCGCGCCCGCGCTCTTCGGCGCCGGCCTGCTCGACACCGTCGCCCCGCCGTCGGGCGTGTTCGCCGCGGCCAACCACTGGGCGGCGGGGGCGCAGACCGTCGCATATCCCTGGAACGGGCACGAGGGCGGCGAAGGCACGCACTGGCTGCGGCAGGCACAGTGGCTCGCCGAGCGCCTGGGCGCCACGGTGACGGCGTGACGGTCGCCAGCGCCACGCCCCTGCTGACGCGCGAGGCACTCGTCGGCCGCGGCGGCGGCCGCCCCTCCCCCTCGCCGCGCATCGTGCACATGGGCGTGGGGGCCTTCCACCGCGCCCACCAGGCCTGGTACACCGCCCGCGTCGATGACGCCCGCACGTGGGGGATCGCGGCGTTCACAGGCCGGTCCCCCGGGGTGGCCGAGCACCTCACGGCGCAGGACGGCCTGTTCACCCTCGTCGAGCGCGGCCCGCGCCGCGACCGGTTCACCGTGGTCGACAGCGTGTGCGAAGCCCATCCCGCGACCGCCCACGACCGGTTCCTCGCCCTGGCGACCTCGCCTCGGACGGCCATCATCACCCTGACCGTCACCGAGGCGGGCTACCACCTCGGCCCGCACGGGCGGGTGGACCTCGCCGACGCCGCGGTGGCATCCGACGTCGCCACCCTGCGGCGCGGCGACGTCCAGGCGCTCCAGACGCCCGTGGGCCGCCTGACCGATGCGCTGCACCGTCGGCACGGCGCGGCGGCGGGTCCGGTGGCGGTGGTGTCGTGCGACAACATCCCCGACAACGGCGGCACCCTGCGCCGCGCCGTCGCCGACGTCGCAGCGGCGTGCGGCTGGGACGCGTCCGCGTGGCCGGCGTCGTTCGTCGCGACGAGCGTCGACCGCATCACGCCGCACACGACCGACGCCGACCTGCAGCTGGTGACCGATGCCACCGGCTGGCGGGACACCGCCGCCGTGGTGGCCGAGCCCTTCACCGACTGGGTGCTCTCGGGCGACTTCCCCGCCGGCCGCCCCGAGTGGGAGCGGGCGGGCGCGCGGTTCGTCGCGGCGATCGAGCCGTACGAGCAGCGCAAGCTGCTGCTGCTCAACGGCGGGCACCTGGCTCTGGCGTTCCGGGGGCTGCAGCGCGGTCATGACACCGTTGCGGCGGCGATGGCCGACCCGGTGTGCCGGAACGCCCTGGAGCGGTTCTGGGACGACGCCGAGCGCGTCGTGGATCCCGCCGCCGACCCGGCGGCGTACCGCCCGGCCCTCGTCGAGCGCTTCGAGAACGGGCGCATCGCGCACCGCCTGGCGCAGATCGCCGTCGACACGGCCACGAAGCTGCGGCTGCGGGTGCTGCCGGTCATCGCGGCCGAGCGGGCCGCCGGGCGCGAGGCGCGCGGCGCGCTGGGGGTCGTGGCCGACTGGGCCGGCGGCATCCGCTCCGGGGCACTGGAGCCCGGCGCCGATGCCGCGCAGCTGCACGCCGCGCTGACGTCGGGGCTCTCCCCGGCCGAGGCGGCCCCCCTCACCGCGGCGCTGGCCGCACCGTTCGACGCGAAGGAGACAACGACATGAAGATCGACCGCGCAGAGGTCATCGTCACGAGCCCCGACCGCAACTTCGTGACCCTCAAGCTCACGACCGACGACGGGCTGACGGGGCTGGGCGACGCGACCCTCAACGGCCGGGAGCTCGCCGTGGTGTCGTACCTGCGCGACCACGTCGTGCCGCTGCTGCTCGGGCGCGATGCCCACCGCATCGAGGACACCTGGCAGTTCCTCTACCGCAGCGCCTACTGGCGCCGCGGTCCGGTGACGATGGCCGCGATCGCCGCCGTCGACATGGCGCTGTGGGACATCAAGGGCAAGGCCGCCGGCATGCCCGTGTACCAACTCCTGGGCGGGGCATCGCGCACCGGGCTGCTGGCGTACGGGCACGCATCGGGCCGCGATCTGCCGGAGCTCTTCGACAGCGTGCGCGAGCACCAGGCTCAGGGCTACCGCGCGATCCGCATCCAGACGGGCGTGCCGGGACTGAAATCCATCTACGGCATCGCGTCCAACGCCACCTTCGAAGCCAACACCGGCGTGCGCTACGACCACGAGCCCGCCCAGCGGGGGGCGAAGCCGGCGGAGGAGGACTGGGACAGCCGCTCCTACCTGCGCCACGTGCCCACGGTCTTCGAGGCGGTGCGCGCCGAGTTCGGGCCCGAGATCCCGCTGCTGCACGACTCCCACCACCGGCTCACCCCCATCCAGGCCGCGCGGCTGGGCAAGTCCGTCGAGCCGTACGACCTGTTCTGGCTCGAGGACGTGACCCCTGCGGAGAACCAGGAGGCCCTGCGGCTGGTGCGCCAGCACACCACGACACCGCTGGCCATCGGCGAGATCTTCAACACGGTCTGGGACTACCAGCAGATCATCCGCGAGCAGCTGATCGACTACGTCCGCAGCGCCGTCACCCACACCGGGGGCATCTCGCACCTGAAGAAGGTGCTCGACTACGCCGCGCAGTACCAGATCAAGTCGGGAATGCACGGCCCCACCGACATCTCGCCCGTCGGCATGGCCGCGGCGATGCACCTGGGGCTGTCGATCCACAACTTCGGCATCCAGGAGTACATGCGCCACGGCGCCAAGACCGATGCCGTGTTCCAGCAGTCGTTCACCTGGGCCGAGGGCTTCCTGCACCCCGGCGACCAGCCGGGGCTGGGTGTCGACCTCGACGTCGACGAGGCCGGAAGGTACCCGTACGCGCAGGCCTACCTGCCGTACAACCGCCTCGCCGACGGGACGGTGCACGACTGGTGAGCCCCGACGTGCTGTGCCTCGGCGAGACGATGGCGCTGCTCGCCCCTTCGCCGGGCGAGCCGCTGCAGCCCGGCTCCGCGCTGACGCTGGGGGTGGGCGGGGCGGAGTCGAACACAGCCGTCGCGCTGCGCGGCGCCGGCGTGGATGCCGCCTGGGCGGGGCTGCTCGGCGACGACCCGCTGGGCGACGTCGTCGCGGGCTTCCTCGCCGCGCGCGATGTGGACATCTCGCTGCACGAGCGCCGGCCGCTGCCCACCGGGCTCTACGTCAAGGCCACCGGTCCCGACGGCATGGTCAGGCCGCTCTACTACCGACGCGGCTCCGCCGGCTCCACGATGGATGCCGCGCTGGCCCGCCGCTGGGCGCAGGCCGCGACGCCGCGCATCGTGCACGTGTCGGGCATCACGGCGCAGATCTCCGAGGCCGGCGCGCAGTTCCTGCATGCCGTGTGCGTAGACCGCGTCTTCGGCGAGGCACTTTTGAGCTTCGACGTGAACCACCGCCCCGCGCTGGCAGGCCCTGCCACCCCCGGCACCCTGCGGCACCTCGCCCGGGCGAGCGACGTCGTGTTCGTCGGCGCGGACGAAGCCCAGACCACGTGGGGGGTGGCCGCAGATGACATCCCCCGGCACCTGTCGGGACCGCGCCATCTCGTCGTGAAGGACGCCGGCGCCGACGCCTCCGAGTACGGCCCCGACGGTACCGTGCGGGTGACGGCGGGACCGGCCACGATCGTCGACGCGGTCGGCGCCGGCGACGCGTTCGCCGCCGGGTGGCTGGCCGCCCTGATCGCCGGCACCGACGCGGCGGGCCGGCTGTCGGAAGGACACCGCCAAGCGGCGCGGGTGCTCGCCAGCGCGGGCGACGTCGCCCCCGCAGCCGAGCGGGCCGCCACCGGCGCGTCAGTACAGTGGTGCGGTGAGCGACCTTCTCCACACGCCCGGTGACGGCGTGCGCCAGCGCAACCTGTCACGGCTGCTGCGCCTCGTGCACCACGACGGCCCGCACTCGCGCGCGGCGCTCACGGAGATGACGGGACTCAACCGCTCGACGATCGCCGACCTCGTCTCGGAGCTGTGCCGTCGAGGGCTCGCCGTCGAGCAGGCACCGGCCGCCGTCGGCCGGGTGGGACGCCCGTCGCCGGTCGTCGCGGCATCCGCCGACACCGTCGCCGTCGCCGCCAACCCCGAGGTCGACGCGCTCGAGATCGCCGCGATCGGCCTGGACCGCACCGTGCGCCTGCGTGAGCGCATCGAGCTCGACCACCTCGCCGGCCCCGACGAGATCGCACGCCTGCTGGCGGATCGCGTCGCGACGTGGCGCTCCGGCGAGCTCGCGGGCGCCCGCCTGTCGGCCGTGGGACTCGCCGTTCCCGGGCTCGTGCGCGCCGGCGACGGACTCGTGCGCAACGCCCCCCACCTGGGGTGGACCGATGCCCCGGTGGCCGAGCTGGTCGCCGCTGCCACCGGATTGCCGACGACCGTCGGCAACGATGCGTCCCTGGGCGCCGTCGCCGAGCACCTCTTCGGTGCGGGACGCGGCATCGACGACCTCGTCTACCTCAACGGCGGCGCGAGCGGCATCGGCGGCGGACTGATCGTGCAGGGGATGCCGGTGGCGGGCGCCGGCGGCTACGCGGGCGAGTTCGGGCAGAACCGCCCCGGCATCGCCACCGTCACCGACCGCCGCGCCGGCCGGGGCGTGCTCGAAGACGAGGTCAGCCGTGCACGGCTGCTCGCCGTGACCGGACTCGCCGCCGCCGACGAACAGACGCTCGCCGCCGCGCTGCGCACCGCGACCTCGCCCTCGGTCACCGAGGAGGTCGCCCGACAGCGCCGGATCCTCTCCACGGCGCTGGCCAACGCCGTCAACGTGCTGAACCCGTCGGTGGTGGTGCTGGGCGGATTCCTCGCGACGCTCGCCGGATCCGACCTCGACGGCATGCTGCAGCTGGTGCGCGCCCAGGCGATGCCGGCATGCGCAGAGGACCTGCAGATCCGGCCCGCGCTGCTTGCCGAGGACCGCCTGCTCGTCGGCGCCGCGGAAGCCGCCTTCGAACCGCTCCTGCGGGACCCCTCCCTCAGCGGCTGACGCCCAGCGCGTCGCGCTGCCAGTGCCCCGGGCGGTCGAACGCCCCGTATCGCACGTCCACCCCGTCGGAGCCGACCGTCGCGGTGCACAGCAGCAGCGACAGCGTCGGGTAGCCGAACGGCCGGTTGTCGCGGATGATCGCGCGATCATCCTCCGGGTCCAGCGCCGCGGAGGCGTCGAGCACGGCCAGCCACGGCGCGAAGCCATCGGGCCCGGCGCCGTCGGCGGCGTCGCGGAACCTGTCCAGCCACGCGGCGATGCGCGGTGTGTTCGGGTCGTCGACGTCGTCGTGGGCGATCATGTGGGTGCCGGGCGTCAGGCGCTGCTCCCGCCGGCGCACCCCGTCCCACGAGACGACGCGCACGCCGGCGGCATCCACCTCGACGAGGTTGAAGCCGCGTTCGGTCGGGGTCGGCGCGGGCGGGTTCCCGGCGACCGACTCCAGGGCCAGCCGGCCACGCGTCGTGACCTCGTCGTCACCGCGGTCGGAGAGGTCGGCGCGGTTCAGCACCACCGCCAGGCGATGCGCCATCGGGTCGGCAGCGAGCCACGCCCCGCCCGCACGCCGGTCGCGCACGCCGACCACGCCCGGATGAGTCTGCGGCCACCACCGCCCCAGCGGATCCCACGGCCGACCGGGGTCCTCGTCGCGGACCGCGATGAGCTGCACCGGGGCGCCTGCTTCCTCTGGCACCCGCACGATCACCGTGCACATCGCTCATTCCCCTCTCCGGCCGGCGCGACGCGCCCACGTGCGACAATCGAGCCGTGTTCATCGTGGTCGGCGTGACCGGCGGCATCGCCGCCTACAAGACGGTGCATCTCGTGCGCCTCCTCATCCTCAACGGTCACGACGTGCACGTGATTCCGACCGAGACGGCGCTGCGGTTCGTCGGCCTTCCCACGTGGGAGGCCATCAGCCGCAATCCGGTCACGACGTCGGTGCACGACGACGTCGCGCAGGTGCGTCACGTCGCCCTCGGCCAGCGCGCCGACCTCGTCATCATCGCACCGGCGACCGCTCATACGCTCGCCAAGATGGCCGTAGGCCTGGCAGACGACCTGCTCGGAACGACGCTGCTGGCCACGCGGGCGCCGGTCGTCGTCGCCCCGGCCATGCACACCGAGATGTGGCAGCACCCCGCCACCGTCAGCAACATCGCCCTCCTGCGCGAGCGGGGCGTGCACGTGGTGGGTCCGGCATCGGGCCGCCTCACGGGCAGCGACACCGGGCCCGGCCGCATGAGCGAGCCGGAGGAGATCGTCGCCGCCGCTCTCAGTGTCGTCGAGGGCGGCGGCGCGGGCGACCTCGACGGACTCCGCGTGGTCGTCAGCGCGGGAGGCACGCGGGAGCCGCTCGACCCGGTGCGCTACCTCGGCAACCGATCCAGTGGTCGTCAGGGCGTGCAGCTGGCATACGCGGCCGCCGCGCGCGGCGCCGAGGTCACCCTCGTCGCCGCGCACCTCGACGGCGACGTGAGGGCGGGAGTCCGCGCGCACGACGGCATCCGTCTCGAGCAGGTGGAGACGGCGCTGCAGCTGCGGGATGCGATGACTGCGGCGGCCGTCGGCGCCGACGTGGTCGTGATGGCCGCCGCGGTCGCCGACTACCGCCCGGCGGAGGTGTCCGAGGGGAAGATCACCAAGGAGGCGGGCGGCGGCACACTGTCGGTGCGCCTGGTGGAGAACCCCGACGTGGTCGCCGAGCTGGCGGCGGCGCGCCGGCCGGGTCAGACGATCGTCGCGTTCGCTGCGGAGACCCACGGCGATCCCGCCGAGCGCCTGGAGCGTGCGCGCCGCAAGCGCGAGCGCAAGCAGGTCGATCTGCTGGTGCTCAACGAGGTGGGCTGGCGCCGAGGCTTCGAATCCGACGAGAACGCGGTGACGATCATCGGCGCGTCCGGCGACGTGGCCGCCGAGGCGTCCGGGAGCAAGCGGCGCACGGCGGACGCCCTCTGGGATGCGGTGGTGGCGTTGCGGGCTCAGCGCCGCTGAGCGCGACCGCCGCCCGGGCGTGCGCTGCGGGGCATGAGTTCACCCTCGACCACATCGAACTCGGGGAGCCTGGCGAAGATCGCCTCAGCGGCGTCCGTCTCGGCCTGGTTCGGCTCGTCGGATGGGTAACGCACAATGGCACCTCCTCGCATCTCCTGCTCCCCCACACTCACACCCCGCAGGGGACCGCGGCGAGGTGTTGACAAAGCGTCGGACAGGTGCGAGCAACCCCGGGCGCCGGTAACGTGACGGCCGTGGGCATCATGTACTACGGCGGCGAGAGCACGCCGATCACCATCGACGACAGGGCGCTGGCACACCTGAAGGTCGTCATCGCGACCAAGCTGCGGCGTGGGGAGAGCTTCACGGTGTCGTGGCGGCATCCCGAAGGCGATCCTGAAGGACGCAGCACCATCTGGGTGCATCCCTCCATCCCCCTGCGGTTCGTCTTCGACGACCCCGAGCCGGCGGTGCTCAGCCGCGAGTGGATCGAGGAGCTGGCCGGGTCTGCGAACTCGTCCGGCGGCATCATGCTCGTCGCGGAGCACCTCGACCCGCAGCAGCGCGACGCCGAGTCGTCGGCCTAGGCCGCCGCCGGAGGGCTTCAGCCCTCTTCGACGAGGGAGTCCTCCTTGGGCTCCGGCACCACCGCGAGTCCGTTGGGGCCGCTGGCCGACTGCATCAGCGCTTCGACCCAGACCCGGTTGATGCGCGGCGCGCGGCTGCCGTGGAAGAGGAACTGCAGCGGCACCGAGGGGTGGATCCAGAAGCTGCGGCGATCTCCCCCGGGACCGGCATCCACATCGAACATGAACGGCTCGCCGCGGCGCAGCTTGTTCATGAAGACGATGCGCAGGTGAGCGAGGGTGCGGTCCTCGATCTCCACCGCGTTGCCCACGGTGTCGTAGATGAATCGGCCCATGGGGTCAGCGTAGCGCTCCGGACTGTGACCGCCCGACCAGGCCGTCCTCGGGGCCTGCGTCGGGGATCCGGTCCGTCAGCGACACCGTCAGTCCGCTGGCGGAGTTCGCCGCGGCGGCGAGGTCGCGGACGACATCCGCGTTGAGCGTCTCGGGCTCGGGCGAGCCGAAGACGAAGCGCATCGGGATCGCCGGCTGCATCCAGATCGTGCTGCGGCCCGCGGGCTCGTCCGCCGCGTGCTGCCACGTGAGGGTGAAGCTCTCGCCGCGGCGGAGCTTCGTCGCGATGACCACCTTCAGGTGGGCGAGCAGCCGATCGGGCACCTGGATGGGTGACGCGTTCATTCCGTAATAAAGATCACCCATGCGAATCTCTCCCCCGTGCGGCCAGAGTGGCTTATCGGCGAGATTACTAGTTTATCTAGCAAAAAGCGAGAGCGATGATCACCCGGCGTCGCCGAGCATCTCGCGGGCGCCGTCTTCCACAGCGGCGGGGATGACGAGGGGCCGGCCGGCGCAGAACGCCTCCCACTCGCGCACCAGCAGCGCCTCGATGCGCGCGGCCGGGATGCCGGGGAATTCGCCGGCGAGCCGGGCGGCTGCGGCAGCGAAAGTGACGACCGCCAAGCCCTCGACATGGGGGAAGGCGCCGTCTGCGGGGGCGGATTCCAGGTCGTTCACACCCCCATGTTTCCACGCAGATCCCGCGTCGGGCGACTGTCAATCCTGCGGGTAACTCGGCGGGCGAGTAACTAGTCCGAATGGACCTATTCGTGGGCGTCGACCTGGTCGACGGCGTCCTGCAGGCGGTTGAGGCAATCGATGACGACGCGGCTGTCCTCGGGGGTCATGTCCTGGACCGCCGCCATCATGCGCGCGTGCATCGCACCGAGGGTGTCCCGCACCTCCTGATCGGACTTGTCCGTGGCGATGACGTGGATGCTGCGCCGATCGGTCGGGTGAGGGCGGCGCACGATGTGGCCGGACTTCTCGAGGCGATCGATGATGGCGGTCGTCGACGCGGTGGACACCGCGAGGTAGCGAGCGAGCTCGGACGGCGAGACCATGCGGCCCTCGCCCTGCGCCTTGAGCAGGTAGCGCAGCACCAGCAGCTCGTTCTCCCCCATCGCCATGGCCTCGCGGGTACGGCGGCGCATGGCCAGTTCGGCCGCGCGGTAGAGCCGGAAGGCCTGGAGCACGTCCACCGCACGGCGGCGACGGTCGTCTTCACCATCGCCGTACCAGTAGTGAGCCGTCGGAGCGTCGGGATTGGCCACGACGGCATCATATGGCACACCCGCTCGCAACCCCGGGCCACCCGAACGATACTGTCGGCATGGATGCCGTGAACAATGCCGTCCTCGTCGCAGGCGATTCACTGTGGACGTGGGCAGTGCTCCCCATCCTGGCGGTGCTCGGCATCTACTTCACCGTGCGCTCGGGCGTCGTGCAGCTGCGGCTCATCCCGGAGATGTTCCGCACCCTCGGGGACCGGACGCCACGCTCCGAGGACGGCACCCCGCAGTCGGTGTCGGCGTTCCAGGCGTTCACGCTCTCCGCGGCATCCCGCGTGGGGGTCGGCAACATCGCCGGGGTCGGCACCGCCATCGCCATCGGCGGTCCCGGCGCGGTGTTCTGGATGTGGACGATGGCGTTCATCGGGGGCGCGTCGAGCTTCGTGGAGTCCACCCTCGGCCAGCTGTTCAAAGTGCGCGATGCCGACGGTTTCCGCGGCGGCCCCGCCTACTACATGCAGTACGGCCTCAAGGCGCGGTGGATGGGGATCGTCTTCGCCGTCATCCTCATCGTCTGCTTCCCCTTCGCCTTCAGCTCGCTGCAGGCGAACACGATCAGCGCCACCGTGTCGTCGAGCTTCGGCGGCGATGTCTCGTGGGTGCCGTGGGTGGTCGGCGCGGCGCTGGCCGCCCTCACCGGCCTCGTCGTGTTCGGCGGGCTGCGCCGCATCGCGCACGTCACCGAGGCCGTCGTGCCGGCGATGGCCCTCGCCTACCTGCTGCTGGGCCTGGTGATCGTCGCCCTGAACATCGAGCGACTCCCCGAGGCGTTCCTGTCGATCTACACCCAGGCGTTCGGGTTCAACGAAGTGGCGGCGGCCACGCTCGGCGTCATCATCATGAACGGCGTCAAGCGCGGGATGTTCTCCAACGAGGCCGGGCTCGGCTCGGTGCCGAACGCCAGCGCGACGGCGGCGGTGACCCACCCCGTCAAGCAGGGCCTGGTGCAGACCCTCGGCGTGTACTTCGACACGCTGCTGGTGTGCTCGATCACGGCGTTCATCATCCTCGTCTCGACGCCCGACCTCGCCGGCGCCGGCCGCGGCATCGGGCTGACGCAGAGCGCCGTCGTGGGAACGCTCGGCCCCTGGTCGAACGTCCTGCTCAGCATCATCATCTTCCTGCTGGCGTTCAGCTCGATCCTCGGCAACTACTACTACGGCGAGTCGAACATCGAGTTCATCTCGCCGCAGCGGCGCTTCCTGCTGACCTACCGCGTGCTGGTCGTGCTGGTGGTCTTCCTCGGCTCCATCGCGTCGGCCGACCTCATCTGGAACACGGCCGACGGGATCATGGGCCTCATGGCCCTGGTGAACCTGGTGGCGATCGCCCTGCTCTCCGGGCTCGTCTTCCGGCTGCTGAAGGACTACACCAGGCAGCGCCGCGAAGGCCGGAATCCGGTCTTCACGCGCGACCGTCTCCCCGACGTGACGGGCATCTCCTGCTGGGAGGACGAGCGCACCGTCACGGGCGTGCTCCCGGTGGTCACCGGCAGGAAGCACGCGCGCCGCTGAGTCGGGCCCGCCCGCAGAGGCGCGCGACGTCGGGCGAATGCCGTCGACACGATCATCGACGGGCTGCTCACACCGGCGCGGGCGGGGCCACTACAGTGATGCTCACGCGCCGGCGACCCGACCGGCGCGTGAGTTCGCAGCGCGGCAGAGTCGCCGCGCAGAAGGAGCACTGTGAGCACGCTCTCCCCCGCCCTGCCGCGCACGACGGACCGCCGCCTCCTCACGTGGATGTTCGTGATGAACGCGGCGCTGCTGACCTGCTATGCGGGGTTCATGGTGATCTTCATCCCAGACCAGGTGCAGCAGATCGATCCTGCGAACAAGGTCGGCAACCTCGCTCTGGTGATGACGGCGTCATCGATCGGCGCGATCATCATCCACCCGCTCATCGGCGCATTCTCGGACCGTACACGCAGCCGGTTCGGGCGACGGGCGCCGTGGATGGTCATCAGCGCGGCCACCGCGGCGATCATGATGGTGCTGCTCTCCGGCGCCGCCGACCTGTGGACCCTGGGGGTGTATTGGGTGCTCGTCATGCTGGCGCTGAACGCCCTGGCCACAGCCCAGGCCGCGATCGTGCCGGACCGTATCGCCCGGGAGCGCTTCGGCGCGGCATCCGGAGTGCTCGCGATGGGGACGTTCCTCGGCATGGGTCTGGGCGTCGCCGGGGCGGGGATCTTCATCAACAGCCTCGGCGTCGGCTACGCCACCTTCGGCGGCATGATCCTCATCGCCGCGCTGCTGTTCACGGTCTTCAACCGCGATTTCTCCTCGCGGGACATGGAGGTGGCGCCCTTCCGGTGGAAGGCGTTCTTCTCGAGCTTCTGGGTCGACCCGCGCTCCTATCCCGACTTCTGGTGGGCCTTCGCCGGGCGCTTCCTGCTGATCCTGGCCTACCAGAGCGTGCAGTCGTATCTGCTCTACATCCTGCGCGACTACATCGGCGTCTCGGACGAGGCGTCCACCGCTCTGAGCACGCCCCTCACCGCGGTGATGCTGGTGGGGGCGTTGGCGACGGCGTTCGCTGTCGGCAAGCTCAGCGACCGCCTGGCACGCCGCAAGGTCTTCGTGATCATCGCGTCGCTCATCATGGGGTCGGCCCTCGTCATCCCGCTGCTGTCGCCCACGGTCGCGGGCATGTTCGCCCTGGCCGCCG
Source organism: Microbacterium sp. zg.Y1084 (assembly GCF_024623595.1). Taxonomy (NCBI): domain Bacteria; kingdom Bacillati; phylum Actinomycetota; class Actinomycetes; order Micrococcales; family Microbacteriaceae; genus Microbacterium; species Microbacterium sp. zg.Y1084. Next base: position 141,766 of record NZ_JANJGV010000010.1, read on the forward strand.
TCTTCGGGCTGGGCTACGGCATCTACCTGAGCGTGGACGCCGCTCTCATGACCGAGGTGCTCCCCACCGCCCAGGCGGCGGCCAAGGACCTCGGCATCCTGAACATCGCGACGACCCTGCCGCAGGCGCTGACGCCGGTGGTGGTGTGGGCGCTCATCTCCCTGACCGGCAGCTACACCGCCGTCTTCACCGCAGGCATCGTCTGCGCCGTGGCCGGCGCACTGTCGGTGCTGCCGATCCGGAGCGTCCGATGACGGGCCGGGAGATCACCTCACCCGTCGCGCTGGTGGACCGGCGCGGACGGCTGGATCCGGCATCCATCGGCTGGACCCGCCGGCAGCTGCACGACACCGACCGCATCGGGCGGGGCTGGTACGGCTGGGGTCGCAACAAGCGCTGGGAGTACTGGGGCGTGATGACGCCGACGCACGTGGTGGCCATGACCATCGCGGCGCTCGATTTCGCCAACGTGCGGCAGCTCTGGGTCCTCGACAGGGAGACCGGCACCGCGGTCAACCGCTTCGAGATCTCTCCGCTCGGTCGCGGCGTGCGCATGGCGGGCACCCACGGCGGCGGCCCGAACACCTCACGCGGGCGGCGGCTCACCCTGCGCTTCGAGGAGACCAAGGGCGGCACGCGATTGCGGGCGCAGAGCGACCGCGTGCGGGTGGACCTGCTGGCGCGCGCCCTGCCCGGCCACGAGGCGATGGGCATCGCCTCGCCGCACAGCGACCGGCTCGTGGACTACACGGTGAAGGACGTCGACCGGCCGGTGCAGGGCCTCCTCACCGTGGACGGCGTCACGCACGGCGTCGAGGGATTCGCCGTGCTCGACCACGCCCGCTCCCGCCCGCCGTATCGCACCGACTGGAACTGGGGCGCGGCCGTCGGCGCCGTCGGCGGTCGGCGCATCGGCATCAACCTCGGCGGCGGGGGCCCGCGGGGTCTGCGTCACGGACTCTCGCACACCGTGCTCACCGTCGACGGCCGGGTGCACAAGATCCCGACCGCGCTGGAGTGGGAGTTCGATCCGAGCGACTGGATGGCCCCGTGGCGCATGCGCACGGCGCGCATCGAGCTGGAGTTCACGCCCTTCTACGACCGGTATGCGCGCACGAACCTGCTCGTCATCCGCTCGACGACCCACCAGTGCTTCGGCACGTTCACGGGGCGGGTGCAGACCGACGAGGGCGAGTGGATCACGGTCGACGGGCTCGAGGGCTGGGCGGAGGACGTCCACAACCGCTGGTGAGCGGCGCTACGCCAGCGTGCGACGGTGGATCTGCGAGGTGAGGGACACCCCGTTCAGATCGAGGTACACCTGACCTTCGGTGACCGACAGCGTGGCGGTGTTGCGCCGCGCGATCACAGCGGCGGCGGCGTCGACGAACCCGGGGTCGAAGCTGTGCAGACCGATCGACTCCGGCCGGTGGATGGGCTTGCCGGTCCACAGCGCGAGCAGCTTCTCGGGGTCGCGGTGGGTGTACACCGCGGTGCGATCGGCGAGCTTGCTGCCGTAGTGCAGGCGCGCGGCATCCGGGGCGCCCACCTCGATCCACGCGGTGACGCGGCCGGTGAGGTCGCGCACGAGCACGGCGGGCTCGTCGGTGGCCGCGATGCCCTCGCTGAACGCGATGCCCTCCTCGTACTCGAGGCAGTACGCCAGCAGGCGCGTGACCATGAACGCGTCGGTCTCGGACGGATGCCGCGCGACGCGCAGGGCCAGCTCGTCGTAGACCCCGCGGTCGACGTCGGCCAACTGCACCGTGAAGGTGTGGATCACTGCGCCTGCGGCCATAACGATCGAGCCTACGCGGCGCGCGGCGCCGCTGCGGTCAGAGGCGCTCGATGATCGTGGCGTTGGCCATGCCGCCGCCCTCGCACATCGTCTGCAGCCCGTATCGGCCGCCGGTCGCCTCAAGGTGGGCGAGCATCGTGCCGAGCAGTCGCGTGCCGGATGAGCCCAGCGCATGGCCGAGGGCAATGGCGCCGCCCCACGGGTTGAGCTTGGCGGGGTCGGCCCCGGTCTCGGCCGCCCACGCCAGCGGCACCGAGGCGAAGGCCTCGTTGACCTCGTACACGTCGAGGTCGTCCATGCCGAGGCCGCTGCGTTCCAGAATGCGCGCCGTCGCCGGGATGGGACCGGTGAGCATCATCAGCGGATCGTCGCCGACGACGGCAAAGGAATGGAAGCGTGCGCGGGGGGTGAGCCCGAGCGCGGCGGCCGTCTGCTCGCTCATGATGAGGGCTGCCGACGCGCCGTCGGTGAGGGGGGACGAGTTGCCGGGGGTGATGCGCCAGTCCAGCTCGGGGAAACGCGCGGCGGCGGCGTCGGTGCGGAACGCCGGAGCCAGACCGGCCAGCGCGTCGGCCGTGGTGCCCGGACGCACCGTCTCGTCGGTCGCGACGTCTCCCACCGCGACGAGCTGCGACGCGAAGCGCCCCTCCGCCGCGGCGCGGGCGGCGCGCTCGTGGGATGCCACGGCGAAGCGATCGAGATCGTCGCGGCCGAGGTTCCATCGCGCGGCGATGAGCTCCGCCGAGACCCCCTGGTTCACGAGCCCGTCGGGGTAGCGCTCACGCAGACGGGGCGAGAACGCCGAAGCGCCCGAAGCCGCGGTCCCCAACGGCACGCGGCTCATCGACTCCACCCCGCCCGCGATGACGATGTCGTACGCGCCGGCGATGACACCCTGTGCCGCGAAATGGGCCGCCTGCTGGCTGGAGCCGCACTGGCGGTCGATGGTGGCGGCCGGCACGGTCTCGTCGAAGCCGGCGGCGAGCACCGCCTGGCGTGCGATGTTGCCCGACTGCTCCCCCACCTGGCTGACGCAGCCCAGCAGCACGTCGTCGATCTGGCGGGATTCCAGGCCGTTGCGCTCGAGCAGGGCTGTCAGCACCCCGGCGGTGAGATCCACGGGGTGGACGCCGCTGAGCGCCCCTCCCGGCTTGCCGCGCCCCGACGGCGTGCGCACCACATCCACGATCACGGCACTCGACATCCGCGGTCCTCCCTCGCACCGGCTGCGGCCGGCAGCGCCGGCACCCACGGTGCCACGCTAGCTCAGCCCAGGATGCTGGGCTCCAGATCGCGCAGCGCCCGGAAGTGCGTCTGCCGGGTCACGCCGATGGCGGCGATCACGAACCCGGCGACGAGCCAGGCCAGGAGTACCGCGGCATCCAGAATGGTGCGACTGAGGTCGCCGCCGTACATGAACTGCCGCATGCCGTCGACGACGAAGCTCATCGGCAGCACCTGGTGCAGCGCGGCGAGAGGGCCGGGGAGCGTCTGCCAGGGGAAGGTGCCGCCGGCGCTGACGAGCTGCAGCACCATCAGCACGAGTCCCAGGAATTGGCCCACCTCCCCCCACCACACGTTGAGCGCGAGGATGATCGCGGTGTACGTCAGGGTCGCCAGCAGCATGATGCCGAGCGTGCCGAGCGGATAGACCATCGGGAACCCGAGCGCGTAGACCAGCACGAGGAAGAGCAGCGCCATCTGCAGCATCCCGAAGAGTCCGGGCGTCAGCCAGCCGGCGAGCGTGATCCGGATGGGCGAGTGCAGCGCCGTGACGGCGCGGCGGGAGATGGGCCGGACGATGAGGAACAGCGCGTAGATGCCGATCCAGCCGGCGAGCGCGCCGAAGAACGGCGCGAGCCCGGCACCGTAGTTCGCGGCCTCTGCAGCCGCCGTCGTGTCGATCGTGATGGGGTCGGCGATGATGCGCGCCTGCGCGGCGCGGACGTCGGCGCTGCTGTCGGGGATCTCGCCCGCGCCGCTGACGAGGGCGTCGCGCAGCTCCACCGTGCCCGAGGAGAGCGTGCCTGCGCCGTCCCGCAGCGTGGCCGTCCCCGATGACAGCTCCTGCAGGCCGGAGGCGAGCGTGCCCAGCCCGTCGCGCAGCGACACCGCACCGTTGGCCACCTCCGCGCTGCCGCGGGAGAGCTCGTCGATCTCGCCGACGACCTCCTGCACGCGCTGGTCGCCGACGCGGATGCCGTCGGCGACGGTGTCGAGCCGCGACAGGATGGCATCGACGGTGGGGGGGTCGAGGCCGAGCGCGACCAGTTCGGCGGTGATGTCGGCGCGGGCCTGCGGCAGATCGGCGGTCAGCTGCGCGACCACCGATCCGACGCGGTCGGCGGCCGCGGCGATCTGTTCATCGCCGCCCGCCACCTGGGCCGCACCGTCGGCCAGTTGGGCGGCGCCGGCCTGCAGCTGCGCGGTGCCGTCGACGGCGCTCACTGCTCCCTCCGCGATGCGCACCGTGCCATCGGCCAGCTCCGCGGCGCCGGAGGCCAGCTGATCGGCACCTTGGCCGGCCTCGACGATCTTGCCGCGGATGGTCGAGATCGAATCGAGCAGCGTGGCGGCCGCCTCACGACTGACCTGCTGGGTTACGGCCGCGCGGATGCGGTCCACCGCCTGCGAGGCGATGTTGCTGGCGAGGTAGCTGTTGGCGTCGTAGGTCTCCAGCAGGATCTTCGCGCGTTGAGGATCATCTCCCGAGACCGATTCGAGGGAGGCGGTGAAATCCGTCGGCAGCGTGATGGCGAAGTCGAACCGGTCGCGCTCCAGGCCTTCCCTGGCCTCGGCCGCGGAGACGCGGCTCCAGTCGAAGTCGCGCCCCTTGAGGAGTTCGTTCGCGACCTCGTCGCCGATATTGCGGGCCGGGGTGTCCCCCTCGGCGGCGACCCCCTCGTCCTCCACGACGAGGGCGACGGGGACGTCGGGGAACTTCGCGTAGGGGTCCTGGTTGGCCCAGAGGTACAGACCCCCGTACAGGATGGGGACGATGATGAGGGCGAACAGCGCGAGCGCCGACATCTTCGTCGACACGAGCCGGCGCAGCTCGGCGAGGATCATCTGCGGCACCTTGAGGTGCGGCACCGGGATCGGCGCGGCCCTCATGAGCGGGCATCCTCGACGGCGGGCTCGCCGGGATCGCCGGCCTCGCGGTCGGTGTCGTCGGTGATGGCCCCGATGACCTTGGCCGAGGAGTACCCGGCGATCATGAGCATTCCGAAGCCCCGGTCGGCGAGCGCGAGTGCCTGGTCCCACCAGATGCGCGGGTCGCCGCCGTGACGGTCGGGGGCGACGACGACGAGCGCCTCGACGTCGGCGCGCAGCACCGCCAGTTCGGTGAGCAGGTGCATCCGCGCGCGGGGGGCGACCGTGGCGATGGGGCGGCGCATGAGGTGGTCGAGATGATGGTGACTGAGCCAGCGATGCACCGTGCGGCGGCCGGACGACACGCCTGCGAACATGAGCTCCTCCGCCGTCACGGCGCCGACCGTGACACGCGGCGCGGGTTCGGAGATGTCGGGCGCATCCACCAGGGCGATCCGCCGGCGCATGCCCGCGGCGTCGGCCATGCCGTCGATCTCGATGGTGCCCTCGTCCGGCTTCATCCGGCCGGAGGCCAGCAGACCGAGCACGGTCGGGCGCTGCTCGGTCTCGGCGCGGGCGAAGACCGCCTGGCCCGTCTCGAACGAGAGGTCGGTCTGCGGCAGGGCTTCGCCGTTGCGCCCCTTGCTCACTCCGCGAAGCTCGATCTTCATGGCGTAACCTCCCGGTGCTGGGCTCCCGACCGCTGCGCTCCTGCGCGCCGGCGTGGAAACCGAGTCTCCCCGGCGGCACCCCCGCCGTCCATAGCCCCGCTCGGCGTCGGGCGTGCACGCCCGATTTGCCATCCGGGACGACCGGCGGCAGGATACCCCTGGGGGTATCTTGCCCCGAAGGAAAGTGAGTACGCGATGACGTCATCCCCCAGCCGCACTGCATCCGCCACGGGACCGCGGGTCGTGATCGTCGGCGGCGTGGCCGCCGGCATGTCCGCCGCCACCCGCCTGCGCCGCTTGGATGAGACGGCTCAGATCACCGTGCTCGAGCAGGGTCGGTACGTGAGCTTCGCCAACTGCGGGCTGCCGTACTACGTGGGCGGGGTGATCGCCGACCGTGATTCGCTGCTTCTGCAGACTCCGCAGTCACTGCGCGCGCGCTTCGACCTGGACGTGCGGGTGGGCCACGAGGTCGTCGCCATCGACCGTGACGCACGCACCGTCACGGCACGTGAGATCGCCAGCGGGGAGACGGTCGTCGCGGCGTACGACCACCTGATCCTGGCGACCGGTGCCGCGCCGCGCATGCACGTGGACGCCGCGCCGGACGCCGCGCCCGTGGTGACGCTGCGGACGATCGATGACGTCGATCGGATCACGGCCGTGCTCGCGGCTCGCGGCGAAGAGCAGGGTCGCGCCGTCGTCATGGGCGCGGGCTTCATCGGCTTGGAGGCGACCGAGAACCTGGTGCACAGAGGCCTGGCGGTCACGCTCGTGCAGCAGGGCACGCGCCCGATGTCGCCGCTCGACCCCGAGATGGCGGCCGCGGTGATGGACACGCTGGTGGCTCACGGTGTGGATGTGCGCACGAGCACCACCGTCGACGCGATCGACGCGGCCGGCGTGCATCTGTCCGACGGCACCGTCGTCACGGCCGACCTCGTGGTGGATGCGCGTGGCGTCGCCCCCGCGGCAGGCCTGGCCCGGGCGGCCGGCCTGCGCATCGGTGCCACGGGAGGGGTCGTCGTGGACGGGCATCAGCGCACCGACGACCCGCGGATCTTCGCCGTCGGCGATGCCGCCGAGAAGACGGATGCCGTCTCGGGCGAAGCCACCCTGGTCACGATGGCCGGGCTGGCGAACCGCCACGGGCGTGCGGCGGCGGACGTCATCGCGTGGGACAACGGCCGACTGGATGCCGCTCCCCGGCTTGCCGGCCCCGCGCTCGGGACGGCCATCATCGGCCTGTTCGACGTGACGGTGGCGATGGTGGGCTGGAGCGAGCAGCGCCTGATCGCCGCGGGCCGTGAGCACCGGGCGATCCACACCCACCCCACCGACCACGCCGGGTACTACCCCGGGGCGCAGCGTATGGCGATGAAGGTGATGGTCGATCCCCTGTCCGGTCTGATCCTGGGCGCGCAGATCGTCGGCGGGAACGGCGTGGACAAGCGCATCGACGTCATCGCGACCGCGATGCACGCGGGACTGCCCGCTGCCGAGCTGGCACACCTCGAGCTCGCCTACGCGCCGCAGTATGCGTCGGCGAAGGACCCGCTGAACATGGTGGGGTACGTCGCGGAGAACCTCGCGACCGGTGTGACCGACTCGGTGCAGTGGCATGAGCTGCCGGCGGCGCTCGCCGCGGGAGCAACCCTGATCGACGTGCGCTCACCGCAGGAGTTCTCCGCGGGCGGGATCCCGGGGAGCATCAACATTCCCGTCGACGCGCTGCGCGAGAGCATCGCGTCGCTGCCCGACGGCGAACTGATCGTGCACTGCCAGGTGGGTCAGCGCGGCCATACCGCCGCGCGCATCCTCGCGCAGCTGGGACGTCCCGCCCGCAACCTCGACGGCGGATACCTCACCTGGAAGGCCGGTGCCGCCGTCGCCGCCGCTCTGCAGCCTGCCTGACAGCACAGCTGACACGTCGGCGGGCAGGTCGCCACCGGGTCGTCCCGTGCGGCACGATGGAGGCCATGGCTCTGCTCCTGCGTCCGTGGACCGGCGAAGACGCCGCGGCGCTCGCCCGTGCTGCGCACCGCGACCCGGACCTCTCCATCCAGTTCAACGGCGGCGATCTATCGGATCCCGCAGCGGCGGCATCCTTCATCGAGGCGAACCTGCGCTTCGACGAGCGGACGAAGAACTGGGCGCTGGTCGACGACGGCGTCGCCGTCGGCAACGTCGGCGCGTCCGGCATCGAGTTCCGGCACGGGACGGCATGGATCTCGTACTGGCTCGCCGCCCCCGCTCGGGGCAAGGGGTACGCGACCAGCGCTCTTCTCGCGGTGTGCGACTGGGCGTTCGGGCAGGGAGTGCACCGCTTGGAACTGGGGCACCGCGTGAACAACCCCGCTTCGTGCCGGGTCGCGACCGCGGCCGGCTTCCGCGCCGAGGGGATCGAGCGCGAGAAGCTCCGCTACGGCGACGAACGCTTCGACGTCGAGACGCACGCCCGCCTGGCCACCGACCCTCAGGTCGTTGCGCAGCCGTCGTCGCCCCCCGTGACCCTCTTCTCCACCGCAGAGGACGCCCTCACGGGCCTGGGCTAGAACGGCGGCGGCACCCCCGCGCTACCCGCCGCGCTGAATGCCAGCACCCGTGCCGGCACGTCGGGGTAGACCCTGCCCGTCGGGCTGGTCCACTCCAGCGCTCCCCCTGCGCGCTGCACCACCGTCCACGCGGAGTGGTGCTTGAGACTGTGATGTCGCCGGCACAGGTGCGCGAGATTGCAGACCTCCGTGGCGCCGCCGCGCGCGAAGTCGACCGTGTGGTCGATGTCGCAGCGCCAGACACCGGAGCGGCACCCCGGGAACCGACAGTGCTCGTCGCGCGCCCGCAGATATCGCCGCTGCGCCTGCGTCGGTCGGTAGCAATCGCTCGCGGTCACGGCGCCGGTGCCGGCATCCACGAAGAGCCGGTCCCACGAGGGCGCACCGCCGGCGAGGTGCCGGGCCGTCGCCGGATCCACCGAGCCGTGGCCGGGGATGAGGGCGACACCGTCGCCCCCATTCAGCGTCGCCGCGGGAACCGTCACCTGGACGTGCGCGACGATCGCCTCGGTCTCGCACCTCGTCGCATCGGACGCCGTGGCCGTCGCGTGTCCGGTGAGCAGCAGGTCCGCCAGCACATCGGCGCGACGCTGATCGATCGTGCGCGCGTCGACAGCGCCGCCGAGGTCAGCCTCGCCGCCGTCGCCGGGTTCGCGACCCTCGCCACGTCCGCCGAATTCTCCCGCGCCCGCCTCGCCACGACCGCCGCACCCGGTCGCATCGTGAGCCGCATCGCTGCCACGCCCCTCGTCGCCGCCTGCCGCGCCGCCTGCCGCATCGCGGAGAGCCCGGGCGTACCGGTCGATGCGGTCGCGGATGCCGTGCGCCAGCGCCGCGGGGAGCAGCGCCACCAGTTCGGCCATGCCGTCGTCGAGATCGCGCACCCACACCCGCCGCCCCTGCGCGGCATCGACGTGCCGCTCGGTCGGCGGCGCAGGGTCGATGCGCTGTGCCAGCATCGCGATGATCGGCCGCGCCCGGCCGGGCGTCTCGCGCTCGGCCACCACCAGCGCCGCCTGCTCGAACAGAGTGCGAGCCTCGGGATCGACGATGCGGGACCCCGCCTCATCGATGACGCGCACGTGCGCTGCGTCGATGCGCCCCTCGCGCAGCGCAGCGACGACCAGCGGGAACGCGACCAGCAGCGCGGCCGTGCGGTGGATGCGCTCCTGCATCCCTCGATCGGACCGCCGCAGCGCGGCCCCCACTTCGGCGGCGATCGACCGTAGGGGCAGCTCGCGCTCCCGCTGCGCGGACACCGGGATGCGTGCGGTCTGTGCCGCGGCGATCTCGCCGGCGCGCCCCAGCAGCTGCAGCTCGCGAGCATGGAGCGCCGCCATCGCCCGCCGGTTCTCCTCGAGCCCTTCCACCACGTCGCTCATCGACCGCGCATGGGTCGGCTCGGGAAGAGCGGCGGAGGAGGTGTGCATAAGGAGATTCTCCTCGCACCCTCCGACATTGAGGCAGGGAATTCCCCGGTCAGATGACTATTGTGGACAACTCAGACCGTACCCGACCTGTGCAGAAGGCGCGGCCGCAGCAGGTGGGCGGGCGACGCGCAGCAGGCGGCCGGGCGACGCGCAGCAGGCGGCCGGGCGACGCGCAGCAGGCAGGCGGGCGACGCGCAGCAGGCAGGCGGACGACGCGCAGCAGGCAGGCGGACGACGGCAGCAGGCAGGCGGACGACGCCAGCACCGCAAGCGGGCGAGCCGCCGGATCGGGCTGCCGGCCCTGCGTGCGGCCACGCCGGCCCCACCCCTTCAGTCCCCCAGCCCGCGGACGCCCCCGCACCGCGCACGCCCCCGCCGGCCCTCAGCCCGTCAGTCCCCCAGCCTCCGCCGCACCCGCGGCGGGGGCGGCGGCGGAACCTCTTTCGCCGCGATGATCGCCCCGCGGGGAATGCGCTCCACGCCGCGCTTGCCGTCGACGACCACCGTCGTGGCATCCGCGCTCAGCAGCTCGCCCAGCGCATCGGTCGCCTGACCGGTCGGCAGCAGGTAGCGCACCGCGACGCGCCGACCGGGCTCGGGCAGGGTCACCATGAGCCGGGAGCGTAATCCTTCAGGAACACCCCGAACAGGTCCTCGCCGGCCTCGCCGCGCACGATCGGGTCGTAGACGCGGGCCGCGCCGTCGACGAGGTCGAGCGGCGCGTGGAAGCCTTCTTCGGCGAGGCGCACCTTGGTGGGGTGCGGCCGCTCGTCGGTGATCCAACCGGTGTCGACGCTGGTCATGAGGATGCCGTCGCTCTCGAACATCTCCCGCGCGCTCGTGCGCGTGAGCATGTTCACCGCGGCCTTGGCCATGTTGGTGTGGGGATGCCCCGGACCCTTGTAGCCCCGGCCGAACACACCCTCCATGGCACTGACGTTGACGATGTAGGTGCGGCGCGCGGCACTGGCCGCCAGGGACGGCCGCAGCTTCGACACCAGCAGGAACGGCGCCGTGGTGTTGGCCAGCTGCACCTCGAGCATCTCGAGCGGATCGACCTGCTCGACGCGCTGGGTCCACGAATTGATGCCGTCGAGGTCGGGGATGAGCCCGCCGGCGTCGATCGCCGTGCCGGCGGCGAGCCGCTCGAGCGAGCTCGAGCCCGCAGCCATGGCCTGCTCGGTCAGCTCCTCGGCCCGCGACACGACGGCCGCCTGCGCGGTCAGCTCGTCGGCGCGCGAGGCGGCGGCCGCGAGGATGGGGTGCGCGCTCACCGAGCGCTCCAGCGCCTGCGGATGCCGGTCGTTGGTGTGACCGAAGGTGATCAGTTCCGGCAGCGGCCCGTCGGGGAGGGGCGCCAGCTCGGCATCCACCAGCGGCTGGTACGCGCCGGGCGAGCGCCGCACGGTCTGCGTGGCGTTGTTGATGAGGATGTCGAGGGGGCCGGCGGCCGCGACGTCGTCGGCCAGGCCGATCACCTGCGCGGGGTCGCGCAGGTCGATGCCGACGATCTTCAGGCGGTGCAGCCATTCGGCCGAGTCGGGCAGGCTGCTGAACCGGCGCACCGCGTCGCGCGGGAAGCGTGTGGTGATCGTGGTGTGCGCGCCGTCGCGCAGCAGTCGCAGCGCGATGTACATGCCGATCTTGGCGCGGCCGCCGGTCAGCAGCGCCCGCCGGCCGGTCAGGTCGGTGCGGGCGTCGCGCTTGGCGTGACTCATCGCCGCGCAGGCAGGGCACAGCTGGTGGTAGAACGCGTCGACGATCGTGTACGGCTGCTTGCAGATGTAGCAGCCGCGGGGCTTGATCAGCGTCCCGGCCGTCGGGGCGGTCGTGGTCGTCGAGATCGGGATGCCTCGGGTCTCGTCATCGATGCGATCGGGGGCTCCGGTGGCGGTCGCGGCGACCACGGCGCGGTCGGCCTGAGCCACGGCGTCGCGGATCTCACGACGGCGCACCTTCTTGACGGCCTTGAACATGGCCGCCGTCGCCTGGCGCACGGCGATGTAGTCGGGGTGACTCTGATCCACCCGGTCCATCTCGGCCAGCACCCGGAGGGTGGTCTCGAGGTCGGCGGGATCGATCCCGCTCGAGGTCACGTCGGACGTGGGTGATATCGCAGCGGGCACAAGGAATTCTACGACGGGCCGCATGGGCGAAACCTGTTACCGTGCCAGCGTGACGACAGCGATGGATGCCCCGCCGCGCAGCATCCGCGTCTCGGCGGCGGTCATCGTCGATGCCGAGGGGCGGCTGCTGGTGGTGCGGAAGACCGGCACGACCGCGTTCATGCAGCCGGGCGGCAAGCCCGAGCCCGGCGAGACGGCGAGCGAGACGCTCAGTCGCGAGCTCGCCGAGGAGATCGGAATCCGCATCGCGCCCGACGCCCTGCGCCCGCTCGGCGTCTTCACCGCCGCTGCGGCCAACGAGCCGGGCTTCCTCGTCGTAGCCGACGTGTTCGCCGCCGACATCGGCGGTCAGCAGCCGCGCGCCGCAGCCGAGATCGCCGAACTGCGGTGGGTGACGCGAGCGGATGCCGACGAGCTCGACATCGCCCCGCTGGCGCGGGAGAACTTCCTGCCCGAGTGAAGCCGATCGCCTCGTCGCTGCGGCGGCCGCGGGTGCCGCAGCAGCGAGGCGCGTCGATCTACGGGGCGCTGCCGTCCGCCGTCGTGGAGTCCGCCGCGCCGGGCCGGTGCGACGCGGCATCCGGCGCCGCCGTCTCGCCGACCTTCCCGGGGACGTCCTCCTCGCGGGCGCGCCGGCCGAGCGGGATCGTCGTGAGCAGACCCACGAAGAGCGCAGCCACCGCGACCCACGCGGCCACCGATACGCCCTGCGTCAGCGCGTCTCGCGCCGCGTCGGCGATCGCGGCCGTGGCCGGGTTCTTGCCGAGCTCGCCGATGAGAGCACCGGCGGACGTCGAGACGGCATCCACCAGTTCGCCCACCTTCGGATCCGCCGCGATCTGGTCGCTGAGGCGCGACTCGGTGCCGATGCGCAGCGTCGTGAACAGCGCGGTCCCGAGCACCGCGATGCCGAGGGCGGACCCCACCTGACGCGAAGTGGACTGCACCGACGACGCCTGTCCCGACTTCTCCACGGGCACGTCGATGAGGATGAGCTGCGTCAGCTGCGCCGTGGCGAAGCCGACGCCCATGCCGTAGAAGAACAGCGGAACGCCGGTGACCCACAGGTTCGAGTCGGGGCGGATGAGCAGGGCGAGCGCGGCGAGCGAGACGATCTCCAGGATCACGCCCAGGCGCACCATCTGCACCGGCGACAGGCGCTTGGACAGCGACTGGATCGACCCGCTCGCGAGGAACGAGCCGACCGCGAGCGGCAGCAGGGCCAGGCCCGCCTCCAGGGCGTTCATGTCCCGGGCGTACTGGAACCACAGCGGCAGGGAGAGGATCAGGCCGAACTCTCCGAGCGAGACGGTCAGGGCGGTGATGTTGCCGTTCGCGAACGTGCCGATGCGGAACAGGGACACGTCGATCAGCACCGACTTGCTCGCGGCCACACGCCGGCGCTCCCGCCACACCAGGGCGGCGAGCACGAGGATCGAGAGGACGAACAGCACCGGGATCACGCTGAATCCGCCGAGGCTGATCGGTGCGGAGTCCGTCGCCTCCCACCACCCGTAAGCGCGCCCTTCGATGAGGGCGAACACGAGCAGGCCGAACCCGAGCACCGAGGTGCCCACGGCGATCCAGTCGCTGAAGCGGCCGGCGTCGCGCTGGCGGGATTCGGGGATGCAGAGCATCACGCCGATGATGACCACGACGCCGAACGGCAGGTTGATCCAGAACGCCCAGTGCCACGAGAACGCGCTCGTGAGCCAGCCGCCGAGCACCGGTCCCACTGCGGCCATCGACCCGATCGTCGCACCCCAGACCGCGAACGCGATGCCCCGCTCCTTGCCCCGGAACGTGGCGTTGAGGAGGGCCAGGGTGGTCGGCAGGATCATCGAGCCGCCGACGCCCTGCAGGGCGCGGGCGGCGATCAGCCAGGTGCCGTCGATGGCGAAGGCGCAGAGGATGCTCGACGCGACGAAGACCACGACACCGATGACGAGCAGCCGGCGACGGCCGAGGCGGTCGCTCGTCGTGCCCCACACCATGAGCAGAGCGGCGAAGACGAGCGTGTACACCTCCTGCACCCATTGGATCTGGGTGGTGGTGAGATCGAGCGACTCGACGATGCTCGGGACCGCGACCGAGACGATCGTCGAGTCCATGATGATCAGTGCGACGGCGACGGAGATGGCCGCCAGACCCCACCAGCGAAGGCGGTGGTAACGCTCAGTGTCCTGGTTCACGTCGGGTCACACTACTCCTGCTTCCGGGTTTTGGACGACGGATACCGACACGGTGTCAGCTTCCGCTTCGGGCGGCGAGGCCGGGCTTGTCCGACAGGCGGAGCTCCTTCAGGAAGAACGCCACCACGAACCCGGCCACCCCGAGCGGAAGGAGGTACCAGAACGAGGTCGCGAGGGCATCGGCGTACGCCTCGACGACCCGGTCGCGCAGCTCGGCAGGGAGCTGCTGCACGGCGGAGGGGGTGAGCGATTCGGCCCCGAACCCCGAGGGCACCTGCGAACGGGGGAGCCGGCTGATCGTCTGCTCGAGGTCGTCGCGCAGCGACGTGGTGAAGGCGGTGGAGAACAGACTGGTGCCCACCGCCGCGCCGATCTCGCGCAGGAAATTGTTCGTCGAGGTGGCCACGCCGATGCGCTCGGGGTTCACCGCGTTCTGGGCGGCGATCACGAGCGTCTGCATCACGAATCCGAGCCCGAACCCCAGCACGAAGATCATGGCGCCGAAGGTCACCATCGACATGTCGGCCGAGAGCTGGGTGAGCCACAGCAGCCCGAGCGTCGCGATGCCGAACCCCGCGATCGGGAACACCTTGTAGCGGCCCGTGCGGGTGATCAGCAGTCCCGACGCCAGCGCGGTGATCATGAGGCCGACCGTCATCGGCAGCATCAACAGCCCCGAGTCGGTGGCGCTCGCGCCCTCGGCCATCTGGAGGAACGTCGGGAGGAACGTCAGCGCGGCGAACATCGCCACGCCGAGGATGAGCGAGAGCGTCGCGGCGACGGCGAACGTCCGGCTGCGGAAGATGTCCAGCGGCACGAGCGGGTCGGAGGCCTTGGACTCCACCACCAGGAACAGTGCGAATGCCAGGATCGTCCCGGCCAGGAGTGCCAGGAGCCCTGGGCTGGCCCAGTCGTACGAGGTGGTGCGGGTGAGCGAGGTCCAGCTGGTGAGGAAGACGATGCCGGCCGTCGTCGCGGCCAGCAGCACCGCCCCGGCGAGGTCGAACCGATGCTGCCTGCGGTGCTCCGGAATCCGCAGGGTGAACCATGCGATGAGCAGGGCTGCGATGCCGACCGGAACATTGAGCCAGAAGCACCAGCGCCAGCCCGGCCCCGAGGTGAGCCAGCCGCCGAGCAGCGGGCCCGCCACCGTGGCGATGCCGAACACCGCCCCCATGGGTCCCATGAACTTGCCGCGCTCCCGAGGCGAGACGATGTCGGCGATGATCGCCTGCGAGAGGATCACCAGCCCGCCGGCGCCCAGCCCCTGCAGCGACCGCCAGGTGATGAGGCCCTCGAACGACCCCGAGAGCGCAGAGCCCGTCGAGCCGACGATGAACAGGGCGATGGCGAGGAGGAACGGGGTGCGACGGCCGAAGAGGTCGCCGACCTTTCCGTAGATGGGCATGACGATGGCGATGGCGAGGAGGTACGCCGTGACGATCCACCCCTCCCCCTGGGCCGCCCCCAGGTCGCCGACGATCGTGGGCAGCGCCGTGCTCACGACGGATTGATCGAGTGCCGACAGCAGCATCGCCGCGAGGAGGGCGCCGAAGATCGTGTAGACCTGCCGTCTGGTCAGATCCACCCCGGACCGGTCGATCGACGCCGCGGACGCGCTCACGCGTACGGTCTACCACCGAAACCCTGCGCTCAGAAGGCCCACGCACCGGCTCCATCGTCCCGCTCAGGCTCGAGGCGTACCGTGGGCGGCATGACGCAGAAGCCCGAAGCATCCTGGTACTGGTCCGAGGAAGGCGTGAACTTCCACACGCGCAAGTGGGTGCGCCCCGAGGATCTCAATGCGAACGGCACGCTGTTCGGCGGGAGCCTGCTGCGGTGGATCGACGAGGAGGCGGCGATCTACGCCATCATCCAGCTCGGCAACTACCGCGTGGTCACGAAGTTCATCTCGGAGATCAACTTCGAGGCGTCCGCCGTGCAGGGGGACCTCGTCGAGATGGGGCTGACCGCCACCCACTTCGGGCGCACGTCACTGACCATGCGCGCCGTGGTGCGCAACATGATCACGCGCCAGCGCATCCTCACGATCGAGAAGATCGTCTTCGTGAACCTCGGTGAGGACGGTCGGCCCGTGCCGCACGGCTTCACCGACATCACCTACGACCGCGACCGGATGCCGCGCGAGCACTCCAACACCGGCACGGTGAAGCTGCCCAACATCTGACGGCGGGCGCCGTCAGCGCGGCCGGGTCGCCTGCTCCAGCAGCTCCAGCACGTGCCGGTACTCCCGGCCGGTGGCGCGGGTCATGCCGATCTCGCACGTGCGGTTGCACGACGCGTGCGCGTCGGCGTCGATCGTGGCGACCTCGGCCGCCTCGGCCGCGGTCGCCGATGCGGTGAGCTCGGGATGCAGCATCCCCCGGTCGCCGGCGAAGCCGCAGCATCCCCAGGCGTCGGGCACGGTCACGGTCGAGGCGACCGCCGCGCCCACCGCCTGCAGCGCCGGGTTCAGTCCCATCTGCGTGGACGAGCACGTCGGATGCAGCACGAGCGAGTCGACGATCGGCGCCACGGCGCCGAGCACCGGCAGCACGAGGCGGGCCACGAAGTCGACGGCATCCTCGGTGCGATAGTCGAGCCCGGCGTCGGCGAAGATGTGCGCGAAGCCCTCGGTGCAGCTCGCCCCGTCACTGACGACGACGAGCTCGCCGTCGCCGGACGCCTCCCGCACCGCGTCGACGACCCGCTGGGCCATCACGTCACGACCGCCGGCGAACCCCTTCGACGTCCACGGCGTGGAACAGCAGAGCGACTCGATCCCTTCGGGAACGAGCACGCGGATCCCCGCTCGCTCCACCAGCCGGGTGAACGCCTCGGTCACCCCGATGCCGTCGCCGGCGGGACCGAACATGCTGTTGACGCAGGCCGGCAGGTACACCGCGACGGGGTCGCCGGTGCCGCCGCCCTGGCAACCGGCCTTCGCACGGCGCTTCGCCCCGCCTGCGGGCAGGTCATCCGTGTAAGCGGGCACGGTGTCCGTGCCGAGCACCGCGCGACCGAGGAGGGTCGCCGCGCCGACGAGGCCCGCCGGCACGGCGTCGGCGGTGGTGAGGGCGACCGCACCGATGCGCGTCACCGGCCCCCAGGCCTGGGCTGCGGCCTTCCACCCCGCCGCGAGCACGGGGTTCGCGTTCTCCCGCCGCAGCCGTTTGACGAGGGACCCGGTGTTGATCAGCACGGGGCACGCCGTCACGCACATGCCGTCGACGGCACACGTCTGCCCGCCCTCATAGTCGTAGTCGCGCTCCAGCGCCTGGACGAGCGCATGATCGCCCGCGGCCTCGGCCCTCGCCATGCCGCGGCGCACCACGATGCGCTGGCGCGGAGTGAGGGTGAGGTCCTTGGACGGGCACACCGGCTCGCAGTACCCGCATTCGACGCAGCGGTCGACCTCGGCCTCCACCGGCTCCGGCAGCTTGATGTCGCGCAGATGCGCGTCGGTGCCGTCGTCGATGATGACGCCGGGGTTGAGGATGCCGGCCGGGTCGCACAGGCGCTTGAGTTCGCGCATCACGTCGTACAGCTCGTCGCCGTACTGCCGTCGCACGTAGGGTGCCATGACCCGCCCGGTGCCGTGCTCGGCCTTGAGGTTGCCGCCCGCCTGCAGCACGAGGTCGACCATCTCGTCAGTGAATCCCACGAAGCGCCCCATCGCCGCGTCGCCCGCGAAGCGGTCGGTGAGCATGAAGTGGATGTTGCCGTCCTTGGCGTGGCCGAAGATGACGCTGTCGCGGTATCCGTAGCGCTCGAACAGCACGTGCAGCGACTCGCAGGTGTCGGCGAGGGCGGGCACCGGCACGACGATGTCCTCGAGCAGCGCGGTCGTGCCGCTCGGACGGGCACCGGCCACCGAGGTGTACAGGCCCTTGCGCAGCTTCCACGCGGTGGCGCGGGCGATCGGGTCGGCGGAGAAGGCGGCGGCGGCCCGCAGCGGAGCCTCGCCGAGCACCCGTGCACCTCGGGCGGTGAGCTCGGCGACCGCCTCGTCGGTCGCGCCCTGGTACTCCACGAGCAGCGCCGCCTCCGCGGCGACGTCGAAGCCGAGGATCTGCGCAGGAGCGTCGGCGAAGGACTGGCCGACGCGGATGCTCGTGGCATCCATCAGCTCGATCGTCGCCGCGCCGGTGGCGACGAGATCGGGCAGCGCACGGGTGGCGTCGTCGAGCGTGGCGAACACGGCGAGCGCCGTCGCCGCCTTCGGCTGGATCGGCACCGTCCGGTAGGTGGCTTCCGCGATGAAGGCCAGCGTGCCCTCGCTGCCGATGAGCAGATGCGTGAGCACCTGCACCGGGGAGTCGAAGTCAACGAACGCGTTGACGCCGTAGCCCATCGTGTTCTTCATCGAGAACTGCCGGGCGATGATCGCCATCGACTGGGGGTTCTCGCGCACGCGTCGCTGCAGGCGCACGAGACCGTCGAACAGTTCCGGCTCCTGCGCCTTGAGCCGCGCGTCGGCGTCGGGGGCGGCGGAGTCAACCACCGTGCCCGAGGGCAGCACGAACACGAGCGACTCGAGCGTGCGGTAGGTGTTCTCGGTGATGCCGCACGCCATGCCGCTGGAATTGTCGGCCACGACGCCGCCGATGGTGCACGCGGCTTCGCTGGCCGGGTCCGGCCCGAGCCGGTGGCCGGTGCGCAGCAGCCGCATGTTGACCTGCCGCACCGTCGCCCCGGGCTGCGCGCGCACCCGGGCGCCGCCGTCGAGCACCTCGATGCGACGGAAGCCCTGACGCGTGTCGACCAGCAGGTCGTCGCCCGACGCCTGGCCCGAGAGGCTCGTCCCGCCGGAGCGGAAGGTCACCCGCGATCCGCTCGCGTTCGCGGCGCGCAGCACGCGCGCGACCTCGGCGGCGTCCTCGGCCACGACGACCGCGTTCGGGGTGAGCAGGAAGTGCGACGCGTCGCTGGCGTAGGCCACCCTGTCGATCGCCCTGGTCTTGATGCGGGACGGCTCACCCACCGCCTCGGCGACGGCGTCCGGGACGCCGCCGACCAGGGCGATGGACGAGGCGGGGACGGCGGTGGTCACGGTGTGGGCACCATCCAGGCGAGCACGGTGGACTGCAGGTAGATGAGGCCGGTGAAGACGACCAGCAGCCCCAGGCTCCACCAGATGAGCTTGCGGAAGAGGTCGCCCTCTTTGCCCGCCATGCCCGCGGCGGCCGCGGCGACGGCGAGGTTCTGAGGCGAGAGCATCTTGCCGAGCACGCCGGCCGACGAGTTCGTCGCCGCCATGAGGATCGGATTCAGCCCCGCCTTCTCGGCGGCGGTCACCTGCAGCAGCCCGAACAGCGCGTTGGACGACGTGTCCGATCCGGTGATCGCGACACCCAGCCAGCCGATGACCGGCGAGAGCAGGGCGAACAGCCCGCCGGTGGCGGCGAGCGCCGCACCCAGGCTCTGGGTCTGCCCGGAGAGGTTCATGACGTAGGCGAGGGCGAGCACCGCGACGACCGTGACGATCGTGAAGCGCAGCTGGTTCAGGGTGTGACCGTACGCGGCCACGGCGTCCTTGGGGCGGATCCGGTAGATGAGCGCGACGATGATGCCCGACAGCAGCAGCAGCGTGCCGCCGGTGCCGAACACGTTCAGCGAGAAGGTGGTGCCCACCGGGTCGCCCGCGGCGTTGGCGATCTCGAGCCCCGGCCACGGGAACATCAGGGTCACGGACTGGGCCAGGAACTGCTTGATCACGGGGATCTGCGCGACCGAGAACACCGCGATGATGACCACGTAGGGCATGACGGCGTTCCAGGTCAGGTTGCCGCGCGAGCGCGAGGCCGTGTCGACCCGCACGGCCTCGGCCACCCGCACCCGGGAGTCGGAGCGCGTACCGGAGCCGGTGTCCGAACCGGTGCGGCTCTGGCTGGTGCCGGCCGCCGCGGCGGCGGAGGCCGAGGCGATGCCGGCCTCACGGTCGGCGGCATCGAAGACGAGCGTCTCGGAGGGCTTCCAGAACCGAAGCATGATCAGCACCGCCGCGACCGTGACCACGGATGCCACGACGTCGGTGATCTCCACGGCGATGAAGTTCGCCGTGACGAACTGGGCCACCGCGAACGCGATGCCGGCGACGACGGCGACGGGCCACGTCTGGCGCACCCCCCGCATGCCGTCGACGATGAACACGAGGATGAGCGGCACGATCATCGCCAGGAACGGTGTCTGGCGGCCCGCCATCTGGGACAGCAGGTGGATGTCGATCCCGGTGACGCCCGACAGCGCGATGATCGGCGCGGCCATCGCGCCGAAGGCCACGGGCGCGGTGTTGGCCAGCAGCGAGACGATGGCGGCCTTCAGCGGCTTCATGCCTGCCGCGATGAGCATGGCGATGGAGATGGCGACCGGTGCCCCGAACCCGGCGAGCGACTCCAGCAGCGCACCGAAGCAGAAGGCGATGAGGATCGCGAGGATGCGCTGGTCGTCGCTGATGGCGCGGATGCGGTCGCCGAGCACCTCGAACCATCCCGTGACCACGGTGAGGCGGTAGACCCAGAGGGCGTTCACGAGGATCCAGAGGATCGGGACGATGCCGTACAGCGCACCCTCCGCCGTGGCGCTCAGCGCCTGCAGGGGCGGCATCTGCCACACCAGCACCGCGAGCACCAGCGAGAGGACGAGCCCGACCAGCGCGGCCTTCCACGCCTTGACGCGGAAAACGCCCAGCAGCACGAAGAGGGTGGCGAGGGGGATGACGGCCACCAGCGCGGAGAGCGCGAGTGACCCGAAGACCGGATCGAGGATCTGCTGGAACACGGGACTCTCCTTCGAGTCGTGAGAAGCGCATGTATCGCGCCAACGGTTGCCTTATTGTTAGACATGTAGACACGTCAGTCAAGAGTCATTGTCGGACGAACCATAAACTCGGGGGGTGCTCTCACCCCGGGGCACAACGAAGGAGTGTGCGATGGCTGCTCGTATCGCCGTGGTCTCGGTCATCGAGGCTGTCACCGACGACCTGCGTCGCCGCGTGCTCTCCGGGGAGCTCGCTCCCGACACCGCACTGGGCGAGGTCGACGTCGCCGAGTGGTACCACGTGGCCCGCCCCACCGCGAAGGCCGCCATCGAGAACCTGGTGCGCGACCGGCTGCTCGAACGGCGCGCCCACAAGACGGCGCGCGTCGTGCGCCTCACCCCGGAGGATGCCCGCGACATCTACCGCACGCGGGTCGTCATCGAGGCGCAGGTGCTGCGCCTGCTCGCCGCCGAGCGACACGTGCCGGAGGCCGCGCGCGCCGCGAACCGCGAGATCTCCGCGCTGGTCGACGCCTCCCCCCGCGACATCGTCGAGCCGGACATGCGCTTTCACCGCAGCCTGGTCGACGCGCTCGGGAGTGCCCGCACCAGCGGCGTGTACGAGTCGCTGGCATCCGAAGTCGTCTTCTGCATGTCGCAGGTGCAGGGCGCGTCGCTGCTGCCGACGGAGCTGATCGCCGGAGAGCACGAGCGCATCATGGAACTGGTCGAAGCCGGCGACGGCGAGGCCGCGGCCGAGCTGCTCGCGGTGCACGTGGGCCGCGCGCGCGAGCGGCTGGCCGCGCGGCTGGGCGGCGTCGCCGGGCCGGAAGCCGCACTCCCCTCCACCCTCTGAGCCGGCACCCCGGCAGCGCCCGCACACCACGGAAGCGGCGCGCGGATGCCGCCGGAGCGGGGCCCACAGCAGCTCCCGCGGTTTTTGTCACGGTGCATGGCCATTGAGTTGCAGAGCCCGGATGCGGTTGGATGATCGCCGTGCCCGACGCGACCGCGGGGCGCATCGACACGGCCACCCACACGGGAGACAGAAGATGAAATTCATGCAGCGGCTCGGTCGATCGATCATGCTGCCGGTGGCCGTGCTGCCGGTGGCGGCGATCCTCTCGGGCATCGGCTACTGGATCACGTCGGCGGCGGGCAGCAACCTCGTCTCCGCGTTCCTGAGCGCGGCGGGCGGTGCGCTGCTCGACAACATCGCACTGCTCTTCGCCGTCGGTGTATCGATCGGCATGGCGACGAAAGCCGACGGCACTGCCGCCCTGGCGGGCCTGGTGTCGTGGCTGGTCGTCACGACGCTGCTCCGGCCCGAGACGGTGCTGCTGTTCACCGGCGTGGGTGACGTCAACGAGGTGGATCCCGCCTTCCTGCGGGTCGAGAACGTCTTCGTCGGCATCCTGTGCGGCCTCATCGGCGCGTGGTGCTACGACCGGTTCAAGGACACCAAGCTGCCCGACGCGCTGTCGTTCTTCTCCGGCAAGCGCTCGGTGGCGATCGTGACGGCGGCCTTCTCGCTCGTGCTGGCGATCGTGCTGTTCTTCGTCTGGCCGTTCGTGTACGGCGGTCTCGTGGGCTTCGGTGAGTGGATCGTCACCCTCGGCCCCCTCGGGGCCGGTCTCTACGGCTTCCTCAACCGGCTGCTCATCCCCGTCGGTCTGCACCACGCGCTGAACTCGGTGTTCTGGTTCGACGTGGCCGGCATCAACGACCTCAACAACTTCCTCGCCGGCGTGGGCACCTACGGCGTCACCGGGCAGTACATGACCGGATTCTTCCCCGTGATGATGTTCGGTCTCCCCGGCGCCGCGCTGGCGATGTACCTGACCGCCAAGACCACGCGCAAGAAGCTGGCGTACGGCATCCTGCTCTCGGGTGCGTTCGCCTCGTTCTTCGTCGGCGTCACCGAGCCGCTCGAGTTCGCGTTCATGTTCCTGGCGCCTGTGCTCTACGTCGTGCACGCCCTGTTCATGGGCATCTCGATGGCCATCGCCGCGATCCTGCCGGTGAGGATGGGCTTCGGGTTCTCGGGCGGCTTCATCGACCTCGTGCTCAACTGGACCAACCCGATGGCCCAGAACCCCTGGCTCATCCTGGTGATGGGTGTGTTCTGGTTCCTCGTGTACTTCAGCGTCTTCTACTTCTTCATCAAGCGGTTCAACCTGAAGACCCCCGGCCGCGAGGACGACGACACGCTCGAGGCCGGCACCGAGTACGACACGCACACCGCGGACGACCCCTACCTCGTCACCGCCGCCCGCTTCATCGACGGCCTGGGCGGCAAGGACAACATCACCGACCTCGACAACTGCGCGACACGGCTGCGCATGGAGGTCGCCGATGTCTCGAAGGTCGACGACGCCGCACTCAAGCGCGCCGGCGCGGCGGGGACCATGAAGCCGGGCGGCACGTCCGTGCAGGTGGTCTACGGGCTGAACGTGCAGTTCGTGAAGGATGCCATGGAGGAGCTCATCGCCGGGCGCACCAAGGCTCCCGTCGGCGGAGCCGGCGCGCAGCCCGACCGGGCCACGGCGACACCCGATGCGTCGACGGATGCCGGCGGAAGCGCGGTGCTGACCGAGGCCCCGGCGCCCACCCTGGTGCTGCGCCAGCCCGTCGCCGGGCGGGTCGTGCCGCTGTCGGAGGTGCCCGACCCCACCTTCGCCGACGGGATCATGGGCCCCGGCATCGCGGTCGAGCCGACCGGTGACACCGTTATCGCGCCGGCCGCCGCCACCGTGGGCGCGACGTTCGACACGGGCCACGCCATCGCGCTGGTGCTGGCCGACGGCACGGAGCTGCTCATCCACGTGGGCATCGACACCGTGGCGATGAAGGGCGACGGCTTCGAGACGCTCGCCATGAAGGGCCAGTCGGTCAGCGAGGGCACCCCGCTGCTGCGGTTCGACCGCGCCAAGATCGCCGCCGCGGGTCACCCCGCGATCACCGCGATCGTGGTGCTCAACAACGCGAACGCCACCGTCGAGTTGCGCTGAGCGAGAGCGGGCGGCTCCGCGAGGAGCCGCCCGCCTCCGCTTTCAGGCGCCGGCGCCCTTGCGCGGCTTCAGCAGCCCCTCGGGCTCTCGCTTGGCACGCTTGGCTGCGCGCTTCTCCTTGAGTGACTGCTGGGCGACCTTCTTACCGTCGCGCGCTTGCGGTGACTTAGCGGACATGGACTCGCTTCCCCTCTTCGGCTGGCGGGTGAACCCCTGACCATAGCCCGCTTCCCGGCGAAGTCAATTCGCCGCGGCATCCGCCCGCGCCGCGCCGGTCCCGCGCCGCGCCGGTCCCGCGCCGCGCCGGTCCCGCGCCGCGCCGGTCCCGGCCCGCGCTACTCCGGTGTCGCAAACGGCGGGTCACTCCCCGCGCACCCACCATTCGCGCCACTCGAGCAGCCCCACGGCCCCCACGGCCCCCACGCCACCACCCCGCGCCGCTCCGGTGTCACAAACGGCGGGTCAACACCCCGCGCACCCACCATTCGTGACACTCGAGCAGCCCCACAGGCCCCACGCCACGCGAGCAGCGCCCGGCGGGAGCCGTCGGAGGGGTCGATTAGGCTTGTCCCCGATGTCGAAAACTCGCGCGGAGGCCGCGTATCAGCGCTCGGTCGCCGCGTTCCGAAACCCGACGCTCGACCTTCTCCATGGCCGCCACGCGCCCTTCGTCGTGGCCGTGCTGTCGCTCGTCTTCACCCCCGAACGCCCCGCCGTCGCCGTCGCCGACGCCCACGCGGAGATCGGTGAAGCGCTCGACGAGCTGCGCGCCGCGGGCTACGACGAGGACGACCGACGCCTCCCGGTGGGCACCGCCCGTGAGATCTGCCGCCACTGGGTGCGCGTGGGATGGCTGGCCCCGCAGATCGAGAACGACGTGGAGGTCTACCGCCTGACCGCGCACGCGGTCGGGGCCCTCGACATCGCCGGTCGCACCGGCGGGGGCCGCGCACGGGTCTCCCGTTCCCGCGTGCGCACGCTGCTCGACGCGGTCGAGCGCCTGGCCCGTGACGCCGAGACCGACCCCGAGCAGCGCATCGCCATGCTGCTGGCTGAGCGAGAGGCGCTGGATGCCGCGATCGCCCGGCTGCGCAATGACGAAGCCGAGCCCATCGACGACGAGCAGCTGTTCGAAGAGGCCGAGAACGTGCTGCACCTGGCCCGTGAGCTGCCGGCGGACTTCTCCCGCGTCGCCGAGTCGATCAAAGCGATGCAGCGCGACGTCGTCGCCGACCTCCGCCGCGATGTGCGCCCGACGGGCGAGATCCTGCGCGAGTACCTGCAACGGGGGCGCCATGTCATGCAGGCGACCCCGGAGGGCCGGGCGTTCGAGGGCGCTCTGCGGCTCATCGGCGACGCGGAGAACATCGACCGCCTCACCGAGCAGCTGCACACGCTGCTCACCCAGCCGTTCTCCCGCCTGATGGCGCCCGAGCAGCGCGCCGACCTCGACGCCATCGGCCGTCAGGTCGAGCAGGGCGTGCAGGAGGTGCTGACCGCGCAGCGGCGGGCGTCGCAGGTGATCACCGCCCAGGTGCGCACCCACGACCCGGCGCGTGACCGGCAGGTGGACGAGCTGCTGCGGGGCGTCATGTCCGGGCTGCAGCTGTGGATGCAGGACTCCAGGGCCGGCGACCGCGTCGAGCCGCTGCACACGTTCCCCGTCGCCGACATCGGGCACCTGCGCCAGTCGCTCAGCGACCTGCATCCGCCCGGCGCGCCGGCACCGCTCCCGGCGCCGGAGGATGTCGAGTTCGTGGATGCCGACACGCGCGCCTGGGGCGGCCCTCGCTACGCCGAGCTCGAAGCCTACGTCGCGACGCTCGGCGACCGCTTCGATCTCGCCGCGGCGTTCGAGGGCGCCGCCGACGACACCCGCCGGCCGGTCGACCTTCTCGGCCTGCTGGAGATCGCCCACCGCAACGGCATGACCGAGAGCGACGACATCTCCATCGCCGAGGCCCGCCGCCCCGACGGCACCAGCCGCCGCTTCGCCTTCGGCACCGTGACCGCGAGCACCGTGAAAGAACTCCCGCATGACTGACACCGCCCCCGTTGCCGACACCGTCGTTGACGCCGTCGCCGACCCTGCGACCGAGGAGCCGTTCATCGCGCCGGTCGCGATGGAGCACGACCCTGACGAGCTGTTCCCCGGCGACCGGGGCGTGCTCGACCCCGAAGCCCGGCGCGTGCTCGTGCGGCTGCTGCAGCGCCGGTTCCTGCTGGCCGACCGCAACCGCGGCGAGTGGACGGTGCTGATGGACCACCGGCACGCGATCGAGTCGCGGCTCAACGACCTGTTCGTGCGGCTGGTGGTCGACCACGACCGCGGGGTCGCCTACAAGGAGCAGGTGCGCTCGGACGAGCTCGAGGTCCCGATCCTCCTGCGCGACGAGGCATACTCCCGCGCCGAGACCCTCGTGCTCGTCCACCTGCGCACCGTCTACCAGCGCGAGAGCACCGCCGGGGAGCCCTCGGCACGCGTGGACATCGAGGACATCGAGCAGACGGTGCTCACGTACTTCGCCGAGGCCGACGGCAGCACCGCGCGCCGGCAGAAGGCCATCCGCGCGGCCGTCTCGCGCCTGCGCCAGGACGGCATCATCGAGGAGGAGTCGGAGGGGCGCTACCGCATCAGCCCGCTCGTCGAGATCCTGCTCTCCTCCGAGCGCCTGCGGGAACTGCGCGACTGGCTCGCAGACCGGTCGCAGCACTCGACGGCGATCGATCTCGACGACGCGGCGGACGACACCGACGGTGCGGATGCCGACGGCTTTGCGGAGGCGGCACGATGACGATGCTCGACACCCTCTTCGGGCTCATCCCCGCGGCATCCCGAGGCCAGCAGTGGGTGGCCGACGAGCTGCAGCTGGTGAACTGGGGCGGCTACGACGGAGCCCACCGCGTGCGCTTCTCCCCCACCGCGACGCTGCTGTGCGGCGGATCGGGCTCGGGCAAGTCGACGCTCATGGACGCGTACGTCGCGCTCATGATGCCGCACACCACCCCGTTCAACGGCGCCTCCAACGGCGCCGTCGTGGGGCGCCCGCGCGGCCAGGAGCAGCGCAACATCCTCTCCTACGCCCGCGGGAAGACCGACGAGACCCGCACCGAGGACGGCACGAAGGTGACGGTGCTGCGCGGCGACGGCGTGGACACCTGGACCGCCGTGTCGATGACGTGGCTCGACCACGACGGATCGCGCTTCACGGCGGTGCGCGCCTGGTACATCCCTGCCGGCGCGCGTCTGGTCGAAGACACCGTGCGGGTCCGCGCGACCGTGACGGGCCCCTTCGACCTCAGTTCGCTCGAGGATGCCGCCCGCCAGCGTCTGGCGGATGCCGCGGTCAAGGCCGCCGGGCTCGACACCGTGGCGACCGATCGCGAGTTCTCCGCGCGGCTTCATGCCGTGCTCGGCATCGGCGCCGCGGGCGGCGGCTCGAAGGCGATGAGCCTGCTCGCCCGCATCCAGGCCGGCCAGCAGATCACGACCGTCGACGACCTCTACAAGCGCATGGTGCTCGAGGAGCCCGAGACGATGGCGACGGCCGACGCCGTCGTGGCCCACTTCGACGGGCTCGAGAGCACCCGCAGCCGCATGCTGACCGCGCAGCAGCAGGTGCGGGCGCTGCAGCCGATCCGCGCGGCGCGCGCACGCATCGAAGAGGCCGCCGAGCGCCTGCGCCTGATCGATGAGATCGGGCGGTTCAGCGAGCCCGATTCGCTGGCGACCCTCTGGCGCGCCTCGCGCCGCCTCGATCTGCTGCGCGAGGTCGAGGTCGAGCTGCAGGCGGCCACCCGCACCGCCGAGGCGAAGGTGCGCGAGCACCAGGCGCTGGCGGATGCCGCCGACATCGAGCGGGAAGGCCTCGGCGAGGTGCTCCGCGCCGCCGGAGGCGACCGGCTCGAGACCGCGCACCGCGAGCTTCGCGGCCTCGAGCGCCGCCTCGCCGACGTGGCGCGGGAGCGGGAGCGGCTCGACGCCGCACTCGAGGTGCTGCAGGTGCAGGTGGCCTCGGCGCGCGAGTTCGAGGCGCTGGCCGACCGCGCCCGGCAGGCGCTGGCCGACCCCGACGCCAAGGCGACGCTGCGGGAGGCGTATGGCGAGGCGATCAGCGCGCGCAACACCCTCGCGGCACGCGTGGGCGCGCTCGAAGCCGAACGCCGGGAGGCCGCGGAGCGCCACGACAACATCCCCGCACGCCTGCGCGAATCGCGGGAGCTCCTCGCCCGCGCCGCCGGGCTCCGCACCGACCAGCTGCCGTTCGTCGGTGAGCTGATCGAGGTGCGCACCGAGTTCGAGCCGTGGCGTGAGGCGTTCAACCTCGCCCTCGGCGGCTTCGCCACCACGCTCCTCATCGATGCGGCGCACCTGCCGGCGTTCCGCGCCGCCATCGACACGATCCGCATCCCCGAGCGCCTCCGTTACGAGGGCGTGCACACCGGGCTTCCCGACGCCGCGCCCGGCGATCCCCAGACGCTCCCCGGACGCCTGGACTACAAGAGCACGCCCTTCACGGGCTGGCTGCAGGACGAGCTCTCCCGCCGCTACGGCTACGTCTGCGTCGACACCTCGGCCGAGCTGTCGGAGCACCGGATGGCCTTGACCCTCGCGGGGCAGACGTCGCAGGGCGCCCGTGGTGCGCACGGCGGGCACGGACGACGCAACGTGCTGGGGTTCTCCACGCACCGCCGCGTCGGTGAGCTCGACGCGCAGCTCGGGGCGCTTCGTGCCGAGCTCGAGACGGCACAGACGGCCACCCATGATGCCGAAGCCGAGCTCGACGCGCTCGACGCCCGCCGGGCGGCGTACGAGAAGATCCAGGACCTCACCTGGGACCAGGTGGACGTGGCATCCGTCGAGAAGGAGCGCGAGCGCTGGTCCGCGATCATCGACGAGGTGACCGCCGAGAACCCGACCATCGCCAGCATCCAATCACAGATCGCCGCGAAGCGCGCCGAGGCGGCCGAGCTGCGTGAGGGCATCGGCCGTGCGAAGGCCGAGCAGCAGCGGCTCGCCGACGCATGGGCGGCCGTCACCGATGAGGTCGATGCCGCTCAGGCCGCGATCGACGCGGCCGACGCCGCCGGGCGCGCGCTCACCGAGGCCCAGGCCGCCTACCTCGACGGGCAGTTCCTGCTGCCGGAGGGCACCGGTCCCACCACGCGCATGCAGGACCTGGCCCGATTCGACGCCGCGCTCGATTCGGCGTCACGACGCTTCCTCGACGACCAGCGGGCTGCGCAGGAGGCGGTCGGCGATCAGCGCGACAGCCTGCGGCGCACCCTCGCCGGGTTCCTCGACCGCTGGCCCAACCCCAACCTGCTGGCCGACCCCGACCAGTCGCTCGGCGACTTCGAGCGCATCCTCGCCGAACTCGAGACCAGCGGTCTGCACGAACTCGAGGCGGAGTGGCGCGACAGCCTGCTGAAGCTCTCGGGCAACGATCTGACGAACCTCGACTCGACGCTCAGCAGGTCGCTGCGCGAAATCCGCGATCGCATCGAGCCGATCAACCTCATCATGCAGGACCTGCCCTTCTACGACGACCATCACCGTCTGCAGATCTCGCCGCGCGAGACCCAGTCGGAGGTGCGGCGGCGCTTCCGCAAGGAGCTGCGCGACGTGCGGGCGCTGATCGATGCGGCCGAGACCGACGACGACCGCGAGCGCGTCTACCAGCGCATGTCCCGGCTCATCAACCGGCTGCGCCGCACCGCACCGGACTTCGCCGACCTCGTCGACGTCCGCAACCACGTGCGGGTCAGCGCCGAACGCGTGCACGCCGTGACGCACCAGCACGTCGCGCTGTATGACCACATCGGCGAGAAGTCCGGCGGCGAGTCGCAGGAGCTCATCGCGTTCATCGTCGGCGCCGCGCTGCGCTATCAACTGGGGGATGCCGGGGCCGAGCGTCCGCGCTACGCACCGGTGTTCCTCGACGAGGCGCTCATCAAGGCCGACGCGCACTTCACCAAGCGGGCGATCGGCGCATGGCGCGGGCTCGGCTTCCAGCTGATCATCGGCGCACCGAACGACAAGTACAGCGCCATCGAGCCGCACGTCGACGTCGAATACGACATCCTGAAGGACACGCAGGGTCGGTCCTGGGCGAAGCCGAAGGTGGGGCTGCCGGCGTCGGCGCCGTAGCCGCCGCGAGCGGGCGCCGACCGCGCCTCCTCCGGAAGACCTCAGATCGACGGGTTGTCCACAGTTGCACTTCCGATTCGAAGAAGTGTCGGAGGTTCGCGGGAGAGCAACCCCAATGCGGAGCAGCGCATATCTTCCACCCGACGAGGCGGCCGCGCGAGCGATGAGCCGTCTCGGCGAGGTGCTGCCCGACCTCATCGGCGTGCGCGAGCAGGTGGCCCGCTTGCAGGCACGCGAAGCGCGACTGCTGGCGCAGGCGGACGGCATCGTGGAGGACTGGGTGGCCGATGCGGGGCTGCAGCGCCGCTCCGAGGCCGACATGCCCCATCGCATCGCCGCGACCGAGATCGCTGCGGCCTGGCGGGTCAGCGACCGCACCGTGCAGCGGCAGATCAGCGAAGCTGCGACACTCGTCAACGATTACCCCGCCACGCTCGCCTCCCTCGAAGCCGGTCGCATCTCGCTGGCCCACGCGCGCGTGATCGTCGGCAACGGCGCGATCATCACCCAGCGGGTGCTGCGCGCGGAGTACGAAGACGCCGTCCTCCCCTATGCCGAGAGCGAAGCGGCCACCCGGCTGGCGCCCATCTGCCGCCGACGCGCCGAGTGGTATGCCGATGTCACGCACCGCCGTGCAGCACCCGCCGTGCAGCACCCGGCGGTGGCCACGACCCGCGCCGCGGCCACCGCGTGCTCAGCGCCTACGCGGGCAGGGCCACTCCGTGCGCAGCGGCATACTCCTGCACGGACGCGATGTGCGCCGCCCGGCGGGCGGGCGTGAGCCACGCCGCCTCGAAGGAGTTGATCGCGAGCTGCACGAGGTCGGTGGGAGCGAGGCCGGCCTGCTCGGCGAGCGCGACGTAGTTGTCGCCGACGTACGCACCGAAGTAGGCCGGGTCATCGGAGTTCACCATGACGCGCACGCCCTCGCGCAGCAGACCCACGATCTCGTCGGCCTTCATCTGCTCGGTCACGAACGAGTTCGACACCGGGCACGTGGTGAAGCCGAGTCCGCGTTCCTTGGCCAGGGCGACGAGCGCCGGGTCTTCGACGATGTTGGTGCCGTGGTCGATGCGGTCCACACCGATGTCCTCCAGGACGGCGCGGATGTTGTCGATCGATCCGACCTGGTCGATGTCGCAGTGCATCGTGAGGAAGAAGCCCTCCGCCTTGGCGCGGGCGAACACCTCCGCGAACTTCGTGGGCGGGTTGTCGCGCTCGTCGGAATCGAGGCCGACGCCGAGGATCCATGCCTTGTACGGCAGCGCTTCCATGAGGGTCGCCATCGCGTCTTCGGCGGAGAAGTCGCGCAGGAAGCACAGGATGAGCTCTGCGGAGATGCCGAGCTCATCCTGCGCGCGCACGGCGGCGCGACGGTAGCCGGTGACGACGGTCTCGAACGGCACGCCGCGGCTCGTGTGCGCCTGCGGGTCGAAGAACATCTCGGCGTGCACGACGCCCTGCTCCTTCGCCTTCAGCAGGTACGCCCAGGCGAGGTCGTGGAAATCCTCCGCGGTCTGCAGAACGCGCATCGCGGGGTAGTACACCGCGAGGAAGCTCGTCAGGTCGGTGAAGTCGTATGTCGCCTTCACCTCGTCGACCGTCTTCTCCGCGAGCTCGATGCCGTTGCGGGCGGCGAGGGCGAACTTGAGGTCGGGCTCCAGCGTGCCTTCCAAGTGGAGGTGCAGCTCAGCCTTGGGGAGGCCGTGGGCGAACGCGGCGAGGTCGACGGACGTCGTCATGGAGGGGTTCCTTCGGGTCATGTGCGGGAAAAGCACGGCCTCGACAGCGGATGGGGGTCGATGCGGGCCGGCACGATCGACTCTAGGGTCTGCGCGCCCCCGCACCGGAAGCCTGCGCAGGACCCGCCCTGGCTGGAGGCGCGGGGCCGGCTCGGCCCGCGTCGCAGCACGTCCGGTACTACGCCTCCGTGCCGCACGTCCACCCCTTTCGCCCCGGCGCCGAAACGCGCGAGGGTGAAGCGTGGACTTCACAGATGACCTCAGCGCCTGGTTGGCGCAGCAGCGGTGGTTCGCCGGCAAGAGTCACGCACCGCGCTTCCGCATCCTCGACGCGCAGCCCGTGCCCGGCGCCACGCGCTACCTGCTCATGGACGACGCCGGTTCACTGCCGGCGCTCTACCACGTGCCGTTGACCCTCGTCGCGTCCCCCTCGCCCTCCGATGCCGTCGCCTGTCGCACCGACGACGGGTACCTCGTCGATGCGACCCGGCACCCCGATTTCGCGGTGGGAATGCTCGCCGACATGGGGGTCGACGTCAGCCGCGTGACCGGCTCTCGGGTGCTCTCGGGCGAGCAGTCCAACACGTCGATCGTGTTCGACGAGGACGGCGAACCCACGATCATCCTCAAGCTCTTCCGCACGCTGCACCACGGCGAGAACCCCGACGTCACCATGCAGCGCGTGCTGAGCGATGCGCAGTCGCCGTACGTCCCGAAGTTCCTCGGGAGCCTCGATGCGCAATGGCCCGACGCGGGGCGCGCGTCCGGCGTCGCCCGCGGAACCCTCGGGTTCGCTCAGGAGTTCCTGCCCGGCGTGCGCGATGGCTGGGAGGTCGCCCTGGAGGCCGCACGGGACCGGCGGGACTTCACCGAGGCCGCGCGGGATCTCGGCATCGCCGTCGCCGCCGTGCACGGCGCCCTCGGCGCGACCCTGGAGACCGTGGATGCCGGCACTCCCGAGGTGGCAGCCACGGCGGCCACCTGGCGCCAGCGCCTGGCCACCGCGGCAGCCGAGGTGCCCGCGGTCGCGGAGCGCCTTCCGGCGATCGACGCCGTCTATCAGGCGGCGCTCGAGCGGCCCTGGCCGCGGTTGCAGCGCATCCACGGCGACCTGCATCTCGGGCAGGTGCTCGCGGTCCCCCAGGGCGGATGGCGCGTGGTCGACTTCGAAGGCGAGCCGCTGCGGCCGATGCACGAGCGCGCGATCCCGGATCTGGCGCCTCGCGACGTCGCCGGCATGCTGCGGTCGTTCGACTACGCCAGCGCCGTCGCCGGCGACGCCGATGCCGGCGCGTGGGCTGCGGCGTGTCGCGAGGCGTTCCTCGACGCCTATGCGGCCGCGCTGGGCGCGGTCGACCTGGACACCCTGCTGCTGAAGGCGCTAGTGCTCGACAAGGCGGTCTACGAGGCCATGTACGAAGCGCGCAACCGCCCCGATTGGCTGCCCGTGCCGCTGGCCGGCATCGACGCCGCCCTGGCCTGAGTCACTCGGCGTCGACGGCCGGCGGCGTGAGCAGCAGGAACATCGCGCCGTAGGCCGGCAGCGCGACCGAGAAGCTCCGCAGATCGTCCACCCGCCCGACGGTCTCGCCCGAGGCCGCGTCGACGACCTCACTGCCGGGTATGAGCTGGTCCGACCTGACGGTGCCCTCCGTGGCCTCGGCGGCGAAGTTCAGCACGGTCACCTGGATCGGCGCCTCCGCCTCGGCATCCCCCTCGTCGAGGCGATGCACGAGCACGAGCATGCCCGCATGCGCGACCTCGGGGATGTCCACCTGGGTGGCGGTGGCGATGCCCGACTCCCGCCGCAGGTCGAGGATGGCGGCCAGGCGTGAGGCGAACGACGCCGGGTCGTCCAGCTGCGCGGGCAGCGGCCCGTGCAGGGCGCGCCCCCGCGGCATCCCCGCCGCGGAGCGGGTGGCCTGCGGGTCGACGTCGAGCAGATCGTGGGCGCCGCGCTCGATCCAGCGGGTGTCGCCGGCGGCGATCAGGTCGGCGATCTCCTCGCCCGGGATGGTGAGCATACCCACCAGATCCCACCCGGACAGCGCGAAGACGCCGGGCTGCCAGGCGTTGTACGCGCAGAGCAGCAGATGGGCGTCGCGGATGGCCGGGATGTCGTCATCGTCGATGTCGTCGAGGCGCGCGATCCCGCGCGTCGCGGCGATGAGGGATGTCGTCGTGCACGCGATGCCGTTCTGCGTGAAGACCCGGTTGTAGTCGGCCGTTCCGGTGAGGCTCTCGGTGAGCTCGGCGCGCACCACCTCGGCGAGCTCGCCACCGGAGATCTCGCCCCCGCGGAAGCGGTACAGGTCGTCGGCGTGGCGGGTCGCCCAGTGCACGAGCTCGTAGGTGAGCTCGTCGTGGTTCTGCATGCCGTGCACGAGCTGCACCGGCTGCACGCCCAGTTCGAGCGACGTGGTGAGCGCCAGGCGCAGGAACTCCGTCTGGCCCGTCGCGAGCGCGTGGTGGTAGCCGGGGCGCCCGATGAAGTCGTAGGAGAGGTCGGCTCCCACCGCGCCGGTGTCGCGGATGTCCTCGATCGTGAGGTTGAGCTCCTGGAAGGTGAAGCCGCCCACCTTGCGCACCATGCCGGCGATGATGTGGTTCGCGGCGTGCGAGAGCGGGTGCCCCTCCGACCACGCGGGCCCGCCGGCGCTCTTCTCCACGCCCAGGAAGCCATTGGCATCCAGGCGCAGGGCGCTCGTGCCGAGCTCGCCGAGGGAGTGCAGGGCATCGCCGATCACCAGACGCATGCCGGCGAAGGTCGGGTCGAGCCAGTTGATCGAGGGCTGGCCCTGCTTGAAGTAGTGCAGGTACACCCACCGGCGCGTGATGCCGTCGGGGCCGATCACCGGTGCCGTCGCGCTCCAGTTGGTCTCCTTCACCCCGGGCGTGTAGAAGATGACGCGCTGCAGCGCGCCGATGATGTAGCCGCGGCTCTCGAGCTCCTGCTCGGTCGCCGGGTCGAGGTTCACACTGTCGACGCCCTCGGGGATATCGGGCAGCAGACCCCAGTCCTCGGGCGGCACCTCGACCATGTGGTAGATGCCGGGGTAGTCCTTGAACCCCATCTCGGCCAGGCGGAAGTCCGCGCCCTTGCCGGTGTGACCCGGCACGATGTCGTCGATGACACTGCCGCCGTGACTGTCGGCGACGTCGCACAGGGCCCGGAACTGGTCCTCGGTGCCGAACGCCGGGTCGATCTCGGTGCTGATCCGGTCGAAGTGCCCGTCGACGCTCGGCGTCTCCCGCCACCCGGCGATGCCGCCGGCGCGCTTGACCGGACCGGTGTGGATGGCGTTGATGCCGATGCGCTCGAACGCCGTCCACAGGTCCTCGTCGCCGAGCGCGGCCAGGAACGACTGACCGGGGCGGGTGATCAGAGAGATGGGGTACGCCGTGAACCACACGTCGGTCGTCGAGATCGCCCGCCGGGCGTCGGGGCGCGCGTAGGGGTTGCGCCACATGGCCGGCTGGCCCGCCAGCTGGCGCGCGAGCACGTCGGCATCCTTCAGCATCGACTGCCGCACCAGCCACTCGACGTACGACGGGTTGGTGCCGTTGGCCGTGCGGGGGTCGGTCTTGATGCGTCGCACGCTCCCGCCGCGGAACTGGTCGCGCGGGCGCAGCCGCTTCGGACGCGCCGGGTAGCGCTGCTCGTCGTAGCTGATCTCGACCTTGTCGGCGTCGGGCTCGTCGTCGCCCTCGGGGTTCACTCCGGTCAGGTCGATGGGGCCGGTGTAGAGGTCCTCCGGCCGAAAGTCGTCGCTCGGCATCGTCCCACGCTAGGGGACGAGACGATCCGGAAACGAGGACTGGCGTTCAGTGCCGGGAGCAACTATGGAGCGCCGCCGCTCACGCGGCGGTGATCTCGACGACGGTCGCCTGCTGCGGGTTCTGCACGGGCGGGCGCACGCCGACGAGGGCCAGCTGGCGCCCGGTGAGCACCGTGTCGTGGTGCGCCCAGTCGAGCGGCGACTGAGCCGGCTCCTGCACGATGCCGCCGGGCGTGACGATGCGCACGCGGTACGTGCGATCGGGGTCGAGACCCGGCATCCGCACCCTCCCCGTCGGCGACGAGATGAGCGACTGCGTCTGGGTGACGGTGAAGAATGCGCAGGCCGCATCGGCGGCGACGACCCCGCGCACGTCGAGCCCCGGATCGGCGACGTCGACGTTCACGACCCGGCCGGCGGCGACGAGCGGACGCACGCGCTTGGCCAGGGCCACCCACTCCGCGACGGCCGCCGCATCGGGCTCGGTGAGCGTCGTGACGTCCCACTCGATGCCGAAGTGCCCGAAGAGGGCGACCGCGCCGCTCATGCTCAGCGCGACGGTGCGGCCGGTGGAGTGCACGTGCGGGGTCGTCAGGTGCATGCCCATCATCTCGGGCGGCACCACCAGACCGGTGTTGCGCTGATTCTCGAGGCGCTCCACCGGGTCGAGGCAGTCGCTGGTCCAGATGCGGTCGGTGCGATCGAGGATGCCGAGGTCCACGCGGGCGCCGCCCGAGGCGCAGCTCTCGATCTCGAGGCCCGGACGAGCGGCCTTCAGCTCGTCGATCAGCCGGTAGACGGCGAGCGTGTGCGCGTGCACCTGCGCGGCGCCACCCGGGCCCGCGGCCGCGTCGACCAGATCACGGTTGTGGTCCCATTTGACGTACGCGATCGGGTACTCGTCGAGGATCGCCCCGATGACCCCGGCGATGTAGGCGTAGGCCTCGGGATGGGCGAGGTTGAGCACCTGCTGCTGGCGCGCCGACGGCGGCAGCTCGACGCGGCCGCGCAGCAGCCAGTCGGGGTGCTGCCGGGCGAGGTCGCTGTCGGGGTTGACCATCTCGGGTTCGAACCAGAGCCCGAACTCCATGCCGAGCCCCCTGACGTGGTCGACGATGGGGTGCAGCCCGTCGGGCCAGACGCCGGTGTCGACGAACCAGTCGCCGAGTCCGGCGGTGTCGTCGCGGCGGGCGCGGAACCAGCCGTCGTCGAGCACGTAGCGCTCCACGCCGAGCGCGGCGGCGGCATCGGCGAGCGCGGTGAGCTTGGGCAGAGAGTGGTCGAAGTAGACCGCCTCCCACGTGTTCAGGGTGATCGGGCGCGGCCGGCGCGGATGCTGCGGGCGGGCGCGCCACTCGTCGTGGAAGCGGGCGGCGAGCGCATCGAGGCCGTCCCCCCACGATCCGAACAGCACCGGCGAGACGATCTCCTCACCACGGCCGAGCCGGATCTCCCCGGGGGCGTAGAGCTCGCCGGCGCCGAGGAACGACTCCCCGGTCGGCGCCCGTTCGGCGAAGGCGCGCTGGTTGCCGCTCCAGGCGAGGTGGATGCCGTGCACCCGCCCGCGCTCGAACCCGAACCCGGGGGTGCCCGCGGCGAGCAGCAGGGTGGCGTCGGCTCCGGGACGGCCGCGCCGGGTCTCCCGCAGGTGCGTGCCGAAGGTGAGGTCGTGGCGCTGTCCCGAGCGCTCCCGCAGGTGACGGCCGGTCGTGTCGAAGATCTCCGTGGCATCCCACGGCAGCGGCAGCGTCGCGTGCAGCGCCTGCACCGTGTACGGCGCGTCCGCCTCGTTGCGCACCGCGATGCGGCTGCGCACGAGGCCGGACACGCCCAGGCTCAGTTCGACCCGCGCGCTCAGTTCGGTCTCGTCGTCGGCGAAGTCGAGCCGCAGCTCATGCGCCGTCGCCCGGGCGTCGGCGAGCGTGAACCGCGCGCTGACACTCTGCCCATCGCGGTGGCCCTCGAGCGCGGGGGTGCCGAGCCAGCCGGCGGCGGCGGTGGTGAGCACGCCCAGCCGGGCGGTGCTGTCGAGACCCCCCGAGACCCGCTGCAGCCGCGCGGCGCGCGCGAGGGACTGCAGGGTCGCGACCGGCGCATCGCCCAGGTCCTCGCCCCAGTGGACGATGGCCGGTGATTCCGCGCCGAGGTCGACCACGACGCTGGTCCCGCCGCGCCGCAGGTGGATGACCTCGGATGCCGCGCTGGCGAGCGGAGCGGACGAGACGGCGGCGGCGGTGTCGGGCATGCAGTCATTTCTAGCCGAAACCGCGGCGGTCGCCGCACGCGCCCCTCCCCCGGTGCGCCCGCTGCTGACCGTTACGGGTGGGTCGCCGCAGGCGCGTCGGGCTCGTCGCCGCCGGCCACGTGCTGCGCGCTCGCGGCGTCTTCGCGCACCTCGTCCGTGACGGCATCCGTGGGAGCCAGGTCGTCGGCGACGGCGTCATCGGCGTGGTGCTCGTGGGGCTTGTTCAGATCGCTCATGGTGTCCTCCTGGGATTGCGTCAAGGGTGCGGCGCAGCCGGCCTCCGCTCAACCGGGTTGACACCCACCCAGACGCGGGCGGGGTCTTCGCAACGCCCTACGAGGTCGTGTGCGACTCGGTGGCCGCGGGGCGCTTCAGCAGGCGGGAGATGCCCGTGACGACGAGGAAAATCAGCAGTCCGAGCACGAGACCGAAGACGGCGGAGATCAGCGTGTCCACGACCCAGACCACGACGGGACCCGCGGCTTCGATCGCGTGGGTCACGAGGTGCACGAGGTCGTACGGTCCCGTCCAGAGAGTCTCGGCGAGGTTCGCGATCACGAGGTGACCACCGACCCACAGCATCGCCACGGTGCCGATGACGCTGATGACCCGGAAGACGGCGGGCATGGAGGCGACGATCCGGGCGCCGGTGCGCCGCACCCGGCGCGAGGCGCTCTTCATGAGCCGCAGCCCGACGTCGTCGATCTTGACCAGCAGCGCGACCGCCCCGTAGACCACGATCGTCATGGCCAGGCCGATGACGGCCAGCGCGCCGAGCGTCATCCAGATGCCGAAATCGGGGTCGAGGTTCGCCAGGGCGATGAGCATGATCTCGGTGCTGAGGATGAGGTCTGTGCGCACCGCACCCAGCACGAGCTTCTTCTCGTCGCGGGGTTCGTCGTCGGCGTGCGCGTGCTCGCGGCCGAACCACTCCAGCACCTTCTCAGCGCCCTCGAAGCAGAGGAAGCCGCCTCCGATGATCAGCAGGAACGGCAGCACCCAGGGCGCGAACGCCGTGAGCAGCAGAGCGATCGGGATGATGATGACGAACTTGTTGACGAGGCTGCCGAGGGCGATCTTCCACACCACGGGCAGTTCACGGGCGGGGGTGATGCCCTGCACGTACTGGGGCGTGACCGCGGCGTCGTCGATCACGACGCCGGCCGTCTTGGCGCTGGCCTTGAGTGCGGCCGTCAGGATGTCGTCGACGACGGCGAGGAGTCCGACCGACATGTGTGACCTTCTCTTCCCGAAGGGGCGTGGCGGCGACGCGCCGGACACGGGGGCGCTGAAGGCCCCGAGCGAG
Source organism: Microbacterium sp. zg.Y1084 (assembly GCF_024623595.1). Lineage (NCBI taxonomy): Bacteria > Bacillati > Actinomycetota > Actinomycetes > Micrococcales > Microbacteriaceae > Microbacterium > Microbacterium sp. zg.Y1084. Next base: position 180,624 of record NZ_JANJGV010000010.1, read on the forward strand.
GATATCCCTTCGCGGGCGGAACTCTCGACGTGCCGCGGGGGCGGGCGGAGCGGCTGGCGGAGGGGATCGGTGCGGATGCCGCCACCCCGCGGCATCCGCACGGTCGACGTCGAGGACGCGTGCGCTGCAGGATGGGAAAGTGACTGTGCGCATCGAGGAGGTCCCCGTCGAAGACGCGCGCGCCGTCGGGCTGCGCGGGATGCTGGACGACGAGTTGACCGTTCGGTACGGGCCGGTGACGTCCGGCGAGGATCCGGAACTCACCGCGGCGCGCCGGGAGGCCTTGCGCGTGCGCCCCGACGACGTCATCGCGACCTTCCTCGCGCTCGATGACGACGGCACGCCGCTCGGGCACGTCATGCTGCGCCGCCTCGGCGTGGACGTCGAGCTCAAGCGACTCATCGTGCCCGCCGTGGCACGGCGCCGGGGTGTCGGTCGGGCTCTGACGACCGCGGTGATCGAACGAGCGCGCGCGGAGGGCGCACGACGCGTCATCCTGCAGACCGGGAAGCCGCAGCCCGAATCGATCGCGCTGTACACGGCCGCGGGGTTCACGCCGATCCCCGTGTACGAGCCGTACGTCGCGTCGATGCCCACGTCGCTGTGCTTCGAACTGCCTCTGGTGGCACCTGGCGATCGTGCGGGACTCCGAGATCGTCCCGACACCGACCGACGAAGCCCTCCTAGTTCTCTACTTTGAGGGGCCGGTAGACAGTGAACTCATTGCACGGATTGAAAGGGCGGGCGGCTCGCGGGGCGCCTCACGGAACCCGTACTGGGACGAGCACGGCGTGACGCTCAAGGACCCGGATGGCTATCTGCTGGTGCTTTCCACGTGTTCGTGGACGTGACCCGGTCCCTTGACAGAAGCGACGACAGCGACCCGCAGCAGCATGAGCGGTCCGCTCAGCGCGGTGAGGCGGCGAAGTCCCGGGCCCGGAGGGCTGGCGATCTCGCGGCATGTCATGACAGCTGTTCTCACGCCCGTCAGCCGTTCTTCTTTGCTCATGGACCGCTATCGGGCACGGGAACCGCGCGCCAATCGCTCCCACAACTTCGTGTACTCGGGCAGGTCCCCAGTCGCCGAACCGATGTCGTCGACGGTGACGTCGGGTACAGCAAGTCCGATCAGGGCTCCGGCGGTGGCGACGTGGTAGTCATGGTCGGCTCGCCAAACCCCGCCGGTCAGTGGGCGGGGAACCACGCGGATACCGTCAGGTAGTTCCTCCACCTCACCGCCGATGGCACGAAGATTGTCCACTAGTGCGTCGATGTGCGTGCTCTCGTTCCCGGTGCGGGGCTTCAGTCCGGTGAAAGTGGACGGCCCGTCCGCGAAGGCGGCGAGGGCGGCCAGGATGGGGGTGAGTTCACTGATCTCCGACACATCGACGCACGCGCGCCGGATGATGCGCTCGGCGCCAGCGGTGACAGTCAAAGCTCCGCCGCGTCGGCGTGCGCGTGCTCCCATCAGCACCAGAATCTCGGCGAGCCGGGCGGCTGGCTGCGCGGAATGAGCGGGCCACCCTGGGACGGATACGCGACCGCCGGCTATCATCGCGGCGGCGACGAACGGTGCCGCAAGTGACAGATCGGGCTCAATGGTCGCGGCTCTGGCCCGTACCGGCCCCCCGGGAACGATCCACTCGGTAGGTGTCGGCTGGTCGACGTACACGCCGCGCCGGCGGAGTGCTTCGACGGTCATGGCGATGTCGGGGAGGCTTCCCAGCGGTTGGCCGACGTGGCGGAGCGTCAGACCGACGTCGAACCGCGGAGCGGCCAGCAGCAGCGTCGAGACAAGCATGGATGAACGGTTGACGTCGATCTCCACGTGGCCCCCCCGGATGTGTCCGCGCCCGTGCACGGTCAGCGGCACAGTCCATGTGCCCGCGTCGTTGAGGTCACAACCGATGCTGCGGAGAACCTTGATCACCTCGCCCAGCGGACGGTGCGACCGGCTCTCGTGAATTTCCACGGTTACACTGCCCGAGGCACGGCCGGCGACGGCGAAAGCGACGGGGGCAACGCCGTCGGGCTCGGTGATGCTCACCACCGCATCGGTGGCGAGCGCAGCGGAGGGATCGACGACCAGATCCGGGCCGAAAGGCCCAGTACCGGCGACCTCCCGGATATCCACGCCCAGCACGCGCGAGGTCTCGATCACGCCCGCCAAAAAGTCAGAATGCAACGGCCGCATCAGCAGGCTTGAGCCCTCTGCACTGGCAGCAAGAACGATTTCGAGATAGGTCTGCGCCTGCGAACCCGGCACAGCGACCACGCCATCCAAGGGCCCCGCGGCCTGGGGGGCCCTCCACTCAGCCGGAGAGGCGATGAACCTTGGAGATAGCTGTGCGTTGTCCATGCCACGCACCATAGGGAACGCCGGTGAGTTGCGAAAGACCCCCGTTCGGCGCCATCCGTAAACGGGCAGTGCGCGTGGGCGGCGCCTTCGCGTGCGGTGCCGATGCGATGCGTCTCCGACTCCGTTTGCTTTGCCGCATCGCGGATGTCGGATGTCCGTTGCATGATTCGCTCGGGAGGTCACGATGACAGACGTCGTATCCGCAGCAGGAGCTGTCTCGGCTGCGCTCGTTACAGGAAAGATGACGGAGTCGCAGCTTCGATGGAGCCGCCGCCATGCCAGCGGGACGGCACTCATCCATGCGCTATTACCCATCAGTAGGTTGCTGCAGCAGCGGGATATCGCCACGGATACCACGACGTGGGCGACGGCAGTCATCAATTGCATGGCGACCGCGCAGGCCGAGCGCTCCGCAATGCCGCGGCAGTGGGCGCACCTAGAAGGCAGCTTGCGGGCCGCGCTAGGTGAAGCTACTGGCCTTGGTCATGCTGACAGAATTCCGGTCGACGACTGTCGCGAGTTCTTCAACCCTGACCGCCATTGGATCGACTTTGCCGCCGACTACCTCACGCTCGTGCTCGCCGGTGTCGGATATTGGCGCGAAGAGTCGTCTACGCGACGCGCTGGCAGAATTCGGATCCCCAGCTTTGACCGGTGGCTCCAGGAGACCGGCCGCTACTTCCCGGGGCTAGGAACGTGGCCATCCCCCGAGGCGCTCAAGAAGCACCGCGGTGGGCGATCGACCCTTCCCTGAGCAGCCGCCACTCGCCGACCCGCCGGGGGCCATCCCTTGGCGGGCGGTACTCGAAAGCGGGGCCTCGCGGGCGGGTCTCAGTCCGTCCGATCGCTATCCGCATTCGGGCAGTGCACGGCCAGCGGACCGCTTCGCACACTCCAACAGATGACACATACTCGTGCAGCTGTTCAGATCAATGTCGGCGAAGGCTCATAGCCTGGCATCGTGCAAGAACTATTCGACCTAGCTTTCGCCCGCATTGATCGGGCGGGGGCCAGACGCCGCGAATTTTCGAAGGCGTGGGCGGACTACATCGCGGTGCACCCGTGGGATATCGACGTCCGTGAGACGGGCGAGCGGGAGTTCGAGATTCTCGCGGTCATGCGTGAGCCGGCGCCGATTGAGCTTTCAATGATTTTCAGCGACTGGCTTTCTGCGTTACGAGCCGCGCTGGACAACGGACTTTACGCCTGGGTCGCGGCGGCGACCGGCCAGAACCCCCCGCCAAAAGCCGAACGCATCCAGTACCCGATCTGTTCGACGCCCGGAGAGTTCGTTGACCAGCGCAAGCGGCTGTCCGGGGTGCCCGTCGAGATTCTCGACAAGCTTGAGAAGGCACAGCCCTACCGATCCCCGTACGGACCAGAGAGCAATCTGACCTATTGGGTTCACGAACTGGCACGCACCGATCGACACCGTGCGGCCCACGTAGGAATCGGGCGAGTGGACGAGCATCGCATTCGACTTCGGGTACCGCAGGGGGTCACGGCAACTTTCGACGAGACTGTTCGGCCATACAGTCACATCGAAGGTGAGCTCGCTGTGGGCCGGTTCATTACTAGCAAGTCAATCTCGCGCTTCGACGTTGCCGCAGACCTCACGGGCGTTGTCATCGCTCCGGAGATTCGCGCTTGGGCGGACTTCACCCTCAACGGCGGCAGGCAGTCGCTGTGGAGCCGGATGGTCTACACCGAGTTCTTCATCCGCCACCATCTTGAGAACATGGCGGCCTTTAGCGACGCCACTCCCGCCGGGGGATTCAAAACGTTCGACATCGACGAGGCACAGGTCGCCTCCGCCGATGGCCGATGATCCGTGCACCGATTCAGCGAGCGCCGAGCAACGAGCTGGCGCCGCATCGTCGCCTTCCCTAGCGGCCTTCGCCGACCATCGATCCTTGATCGGGCGTGGCGGGGACTAGGTGAGCTCCGAAGCTAGAACAGCAGGTCAGCTTGGTAGGCGTCCCGCCCGTCCGTCTCTTGCACGATCTCCTCCCAGGGCCATTTGACTGTGCTGAACTTGCGGTACAGGAGGAGTTGAAGATCGACGACACTAACCTCCTCTTGGCCTTCGTCATAGGTGACGACGAGACCGCGCCCATCCTGATCGATCTGAAGGCTGTCAAGGTGTCGCAAGATCGTCTTGAGATTCGGCTGCTGGATGCGCTTTTCACGAGCGTGCGCCTCACGATAGATCGTGCGTGCGTGAATGGAGCTGAACCCGGTTCGGTGGACACGGGTTGTGTGTTGAATTATGCCGCGAGGGCGGCGTGGTGGGTGTTCTCGAACTCCAGTGGTGAGACGTCTCCGATGCCGGAGTGGCGGCGGCGCGGGTTGTACCAGGCCTCGATCCATTCAAAGATCGCCTGCCCGAGCTCATCTCGGCTCTGCCAGACGCGTTGGTCGAGGAGTTCGCGCTGCATGGTGGACCAGAACGATTCCATGAGTCCGTTGTCGACGCTGGACGCGACCCTGCCCATCGATCCGAGGAGCCCAGCTTGTCGGAGCCGGTGCCCGAACACCCAGGACGTGTACTGGGATCCGCGGTCAGAGTGCACCACGGTCCCGGCCTCGGGTTTGCGTCTCCACCTCGCCATGTCGAGGGCGTCGACGACGAGTTCGGCGCGGATGTGGTCGGCAATGGCCCAGCCGACGACGCGGCGGGAGAACACGTCCACGACGGCAGCGCAGTAGACCTTCCCGGTCTTCGTCGGATGTTCCGTGATGTCCGTGACCCAGAGCTTGTCCGGAGCATCCGCGACGAACTTCCGCCGCACGAGATCCTCGTGCGGCGCCGGCAAAGGACGCGACTTTCCGCGTTTGCGACGGTGACTGATCCCCGCGATCCCCGCCAGGCGCATCAGCCGTGCGACACGTTTCTTCCCGCACCGGATCTGCAACCCGAGCCGCAGCTCGGCATGCACTCGACGCGCGCCATAGCTGGTCCTCGAGTCCTGATGGATTCGGACGATCGTGCCCGTCAGCTCCGCGTCGGCCCGTGATCGATCCGAAGCTGGCCGGCTCTTCCACGCGTAGTAGCCCGAGCGGGAGACTCGCAGCACCCGGCACGCCAGGGCTGCGTCGATCCCGGTGGCGACGAGACGGTCGATCACCGGGAAGACCCTTTTGGGCCGACCACCTCCCGCGCGAAGTATGCAGACGCCTGCCGGAGAATCTCAATCTCCGCAGCCTGAACCCTGTTCTCCCGCCGCAACCGAACCAGTTCCGCCCGCTCGTCGGACGTGACGCCTTCCTGGACGCCCTCGTCGACGTCGGCGATCTTCATCCACCGTCGCAGACACGACTCGCTGATCCCCAGATCGGCCGCGAGCTGCGCGATCGGCTTCTCCTTCGACCGCGCGAGCGCGACCGCCCTCCGACGAAACTCCACCGGGTGAGCTGCAGGCATGACGACTCCTTCACGAACGACTCTCGCCGCTCAGATCAAGTGTCCACAAGACCGGGTTCAGCTCCAATGCCGTTGATCAACTTGTCGTCGTCCGAATCGAGTATCACAGCCATGGTGTGAGCGTAGATACCGGTGCTGTTCTGGCGTGTTCGGATTCCCGCCGACGTCCGTTTTGCGAAGGACTGGTAGAGCGGGTTCAGGCTTTCAGCGAGCGCCATGGCGGCACTATCGAACAGATTCGCGTCGGAAACCTCGAACACTTCGGGAGCACTGACATCAAAGCCAGCCTCATCCAGCAACCCGAGCGCCAGCGCTCGGAGCAGGCCGGCATTTCCGTAAGCATGGGAGACGAGCTTCTGCTTTACCTGAGCATCGATAGACAGGTTCAACGCGCTCTGCCCCTTGTCGATGATTCGAAGAAGGTCGTCCTGCGTCCAGCTGAGCGAGAATTCGCGGACTCGCGTGCTCAGGTCGGGGTTCAGGTCGATGAGTGACTGCTGACTCCAGATGCCGACGATGATGACGAAGACGCCGAAGTCCCAGAAAGTCTTGAGATCGTACGCGAGGCGCCGACGCTCTTCATGCGAGAGGTAGTGAACGTCCTCGATCACGAGCCTCCGACCGCTCTCGTTTAGCAGTTCTGCGACGAAGCGAAGGTCGTTGACGTCCTGGCTGACGGGCTCGAGCTGTAATTCCTCGGACCTCGTGTAAGACAGTCCAAGCTTCCCGGCCACTTTCAAGATGAGCGACTGCCCCAGCGTCACGGACGACTCAACGTGACCCGCAAAGTTGCCGCCTTTCGTCCCCCGGATTACAAGGTTTATCCCCAGAGCCCCCAGCGCTTCCTTATAGAGGTCTTCGGCTGTCTTGTCGAGGCGGCACTGAACCACAATGGCATCCGGGACTGCCAGCTGTCGTAGCCAGGACTTTCCACTTTTGCTCGGGCCCGTAGGGAGATATGCACGTCTCTGCGCAGATACTTTGCTACCGTCGCGTCCAGCCCAGCTCGATCTACGTACGAATCGTCGCGGACCTGTTGTGATACGCCGAAAACTTCGTCGGCGCGCTTGCCCGGAGTGGTCATGTGGTCGCTCTAGTGATCGCCACGGTCGTAGCCGCGCGATTGGCGCCGCGAAGTACCAAGTCGACCGGCGCACATCGCGCGGATGCCGGTCGTGCTCCGGGCGCACCGGCAAGGATCGTCAGTGCGCTCGAATCAGAGGGATCGTCACCTGGGCGTTGGCAGGACGAAAGTTGCCAGCCAGACGAACAAGCTTGCGGTGAGGTGCCCAGCCGACGTCGCGCGACTCCGCGTACTCGACGGTTTCGACGAACAGCTCGAACCCTCGTTCGCCTCTCTCGCGGGAAATCCAGGCGAGGACTTCCTCCACCGAGTCGGCACCAGAGACTCGCTGCGGGTTGTGCTGCGCCGGCGTTTCAACATCGTCCCCAGTCCAAAAGCACACCCAGTAGACGAATGCGTCCTCCGACTCGGCCTCGAAGAAGGACTCGTCCCACTCGGCTTGCATCTGACCTCCCGGCTCAATCCGACGCTATCGCGCGCAGCCAGAATGGCGCCCTGACAGCCGCCACGTTCGTAGCGGGGTCCTCCCACGGGCGGTGTTCTTCGGTGCGGTCTGATTGAGCGGACGTGCCGAGCGAGCCGATGAGCAGCTCGCATCTGCACCGGGGCTGGTGAACGTGCCGCCGGTCGGCGCCGACGGGTGCCTACCGCGCTCGACTCAGGAAGTGAATGCGAAGAGGTAGTTCGCTTGGGCGAACGCGTATGCGGTGAAGAAAGCGATGGCGCCCACGAATCCTGACCCGATGAGCGTGACCACGCCCCAGAACCACCGGACACCACGGGTGAGGCTCGGAGGGAACACTGCGACCGTGATCGCTCCCGCGAAGGCGACCGCGGCGGCTCCCCACCCGAGCCCGCGCGCCGTGTAGTACACCGTCTCTTCTGCTGGTGTGGCAGGCCAAGGAATGTCACCTTGAACGGTCCCAAAGAGAAAGCCGCTGACCCCGAGCAAGAGAGTCGTGAGCACCGCAGTGACAATCAGCGGAGCCCACGACGTACGCGCCGTGCGTCGAGAAGTGTCGAGTGGTGCCGCCAGGCGCTGCTCTATGGTGTTCATCCCGAAATCCTCACAAGACGTCCGCCCAACCCGCAAGGGTGCTCACCCGGGAATGCGCAGCAGGGTCCTCGATCGCACATATGCCCGCTCTTGGCGCGACGTGCGCGGCTGGCGGCAGGGATTATCGCTCGCACCCGCCGTATGCGGCCGACCAGCGCGATTCCCCGGCTCCGCCTGCGGGAGGGCTGCCCGGCATTTAGTGGTCCAGATTTCGATCTCTCGGCCTCGATCGGCTGACAGCCGCCCTGACCGTTCGCCCTGCCCGGTGTGGTGCCCGATCGCGGGGCGCCTCGTGCGACAGGATGTGCCGCCACATCGTCCCCAGGCAGATGGGGCTCTCGCCGAATAGTCGGGATAAGTGTGATTATCGCGGCCTAAGTACAGACCCCTTGAAGTGAGATGGGGCTGAGCACGTGCGTGATCGAGCGGGCGCACGACGGCCCCGGGTGCGACCCGCGGTGACTACTCGAGTGGGTAGCGGGCCGTGATGCCTGAGCGCACGAGCGCGGCACAGCTCGAGGCGTGGTCGTCCGCGCGACCGGGGCGGTGAGTCACCGGCAGCATGGATCCTTCGCCGCTGCCGCAGGATGAGCACGATTGCGGGGTCTGTGAGAAGCGATTCGCGTAGGCCCGGGTGTGCGAGCACGCGGAGCATCGCCACGTCCCGCACGTCGGGCATGCCGGCGTCGCGGTGGAAGGAGTCGTGCGGGTCGTCATGTCGTACCTCCGCGGCGGATCGAGGTGGCGGCGATCGCCCGGCGGCACGGCGGTGGCAAGGGTGACCGGGCCGACGTGGGCGACCGGCGGTCAGAACACACGGATGCGGAAGCGATCTGCGACCGTGCGCAGCGCGTCGTCGGTGACGAGGATCGGTTCTGGCGAGAGCACGATGAGATCTCCCGCGAGCGGGTGATCCAGCCAGATGGCCTTGCACCAGGCGGCCCCGTGCTTGCTCCCGAAGTGAATCCCGAGAGGCGTTGAGCCGTCGTCGAGCCTGACATGCTTCACCGTCGCCGCGATCGCGGTCGTCACGACGCGGTCCTCCCCGCGGAGCACACCTGTGGTCAGCTGCGACAGACCGAGCGTCGCCAGCTCCGCCGACATCATCCGCTCGATCGCGGCGATTGAGTCGGGATGCTCGATGTCGACCAGCGCAGCACCGGTGGGCAGGTGAACGCGGACGATGCCGCGGTCAAAGCGCCATCCAGCTGGGATGGCACCCAGGCCCATGAAGTCGAGCTCTGACCACTCGCGGGCGACCTCCTCGACGAACTCCTCTACGGACATCTCGAGGGACTCCGCATCCTTGGCGAGGCTGTCTGTCGCTCCGAGCGCACGCTTGAAGGGTGCAAGAACTTCGGCGTACGCAGCCTCGGTCGTCTCGGCGATGTAGAACGTCTGGCCGGGGGCGTCGTACCGGTTCCAGTACTCCCTCGAGTCACCTGCGGTGCGAGGAGCGGCGGAGAGCGGATCGTACTCGCGCTTGCCCACGCGGAATCCGGTTGCGCCGCCGGCGTCGAGGATCCGCAGCCCGGTCCGGCTGCAGGTGCGACCTGTACTCACGCGGCCGCGGAGCCCTCGATGAAGGCTTTCACTGCCGCGGCGACGTCGTTGCGCCGATCCTCGCGGATGGCGGTGATGGGAGTGTCTTCGTGAAGCTGCGGGTTGCTCCCGATGAACCACTGGCGCGCGACGTGTTCGCCGTCGGCGGCGGCCAGCAGCAACCACTGACGGTGGGCAAAGGTGAGCCGGCGGGAGGCCTCGACGCGGGGCTCGGGTCCGTCTTCCTTCGCCCAGCGGATCGGAAGCTTGCGGTCCTTCGAGCCGGCGAGAGCGGCAACCAGCGTCGGGCCGAGCGCACCGTTCAGCTCACGCACGATGTCATGGATGTCCATCCGCATCGTGCGATCGTGTGCTGCCGTGGGGGTGAGCGTCTCCATGCGTCAATGATACCCCCGTACCACCAGAAAAGACACCCTAGTTCCACCTGATAGTCATCCTTGGGGGCCCACTCTACGGTCACTGCGGGCGGGTGGTCTCACGGATCCGGCGGGTCGCCGGCAGTGAACGGGGAACAGGTGCCCGACGGCATCCGGCGGGCTGGCGACGAGGTAGCGTGGATGCTGGCCGGGACGGCAGGATGAGCGTCCCCCACGCTCGCCCGGCACGCCCCTCGTGTGGCAACGTTCCTGGCTAGGTCTCTGCAGCAGGTCGGACGTCCCCCCGTCCGGCAGTGCTCGGAACCGCATATCGGCGCGCGCCATCCCCGCGTTCTGCGGGCGCACGCTGACACCCGGCGCTTTGCCCCCCCCCCCCCCCCCCCCCCCCCGGGGGGGGGGGGGGGCCCGGGCACCCCGGGGTTTTGGCCCCCCCCCCCCCCCCCCCCCCAGACGGGGCGCCGGGCGGCGCGGGACGGTGACGGTGGGGTGGGCCAGACTGTGCTCATGAGAAGGCTCTTATTTCCCGCCGCACCCTTCGCTCTCGCCGCGGCCCTCGTCCTGACGGGCTGCAGTGCGGCTGCCACGACAAGTGAGCCGGAGCCCAGTTCCGTGACCCAGCTTGAGACCGCAGCTCCCGAGGAGACCGACGCCGACGCCGAGGGCGAGGGCGAGGGCGAGCTCCTGCCTGCCGACGCGAAAGCCGGCGACATCCTCGATGCAGAGACGGCCGCAGAGCTGAACGAGAACGCGTACATGGCTTCCAAGCCACGGGCATACCAGCTGCCGTCCGGGGAGCACGTGTTGATCGTCCCCGACGAGCCGCTGCCTCAGCCCGTCGTTGACACGCTCAATGCCAGGGTGGTGGAGCTCAAAGCTAACAGTCACCCTGAAGCGCTCTCGCCCTCGCTTTCAGCGGGACTGAGACTCAAAGAGGAGCAGGAGTCCAAGACGGGTCGCACGATCATCGTCGTGGGCTACAACGATGCCGGCATCGGCGAGAAGTGGGGAACAACCGCTCCCATCGGAAAGGCCTTCTTCACGGAGGCCGAGGCGGTCGCAAACGCTGAGGCGTTCATCTCTGCAGCTCCCCACCGGTACCAGATCATCGTCCTGCGATGAGGATTGCAGGGCGCCGGCACTTGCTCTCACGCGGGGGCGGCGTCACGCATATGAGTATGACCGAGCAGCGCATCACACGGACACCGTCCGGTCGTTCAGGACCAGATCGCGCGGGTACCGGTGCGGTGGTAGCGAGATCGTCGTGACCGGGGAGGTCTGGCTACCACCGCGCCCAGTTCAGACGCGATTCGACGCCGCGTCTCGCGCCCGCCGCCATTTTTCGACGACACGCACACTCGCCTCGGCGTAGAGCGGGTCGGGACTCTGCTCCCTATTGATCGAGTCGAAGAATGGTGTGGCTCTCGAACTCCTTCGGCATGTTTCGCCTGGGAACGCGCCGCACATGCTCCGCGAGTTGCCAGTCGCCGTTCTGCTGTTCGCTCCACTGGTCGACGTCGAGGGCAGATCTCTCGACGATCATCATCACGATCGAGCCTTCCGGGGCCAGCTCGAGGGGGACCTCATTCCGGTCCAGCAGTTCCCTCGCAGTCGACACCGGGTAGAGCCCGAACATGAGGTCGTCCTCGAGGTCGAATAGGCTCATCGGGTTCAATGCCCCTTGCCGTCGCGAGTCTGAGCCAGCCGCTCGCTCTCGGGGGGTAGATAATCTCCGCTGAGCGCCTCGAAGTAACCGAAGGCTCGATCGGCAGCGGCCTCGAGAGCCGTCCAGGCGCCCCGCGCCGCCGGCGTGTCCGAGCGAAGCGGAATCTGGTCGTGGCTCAAGTAGCGCTTGAGGACATCCTCCAGCACCGGGACGTGAGCGTCCGTACGCGCGACGCTGTCCCGCATGGGATCGCGCAGGACCGCCACGAACTCGTCGTTGAGCTCGTCGAGGCCGGGGATCATGAAGATCGAGGTCTTGTATCTGCCGAATGTGATCTCGGACATGAGGACTCCTCTGGTGAGATGCCGCGCCTTCCGGCGGGCAGAGACCCGCTCCGGCGCTCGTAAACGAGCGGGAAGAGGCGGGTCGTGAAACGCTACTGGAAGGCTCGGACAGGGGCATTGCGGGCAAGAAGGACCAGAAGCCGCCCCGGCGTGTTTCTCGGGGCGGCTTCTGGTGCTGCGGCGGCGCTGATGGAGACCCGTCAGCCGCAGAGGTAATACCTGACGGTGTCGCCGCTGACCGTTGCCGACCAGGGGGCACCCAGAGCGCCCATCGAGCCACCACTGGTGGACGTGCCACCCCATCCGACCTGGTGTGAAGCGTAGAAGATCGCGTCGCACTGGTCGTAGGCGACGTAGTTCGCGCCCGTGGTGAACTTCGCGGGCGTCTTGACTGCACCGTGATCTATGTAGCCGCTGTCGGGAGCAGGCGCTGGCGCGGGAGCAGGCGCCGGCGCAGGAGCACCACCGCCACCAGAAGAACCACCAGACGCTCCTCCAGCTGAGCCGGCGCCGGTCGCACCTCCGGAGGACCCGCCGGCGCTTCCGCCGCGGTTGGTGGCGCCGCTCCCAGAGGAATCGCTTCGGCCCTGTGCCTGGCGGGTGGCTTCCTCGGCTGCGGCCTGTTCGGCGGCGACCGCGGCGTCGTGGGACGCCTTCATGGCGTCGGCGGCTCCCCGGTACCCAGCGAAGCGCTCGGCGGCTGGTGTCTCCTAGTCGCCGAGAGCCTTCACCGCAGCGCTGAAGCCCTGGCGTGACGCCTCGTCGGCTTTTTCCATGCCGGAGAGCGCCGAGCCGTACTCGAATGCGGAAGCGAGCACGGCATCCGTGAGCGGCTGCAGCGAGTCGACGTGCTCGTCGATCGCCTCGGCCGCCTCGCGGAGAGAGGCGGTCCGGGTCTGGAGCTCGGCTGCCAGACCGAGCTGCTCCTCGGCGAGGGTGCGGATCTCGTCGGTGCTGTCCGGGGCCTCCCGGGTCTCTGCCGCGGGCTGAGGGGTCGGCTGCTCAGGCGCGACCGGCGCGCCAGCGTCGTCCAGCTCCAGGCTGGCGACGTCGAGCAGCTGGGCCAACGACGCCGCGAGCGTTTCGAGGGTTGAAGGGTCGCTCAGCAGGTCTCCGCGGGTTTCCTTGACGAAGCGTGCCGTCTCGTCATGCGCAGCGCTCGCACTCATGCGCGCGTCGAACAGCTTCTCTTCGGCTGCCGCGTGCGCGTCGTGGGCGGCGATGACGGCGCCGGTGGCGCGGTGCAGTTCCTCTGTGGCGTTGTTCCGGGCGATGGCCCCACCGACGACGGGCACGAGCGCGAGCACCAACGCGAGGATGGCGAAGCCGACGCCGAGGGTGATCCAGACCGGCTTCGGGACATGCGCGCTCAAGCGGGGCAGCTTGGACGATGGGGGTGAGGTCGACGGCTCAGCGTCGTTACTCGAGGTGCTCATGTGGGTTCCTGGGGTTGGGGGCTTGGTGGCAGTTGGGGCTGCGGCTGCCCCTGGGTGAAGACCCGCCCCCCGTCAGCGGAGAGGCGGGTCTGCGGCCTTGGCTCAGCGAGCGTTGGCGGGATCGATCTCCTGGTGCTCGACGATCCACTTCTGCAGGCGCGGGTACACCCAGAAGCTGTAGATGCCGAAGGTGATGAGCGTCAGCAGGAACCACTTGATCCACATGCCGAACAGACCCACCGACGAGCCGGTGAAGCGCAGGCGGCGACCGTTGACGTAGGTGTGCTTGCACTTCCAGCGGTAGGTCATCACGACCGCCCACGGGTAGCAGATGCCGAGGGTCAACACCGTGATCAGGAAGCCGCCGATGCCGACGCCGAGCCAGGTGGCGGCTCCGCCGTCGAAGCCGAAGTGCAGCTGCGTGGCGGCCGGAGCAGCCGGCGAGAACGAGTTGCGCTGGGCGGCGTGGGGCGCCACCACGGGCGGCTGGATCTCAGGAGTGGTCATGGTTCTCTTTCGGGTCGAGAGGCGCGAGCGCCATCGGGTAACCGGCAGCTTTGCCGGGGTGTTGCGCCGCGGCCGCCCCCGCAGCTTTGCGGAGGTGGCCATCGTCTGAGCCGGAAGCTCAGGAGGGACTATCGGCCGGATGTCGGCCGAGGTGCGCCACCGGGAGGTGTTGAACTCGGGCATTCGCGCGAGCAGGCACCATTTGGGGCGAGAGCACATCATCGACAAAGGGAACTGGCAGCTCGGAGAGCGCGACTCGTACGACAGCATCCCCGCGACGCGTCGAGCCGACGCTATTGCGAAGTATCGGAGGCAGGTCCCCACAAAGCGTTACCGCTGCGTTACCGCTGCAGCCACGACCCAATGACGAAACCCCCGCGATCCCGGTGTTTCCAGGGGATCTGCGGGGGTTTCGGTGGCGGTGACGGTGGGATTTGAACCCACGGTAGGGGGTTACCCTACACAACTTTTCGAGAGTTGCACCTTCGGCCGCTCGGACACGTCACCGCGGACAATCGTACGCGAGACGGGCCACCGCCGCCAATCGAGCCGCCCGGGCAAGGACAGCCTCAACTTAATTGCCTGAGGCAACTACTGCGCGTAGAATCTGATCATGGACGGGACGACGGCGGACCCCACCCCCGAGGCGGTCCTCCTGACGTCGCTGACACAGTTGATGGCCCAGTGGGCCACCCTCACGCGGCAGGTTGCAGTCGCCCGTGAAGCGGGACTGAGCATCGATGCCGGCGACATCCGCCCCGTCTATACCCTGGGCCTGGTCGGCCCGATGCGCGCGGGCGACCTTGCCGCCGATCTGCGACTGACCAGGCCCACCATGAGCAAGCAGCTCGCCCGGCTCGAAGCGGCGGGCCTCGTGACCAGATCCGCCGACCGGGACGATGGGCGTGCCAGCATCGTCGCGCTCTCTCCGGAAGGCGAGCATGTCTTCGCTCTGCTGGTGAAGCGCGGCCGCGAGATGGTCGACGAGGCGCTTCAGGGGTGGGATGCCGCGGAGCGCAGCCGCTTCGCACACCTCACTTCGCGGTTCGTCGAAGCCGCGATCGGAGCCGACGCCGATCAGCCCGCTGCACCCACGTCCGACCATCCGTCGGCCTGAAGACGGCCCCACCCGGGCCCGGAACAAAGGAGGCAACCATGCCCCGCACCTATGTCGTCACCGGATCAGCATCCGGCATCGGCGCCACGACCGCGCGCATCCTGCAGGAGCGGGGCGAGCGCGTGATCGGCATCGACCTGCGAAACGCCGACATCGAGGCGGACCTCTCCACCCGTGAGGGTCGCGCCCAGGCCGCCGAGAAGGCCATCGACCTCGCCGGCGGCACCATCGACGCCGTCATCGCCTGCGCCGGCATCTCGGCGCCCATCGCCAAAACGATCTCGGTCAACTACTTCGGTGTCACCGAGCTGCTCGAGGCCCTCCTGCCGGCACTGCAGAAGTCCGAGGCGCCCCGCGCCGCCGTCGTCTCGTCGATGGCGTCCCTGCAGCCAAACTCGCCCGAGATGGTCGAGGCGGCCCTCGCAGGCGACGAGCCGCGTGCACTGGAGATCGCTGAAGGACTGGCCGCGCAGGGCCCGCAGATCGGGTATCTCGTCTACCCGTCCTCGAAGCGGGCGCTGTCGCGCTGGGTGCGTCGCGCGTCCGTCACTCCGACCTGGGCCGGCGCCGGCATCCCGCTGAACGCGGTGGCCCCCGGCACAGTCATCACCCCGATGACCGCCGAGCTGCTGAAGACGCCCGAAGGCGCCGCGATGGTGGATGCCGCGGTGCCCATGCCGCTGAACTACCACCAGTCCCCCGAGTCGATCGCGTACCTGCTGATCTGGCTCACCGGCCCCGAGAACACCCACCTCGCCGGCCAGGTCATCTACGACGACGGCGGCGCCGACGCGTCGCTGCGCGGCGATGACATCTGGAGCTGGGCAGACCCGCAGCACTGACCCGCCCGGGCCGACAGGACCAGGCGGGGGATGCCACCCCCCGGGCATCCCCCGCCTTTCCCCTGCGCCCGACGTCCGCGCCTTCCCGCGCCGCGCCCGCCCTTCCCGCGCCTCCGCGCCCGCCCTTCCCGCGCCTCCGCGCGCCGCTCCCGCGCCGCTCCGGTGTCACGAACCGCGGGTCGCACCCCCGCACACCCACCATCCGCGACACACGAGCAGCCCGCCGGGCGCGCCCGCCCGATCGCGCGCCGCTCCGGTGTCACGAATAACGGGTCACGCCCCCGCCCACCCACGATTCCCGACACACGAGCGACCCCCGGGCGCCCGCCCGCCCACCGCCGCCCCCGGCGCACCCGGCGCGGCCCGCGCGACCCCGCGCCGCTCCGGTGTCACGAACGGCGGGTCCGAGCCCGGCGACACCCGCCATACGCGACACACGAGCAGCGCGCGCACCGGACCCCCGCGGCTCAACCCAAGCCCGCGCGCGACCCGCGCGAGGGATAGCGTGCCGGCATGGCCGAGACCATGAACCGGCAGCAGCGCCTCGTCGTCACCATCGCGGTGCTCGCCTCGTTCGTCGCCTTCCTCGACGGCAGCATCGTCAACGTCGCCCTCCCCGCCATCGGCCGGGAACTCGGCGGCGGCCTCACCACGCAGCAGTGGACGGTCGACGCGTACCTCATCACCCTCGGCTCGCTGATCCTGCTGGCGGGCTCGGTCAGCGACGCCTTCGGGCGCATCCTGGTCATGCGCATCGGGCTGATCGGTTTCGGCGTGGCATCCGTCGCCATCGCCCTCGCCCCCGACCCGCTGCTGCTCATCGTGGCCAGAGCGGTGCAGGGCGCCGCGGGCGCGTTCCTCGTGCCAAGCTCGCTCGCCCTCATCACGTCCAGCATGCGCGGCCCACTGCAGGCGCACGCGATCGGGGTGTGGACGGCGCTGACGACCGCCGCCACCATCGCCGGCCCGCTCGTGGGGGGCCTGTTCGTCGACTACCTCTCATGGCGCTTCGCGTTCGTCATCAACGTCGTCCCCATCGCCGTCACGCTCTGGCTGCTCCCCCGGCTCGAGCTGCGCGACACCCGGCGAGAGGATGCCGGCATCGACTGGATCGGTGCGGCGCTATGCACCCTGGGCCTCGGCGGGATGGTCTTCGCGCTCATCGAGCAGCCGAACCTCGGCTGGGCCTCGCCCGCGATCTGGATGCCGCTGGCGGTCGGCGTGACCCTGTTCGCCGCGTTCCTGTGGCGGCAGCGCACGGCGCGGCATCCGATCCTCCCCCTCGGCCTTTTCGGGGTGCGCAATTTCTGGACGGGGAACGTGGCCACCGCGTTCATCTACGGCGCGCTTGCGCTGAACGGCTTCGTCGTCGGGGTGTACCTGCAGCAGGGCGCAGGACTCTCGGCGACCCTCGCGGGGCTGGCGAGCATCCCCACGACGGTGCTGCTCGTGCTGCTCAGCTCGCGGATGGGAGCGCTCGCGGGGCGGCTGGGTCCGCGCCTGTTCATGACGGTGGGCCCCTTCCTCATGGCCGCCGGGTCGCTGCTGCTTCTCACCGTGTCGGAGGACTTCGACTACTGGTGGCAGGTGCTGCCCAGCATGATCGTGTTCGGACTCGGCCTGGCGGTGACCGTGTCGCCCCTGACGGCGGCGATCCTCGGGGCGATCGAGCCCGCCCGCTCGGGCATCGCCTCGGCGGTCAACAACGCCGTCTCCCGCGTCGCCGGACTCATCGTCATCGCGACGCTGGCCGCGATCGTGGGCGGATCGCTCGACTTGGCGGGCTTCCACCGCGCGGCCGTCGCGACCGCCGTGCTCATGGCTGCGGGCGGCGTGGTGTCGTTCCTCGGCATCCGCACCCCTCGTCCGGCGACGACCGCGGAGGACGACCCGGCGGCCACATCCCCGTAGACACACCGCCGTTCACGGCACCCGTAGTCAGCGGGATCCGCCCCTGCCAGACTGGCCACATGACTGTGATCGAGAATTCGAAACTGACCGTCGTCGGCGCCGGCAGCGTCGGCTCCTCCACCGCCTACGCGGCGCTGATCCGCGGATCGGCTCGGCACGTCGCGCTGTACGACATCGCGGCGGAGAAGACCGAGGCCGAGGTGCTCGACCTCGCTCACGGCACCCAGTTCACGGGCACGAGCGACATCATCGGCGGCGCCGACATCTCCGTCGCCGAAGGCTCGCACGTCATCGTCATCACCGCGGGTGCCAAGCAGAAGCCGGGGCAGACGCGCATCGAGCTCGCCGGCACCAACGCCAACATCCTCCGGACGATGGTGCCGCAGCTGCTCGAGGTGGCCCCCAAGGCGGTCTTCGTCATCGTCACCAACCCCTGCGACGTGCTGACCGTGCTGGCGCAGGAGGCGACGGGGCTGCCGCCCGAGCGCATCTTCGCGTCGGGCACCGTGCTCGACACCTCGCGCCTGCGCTGGAAGCTCGCCCAGCGTGCGGGTGTCTCGTCGTCGAGCGTGCACGCGTACATCGTGGGCGAACACGGCGACACCGAGTTCCCGCTGTGGTCGAAGGCCTACATCGGCACGGTGCCGATCCTCGATTGGGAGACCGAGGGCCACCCGCGCATGACGGTGGACGAGCTCGACCAGATCGCGGTGGACGTGCGCGACGCGGCGTACAAGGTCATCCAGGGCAAGGGCGCCACGAACTACGCCATCGGCATCACCAGTGCGCGCATCGTCGAGGCGATCCTGCATGACGAGCACGCCGTCATGCCGGTCTCCGCCGTTCTGGACGACTTCCACGGCGTCTCCGGCGTCGCGCTCTCGGTGCCCTCCATCATCAGCGCCGCGGGCGCCAAGCCCATTCGCGAGACCTCGTTCTCACCCAGCGAGCTGGGGCTCTTCCGTCGCTCGGCCGACGCGCTGCGCCGCGTGGCCGACGACTTGCGGGAGTGAGTCACCGCCGGCGAGGGAGCCGCTGAGAGGGGCGGATGCCGCCGCTGTCGGTGGCGGCGATTAGCCTTGCCGCATGGCCACACGACGCCCCACGACAGCTGCACCGTACCGATGCACGGAATGCGGCTGGACGACCCTGAAGTGGGTCGGCCGCTGCGGCGAATGCCAGCAGTGGGGCACCGTCGTCGAGTCGGGCGAGCAGACCGGCATCACCCGCACCGTCACTCCGGTGGCGCCAGGCGCCGCACGCGCGGCACGGCCGATCACGCAGGTCCAGACGCAGGAGGCGTCCCGCACCACGAGCGGCATCGGCGAGTTCGACCGCGTGCTCGGAGGCGGGCTCGTGCCGGGAGCGGCGATCCTCCTCTCCGGCGAGCCCGGTGTGGGCAAGTCCACGCTGCTCACCGAGGTCGCGGCGCAGAGCGCCCGGGTCGGGCGTCGCGTGCTCTACGTCAGTGCCGAGGAGTCGCTCGGGCAGGTGCGCCTGCGTGCCGAGCGCACCGGAGCCCTGCACGACGAGCTGTACCTGGCCAGTGAGACGGACCTCGCCACGATCCTCGGCCACGTCGACGAGGTGCAGCCGCAGCTGCTCATCGTGGACTCGGTGCAGACGGTGTCGTCCTCGCTGTCCGACGGCTTGGCGGGCCACCCCGGGCAGGTGCGAGAGGTGGCATCCACCCTCATCCGCGTCGCGAAGGAGCGCGATCTCCCCGTCATCATCGTCGGGCACGTCACGAAGGACGGCTCCATCGCGGGGCCTCGCATCCTCGAGCACCTCGTCGACGTCGTGTGCCATTTCGAGGGTGACCGCCAGACGTCGCTGCGCTTCGTGCGCGCTCTGAAGAACCGGTTCGGCGCGACCGATGAGGTGGGCTGCTTCGACATGACGGGGTCGGGCATCGCCGAGGTGGCCGACCCGAGCGCGCTGTTCCTCGGGCACGGCTCGCGCGAGGCCGGCACCTGCGTGACGGTTGCGCTCGAGGGCCGCCGGGCGCTGCCTGTGGAGGTGCAGGCCCTCACCATGGCCACGGGCGCGCCCAACCCCCGGCGCATCGTCAGCGGGGTCGACGGCGCGCGCGTCGCGATGATCCTGGCGGTGCTGGAGAAGAAGGGCGGGATCACGGTCTCCAACCAGGATGTCTACGTGTCCACGGTCGGAGGCGTTCGGCTCACCGAGCCGGCCGCCGACCTCGCCATCGCCCTGGCCGTGGCCAGCGCCGTGAGCGACCGGCCGTTGCCGTCCAAGCTCGCCGCGATCGGGGAGCTCAGCCTCGCCGGCGAGATCCGCGCGGTCACCCAGACCGAGCAGCGGCGCAGCGAAGCGGCACGGCTCGGCTACCGCACGGTGCTCGACGCGTCGTCCAAGACGCTGCGCGATGCCCTGCGCGACCTGCCGCGGCTGCACCGCACCGAGGCAGGCGACGAGCCGTCGTTCTGACAGCGGCGGCCGCGGAGGGCTACGCGCGGTGACGCCTCACGCGTCGAGCGCGGCGATGAGGTCGGCGGGGGATGCCTGCATCGGGTGGGGCCCGGCGATATCGAAGAAGACGGTCGTGATGCGGTCCTGGTGCGTGGCGAGGAACTCCCGCAGCCACGCCGGCGACTGCAGCGCGACGCCCGGGGGCAACGTGGCGGGCTTGTGCGTCGCGTCGCTGAACAGCAGCAGCGCGAGCTCGCCGGAGTTCGGGTCGCGGTAGGTCCAGACCTCGCCGACGTCCAGCGGGTTGTCGCGTGCTCCCGGACGCATGAGGGGCACCACGGTGGGTCCGTGGCGCAGGGCGAACGCGACCGCCGCCATGTCCTGGGTCTGCAGGGCATCGCTCAGCTGCGGGTTGCGGAAATGCTCCGCGCCGACGGGCTTCGTCTTCTTCTTGCGGACCATCCCCCCAGCGTACCGAGGACAAGAAGGGGCCCTCTCGGGCCGCCCATTGGGGACTGGGGGACTCGAGAGGGCCCAACGCTCACTGCCGCTGGATTTCCCGGTGTGGGGCCTTGGGGAAAGCCTCACTCAACTGCTGGGGACAGAGGGGGACAACGTGCAGGAACTGATCTCAAGATTAGTCCAAGCCCCCCAACCCAGGTGTCCCCTCTTTGGGGGACATCGATGAGAATTCCCTCAGATTCGCCGACGTGAGGACGGTGGTGGACCGCTCAGCGACGCATCACTGCAGGAGGAACTGCGCGCTCCCGGCGGATTGCACCCCACCGATGGCCACCTTCAGGTGGAACGACGACCCACCGCCGGGGGCGACGGGCCGGTCGGTGTCGCCGCACGTCGAGACCGACGAGCGGGTGCGGTCCCACGTGAGCGGGGTGGCGCTGGACACCGTCTGCCCGGCGTCGATCGTGACGGTCTGATCGCTCGGCTCGCTCTGGCAATCGGTCGATCGCCACCAGACGTCGTCGCCGCTGCTGATCGTGAAGACCTGCGTCGTCGTGCCCACGTTCATGGTGCACGCCACGCCGCCGGTGTTGGTCAGCGAGATGGACAGCTGCGGGTTCTCACCGGCCGGGTAGGACTGCTTGTCGGTCACCGCGGCGACCTCCACCATCCCCGACGTGCACTCCCCGACCGCATCGGAACCCGCGTCCGGGTCCTCGGGCACCTCGGCATCCGGTGTGGCCTCTTTCGGCGGTGCCGAGGTCGTGGGCGCAGGGGTCGGTGCCGGAGACGACACCGCGGGGGTGGGCTCCGGGCGCGGCCCGGTCTCGGCGGCATCGGCGTTCCAGGGCTGCCACACCAGCAGCACCACCCCGGCGATGACGAGAAGGAGAGCGAGCAGCACCGTCAGACGGCGGCGGCGGTAGACGGCAGGGGTGGGCCGGCGGCGGACGGGCTCGGACATGATCCCAGGCTACGTCGCGACCCCGGCGGGTCGGCGTCGGGCGCGCCCGCTACAGCCGCTTGAGCATGCGCGTGTTGCCCAGGGTGTTCGGCTTGACGTGAGCGAGGTCGAGGAACTCCGCGACACCCTCGTCGCGGCTGCGCAGCAGCTGCCAGTAGACATCGGGGTCGACGACGTGCTCGCCGATGGGCTCGAAGCCGCGGGCGACGAAGAAGTCCACTTCGAAGGTCAGGCAGAAGAGCCGGGACAGACCGAGCCGTCGGGCATCCTCCTCGAGCCGCTCCACGATGGCGCGGCCGACACCGCGGTGCAGCCAGTCGTCCACCACGATGAGCGTGCGGACCTCCCCGAGGTCCTCCCACATGACGTGCAGTGCGCCGCAGCCGACCAGGCGGCCATCGGCCTCGGCGACCACGAACTGCTGCACGGACTCGTACAGCACGACGATGTCCTTGCCGAGGAGAATGCGCCGCTGCACGTACGGGTCGAGCATTTCCAGGATGCCGCGCACGTCGGAGGTGCGGGCCGGACGCACGGTGAAGCTGCTCACTCTTCCAGCCTATGCCGCTCACGCGCGGCGACGCCGGGCGGCGGCTGAGCGTGCGGCTCCGGTAAGTTCGTACCGCGCGCTCTCCCCGGAGCCGCTCACCACGATGCGAGGAGGTGCGCAGACGTGAGTGTGCTGCGCGACTACGCCACGACGGTGACCCAGCCGACGCTCCCGTTCGCCGTTCCGTCGCGGGATGGCCGGGACGACATGACCCGCTACGACGAGGTGGTCGCCCCCGACGGCGGCCTGCGCCCCGCCTGGAAGTCCATGGCCGACCTGGCGCTCGCTCTCACCCCCGACGAGCTGCGCCGTGTCGAAGGCGAGATCACCCGCTTCCTCGCCGACGACGGAGTGACCTACGTGCGCCCCGACGGCGGCGCCCAGCCATGGCAGCTCGACCCCATGCCCCTGGTCATCGACGCCCCCGAGTGGGCGCGCCTCGAGATCGGCCTCGCCCAGCGCGCCGAACTGCTCAACGCCGTGCTCAGCGACCTGTACGGCCCCCAGACGCTGCTGGCATCCGGTGTCGTGCCGTCGGCGTGCGTCTTCGGCCACTCCGGCTTCGCGCGCCCCGTCGCGCGCCCCGGTGTCGTCGACACCCAGCCGCTGCTGCTGTCGGCCACCGACCTCGGCCGCGATGCGCGCGGGGAGTGGCACGTGCTCACCGATCGCGTGCAGGCACCCTCGGGCCTCGGCTTCGCGATGGAGAACCGTCGCGTCATCGCGCAGGTGCTGCCCGATCTCTATCAGGGCAGCGACCTGCACCGCATGGAGCCGTACTTCTCCGCCCTGCGCGCGGCGCTGCTCGACAGTGCCCCGGGCGTGGCATCCCCTCAGGTCGCCGTGCTCTCCCCCGGCCCTCACTCCGAGACGGCCTTCGATCAGGCGTTCCTCGCGAACGCATTGGGCATGCCGCTCGTGCAGGGCAGCGACCTGGTGGTGCGCGACGGCTGGGTGTGGATGAAGCCCGCCGGCTGGCCGCGCACCGCACCGCGGGAGCGCGTGGACGTCATCGTGCGGCGGGTGGATGCCGAGTGGTGCGACCCGCTGGAGCTGCGGGCCGACTCGCGCCTGGGCGTCGCGGGGCTGGCCGAGGCGGTTCGCCGCGGCCATGTGCGCTTGGTCAACGGCCTGGGTGCGGGCGTGCTGGAGAACCCGGGTCTCATGCCCTTCCTCCCCGCCGCCTGCGAGCGCCTGCTCGGCGAACAGCTGCGCCTGCCGTCGGTGCCGACACTGTGGTGCGGCGACCCCGAGGCGCGGCAGCAGGTGCTGGAGCGTCTCGCCGCCGACGACCCCGCGCTGATCGTGCGCGCGATCGACGAGCCGCGGGCGACCCTGGCCGCCGCGTCGCCGGCCGAGCTGCGCGCGCGCATCCTCGCCGAGCCGCACCGCTTCGTCGGGCAGGAGCTGCTGCCCCTGTCACAGGCGCCGGTGTGGGCCGATCGCGCGCGGGCCGAGGCCTGGCCGGTGGTCTTCCGCAGCTTCACCCTGCGTTACGGGTCCGCCTACCGGCCGCTCGTCGGCGGGCTCGCGACCGTGCTCGCCGACGCGGACAGCGGTCCCGTCACCAAGGACGTGTGGGTGCTGAAGGCGACGCAGGATGACCCCGATCAGGGGCTGATCGAGAGCGCGCCACCGACCATCAGCCCGACCGTGCCACCGCTGGCTCCGCGGGCGCTCGCGGACATGTTCTGGGTGGGCCGCTACGCCGAGCGCGCCGAGGACCTGCTGCGCCTGCTGCTGACCACGCACCACCAGCTCGAGCAGCTGAGCCGGCGTCCCACCTCGCAGGCCGCCGAGAGCACCGACGTGCTGCGGGGGGCGCTGCGGCGCCTGGCCGGCGACGCGGGTCCTGATGCGGATGCCGAGCTGCGCGCCCTGCTGCTGGATGCCACGCGCACCGGTGGCGCCGCCCACGCCCTGGCCCACCTCCGCGAGTCGCTGATGGGCGTGCGCGACCAGCTCTCGGGAGACACCTGGCGGGTGTTCTCCGCCATCGACCGTGCCACCCGGGCGCTGCGGGCGTCGCCGCACGCCCACCGCACCGCCGAATCGGCCGGGCGGATGCTGACGGCGATCCTGTCCCTGCAGGGGGTTACGGCGAGCATGATGCGCGACCCCGGCTGGCACATGATCGAGGCGGGGCGCAGCCTCGAACGGGCGCTGCAGCTGTGCCATCTGCTCGTGGCCACCGCCACACGCCGCCGCGACTACCGAGCCGACCGCGAAGTGCTGGAGGCGATGCTGACCGCGTCGGAGAGCATCGTCACCTATCGACGCCGTTACCGCGGGTCGGTGCGCACCGCCGATGCCCTGGAGCTGCTGCTGCTGGACGGCGGCAACCCCCGGTCGCTGACGTTCTGCCTCGCCGCGCTGCGCGGCCACCTCGCGGCGATGCCGGCATCCACCGGATCCACCCGCCCCGAGCGCCTGCTCGAGCACCTGGAGACGGCGCTCGACCACGTCGACGTGGCGGTGCTCACCGCGCCCGACGGTGAGCACCGCCCCGCGCTCACCGAGTTCCTCGTCGACGTCATCGCGCAGCTCGAGCAGCTCGCCGATTCCGTCGCACACGTGCACTTCGAAAGCGGTCCGCCGCCGCTGCCGCTGTCGGAGCTGGCGCTCGTCGAGGAACGGGCCGGCGCATGAGATACCGCGTCTGGCACCGCACCACCTACACGTACAGCGACGAGGTCGAAGACAGTGTGGGACTGTTCCATCTCGTTCCCCGTGCTCTCCCCGGGCAGCGCGTGCACGGCCACCAGGTGACCGTCTCGCCCCAGCCGGGAGACGTCGACCGCGACGTCGACTACTTCGGCAACGGCGCCACCTACTTCCACGTCATCGAGCCGCACAGCACCCTCGTGATCGAGGCCGCCAGCGACATCGAGGTCGACCCTCCCCGCTATGACAGCGACGCCCTCGCCCAGCCGTGGGAGAACGCGCGGCCGCTGCTCAACGGCGCCGACCCGGGCGCCTGGCAGGCGGTGGAGTACGCGCTGCGATCGCCGCGGGTGGCGCACGAGCCCGAAGCGGCCGCGTACGCCGCGGCATCCCTCACGCCCGGTCGTCCGCTGGGCGAGGCCGTCACCGATCTGATGCAGCGCATCCACGCCGACTTCGCCTACGACAGCACCGCCACCACCGTCACCAGCACGGTCGCCGACGTGCTCGCCACCCGCGCCGGGGTCTGCCAGGACTTCGCGCACCTGGCGCTCGCGTGCCTGCGCGCCCACGGCGTCGCCGCCCGCTATGTCAGCGGGTACCTCGCCACCCAGCCGCCGCCCGGAAAGCAGCGTGTGTTCGGCGCCGATGCCTCGCACGCCTGGCTGGCCGTCTGGATGCCGGGCACCGACCAGTGGCTGGCGATCGACCCCACCAACGACCAGTGGGCGAACGACCGGTACGTCACCGTGGCGTGGGGCCGCGACTACGGCGACGTGTCGCCGGTGAAGGGCATCATCTTCACCGAGGCGAAGAACTCCACCCTGCGGGTGCAGGTCGACGTCGCCCCGGTCGCCGACGCACCGGTCCCCGTCGTCCCGACCGCAGGCTGAAACGACGAGAGCGGATGCCGGGTGGCATCCGCTCTCGTGTCGATCTCGTGGTGCGGTGGTTACTCCGCGCCGGCGATCATGTCGGGCGTCGCCGAGATCTCGCCGGCGGTGCCCACTCCGATGGCCACCTTCT
This sequence comes from Microbacterium sp. zg.Y1084, assembly GCF_024623595.1. NCBI lineage: Bacteria > Bacillati > Actinomycetota > Actinomycetes > Micrococcales > Microbacteriaceae > Microbacterium > Microbacterium sp. zg.Y1084. Next base: position 206,407 of record NZ_JANJGV010000010.1, read on the forward strand.
CGCCGCGCGGGGCGCTCTCGAAGGTGAATCCGTTGGCGTCGGAACCGACCTTCACGTGGTCGCCCGCGTTCAGCTGACCGTGCAGGATGCGCTCGCTGAGCTGGTCCTCGATCTCGCGCTGCATGGCGCGGCGCAGCGGCCGGGCACCGAGGGTCGGGTCGAAGCCGATCTCGATGAGCCGGTCGGTCGCCTCGGGCGACAGCTCCACCGTCATGTCACGGTCGAGCAGGCGCTCGGCCAGCCGCTTGGTGAACAGGCCGACGATCTGGCGAAGCTCGTCCTTGTTCAGCTGCGGGAACACGATGATGTCGTCGAGGCGGTTGAGGAACTCGGGCTTGAAGTGACGCTTCAGCTCCTCGTCGACCTTGCCCTTCATGCGGTCGTACGAGGTCTGGGCGTTGCCCTCGACCTGGAAGCCGACCGGGCCGCCTGCGATCGCCGACGAACCGAGGTTCGTCGTCATGATGATCACGGTGTTCTTGAAGTCGATGACACGACCCTGACCGTCGGTCAGGCGTCCCTCCTCCAGGATCTGCAGCAGCGAGTTGAAGATGTCGGGGTGCGCCTTCTCGATCTCGTCGAAGAGCACGACCGAGAACGGCTTGCGCCGCACCTTCTCGGTCAGCTGGCCGCCCTCTTCGAACCCGACGAAGCCGGGAGGGGCTCCGAACAGGCGCGAGACGGTGTGCTTCTCGCCGAACTCGCTCATGTCGAGCGAGATCAGGGCGCCCTCGTCGTCGAAGAGGAACTCCGCCAGCGCCTTGGCCAGCTCGGTCTTTCCGACGCCCGTGGGGCCGGCGAAGATGAACGAGCCGGAGGGACGCTTGGGGTCCTTCAGGCCGGCGCGCTGACGACGGATCGTGCGCGACAGCGCCGCGATCGCCTCGTCCTGACCGATGACGCGCTGGTGCAGCGCCTTCTCCATGAAGACGAGCCGGCTGGACTCCTCCTCGGTCAGCTTGAACACCGGGATGCCGGTGGCCTGCGCGAGCACCTCGGCGATCAGGCCCTCGTCGACCACCGCGTGGCTGGCGACGTCACCCGAGCGCCACTGCTTCTCCAGGCGCAGACGCTCGGCGAGCAGGGACTTCTCCTCGTCGCGCAGAGCTGCGGCCTTCTCGAAGTCCTGGTCCTCGCTGGCGCGCTCCTTGTCCTCGCGGACCTTGGCGATCTTGTCGTCGAACTCGCGCAGCTCCGGCGGGCTCGACAGGATCGACAGACGCAGGCGGGCGCCGGCCTCGTCGATCAGGTCGATGGCCTTGTCGGGGAGGAACCGGTCGCTGACGTAACGGTCGGCGAGGTTGGCCGCCGCGACGATCGCGCCGTCGGTGATCTGCACCTTGTGGTGCGCCTCGTAGCGGTCGCGCAGCCCCTTCAGGATGTTGATCGCGTGGGGCAGGCTCGGCTCAGCGACCTGGATCGGCTGGAAGCGGCGCTCCAGCGCGGCATCCTTCTCGAAGTGCTTGCGGTACTCGTCGAGCGTGGTCGCGCCGATGGTCTGCAGCTCACCGCGGGCGAGCAGGGGCTTCAGAATGGATGCCGCATCGATCGCGCCCTCGGCTGCACCGGCACCGACGAGGGTGTGGATCTCGTCGATGAACACGATGATGTCGCCGCGGGTGCGGATCTCCTTGGTGACCTTCTTCAGGCGCTCCTCGAAGTCACCGCGGTAGCGGGACCCGGCGATGAGCGACCCGAGGTCCAGCGAGTAGACCTGCTTGTCCTTCAGGGTCTCGGGCACCTCGTTCTTGACGATCGCCTGTGCGAGGCCCTCCACGACGGCGGTCTTGCCGACGCCGGGCTCACCGATGAGAACGGGGTTGTTCTTCGACCGGCGGGAGAGGATCTGCATGACCCGCTCGATCTCCTTCTCGCGCCCGATGACAGGGTCGAGCTTGTTGTCGCGGGCGGCCTGGGTGAGGTTGCGCCCGAACTGGTCGAGCACCGCCGATCCACCCTGGGCGGGCGCGTTCTGCTCGCCGGGGCCGGCGGCGACGCCGGCGGGTTCCTTGCCCTGGTAGCCGCTGAGCAGCTGGATGACCTGCTGGCGCACCTTGTTCAGGTCGGCGCCGAGCTTGACCAGCACCTGCGCGGCCACGCCCTCACCCTCGCGGATGAGGCCGAGCAGGATGTGCTCGGTGCCGATGTAGTTGTGGCCCAGCTGCAGGGCCTCGCGCAGCGACAGCTCGAGCACCTTCTTGGCACGCGGCGTGAACGGGATGTGTCCCGTCGGCTGCTGCTGGCCCTGCCCGATGATGTCCTGCACCTGCTCGCGCACCGCGTCGAGCGAGATACCGAGCGACTCCAGCGCCTTGGCGGCGACACCCTCGCCCTCGTGGATGAGGCCGAGCAGGATGTGCTCGGTACCGATGTAGTTGTGGTTGAGCATCTTCGCCTCTTCTTGGGCGAGCACAACCACACGACGGGCACGGTCCGTGAATCTCTCGAACATCGTCGACTCCTCCAAGCGCACAGTTCTGGCGCTTACAAAAAAGGGTAACGACCGGGGAGGGCCGGTATGCCCGTGTTCGCCACGGGCGGATGCCGCGCGGGCGGCGAGACGGCCACTCGGACGGATGCCGTGAGGGCGGCGGGGCGGCTGCGCGGCATCCGCCCCGCCACCGCTTCGCCGCCGCCCCGCCGCCGCTTCGCCACCGCTCCGCCGCCGCCCCGCCGCCGCTTGACGCACATATCGAGAATCGATAACATAACGGCTATCGATATTAACGATCTTCGTTATGGAGGAAGCATGTCGCAGATGACGGCACCCGAGCGCACCCTGTCGAGCGGCGACAGGTTCGCGCTGATGTTCATGATGATCGCGGGAGCGGGGCTGGCGGTCGGCGCGATCGTGTCCGCCGTCGTGCGCATCGTGGATGTGCTCACCGCCGACAGCGTCGAGGTGCTCGCGGAGTTCGTCGGCACGCCGGCGCTCGCCCCGATCGGCGTGGACGGGGCAGGCGTCACCGTCGCGCTGGAGACGGCCGTGCTGACGGTCGCGGACCTCCCCGTGGCATCCCTCTGGTCGATCGTCATCCAGCAGGTGCTCATGGTCGCCACTGTCGTCATCGTGCTCACGTGCCTGCTGCTCCTGTCCCGCAGCGTGCTGCGCGACCGGGTGTTCAGCCGCACGAACACCCGACTCGTGACCACCGCGGGACTCACCGCGCTGCTGGGCGCGGCCGCCTACCCGTTCTTCGGGAACATGGCCGCCAACGGCGCGTTCGCCGCACTGTCGGACGGGACGTTCGACAACGTGCTCATGTCTGTGGACGTGTCGTCGCTGCTGATGCTCGGCTTCATCGCGGCGCTCGCCTCCACCGTGTTCACCGTGGGCGCCCGGCTGCAGCGCGAGACCGAGGGCCTGGTATGACCCCCGCCGAGGGCGACGGCCCCACCGGCATCCACTGCCGGCTGGACGAGCTGCTCGCCGAGCGCGGGATGACGCTCGCACGGCTGTCGGAGCTCGTGGGGGTGTCGGTGGTGAACCTGTCGGTGCTGAAGAACGACCGCGCGCGGGCGATCCGGTACTCGACGCTGTCGGCGGTGTGCCGCGCGCTGGACTGCGAGGTCGGCGACCTGCTCGTGCGCGCCGACCCGCGCTAGCCGCGGGCGGTTGCGGGGGCCGGGGGCTGGCGCAGGCGCTCGGGGCTCGCGCGGGCGCTCGGGGCTCGCGCGGGCGCGGCCCGCGGGGGGTCGGGGGCTCGCGGTCGGGGCCCGTGGGCTGCTCAAGTGTCGCTTCCGCACAGTCCCGCTCGGCTCCACCCGCCAGATTCGACACCGGAGCAGCGCCGGCGCGCGGCGGCCACGCGGCGGGCGGGCGGCGGCCGGGCGCGCGCATAGCGCGGTTCGAGTGTCACGTCCGCACGGTCAACGCACGCGACCGCCCCACCACATGCGACACCGGAGCGGCGCCGGGCGGGGCGCACCGGGCTCAGGCGGCGGCGCGGATCGCGCGGCGCACGCGGAGCGCGAGGCGCTCCGGGTGCAGGAACAGCTCGTCGCTGGTGACGCGGATGACACGCCACCCTTCAGCGGCGAGCTGCTCGTAGCGCCGGATGTCGCTCGCCCACTGCGTGGCATCGAAGAGGTGGTGCGCGCCCTCGTACTCGACCGCGACCTTCCACTGCGGATAGGCCAGATCCACGCACGCGATGAACCGACCGGCCCCATCGACCACAGAGTGGTTGATGAGCGGTTCCGGCAGGCCGGCATCCACGATGACGAGCCGCGTCCAGGTCTCGGTGCGGGACGCGACGCGCGGCCGCACCTGCACCAGCGCCTCCCGCAGCGCGCGCACCCCGACGCGGCGCTTCGTGAAGACGGCGGCCTCGAGTTGCGCGCGCGTGGCGAGGGGCCGTGCGGCGTCGTACCGCCGGTCGCTCACCAGAGCGTCGGCGACCGCGACGAGATCGTAAGGATGCCGCAGCACGCTGCCGAGCATCGCCCAGGTGCTGGCCGGCGTCGGCACCGGAAGGCCGTGCTCGGGATGGATGGTCAGCCGCACGTGTTCCGGCTGCACGCGATGACCTCGGAGCCCGCGAGCCCGAGCCGGACGTCGCGGATGCAGCACCGCTACGTCGAGTTCGTCGTGCGCGAGAAGGATGCCGGGAGGAAGCGGCACGCCCCACAGGACAGCGGCCGTCAGGTGCGAGAAGAACGTTCCGTCGCTGAGTCGCAGGTGCGCGATAGCGGCGCGATCCATGATCTCGTCCTCGGGCCGCAGCACCGGCGGCCGCCCATCACGCACGACGTAGACGGCGTGGAAGGGATGCTCGAGATCTGCCGCGCGGAGCCGCGAGCGTCCGACACCGGCCGCCGTGGCATCCGCCGTCGTGAACGCCGGCAGCAGGAATGCGGGGAGCGGACGACGGAGCATGTGCACAACCTGGCATCCGCCGGGCGCCCGGCGCGGAGCAGGGCCGCCATATGGGGACGGATGCCGGGCGTCCCCTGCCTGTGGAGGAGTCGCCGCGCGTCGCCGCCCGGCGGGCCCGGGGCCGCTCCGGTGTCGCGTCCGCACGGTCGGAGCCCGGGGCGCCCGCCATCCTCGACACTCGAGCAGCGCGGCCGCGGGAAACGACGGCCCGGCGCCGCTCCGGTGTCGCGTCCGCACGGTGCAAGCCCACAGCACCCGCCATCCTCGACACTCGAGCAGCGCGGCCGCGGGGCCACCACGGCGTTCGTGACCGCGGGCCCGGCGCCGCTCCGGTGTCGCGTCCGCACGGCGAGGGCCCGCCTCACCCACCATTCGCGACACTCGAGCAGCGCCGGCGCGGCGCAGCGCTGGCGCGGCGCGGCGCGGCCGGCGCGGCCGGCGCGGCGCGCCGCGGGTCAGCGCAGGATCGTCGTGGTCACCGGCTCCGCGAACTCCGGCCCGCCGCCGGTCAGCGTCAGGGTGACCTCCGCGTCGTCATCGACCTCGGTGCCGCCGTCGAGGTACGCGAGGGCCGCCCGCGGGGCGATGTCCATCGTGCACATGCGATCCGCCTCGGGTTCGGCGAACGTGACCGTCACGGCATCCGCCGCCGTCGCCTCGACCGACTCGATCACCGGCGCGCACGACGAGGAGCCCCACGTGAGCACCACGAAGGCGCCGTCATCGACCCATCCGGCGCTGGGCGCGTAGTCGGTCTGCCCGGCGGGCGCGGCGAGGCCCGGGATGCCGTCGAGCTCCAGGTCGGCGCCGTAGTCGTCGCCGGTGACGAGGATCTCGAGGTCCTGCGACGGGTCGACGCCTTCCGGCACGCCGACGACCGTCACCCGCGGGCTCATGTCGGCGGTGCAGGGGGTGTCGCCGGCGGGGTCGACGAGGGTGACCTCCAGCACTCCGTCGGACGTGACCGTCGCGGCATCCGCCATCGGCACGCACGTCGACGATCCCTGGGTCACGATGCCGATCATGCGCCCGCCGTCGAGCCAGGTGGCATCCACGTCAGTCTCGATCACGTCACCCGGGGCCGCGGTGCCCGGCGAGCCCGGCGATGCGGGGGATGCCGGGTCGGCGGTGGCACAGGCGGACAGGACGCCCGCCAGCAGCACGGCGAGGCCGGCACCGGCGAGCACGGGACTCAGTCGCAGGGTCATGGCCCTATCCTGGCGTGTTCCGCTCGACGTTGCCCGCACGTGCGGTCACGGGGAGATAACACTCATTGCAGTGCCGAGGTCAGTCGCGCCAGGTTGTCGAGCACCGTGGAGCGCAGCGGCTGCTGCTCCCATTCCTCGAGGGTGAGTTCGCGGCTGAGATCCCGATAGCCCTGCTCCACGTCGCGCATCTCCCGCACGAACTCCTCGCCGCGCACCATCATCGAGATCTCGAGGTTCAGACCGAACGAGCGCATGTCCATGTTGCTGGAGCCGATCACGGCGACCTCGTCGTCGACGGTCATCGACTTCGCGTGCAGGATGTAGGGCTTGCGGTACATCCAGATGCGCACGCCGGCACGCAGGAGGGCCTCGTAATAGCTGCGCTGGGCATGGTAGACGAGCGCCTGATCACCCTCCTCCGAGACGAACAGCTGCACGTCGACCCCGCGCTGGCAGGCGGTCGAGATGGCCAGCAGCATCGATTCGTCGGGCACGAAGTACGGGCTCACGATGATGAGCTTGCGCTGGGCGGCGTACATCAGGCTCAGGAACAGCTTGAGGTTGTTCTCGAACTCGAACCCCGGGCCGGACGGCACGATCTGGCAGTCCAGGTCGCCCGGGCCGGCGGTGACGTCGAACAGGTCGATCTCGTCGGTCAGTGTCTCGTCGGTCTCGCTGTACCAGTCCGAGAGGAAGACGGCGTTGACGGATGCCACGACCGGCCCCTCCACCCGCACCATCAGGTCGACCCAGTGCAGGCCGCGGCGGAGGTTGCGCTTGAGGTTGTAGGTGGAGTCGGTGATGTTCTGCGAGCCGACGAACGCCACCACTCCGTCGACGACGAGCAGCTTGCGGTGATTGCGCAGATCGGGGCGCTGGTACTTGCCCTTGAGGGGCTGCACCGGCAGCATCAGCTGCCACAGCGCCCCCATGTCGGTGAGCCGGCGCAGCGTCTGCTTGTAGTACGGCTTGCCGCGGTTGGCCCAGTGGTCCATCAGCACGCGGACGACGACGCCCCGTGCGCGCGCCTCTTCAAGCGCGCGGAAGAAGTCGTCGGTGGTGGGATCGGACTGCAGGATGTAGAACTCGACGTGCACGTAGTGCCGCGCCGCGCGGATCGCCTTCGCCTGCGCGGCGAGCGACGCCTCATAGTCCGCGATGAGGTGGGCGGCATTGTCGCCGGCCAGCGGCAGCGCTCCGAGGGCGCGGTTGAGCGCAACGGTCGCGGTGAACCACTCCGGCGCATGGGGCCGCAGCGTGCCGAAGTCGAGGTGCTCGCTGGTCTCGTGGATGTACTCGTTGATCTGATCCTGCTTGCGCCGCCGCTTGCGAGGCAGCCGGGGGTTGCCGATGAGCAGGAAGAGGAAGACTCCGACCAGCGGGATGAAGTAGATCGCCAGGAGCCAGGCCATCGCCGCGGTGGGACGACGGTTGCGCGGCACCACGATGATGGCGGTGACACGGACCACGAGGTCCGTGATGAACACGAGGATGACCCACCACGTCCAGTCGACGGTGATGCTGATCACTTACTCCCCCGATGCTCTGAGGTCAGCGTATCGGGGGCTACGGTCATCGTGCGCGGCGTGCAGCCTCCGGCGCTTCGGACACCGGCGGCAGCCCGCGCTTGGCGCGCTCCTCCGCCTCGATGCGGGCGTGGACGCGACGCTCGGTGCGGTCCATGCGCATGATCGAGCGCAGCACGAACCAGAAGAGGCCCGAAACCACCAGAGTGGGGAGCAGGGCCCACAACACGCCAGCCCACACAGTGTCCATGCCCTCCATCGTACGCGGCGCGCCGGTGCGGCCGGTCCGCCCCCGGCGTCGGGAGGCGGCGCTCTCTGCACCGGGGGCGACTTTCGGCATCCGTCCACAACGGGGGTCGTGCGGGCGCAACGCCGGCGCGCCCGAGTCGCCACGCTGTCGGCATGACCACGATCGTGAAGGCGGCGGATGCCGCGCACTTCCTCTCCCTCATCCCCGCGATGCTCGGCTTCACCCCGCGACGGAGCCTCGTGCTGGTCCCCTTCCACGGGGTGCGCAGCATCGGCGGCCTCCGTCTGGATCTGCCCCGCGACGACACCGACCTCGACGCGTTCGCCGGCACGTGCCTGGGCATGATCTGCCGCATACCCGACGCCGACGCGTTCGCGGCGGCGATCTTCTCCGATGATGCGTGCGCCGACGGCCTCCCCGGTGCCGAGCTCGTCGCTGCGCTGCGCCGGGGCGCCGACGCCTGCGGCGTGCGGGTCACCGATGCCCTGAGCGTCGGCAGCGACGGCTGGGGTTCGCACCTCGATTCGGACTGCCCGCCCGGCGGGCGCCCACTCGGTGCGCTGACACCCGTGCAAGTGTCGGATCCCCCGGCTGCCGGCGATCAGGCGTCGGGCGCCGAGCTGCCCGTGGTGGATGCCGCCCGTGTCGCGGCCGTCGGTGACGCACTGCCCGCACTGCTCGCGGCGCTCGACGGCCTGCGCGTCCCGGTCGGCGCACCGCGCGGCACGGGCCGGAACCGACCGCGCATCCACCCGGAGGCCTTGGCGGTGGCGGAGCGGCTCGATGACATCGTCGACGTGTTCGAGCAGGCTCTCGCCACCGATGCCCCGACCGCGTCACCGTTCCTGGCCGCGCTGCTGGTGTGGTGCCTGTCCCGCCCGGCGCTGCGCGATGTGGCGATCGTCCAGTGGAGTGCCGACGCGCGCCGGGGCCACCGGGCCTTGCAATCGCAGCAGCGGTGGGAGGAGGGCGAGGACTACCCCCTCGACCTGGCGAGGACGATGTGGGGCGACGGTCCACGCCCCGACCCCGAGCGACTGACGCGCGCGCTGACGCTCACGCGCGACGTCGCCGCCCTCGCACCCGAGCCGTTCCGTCCCGGAGCGCTGGCGACCTGTGCATGGCTGTCGTGGGCACTGGGCCGATCGACGCACGCGGAGCGGTATGCGCTGCTCGCCCTCGACATCGAGCCGACGCATGGTCTCGCTGAGATCGTGCTGACCTTCGTCAACGCCGGGCATCTGCCCGACTGGGCGTTCCGCCGCCCATGACGGGACGGCGCGCGCATCCGCGATCGTTACTCTGATTGCCTGGAAAATCTCCCGGCGTCGTAGCCTCACGCGGCGCGTCGATGGGAGCGTGCCCCGTCTGCGTCGCGATCAGTTGATGCGACTGTCGCGGACCATGGGCGCGTACCCGGCCGGGTCTATGGTGAGCAGCCGGACGACACCATCAAGGGGCCCACGATCCGGCGCGACGCGTGTGCTTTGCGGGAGAAGGACGCCTAACTGGGCGTCTATACCGGGCTGAAGGAGATCATCACCGCCGGCTAGACGTCCGATCAAAACCCATGGCACCTTGCCACCGAGTCCTGCTCGCGATGCTGCTGCGGCTATCACGCCGCCGATGTGCTCGCCTGCTTGCCGCCAGATGTGAGCGGCGACGGCGTCACCTTCGCGGGCGATGTCGGCGACGTCTTTCGCGAACGAAGCGACGACAGCCACGGGGGCGGGCTCGGCGGCGAGCAGCGCGGGAAAGGCATCTACAGCCCCGAAACGCGCTTCCAAGCGATTCAGCAGCGCGGGTGAGGCGTTCGAACGGCCGTCCGCGGCGCTGATAGCCGCTATAAGACCCTGCCGCCCGATCCACCACCCCGATCCCTCATCGCCGATCATTCCACCGACCCCGTCAACACGGGCGGCGCCGGCGGGCCCGTGTGCAAGGCCGACCATCCCGGTGCCAGCTGCAACGACGACGCCGTCCTGGTCTCCGCGCGCTCCAAGGTAGGCAGTGACGGCATCATCGGCGACCACCACGGACGTGGTTCCGACGGCACGATGAAGTCGGGCAAGAAGATTGTCTGTGGGGGGCACGTGTCCGTAGAGTCCGGTACTTCCAACCGCGACGGCGTCGATGGTGTCGAACCCGAGCCGGTCGGCGGACTCCTCCACGATCCGGGCAATGGTCTCGAGCGGGTCAGACCCGTAGGCGAAGCCGTCCACTTCGAACTCGACATCAGAGCGTTCTGCGTGAACGGCTCGTATGCGGGCCTGGGTTTGTCCGATGTCGATAGCAAGGTCGACCACAGTGGATCACTTTCTCTGTTGTGAGCGTCGCAAGACCGTCCGCCACGCACATGTCCGATGGGATAGGGGCGCCGCGCTCAGTCTTGGCGGTGGCTTTCCGCGAGGACGGTCCGCTCTTCGGCGAGGGCCTCGACGTACCAGGAGGTGATCGAGGCGGGGTGCGTGATTGCTGTTCCCACGACCACGGAGTAGGCGCCGGCGGCGAGGGCTGCGCGGGCGTCGTTCGGTGTGTGGATGCGTCCTTCCGCGAACAGCGGGACGCTTAGGCGTGCAGCCAGAGTGTTCACGAGCTCAAGGTCCGGTCCTGTCGTCCGCGGCCGTTCTCCGGTGTAGCCGGCGAGGGTGGTACCAACGATGTCGGCACCAGCATCCTCGGCAGCGAGCCCGTCATCAGCGCTTCCGGCGTCGGCCATGACGAGGACGTCGGCGCGCCGTTTTAGCTCACGGATGGTCTGCGCCAGGGAAAGCCCGTCCGGACGTTCCCGGCGGGTGCCGTCGATGGCGACGATGTGTGCGCCGGCGCCGGCGACCGCGACTGCGTGATCGAGGGTGGGTGTGATGAACACGCCTTCCGCGCCGACTTTCCAAAGGCCGATCTGCGGCACGGTGACGCTCCGCGCGATCGCGCGGATGTCGCCCAAACCCTGCGCACGGATGGCAGCTGCCCCACCAATGACGGCAGACTGCGCGATGCGGGCCATGGCGTCGGGATCCCGCAGCGGTTCGCCGGGGTACGCCTGGCACGAGACGATGAGGCGGCCCCTCAAAGTGTGGAGCATAGAAGTCTTTCTCTCGTCGAGTTGATGGAACGTCATTTATCGTCCCGAGTGACGGCCAGTTGGAAGGTGTACCTATCCGCACGGTAGGTGGTACGGGCGAACTCGATCAGTTGGCCTTTGCGAGACGAGCTGACCCGGGTGACCGAGAGGGCCGCGGAGCCTGTGGAGACATCCAGCAATTCGCTGTCCGAGCTGGACAGCGCGATGGCCTTGATTTCCTGCTCGGCGCGGAACACTTCGTAGCCCGCAAGGCGGAGTTGCTCGTACAGCGACTCGCCGAGGTTCAGAGACTCGGTTTCCAGGACCGAGGTAGGTAGGTAGACATCTTCGAGAGCGATTGGGGTGCCGTCTGCGAGCCTCAGTCGTCGAATCAGGGTCACCTCACTAGAGGCCGGCAGCCCGAGGGCGGTCGAGACGTGATCGGGGGCGGCTATGCGAGCAACCTCCAGCACCCGCGATGAGGGCGTCGCACCCCGGCTGATCATGTCCTCAGTGAAGGAAGTCAGCTTCGGTGTCTTCGAGAAGATATCCGCCGACCCGACGTAGGTGCCGGAGCCGCGGATGTTGTAGACCCGGCCCTCGTCGACGAGCACAGAAATGGCCTTGCGGATAGTCATGCGACTCACTCCGTGGATGGCCATCAACTCACGCTCGGACTCCAATGCGTCGTGGGGGGCGAGCGACTGGGCGATAGAGTCGCGGATGCTTGCTGCGACCTGTTCGTACTTGTGCGCCATGATCGTGTCCTTCCGTGCCTGTCGTCGTCATCCCTTGACCGCGCCGGCGGACAGGCCGCTGACAAGGTACCGCTGGGCGAAGATCGCGAACAGCAATGGCGGCAAGGTCGACAACACCGATGCAGCGGAGATGTCCCCCCACCGAATACCGGTACTGGTGATGAAGTTCGCGGCGCCGAGCGTGACAGGGGTGGCCCGGGAGGTAGACAGGACCAGCGCGAACAAGTAGTCGTTCCAGCTGAAGATGAATACAAGCACCGCCACGGCAACCATGGTGGGTGCGAGGAGCGGCAGAACGATGGATCCAAGCGTGCGGTAGATGCTGGCACCGTCCACGGCGGCCGCTTCCTCGATCTCCTGCGGTATGTCGCCCAAAGCGGCGGAAAGCAGGATGATTGCCAGCGGCAGGTTCAGGAACGTGTTCGCCGCGATCAGGCCCAGGATGGTGTCTGCCAGGCCCAGCGTCGAGAACAGGATGAAGAACGGCACGACAAAGAAGATGGCCGGCAGCAACCGAAGGCCGGAGGCGCTGCTGATGATCCATCGCCCACCGAATTTCAATCGCACGATTGCGTAAGTGGCGGGGATCGCGATTATCAGCACGAGCAAGACGGTCCCGACCGCGATCATCGCCGAGTTAAGGAAGAACCGCGGGAAGTCGTATCCCGACGCGTACAACACGTTGGCGTAGTGATCGAGGGTCGGCGAGGCGGGCAGACCCATGGGGTTTCTTGCGATCTCCCCGTCTGGCTTGAAGCTGACCAGTGCGGCGTTCAGGAGGGGGACGTTCACGATGAAGGCGATGGCGCCCGCAATGCTCGTGAACAGCCAGAGCCTCGGGCGGCGAGTTGTCTTGCGGGAAGACAAGCCAGGGACGATTGCCTGCGTTGAGTTCTGGGCCACAGTAGTCACTTCTTGGCCTCCATTCCGGTCGAGGAGATGCGTCGCACGATGAGCGGAACGAACGGGATCAGGACCACCAGGACGACCAGTGCGGCGGCGGCTGCCTTTCCGAAATCACCGGACTCGAACGCGGTCTTGTAGATGTAGATGCTGAGAGTGGTGGTGCTCGTTCCCGGGCCTCCGGCGGTGAGCACGTAGATCACGTCGAATGTGCGGATGGCATCGATCGCGCGAAGGAAGAACGCGGCGAACAGCACCGGCTTGAGCACGGGGATCACCACGGAAGTCAACGACCGAAAGTAGCCTGCGCCGTCCATCGATGACGCCTCAAGAAGCTCTTTGGGAAAGGATTGCAAACCCGCGTAGATGATCAGGAACGTGAACGGTGTCCACTGCAGTACGTCCAAGACGACGAGCAGCGGAACGATGGAGTCAGGCGAGAACAGCGAGACGTTCAGCCCAAAGCTCTCCAAGAGTGCGGGGAGGGCGCCGATGTCTCCGTTGAGCAGCAGTCGGAACATCACCCCCAGCAGCGCCGGGGCGACCATGATCGGCAACAGAAGGAGTGTGAAGACTAGCTTCTTGCCCGGGAACACGCGGTTCATCAGGAGGGCAAGCCCGAAGCCGAGCACCATCTCGATCGCCACGACAACGGCGGAAAAGCCGATAGTGAAGCCAGCGGCTTTCGCGAAGCCGCCGCTGCGGAACAAGGAGATGAAGTTGGCGATGCCGTTCAGTTCGTTGGTCTGATTCAGCAAGGTGCTGCTCTGGAAGGCGGTGAGCGCGCCCGATGCGAGCGGGTAGATCACGAAAACTGCGGCGAACAGAATTAGCGGCAAGCTGAGAATCGCAGCCGCGGTGGTGCGCTTTCGGCGCTCCGCGGCGATCGACTTAGCGCGTTCGACGGTGTGAGACATCTTTGGTCGACCTTCTATGCAGGGGGAAGACTGAGGGGCGGGTTAGACAAGTGCCCGCCCCTCAGGAGTTCGCTCAGTTAGCCGAGCAGTTCTTGCAGGTTCGCGTTGGCGGTCTCCAATGCGCTATCGATGTCGACCTGTCCCACCCAGGCACCGCTGAGGTCCTCTGCGATCTTGCTGTACCCCTGGAACGTCTGAGGGAACACCGGCACCGAGTACCCGTTCTCGGTGATCGTTTCGGAGACAAGAGTGAACGCCGGGTTGAGGTCCCCGTTCGCCTCCAGCACAGCGGGTACGGCCGGGATACCACCCGCCTGTGCGTACTGCGTCATCGCGTCCTCAGTCGCCAGGAACGACAGGAACTTTTTCGCCGCCGCCTTGTTCTCGCTGTACTTGTTGAGCGAGACGGCGAGAGCGTGCACGTGGGTCTTGCCGCCCGGAACCGGGGCGATCGCGATCTTCCCCGCCACATCGGGCGACTGGGCAGGGTCGTTGAGCGAAGCAAACGCGGCCGACCACTGAATCGCAAACGCGGTGTTGCCCGACTGCAGCGCAGCCTGCGTCTCAGGGAACTCCGCCTGGGAGCTGTCCGGCGAGGTCCACCCGTTGGTGTAGATGTCGGAGTACAGCTGAACAGCCTTCTTCGCCGCGTCGCTCGTTAGCGCCGCCTGGCCGTCGTCTACCCAATTACCGCCATAGCCCCACAGCACGTCGTTCCAGATCATCGTGTTGTAGAGCAGGTTCTTCGCCTGGATGACAGTGCCGTACTTGGTCGGCGAGCTGGGGTTCTCGCTCTGTGAGAAGTAGGCCGCGGCGACCTTGAAGTCGTCCAGGTCCCACTCGTTCGGGTCCTTGGGCGCGCGCGACTCGCCGAGTACCGACTCACTGATGCGTTCGTAGGCGGCCTGCGCCGTCGGGTCGACCAGCAGTGCGTCGGTCAGGTCCTTCCGGTAGAGCAGGAAGTGGTTGCTTACATCCAGCGGCAGCGCGTAGAGCTCGCCTTCGTAGGTGAGTCCCTCGGCGGCGACCGGGAAGTACGACGAGGTGTCGATATCGGTAAGCGGATCCAACGATGGTGCGAATTGCCCGATGTTGTACGACGCCGTGAAGTAAATGTCGACATCGGAGGACTTCGACGCCATCAGGGCGGATTCCTTCGAGAACGTGTCCTGGCGCGAGAGCATCGTCAGCTCAACGTTGACACCGTCTTCCTTGCCCTGTTCAGCGTTGTAGGCGTCGACGACCTTGATCATCGCCTCGCCCTCAGGTCCCGGCCAAGACACGAGCTTCACGGTGCCTTCGCCGGAGCCCTGGTCTCCGCCGGATCCACTCGATCCTGCCGAGCAACCTGCCAGCAGTACGGTCGACGCGATCATTGCGCCGATCGCCATCGCTTTCCTACGCATTTTACCTCCAGTGGTACGGTCCAGTGAGGAAATCATCGTGGCAGAGAATAGCGCGACGCCAGAAAAACGTAATTTTATGGAAACAATTGGTACGACCCAGTTCACGAATTGGGAACTGAGTCGAGGTGTTGAAGCCAGCCTCAGGCTCGGGCAGGGGCGGCTCTCAGCCCACGAATGCCCGCGCGCACCGGCCGCTCCTGAGCAGCGCCGACCCCGGGAGATTGCAGCGGCGCGCCGATCGCCACGGGATTCCGCACGCCGGCCGGGGCGGCAGGGGTGGGTGTCTGTCCCGAATCCGTCAGCTTGACCACCGGAGCAAGCCATCTCGCTGTTGGACGATGCGGGGGGTCGCTCCAGCTCACGCTTGTCGTCGTTCCGGCTTGCGCGGTGGATCAGCACGCAGACGGATGCGGTCATCGACGGTCGAAACAACCCTCACGTAATCAAGTGAATCCGATAGGCGCACGACTCGCATCCCGTTCCGCCGCCCATGACGAAACGGCGCCCGGCGCGCGACCGAATGCGCGACCGCAACGGGGCACGCAGCCCTCGGCACCCTGCCCCGCGGGCGCTACTTGACGAGCGGGAACAGGATGGTCTCGCGGATGCCGAGACCGGTGATCGCCATCATGAGGCGGTCGATGCCCATGCCCATGCCACCGGTGGGCGGCATGGCGTGCTCGAGCGCGCGCAGGAACTCCTCGTCCACGCGCATGGCCTCATCGTCGCCCTGCGCGGCGAGCTTGGCCTGCTCGACGAAGCGCTCCCGTTGGATGACGGGGTCGACGAGCTCCGAGTAGCCCGTCGCGAGCTCGAAGCCGCGGATGTAAAGGTCCCACTTCTCCACGACTCCGGGGATCGAGCGGTGCTCACGCACCAGCGGGCTGGTGTCGAGGGGGAAGTCCATGACGAAGGTCGGACGGGTCAGGTCGCCCTTGACGAAGTGCTCCCAGAGCTCCTCGACGAACTTGCCGGGCGTCGCGATCTTCGCGGGAACCTCGATCCCCACCTCAGCGGCGAGCGCGGTGAGCTCGTCGAGCGAGGTCTGGGGGGTGATGGCGCGACCGGATGCCGCAGACAGCGAGTCGTACATCGAGATGCGGTCCCATTCGCCGCCCAGGTCGTACTCGGTGCCGTCCGCCCACGTCACCGTGGTGGATCCGGCGACGGCGATCGCCGCGTTCTGCACCAGCTCCTGGGTGAGGTCGGCGATGCCGTTGTAGTCGCTGTATGCCTGGTAGGCCTCGAGCATCGCGAACTCGGGGCTGTGGGTGGAGTCGGCGCCCTCGTTGCGGAAGTTGCGGTTGATCTCGAACACCCGGTCGATGCCGCCGACGACGGCGCGCTTGAGGAACAGCTCCGGCGCGATGCGCAGGTACAGCTCCGTGTCGAAGGCGTTGGAGTGCGTCACGAACGGGCGGGCGGCGGCACCGCCGTGCTGCACCTGCAGCATGGGCGTCTCGACCTCGACGAACCCGTGCGCGGCGAACGTCTGTCGCAGGCTCGCGTTGACGGCGGCCCGGGCGAGGACGGTCTCCCGCGCCTGCGCCCGCGAGATGAGGTCGAGGTAGCGGGAGCGCACACGGCTCTCCTCGCTGAGCTCGGTGTACAGGTTCGGCAGCGGCAGCAGCGCCTTCGAGGCGATCGACCACTCCCGCACCATGATCGACAGCTCGCCGCGGCGGCTGGAGATGACCTGCCCGCTGACGAAGACGTGGTCGCCGAGGTCGACGAGGTCCTTCCACGCCTGCAGCGACTCCTCGCCCACCTCGGCGAGGGACACCATCGCCTGGATGCGGCTGCCGTCGCCGGACTGCAGCGACGCGAAGCACAGCTTGCCGGTGTTGCGGCTGAACACGACGCGGCCGGCAACGCCCGCGGTGACGCCGGTCTCCGCGCCCGCCTCGAGGTCTGCGAACCGCTCGCGCAGCGCGGGAATGGTGTCGGTGACGGGCACCGCCACCGGGTAGGCGCCGCCGGCGGCATCCGCACGCTCGGCGATCAGCCGCTCACGCTTGGCGAGTCGCACGGCCTTCTGCTCGAACACATCCTCTTCGGAGGCAGGCTCGGACGGCGCGGAAGGGGGCTGATCAGTCACAGGGGCTCCTCGGAAAAGTCAGGCCCCAGTCTACCGGCGGGGCTGTGTGCGCCCGCCGGGGTGGTCACTCCTCTGCGGGACCGCCGCCGGTCTCAGTCAGCGCCCGGTCGATCGTGGAGTGCACGAGCGTCGACAGGTAGCTGCCCGGGTTCTCGATGCCCGCCTGCGCCAGCAGCGCCGTGGCCTGAGCGACGATCGACTGCGAGAACTCGGTCGCCGTCGCGATCGCCTCCGCGTACGCCGGCCGTTCCTCCTCCGAGACCACGACCGGCTCGCAGCCGAGCTCGACGGCGAGGGCCTGCGCGATCGGCAGCACCGCCGCCGGCGCCGCAACCGCGGCGTGTGCGTCGACCAGCTGCCGCAGGTCGATCGTCGTGCCGGTGAACGTGATCGCGGGATGCAGGGCGAGGGGGATGGCGCCCCGCGCGGCCGCAGGCGCCAGCACCTGCACGCCGTAGGCGGGGTCGGTGTGCAGCACCAGCTGCCCCGGCTGCCACGCACCCACCTCGGCCAGCCCGCTGACCAGACCGGGGAGCTCGGCGGAAGGCACGGCGATGACCACCAGCTCGCTGCGTCGTGCGATCTCCACGGCGTCGAGCACCGGGACTCCCGGGAGGATCGCCTCCACGCGGTCGGGGTCGGAGCCCGAGGTGATGCCGACCAGGGCATGACCGGCCCCGGCCAGTGCAGCGCCGATCACCGGGCCCACCCTGCCGGCGCCGATGATGCCGACGCCCAGGCGTGCGGCGCCACGGTTCATCGCGGGTCCTCCGGCTTGTGCGCATCGGGCAGACGCCACCGGCGCGGCTCGTCGAAGTCCACCCCACCGGCGTGCTCCGCCTCCGGGTCGCCCGCGGACGGGGCTCCGTCGTGCGGATCCACGGCACGGGAGGGTGCCGGCGGCTGAGCGGGCGGGCTCTCCGACACCGGCGGCCGCATGGGCGGCTGCTCGGGCACGGGGACGCCGACGGCGCGCAACCGCGACCGCACCGGCGCGACGACGTTCACATCCGGCTCAGCAGCCGCGGGCTCGCCGGGATCCGGCGCAACAACAGCGGTGGGCCCGGAAGCGAACGCACCGTGCGGGTTGTGCTCGGCGGCGACCGCGGCGTTCGCGGCGGCGACCGCGGCGTTCGCGGCGGCGACCGCGCCGCGCTCACCCGCGCCCGGCTCAGCGACGCCCCACTCCGCGCTCTCGCCCGCCCAGCGGTGCGAACGGTCGGCGGCGGCGGCGCGCACTGCGGCATCCTCGACCGCCTCCAGCAGCGCGATGGCGTCGCCCCTGTCGATCGCGGCCACGTTCGCGTAGATCGGCCCGGTCACGATGTGCCCGCGCACCGAGGCGACACGCAGCATGCGGTCGATCGGCCCCTGGTACACCCCGAAGCTCTGCAGGCGCGCGAGGGGCAGGATCGCCAGCTTGCGCCAGATGAGTCCACGGCGCATGAGCAGCAGCTCGTCCGTGAGGAGGAATCCGTTGCGACGCCACGACAGCAGACGGATGATGCGGGCGCGGTGCGGCGTCGTCGTGAACGGGTCATCGCCGTCGGGCCCGGCGATGCCCTGCTGCAGCAGCGTGGGAAGCTCCTCGGCGGAGGTGGCCGGTGCGAGCAGCTGCAGCACCCGCTGCACGTCGGCATACGTGCCCACCGGCAGCACCGTCGTGAACTGGTCGGCACCGCTTTCCATCGCACTGCGCCCGGTGAGGCGGTTGATCTTGATCGTCCACCAGCCGAACCCGCGCCACAGCACCGACTGGCTCACCTCGAGGGCGTGCACGCGCCCCGGAGGGATGATCTCGGTGATGGTCGTGAGCAGCCCGAACGTGATGCGCACGCCGTCGCGGGTGGGCGCGATCGAGTAGCGCAGCGACCGCACGATCTGCCGCACCCAGTAGGCGCCGAAACCGATCAGCGCGGGCACGAACGTGAACAGCAGCCAGGGCGTCCCCACGATCGAGGCGACGATGATGGCGATCACGCCGACGATCAGCATGACGCTGCTCGGGCTCACGACCTGGGATGCCACCAGGCGGCCGACCGGGATGTGCACGACCGACTCGGGTGCCTCGGCCTGCTGATCGTCACCCTCGATGATGCCGGTGAGACCGCGGTTCACGGTCTGCGCGAGCGACCCTCCCCCGCGCGCGACCGCCGCGGCGCCCAGCCGCTGGCCCGATGCGAGGCGCAGGATGTCGGCACGCACGGCCTCGGCGTTCGCCGTCGACAGGTACTCGAGCTTGACGTTCGAGTCGGTGCCGGCGCCGACCACCTCGAGCTTGGCCATGCCCAGCAGCCGCGCGATCATCGGCCGCGTCAGGTTGACGCCCTGCACCCGGTCCAGCGGCGCACGCCGCTGCGTGCGGAACAGGATGCCGCTGCGCACTTCGACGTCGTCGCCGGTGATGCGGAAGGTGTGGAAACGCCATGACAGGTAGAAGCCCGCGATCAGCAGCAGGACGACCCCCGCCACGACGGCCAGCGCGACGAGGAGGAGGTTGTTGGCGAGCACGAAGTCGATCGGATCGCCGCCGCCCTGCCATTCCTCCCAGTCCTCGGCGTCGGCCCGCCCACCCGACAGACCGGGCACGAACAGCCCGATCAGGCGGTCGCGCAGGTTCGCGATGACCACACCGGCGATGACGATCAGCGCCAGTCCGCCGCGCAGCAGCGGGGTCAGCGGATGCAGGCGATGCCATTCGCCGTCGCTGAGGGGCGAGCGCACGAGAGCAGGCGGCGGCACGGGCAGGCCGTCGGCGGTGGTGGCCGTCGTGGTGAGCGGGGCGGTGCCCGCGGGCGCACCCGGCACCCCACCCGGCACGGGCGGGGTCGCGGCCGTGGGCTGGTCGGTCATCGCGGCATCCGTCACAGGCCTGTGCGCCGGCTCTCGGCGACCGCGATGAGGTGGTCGCGCAGCGCGTCGGCTGCCTGCTGCGACAGTCCGGGGATGGTCACGCCGGTCGTGGCGGCGGCGGTGACGAACTTCAGCTGCGCGATGCCGAAGCCGCGGTCGAGCGGCCCGTGGGTGATGTCGACCAGCTGCATGCGGCCGTACGGGACGGCGACGATGCGCTGCCAGAGGATGCCGCGGCGGAACACGAGGTCGTCGTCGCGCAACTGGTAGCCGATGGCGCGCACCTGCCGCGGCAGGATCGCCATCGGCCAGATGATCACGACGGCGGCGATCGCGGCGGGGATGAGCGCCCAGAGCTGGTCGAGCAGCAGAGTGAGCACGAGCGTCGCGGCGATCAGCAGGACGAGGGCGACGCCGTAGCTGATCAGCTGCACCGAGAGATAGCGGCGCGAGATCTGATGCCACACCCCCTGCTCGAGCGCCAGCCGCCCCTCGCCGCGCGGCTCGACGAGGCGGTCGTAGGTGCCGCTGTCGAGGGCGTCGTCGATGCGGGTCGTTGCAGCCGGCTCGACTTCGGCGGGGTCAGTGGTGGGAGGGAGTGGTGTCCGGCCCGGGGGCTGGGGGTTCGTCATCGTCGTCCTTCCGGATGGTGCAGAGCTGTTCGGCGACGAGCCCTGCCGCCACCAGGATCGCCCCGCCGACGGCTGCCGCCACGAGAGTGCTCAACGAGCCTAGCGACGGATCCGACGGGCGCGTTGCGACGAAGGCCCCCATGCCGACCGCGAAGCCCGCAACGGCGGCGCCGAGGATGCTCGACGCCTTCGCGAGCATGGCGATGCGCAGCGCCTGGAAGGGGTTGACCGGCGGCGCCTCGGGAGAGGCGACCCCGCGGGTGGCCCGTGAGATCGGCAGGGCCAGCACGATGAGGATCGCCCCCAGCGCCACGAGCAGGACGGGCAGCATGAGCGACGGGGTGAACGTCGGTCGCCCGGCGGCGGTGAGCGCCTGGTCGACGATGAAGCCGGCGCCGAGGCCGAGCACCCCGGCGACGGCGAGTACGGCGGCGCCGGTGCGCTTCACGATCGCCCCCCGTCGGTCTGCAGGGCGCGCAGAAGCTCGTCGACGCGGCCGCGGCCGGGGAGCACCGCGTCGGGGTCGACGCTCAGCCACGGCCGCAGCACGAAGTCGCGCTCCGCGGCCCGGGGGTGCGGCAGCAGCAGCGCGGGATCGTCGCTGCGCACGTCGCCGTAGGCGATGAGGTCGAGGTCGAGGGTGCGGTCCTGCCAACGGGCGGCGCCCGGCACGCGGACAGCACGGCCGTGGTCGGCCTCGATGGCGTGCAGGAAACCCAGCAGCACGCTCGGAGCCAGCCGGGTCTGCAGCACCGCCACCGCGTTGAGGTAGGCCGGCGCGTCGGGGTCGGGGCCGTCGGGGGTGAGCGCGATCGTCTCGATCGGCTCCGAGGCGACGACGTCTGTGGTCAGCGGCAGCCGCGCGAGGCTGCGCAGCGCCTCGGTCAGCGTCGCCTCCCGGTCTCCGAGGTTCGCCCCCAGCGCGACGACGGCGCGCACCGGCGGCGCGTCCACGCGGTCGTGCTCGGAGCGGAAGCCCTGCGCGAGTCGGCGGCTCATGGCATCCGCCCTCGGGTCACAGTGACGCTGACGTCGCCAAAAGGCACCGGGATGGGCGCGGCCGGCTTGTGCACGGTGACTCGCACCCGCTGCACGAGGTCGCGGGCGAGCACCGTGTCGGCGATGCGGGAGGCCAGGGTCTCGAGCAGGTCGACGGGGTCGCCGGCGAGGATCGCGGCGATCTCCTCGGCCAGCTCGCCGTAGTGCACCGTGTCGGCGACGTCGTCGCTGCGGGCCGCGGCCGCCAGGGAGAGGAACAGCACCACATCGGCGACGAACTCCTGCCCGTCGCGGCGCTCCTCGGGGTACACCCCGTGACGCCCGAATGCGCGGATGCCGGTGACGGCGATTTCATCCAGGTCGCTCACGCGGCCGCTCCGTTCTGCCAGGCTGCTGCGACGGCCAGTGCGTCGCGGGTCGCGGCGGCATCATGCACGCGCACCGCCCAGGCGCCGGCCTGCGCGGCCAGCACGCTCGTCACGGCGGTGGCGAGGTCGCGGCGGCGCTCGTCGGCCTCGGGCTCGGGCAGCGCCGCGGCGAGGAATCCTTTGCGGCTCGCGCCCACGAGCACGCGCAGGTCGAGGGCGGCCAGCTGGGGCAGGTGCCCGAGCACGGTCCAGTTCTGCTCGCCGCGCTTGGCGAAGCCGAGCCCCGGGTCGACGATGAGGCGCTCCCGGCGGATGCCGGCCTCCTCCGCCGCCGCGACGCGTGCACCGAGCTCGGTGACGACGTCGGCGACGAGGTCGTCGTAGACCGCGCCGGCGTACATGTCGGTGGCGTGGCCGCGCCAGTGGCCGATGGCGAAGTCCGCTCCCGCCGCTGCGACCGCAGCGAGCATGCCGTCATCGGCGAGGCCACCCGAGACGTCGTTGACGATCCGCGCGCCCGCCGCGACGGCCGCCGCGGCGGTGTCGGCGTTCATCGTGTCGATGCTGACCACGGCTCCCGTCTCCGCCAGGGCGGCGACCACCGGCAGCACGCGGGCGCGTTCGACGGCGGATGCCACGCGCTCGGATCCCGGACGGGTGGACTCTCCGCCCACGTCGAGGATGTCGGCGCCGGCGGCCAGCAGGCTCAGCCCGTGGGCGATCGCGGCATCCGCGTCGGCGTACCGACCGCCGTCGCTGAAGGAGTCGGGGGTGACATTGACGATCCCCATGACGAGCGTCATCGTGCGCCTCCCGCCAGCAGCGTCATGATCTCCGCGCGCGCGGCAGGCTCGGCCAGCTCGCCGCGGGCGGCGACGGTCACGGTGGAGGCATCGGGCTGACGACCGCCGCGCATCGTGACGCACTGGTGCGTCGCATCGAGCACGACCACCACCCCTCGGGTGTCGATGGCGCCGGCGATGGTGTCGGCGATCTGCTCCCCCAGTCGCTCCTGCACCTGCGGCCGAGCGGCGAGGATGTCGACGACCCGCGGCAGCGCGCCGAGGCCGACGACCTGCTCGCCGGGCAGGTAGGCGATGTGCGCGTGCCCCGCGAAGGGCAGCAGGTGGTGCTCGCACATGGAGCGAAACCGGATGTCGCGCAGCATCACCGCGCCGGAGGGCAGCGTGTCGGGCGCGGGGCCGCGGGAGACGCTGATCGTGTGGGCGAGCGGCTCGCCGGGGTCAGCGCCGACGCCGGCGAAGAACTCCGCATACGCATCGGCCACCCGCTGCGGCGTCAGCCGCAGGCCGGGACGGTCGGGGTCCTCACCGATCGCCTCGAGCAGCTGACGCACGAGGACCGAGATGCGCTCACGATCGACGGACACGCTCCGAGCCTATGCGGTCGCGGGGCGCGCCTGCCCGGCGGGGTGGCGGCGCGTGGCCTTCTCGACGGCCTCGTCGGCCTCGACGGACGCGGCCAGTCCGGCATCCTCCCGGCGACGGGGCACGTCGATGGGCGGCAGCGTCGAGACCGGGCGGTCGCTGCTCGAGAGCCACTGCGGGCGCGGCGGCAGGTGCTTGACGTCCTTGAAGATCTCGGCGAGCTCGATGTGGTCGAGCGTCTCCTTCTCCAGCAGCGCCAGCGCCAGCTTGTCGAGCACGTCGCGGTTCTCGTTGAGCACCTGATAGGCCTCGTTGTGCGCCTGCTCGATGAGCGCGCGCACCTCCTCGTCGACGCGCTCGGCGAGGGCGTCCGAGAAGTCGCGCCCGTGGCCCATGTCGCGGCCGAGGAACATCTCGCCCGACGAGGAGCCCAGCTTGACCGGGCCGATGCCGGCGGTCATGCCGTACTCGGTGACCATCTTGCGCGCGATGCCGGTGGCCTTCTCGATGTCGTTCGAGGCGCCCGTGGTGGGGTCGTGGAAGACGATCTCCTCGGCCACGCGGCCGCCCATCGCGTACGTGAGCTGGTCCTGCAGCTCGTTGCGGGTGACGGAGTACTTGTCATCCAACGGCAGCACCATCGTGTAGCCGAGCGCCTTGCCGCGCGGGAGGATCGTGACCTTCGTGACCGGATCGGTGTGGTTCATCGCGGCGGCGGCGAGGGCGTGACCGCCCTCGTGGTACGCCGTGATGAGCTTCTCCTTGTCCTTCATCACGCGGGTGCGGCGCTGCGGGCCGGCGATGACGCGGTCGATGGCCTCGTCGAGGGCGCGCATGTCGATCAGCTGCGCGTGCGAGCGCGCCGTCAGCAGCGCCGCCTCGTTGAGCACGTTCGCGAGATCGGCGCCGGTGAAGCCGGGCGTCTTGCGGGCGACGACCTCGAGGTCGACGGAGTCGGCCAGCGGCTTGCCGCGGCCGTGCACCTCGAGGATCTTGAGGCGGCCCTTGAGGTCGGGGGCGTCCACGCCGATCTGGCGGTCGAAGCGGCCGGGGCGCAGCAGCGCCGGGTCGAGGATGTCGGGGCGGTTGGTGGCCGCGATGACGATGACGTTGGCCTTCGGGTCGAAGCCGTCCATCTCGACCAGCATCTGGTTGAGGGTCTGCTCGCGCTCGTCGTGACCGCCGCCGAGGCCGGCGCCGCGGTGGCGGCCGACGGCGTCGATCTCGTCGATGAAGATGATGGCCGGCGCGTTCTCCTTGGCCTGGTTGAACAGGTCGCGCACGCGGCTGGCGCCGACGCCGACGAACATCTCGACGAAGTCGGAGCCGGAGATCGAGTAGAAGGGCACGCCGGCCTCACCGGCCACGGCGCGGGCGAGCAGCGTCTTTCCGGTTCCGGGAGGGCCGTACAGCAGCACGCCCTTCGGGATGCGGGCGCCCACCGCCTGGAAGCGGGCGGGGTCCTTCAGGAAGTCCTTGATCTCGTGGAGTTCCTCGAGGGCCTCGTCGGCACCGGCGACGTCCTGGAACGTGACGGTCGGCGTCTCCTTCGTCACGAGCTTCGCCCGCGACTTGCCGAACTGCATGACCTTGCCGCCGCCGCCCTGGGCGGAGGACAGCAGGAACCAGAACAGCAGGCCCAGCAGCAGGATCGGCAGGAAGAGCGAGATGAAGCCGTCGAACCAGGTGGCGCGGGGCACCGCGTCGTCGAAGCCGTCTTTGGGCTCGGCCGCGTCGATCGCACTGACGACCTCGTCGGCGCGGGCCTCGACGTAGTAGAACTGCACGTCGGTGGCATCCTCGTACGGCTTCGACAGCTTCAGGTCGACGCGCTGGTCACCATCGGTGTTGAGCGCCTCGACGACGGTGTCGCCGCGCAGCAGCTCCAGACCCTCCTGGGTGGTGATCTGCTTCGCGCCGCCGAGGCCGGAGATGAGGGAGAACCCGACCAGCAGCAGCACGCCGATGAGCAGAACGTAGATCAGCGGGTTGCGGGTGATCTTCTTGAAGTCCATGGTGCGGGCCGACGCCCGGTCCCTTTCGTCGGGGGGAGGCCCGCTGACGCAGACGGGCGACAATGTCCCAGGCTACCGCCGGAGTTCATGGACCGACTGTGCATTCGCCCAGGGCGTACAGCACGCCGGGCGGCCACCGCATGCGGCGAGGCATCAGGCGTAGACGTGCGGCGCGAGCACCGCGACGTCGCGCAGGTTGCGGTAGCGCTCGGCGTAGTCGAGGCCGTAGCCGACGACGAACTCGTTCGGGATGTCGAAGCCGACGTACTTGCAGTCGATCTGCACCTTCGCGGCCTCGGGCTTGCGCAGCAGCGCCAGCACCTCGAGCGACTCCGCGCCGCGGGAGGCGAAGTTCTCCAGCAGCCAGCTGAGGGTGAGGCCGGAGTCGATGATGTCCTCGACGATGAGCACGTGCTTGCCGTGCAGGTCGGTGTCGAGGTCCTTGCGGATCTGCACCACGCCGCTGGACTTGGTGCCCGCACCGTAGGACGACACCGCCATCCAGTCCATCGAGATGTCGCTCTTCAGCTCGCGGGCGAAGTCGGCCATGACCATGACGGCGCCCTTGAGCACGCCGACGAGCAGCAGGTCCTTGCCGGCGTAGTCGGCATCGACGCGCGCGGCGAGCTCCGTGAGCTTGCGCCGGATCTCCTCCTCGGTGACGAGGGTGGTGGAGAGCTGGTCCGAGATGTCGGCTGCGCGCATTCTTCGATTCTAGATTCCCGTCGGGGGTGCCGTGAACTCGACCAGTCCGCCGCGGCGCGCAGCGCGGCACCCCGGCAGGTCGATGGGGCCCTGCCCGGCCCAGTCGGTCACGAGACGGGCGACCTCGAGGGTCTGGGTGCGGGTGAGCGAGGCGCCGAACTCGCTGGCGACGACGTGGCGGATGATGCGTTGCCGCAGGGCCGGCGGGTTCGCGGCGAGCGCCGCCGCCGACACCGCGATGCCCGCCTCAGCCGGCTGCACGATGTCCTCGATGGTCTCGTCGATCATCTCGGCGAACGCCTCGGCGTCTTCCCGCAGCTGTTCCGCGGTGCGCGCGAGCGCTTCGGCGACTCCCGGGCCGAGTTCAGTCTCGAGCACCGGCAGCACCGTCTCGCGCACCCGCACGCGGGCGAAGCGCGGGTCGGTGTTGTGGGGGTCGTCCCAGGGTTCGAAGCCGGCGGCCGCGCAGGCGGCCCGGGTGGTGGCGCGGCGCACCCCCAGCAGCGGCCGCACCCAGCGCAGACCGCTGTCGTCGCGGCGCACCGTGGCCATGCCGGCCAGACTCGTCGCGCCCGATCCGCGGGCGAGGCCCAGCAGCACCGTCTCGGCCTGGTCGTCGAGGGTGTGGCCGAGGAGCACCGGGGCTGCGCCGGTGGAAGCGGCGACCGCGGCGAGCGCGCGGTACCGGGCGTCGCGCGCGGCGGCCTCGGGGCCGCCCGGCGCGGCGGGGTCGATGGTCACCGCGACGACCGTCGCGTCGATGCCGAGCGCTGTCGCGACGGCTGCGGCCTGGGCGGCGACAGCGCCGGACCCGGGTTGCAGACCGTGGTCGATGGTCACACTGCGCACGCGCAGGCCGAGCTTCGGCGCCTCGAACGCCGCGGCGGCGGCCAGGGCCAGCGAGTCGGCGCCGCCGGAGAGGGCGACCACGACCTCGCCGCGCCCGGTATCTCCGCTTCCACCGCCGTCCCCGCCCGACGGCGCCGCGGCGGCGATCGGCTGCAGCGCCGCGCGCACGGCGCGGCGGATCTCGGCGACGGCAGGGCTCAGCGAGGGCACGCGACCACGCTAGCCCGCGCACGGCGCCGGGCGGGCGGAGGCGCCGGCCGCGTGCCGGCGTGCACAACGTCGTTAATCCGCCGGCCGGGGACGCCCCGCAGGCCAGAGACTGGCCGCCACCGACCGGCGTCGCGACGCTGTGCACGCGGCACCGCGCGCACGCAGCGCCGGATGGGTCGAAGGCCATCGGCCGCGGCTGGATCCGGGCTGGCGGGTACGGACGCCACCGCGTGCAGAAGGTCGGTGATCCGCGGGCCGGCAACGCCGCATGGTCCCGATACGGGCCGCCGCCGACCGGCGTAGCGACGTTGTGCACGCGGCCCCGTGCACACAGCGGCGCCGAACGCCCCGCTACCCGACGGAATCACCCGCCACCGGCCGTTTCACACCCGGTTCACGCCCACGGACGGGTTCAAGCTCCCGGACGCGCCGACTAGGCTGGTCGCCGCATCCCACCCACCTCTTGAAGGAGCACCAGCATGGGCGCGTACGACGCCGTCATCGAGATCCCGCGCGGCAGCCGCGTGAAGTACGAGGTCGACCACGGCACCGGCCGGGTGTACCTGGACCGTGTGCTGTTCACCCCCATGGGCTACCCCGCCAACTACGGGTTCTTCGAGAACACCCTCGGCGAGGACGGCGACCCGCTCGACGTGCTGGTGCTGCTGGACCGCGACCTCTACCCCGGCGTCATGGCGAAGGTGCGCCCCGTCGGCGTGCTGAAGATGAGCGACGAGGCCGGCGGCGACGACAAGGTCGTGGCCGTGCTCGCGAAGGACCCCCGCTGGGCCCACATCCAGGACGTCGGCGACCTCGACGACTGGACCAAGAACGAGATCAACCACTTCTTCGAGCACTACAAGGACCTGGAGCCCGGCAAGTGGGTCAAGGTCGACGAGTGGGCGGATGCCGCCGAGGCCGAGCGCCTGGTGAGCGAGGCGTTCGCCCGCTTCGAGGAGCACGAGGGCGAGACCCGCACCCAGGGTGAGGGCGAGGCTCCCCGCACCGTCTGACGACGGCGGGTTCTGCGAAGGGCGGGTGCTGCGGCATCCGCCCTTCGTCGTTGTCAGACCGAGATGCCGCGGTTGCGCAGGAACGGTGCGGGGTCGATGCGCACGCCGCCGGAGTAGATCTCGAAGTGCAGGTGGCATCCCTGCGAGATGCCGGTGTCGCCGGCGTAGGCGATCACCTGGCCGGCGGAGACGTTCTGGCCGTACCCGACGGCGAAGCCGCCGTGGCGGATGTGCGCGTACGCGCTGACGATGCCGCCACCGTGGTCGATCTGCACGTAGTTGCCCCAGCTGGGCGTCCATGCGGCGAAGACCACGCGGCCGGCGGCGGCAGCGTAGATCGAGGCGCCGCAGCCGTTGGCGAAGTCGATGCCCTTGTGGCCGGACGTGCAGTATCCGTTGGAGCAGATGGTGCCGCGGTTGCCGAACCAGGAGCTGATCCAGCCGCCGTGGGGCCGGACCCAGCCTTGGCCGCCGCCGGAACCGCCGGGGGCGCCGCCTCCGCCACCGCCTCCGCCGCCACCACCGCCACCGCCACCACCGCCACTGGCGGGCGGCCGGGCTGCGTTCTCGCGAGCGATGCGCTCGGCTTCTTCGCGGGCGCGACGCTCGGCTTCTGCGGCTGCCTCGCGCGCCTTGCGCTCCCGCTCTTCGCGGGCTTTGCGCTCGGCCTCAACGCCCGCCTGGTAGCCGGCCACGGTCTTCGCCGTATTGTCCTTGAGCGCGGCGAGCTGGGCCTGCAGGGTGCCGAGGTGCTCAGTCTGGGCGGCCAGTGCGGCCTGAGCCGCCTCTGCAGCCGCCTGCGCCTGCACCATCGCGGCTTCGGCCTGCTTCTTCAGCTCGTCGCGTGCTTCACGGGCGACGGATGCCTGATCGCTGAGGCTCTGCGCATTGTCGCGGGCGCTGACGGCGTCGGTGTAGACGGCCTGGTTCGCGGCGAGGAGCTTGTCCATCGTGCCGAGGCGGGCGAGCAGATCGTCGGCGGTTGCGGCGGAGCGGGAGAAGAACAGCTCCAGGGAGGTGTCGTCGCCGCCGTTGCGGTAGAGCTGCGCGGCGACGCGTCCCGCCTTCTGAGCGGCTTCGAGGGCTCGCGCCTGTTCGGCATCCGCCTGCGCCTGCAGCGACTCGGCGCGCTCGACGGCCGCCTCGTAGGCCTCCTGCGCCGCGAGGTAATCGAGCGCCAGCCGCTCGGCCTCGGCCTGCTTGTAGGCGACGTCGGCGGTGAGGTCGTTGATCAGCTTCTCGATGCGACCGATCTCGGCACCCTTGGCCGCCTCGTTCTGCTTCGCGCGCTGCACGTCGTCCCACGAGGGGTATCCGGCGGCGAAGGCGATCGGGGCGAAGGGCGCCGCGAGGGCGCCGGCCGCGATCAGGCCGAAGGCGCCGACCGTCAGTGCGCCGCGCCGGGTGACACCGCTGGCGAGGGCGCGCTGCTCCGCGGGCGTGGGACCGCAGCCGCATTCCTCGGGGTCGTCGATGCGACGGAAACGCACGCAGCACCTCATCTCTTCGCCTGTTGGGGGGAGTCGAAGACGATCTTCACAGTAGCAACAGGAGTCACATCCGCAACGGCTCACGCGGCATCCACCAGGGGTGAGGACGGATGCCGTCACGCCCATCGTGGGCCCTCGCGGGCCCGCCGGCGGACACGACGCGCCCTCGATTGGCGTTTTGGCCCAGCAATGCATATGCTTGAGCGTCGGTAAGCGTGAGCACCGGGTTCGTCCCACAGGGTTCACTCGGCCCCATCGTTTAGCGGCCTAGGACGCCGCCCTTTCACGGCGGTAGCACGGGTTCGAATCCCGTTGGGGTCACACCTACAATTGAATATGCATGGCCCTGTAGCGCAGTTGGTTAGCGTGCCGCCCTGTCACGGCGGAGGTCGCGGGTTCAAGTCCCGTCAGGGTCGCTCCAGAGCGACGGGCCCTTTTTCGGAAGGGCCCTTCGTCTCGGACGCGGCAGTCATCGCACGGCCGCGCGGCTCTGTAGCTCAGTTGGTAGAGCGCACGACTGAAAATCGTGAGGTCACGGGATCGACGCCCGTCGGAGCCACAAGGATGACCGTTACAGTCATCCCAGAAACCCTCGCCTAGCTTCTACATGGCGGGGGTTTCGCTTTTCCCTGGTGAGATCGGTTTCTGTTCCGGTCGTGGCAAGCCAAGTCCCCGGGCGTTGAGCGAGCGAAGCGAGACGAAACGCACTGATCGGATGCGTTCAGGACAACTTCGGCTGGCGCTTGGGCCGGCCTGGGGCCGGTTGGCACCCGAATTTGCGCGCGGTGAACGCATCTGGGAATCGTCGTCCGGCATCGATGCTCCTGGGTCGTGGGGCTGCGGTCTCCGTCGTCGGAGATGGTCATGGTGGCGCCAGCGTCTCACGGATCGCCGTGCGCCGACCGGATCCTCTCCGGTTTCGGCCATCGACGCCCGCCCGACCTCGCCGCCACCGGTGAAACGTCGCCGCAACGTCATGCGGATAGCGTTCGCTCATGATCCCGATGGAGAACCTCGTCGCCTTCCTGGCCGCGTCGGTGATCATCATCGTCATCCCCGGGCCGAGCGTGCTCTTCGTCATCGGTCGCTCGCTGGCCCTCGGCCGTCGAGCCGGCGTGCTCAGCGTGGTGGGCAACGCCCTGGGCACGATCCCCGCGGTGGTGGCCGTCGCGTTCGGTGTGGGTGCGATCGTCGCGTCGTCGGTCGTCGCCTTCACCGTGATCAAGATCGTCGGCGCCCTCTACCTGGTGCACCTCGGGCTGCAGGCTCTTCGTCATCGGCATGCGTACGCGCAGGGCGGCGGGCGGATGCCGGCATCCGCCTCGGGCCTGCTTCTG
Source organism: Microbacterium sp. zg.Y1084 (assembly GCF_024623595.1). Lineage (NCBI taxonomy): Bacteria > Bacillati > Actinomycetota > Actinomycetes > Micrococcales > Microbacteriaceae > Microbacterium > Microbacterium sp. zg.Y1084. The sequence goes on from NZ_JANJGV010000010.1 coordinate 237,275, forward strand.
CAGGGCTTCACCGTCGGAGCGACCAACCCCAAGACGATCGCCTTCTTCGTCGCGGTCCTCCCCCAGTTCGTCGCCCCCGCAGCGGGCGCGGTCTGGGTGCAGCTTCTGCTGCTGGGCCTCACCTTCCAGCTGCTGGCGCTCGTCTGCGACAGCGTGTGGGCACTCGCGGCCGGAAGCGCGCGCACGTGGTTCGAAGGATCGCCGCGGCGGCTGTCGACGCTCTCCGCGGCAGGCGGAGTGATGATGATCGGGCTCGGTGGGACTCTCGCCTTCACCGGATCCTCGGGGTGACGCGGATCGGCTGAGCCCCCCGCTCGCTCCAGACACAGCAGCGGGGGGGGGGGGGGGGGGGGGGGGGCGCCCCCCCCCCGGGGGGGGGGGGGGGGGCCGGGGGGGGGGGGGGGGGGCCG
>NZ_JANJGV010000011.1:0-113755 GCF_024623595.1 Microbacterium sp. zg.Y1084
TCGGGACCCGGGGGTTCAGGTGTTCCGGAGCCGCCCCCCGGTCGCTCCTCCCCCCGCCGCGCCGTGGCGGAGCCGATTCGGGCTCCGCCACGGCGCATGGGGTGCTGCTCGCGTAGCCGGGTGTCCGGCGCGCGACGGTCAGACCGTGGCCAGCGGCTCCGTCTTGCGGGAGACCGGCCGGGCGGCCGGCGCCTCAAGAGGAACGTTCGCCTCGCGCACCTCCTGGTACTGGGGCAGCTCGGTGTAGAGCTCGTCACGCAGGGGGTTCTTGCGCAGCTTGATGATCGTGCGCAGCTGGTAGGCCGCCACGGCGATGTTGGCCGCCAGCGAGATGGCCGAGACCACGAACAGCGCGGTCGGGTTGTGCGACGACTGCACGGCGAACGGCGACGAGGTCACGAAGGTCGGCACCGCCATGGTGAACATCATCCACAGGGCCAGGGTGTGGGCACGGTGCTGCAGCCAGGCGCCCTTCTTGATGAAGAATGCGGGGATGGTGCAGGAGATGAGCAGGGCGGCACCGGCGTAGAACGAGTGGTCACCGACGCAGTTGTAGACGTAGGCGAAGTTCCAGAGGTCGTAGGCGATGACCCAGAACCACATCATGTCGGGCCAGATCATGTCCTTCGACTTGTCACGCGACACGATGATGCCGGCCCAGCCGCAGATGGTGACGAGGTTCAGGATGCCGGCAATGGCGTTCATGTAGTTCCAGGGGCCGCCGACCATGAAGACGCCGTCGTGCATACCCTGCAGGCCGGCCACCTCGAAGTCGCGGATGACGGCCTCGCCGATGTTGATCGCGAGGATCAGCGGGGGGAACAGCAGCATCCAGCGGTTCGCCGCCAGGCGCGGCACGTAGCGGATGAGCATGAAGCCGAGGCATCCGATCAGGGCCGAGTAGACCTTCACCCAGTGGAACCAGGTGCCCGTCGACGACCCCTCGCCGGCCGTGTTCGGCCACACGAAGATCGTCAGGAAGATCGGCAGCGCCACGAAGAAGGCGATGCCGGCCCACTTCCAGCGGCGCGTCACCTCGTTCAGCGCAATGAGGGCGACCAGGACGACGCCGAACATCGCCCAGGAGTACCAGGGAATCGATTCGTACAAGAACATGTGTGTGGACCTCTCCTCAGCGGCCCGCCGGACGCGTGCCGTCCGGTTAACTAAGGTAGAAATCTGCGCTCACCACGTCATTAGACAATTCGTGTGATGTGTCCAGTCGCGCCGGGCGCTACCGTGAGGCATGGCCGAAAGCGCCGATCCGCAGCACCGCTCCGATGCGCGCCGCGCCCTCGCGGCCGCGCTGAAAGCCCGGCTGCGCACCGAGCCGCTGGACAAGGTGACCGTCACCGAGCTCACCCGCGACTGCGGGCTGACCCGGCAGGCGTTCTACTACCACTTCGCCGATGTGCGCGGCCTCGCGGTGTGGGTGTTCGAGACCGAGGTGGCCGGCCGCGTCCGCTCCTTCGCGTCGGATCTGGGCTGGGCCGACGGCCTCGTGCGCCTGATGCTGTACATGCGCGAGAACCGTGCCGCGACGCTCGCGGTGCTCGACGGGCTGGGCCGCTCGGGGCTCGAGCGCTTCCTGTTCGCGCAGATGCGTCCGATCACCGAGTCGGTGGTGGACCGGGAAGGCGCTCCCGCCCGCCCCCAGGACCGCGTGCTGGTGGTCGACTTCTACACCTCGGCGGTGCTCGCCGTGGTGCTGCGGTGGGTCTCGGACGGCATGGTCGAGCACCCGTACCGTGTGGTCGGCGACCTCGAGATCATGCTGCACGGCGCGGTGCACGAGTCGGTGCACCGCCTCGATGCGCGCGCCCTCGACGCGCAGGAGCGTCGGACGAAGTAAGAAGGAGCTCCGGCGTGAGCGCGTCGTGACGGATCGGCAGCGAGGGCGATCATGTCGACATCGACTGACGTGGGCCGGTCGGGCCTGTGCCGACCGGCCCACGCGGGTCAGGCGTTGAGCGCGGCGTACACCGCCCGGGTGTAGGCGTCGGACCGCGGTGACCCGATGAGCCCAGGCGACATCCGGTTCATCACGTACGCGAAGGTCATGCGGCGATCGGCGTCCGCGATGACGATCGAGCCGCCCCAGCCGCCCCAGAACGCGACCCGGCCTTCGGGGATCGCGGGCGTGGATGCCGGGTCGGACACCGCGTACCCGAGCCCGAAACGCAGCGGGACGCCGAGCACCAGATCCACTCCCTGGGTGTGCTCGGCGAACACCCGGTCGATCGTCGCCGGCGACAGCAGCCGGATGCCGGATGCCTCGCCGCCCTGCGCGATGAGCGAGTTGAGCAGGGCGACGGCCCGCGCGTTGCCCTGCCCGCCGGCGCCGCCGATGCCTGCCGCCCGCCACGGTCGCGTCCAGGTGATCTCGGCTGCGAGGCCCGGTCCGGTGTACGTCTTGAACGCGGGCGAATCCGGCGGGAGCAGCTCCAGGCCCTGCGGCGGCGGGGGCGGGACGACATTGCTGACGCGGTGGTCCTCGCTCTCGGGCAGGCCGAGCCAGAAGTCCGCCCCGAGGGGCCCGGTGAGCTCGTCGGCGACGAACTGGCCCAGGGTGCGCCCGGTGACCCGGCGCACCACTTCGCCGATGAGCGTGCCGTAGTTCAGCAGGTGGTAGCCGCTGGCGAGCCCGGCCGGCCACCAGCCGGGCTGCGCCGCGAGCCGCGCCGCCGCGGCCTCGTCGTCGAGGATGTCGGCGGCCTCGACAGGCTGCGCCCAGCCGGAGACGCCCGAGGTGTGGTTCAGCAGGTGCCGCACGAGCACCTGCTCCTTGCCTGCGGCGGCGAACTCCGGCCAGTACTGCGCCACCGGAGCGTCGGGGTCGAGCTCCCCGCGGTCGATGAGCAGCAGCGCGGCGAGCGCGGCGACGGTCTTCGAGATCGACCAGACGTTCGTGATCGTGTCCCGCTGCCAGGGCGACGTGCGTTCCGGGTCGGCCCACCCGCCCCACAGGTCGACGACGGGCTCGCCGTCGACGATGACGGCCAGTGAAGCGCCGAGCTCCTCCCCCGACTCGAGCTGGCGGGCGAACTCGTCGCGGAGTCCCGCGAAGCGGTCGTCCACATGCCCTTCGAGGGGTGCGGCGGGAACGGTCGGCTGAACTGTGGTGGACATCGAGCCTCCTTGCTCGTTGCGTGTGCCGTCGCGCCGGGACGGCCGAGTGCAGAGAGCATACCGCGCAGTCGGTTTCTTCTGTCCAGTGCGGAATCAGAGCGGGATCGAGGACCGCCGGGAGCACCCCTCCCTGTGCACCGCGCCAGCCGCGTCCGGACGAAAGGGATACCCTGTAAGCCCCACCAGCAGACGACAGGACGACGGATGGATCTGACGATCATCGTCCCGACCTACAACGAAGGTCCGAACGTCGTCGAACTGCTCCGCCGTATCGGCGCGGTGCTGGATGGGCGCGACTTCGAGGTGCTCTTCGTCGACGACTCCACCGACGACACCCCCGCGATCGTGCGGGCCGCGGCGGCCGCGTCACCCTTCCCCGTGCGGCTGCTGCACCGCGACCGCCCGGTGAACGGGCTCGGCGGAGCGGTGCTCGAGGGCTTCCGCATGGCACGCGCGCCCTGGTGCCTGGTCATGGACGGCGATCTGCAGCATCCGCCCGAGGCCATCCCGTCGCTTCTCGAGCGAGCGGATGCCGGCGACGTCGACATCGTGGTGGCCTCCCGCTACGCCGCAGGGGGCACGTCCACCGGACTGGCCGATGCCACGCGTACGACGGTCTCGCTCGCGTCGACGCTGCTGACCAAGTCGATGTTCCCCCGCAAGCTCGCGGGGTGCTCCGACCCGATGACCGGGTTCTTCCTCGTCGACCGCGGCGCGCTCGACCTCGACGCCCTGCACCCGCGCGGATTCAAGATCCTGCTGGAGATCCTCGCCCGACGGCAGCTGCGCATCGGCGAGGTGCCGTTCAGCTTCGCGCAGCGCCACGCCGGCGCGTCGAAGGCGTCGTTCCGTCAGGGACTGCGCTTCCTCACGCAGCTCACCGCGCTGCGGTTCGGCCGCATGTCGGCCTTCGCCCTGGTCGGCGGGTTCGGCGCCGTGGTGAACCTCGCCATCATGTGGGGGCTGATGCGCCTGGGCGTCGAGTACGTCGTGGCCGCCGTCATCGCCAGCGAGGTGACGATCATCGGCAATTTCCTGCTGCTGGAGTACCTCGTCTTCGCGGACATGCGGGCCGAGTCGGGGCTCATGCGGCATCGGTTCGCCAAGTCGTTCCTTTTCAACAACGCCGAGGCGATGATCCGCATCCCCGTGCTGTGGCTGCTGGTGGAAGCGACACACATCTCGGCCGTGCTGGCGGCCGCCCTCACCCTCATCGCCGCGTTCATCGTGCGGTTCGTCTTCCATGCCCTCGTCGTCTACGCCCCGCGCCGCAGCACCCGGGCGGCGGCAGCGGCGGCCGCCCGGCGCCGAGTGCGCCTGGGCGCCGAGCGCTGACGGCCCCTCCCGCGAAATCCCGGCTCGCGGATTCCCGGCCCGCGGCATCCCTGCCCGCGGCATCCCTGCCCCCGGCATCCCGCCCGCCGAGCCGACACCCAGTTCACCGCCATAGGCTGGGCGCATGACCGAGCAGACCGCCTCCCTCACCGTGTTCGGCGCCGACTGGTGCCGAGACTGCCGTCGCACCAAGGCACAGCTGGACTCGTTGGGTGTGACGTACACCTACATCGACCTCGAGGCCGACCCCGCCGCAGCCGACGTCGCGCGTGAGATCTCCGGCCGCATGAACATCCCCGTCGTCGTATATCCGGATGCCACCTTCCACGTCGAGCCCGCCAACTCCGACGTGGAAGCCAAGCTGCGCGAACTCTCGCTGGTCTGACCGCGGCACCGCCATGGGCACGGGAGCGACACCGCACGGCTTGAGCCGCGAGACCGTCGCCCGCTACGCCGCCGGGTCGATCGGCACGGGGGGCTTCGCCACCCTGCCCGGCCTGGTGCTGACCTACTACCTCACCGACAACCTCGGCGTCACGGCCCTGCTGGCCGGAGTGATCGTCACCGCGGCGAAGGTGTGGGACGTGGTCGTGGACCCGCTCATCGGGGTGTGGACGGACCGCGACCTCGCCCGTCATGGTTCGCGCCGTCGACTCATGGCGCTCGGCGCCCTGACGCTGCCGATCTTCTTCGCACTGACCTTCGCGGCACCGCCGGAACTGGGACCCACCGTCGCAGCCGTCTGGGTGCTCGTGGCGTTCGTGCTGACGGCGACGGCGTTCAGCCTGTTCCAGGTGCCCTACGTCGCCCTCCCCGCCGAGCTCACCGACGGCTACGACGCCCGCACGAGGCTGCTGACCTGGCGCGTGGTCGTGCTGACCTTCGCGATCCTGCTGTTCGGCGCGGGCGGACCTCTGCTGCGCGGCATCACCGGCGACCCGACCACCGGGTACCTCGTGATGGGGATCGTGGCCGGCGTCGTGCTCGGCGCGGGCATGCTCGTGGCGACGGGCGTCGCCGGACGCGCACGGTCGCGCCGCTCGGCGATGACCGCCGCCGGGACCTCGGCCGCCGAGCAGGCCGCGCTGACGGCGGATCGCGCCGGCGACGACCGCACGCCGCGCTTCAGCCGCGACGCCTCCACCCCCGGCGGCGGCGCCCGCGACAATTTCCGCGCCGGGTTCGAGGCGCTGCAGCGCAGCCCGGCGTTCCGCGCCCTGCTCGCGACCTACTTCCTGCAGGCGCTCGCAACCGGCATGATGCTCGCCGGCGCCCAGTACCTCGCCACCTGGGTGCTGCGATCGGAGGATGCCGTCAGCCTGCTGTTCGTCGCCCTGATCGCCCCCGCCCTGCTCGCCGCCCTGGGCTGGGGCCGCATCGCGCGCCGGGTCGGCAAGGAGCGCGCGTTCGCCTTCGCCGCCGTCCTGTTCGCCCTCGCGTCGCTGTCGACGGTGTGCGCCCTCTGGTCCCCGGGCGCCTGGATCTACGCGCCCGTCGCCGTCGCCGGCATCGCCTACGCCGGCATGCAGTCGCTGCCCATGGCGATGCTCCCCGACGTGATCGCGCACGACGCGCGGCTGTTCGGCCCCGGACGCGCCGGGGCGTTCGGCGGCATGTGGACGGCGGGCGAGACCGCCGGTTTCGCGCTGGGCGCCGGCGCGCTGGCCGTGGTGCTCGCCGTCACGGGGTACGTGGCGAGCGTCGCCGGCCAGTCGGTGACGCAGCCCGAGGCCGCCCTCGACGGCATCGTGCTGAGCTTCAGCGTCGTCCCCGCCGCACTGGTCGCGGTGAGCCTCGTCACCCTCGCCGGATACCGGCTGCGCCGCCGAGACATCGAGTGACGGCGGCGCCCGCCCCACGCCCCCGATCTAAGCTGGGAGTCCCGACCCGAGGAGCGCACCCCGTGGCATCCGCCCCCTCCCCCGCACGCGACACCGCCCCCGGCCTCTCCGACGCGCAGCGCGCGCCGCTGGACACCGCCGTGGCCGAACTGGCGACCGGCACGCGGGTCTGGGCGCGACTGACGCTCGCCCAGCGTCGCAAGATGCTGCAGCGCATCCGCGCGGCCGTGGTGTCGGTCGCCGAGGAGTGGGCCGACGTCGCCGCGACGTCGAAGGACCTCGAGCCCGGGCATCCGCTGCGGGGCGAGGAGTGGCTGTCGGGCCCCTATGCCGCCCTGGTCGCGCTCGATGCGTACATCGAGACGCTCGGCGCGCTCCTGCGCGGCGCCAGCCCGCTCGACGGGCTGAAGGTCGACGAGGCGCCCGGCGGACGGGTGCGCGTGCACGTGCTGCCGACCTCCGGCATCGACGCCCTGCTGCTGTCGGGCTACACCGGCGAAGTGTGGCTGCAGCCGGGCGTCAGCGCCGGTGAGGCGGCCCGCACCGCAGGCCTCGGTCAGCTTCCCGGCGCCCCCGAGGGCGGCGTGGGGCTCGTGCTGGGAGCCGGCAACGTCACCGCGATCCCCTTCCTCGACGTGCTGTACGAGCTGCTCGCGTTCAACCGCGTCACGCTGCTGAAGGTCAACCCCACCCAAGACGACCTGGTGCCGGTCTACGAGCGGGCGCTGGCGCCCCTCATCGGCGCGGGCCTGCTGCGCATCGTGCGCGGCGGCGGCGATGTGGGGGCCTACCTGACGACGCATCCCGGCATCGAGCATGTGCACATCACCGGATCGGTGAACACGTTCGACGCGATCGTGTGGGGCACCGGCGACGACGCGGTGTCGCGCCGCGAGGCCGACGACCCGAAACTGACGGTGCCGATCACCGCGGAGCTGGGCGGCGTGTCGCCGATCATCGTGGTCCCCGGGGAGTGGTCCGACGCGGACCTGCGGTTCCAGGCCGAGCACATCGTGACGATGCGGCTCTACAACAGCGGGCACAACTGCATCGCCGGGCAGATCGTGCTCATGAGCTCCGACTGGCCACAGCGGGAGGCGTTCCTCGCCGCGCTGCGGGCGGCGTACGACGCCGCGCCGGCGCGATCGGTCTGGTACCCGAACGCGCAGGCCCGGATCGACGCGGCATCCGCCCTCCCCGGCGCGGAGCGCTGCGGGGACGGCACGCGGGTGCTGATCCGTGCCGACGCGGCGGATGCCACGGCGATGCAGACCACCGAGTACTTCGCGCCGGTGCTCGGCGTGGTCGAGCTCGCCGGCACCGGGCAGGACTTCGTCGATGCCGCCGTCGCCCACGCCAACGCCGAGCTCACCGGCACGCTGGGGGCTAACGTCATCATCGACCCCGCGACGCAGGCTCAGCTCGGAAACGGATTCGAGGAGGCGATGGCGCAGCTGCACTACGGCACCGTCGCGATCAACGCCTGGACGGCGCTGGGGTTCCTGACCCCGACCTGCTCGTGGGGCGCCTACCCCGGCGGCACGCTGGGCGACGCGCCCAGCGGCATCGGCATCGTGCACAACGCGCGGCTGCTCGACCGCGTGGAGCGCAGCGTGGTGCGCGGCCCGTTCCGGCCGTTCCCGCGGTCGATCGGCGCCGGTCAGCGGTTCTCGGTACTGCCGAAGCCGCCGTGGTTCGTCTCGGCGCGCACCGGCGCAGCGGTCAGCGAAGGCCTCACCCGTTTTCGGATGGACGGCAGTCTGCTGCGGCTGATGGCGACGCTCACCCGCGCCTTCGGCGCCTGACGCGGCACGCTCACTCCGGAACGAGCAGGGCGAGCGTCTCGGCGACGAGGGCGGGCTTGGCGGCGCCGTCGATCTCGACGGTCGTGCGCATGCCGACCCGCACGCCCTGCGGCGTCTCGTCCACCGATGCCAGCTCGCTGACCGCCCGCACGCGCGACCCCGCGCGCACCGGCTGCAGGAACCGCACCCGGTCGAGCCCATAGTTCACCGCCATCGCCACACCGCCGACCTGCAGCAGCCCGTCGGTGAGCCGCGGCAGCAGCGACAGGGTCAGGTATCCGTGCGCGATCGTCCCCCCGAAGGGGCCGGATGCCGCGCGGTCGGCGTCCACGTGGATCCACTGCCGGTCCTCGGTCGCCTCGGCGAACGCGGTGATGCGCTCCTGGGTGATCTCGAACCACTCCCCCGTCGCCGAGCTGCCGACAGCCCCGGCCAGCCCAGCGGGCGACTCCACCGCGATCATGCGCGCGGCCCGCCGGCGACGTACAGCACCTGGCCCGAGACGAAGCCGGCATCCTCGCGCGTGAAGAACGCGACCGCAGCGGCCACGTCCTCCGGTGTCCCTCCCCGTCCCACCGGGATCTCCTTCGCCATCGCGGCGACGAAGTCCTCGAACGGAACCCCCATGCGCTCGGCAGTCGCCCGCGTCATGTCGGTCTGGATGAACCCCGGCGCCACGGCGTTCGCCGTCACCCCGTAGCGGCCGAGCTCGATCGCGAGCGTCTTGGTGAACCCCTGCATCCCGGCCTTCGCAGCGGCGTAGTTCGCCTGCCCGCGGTTGCCGAGAGCCGACGTCGACGACAGGTTAACGATGCGGCCCCACCCGGCATCCACCATGTGCGCCTGCACCGCCTTGGTCATGAGGAACGCCCCACGCAGGTGCACGGTCATCACCGCATCCCAGTCGTCCGCGCTCATCTTGAACAGCAGGTTGTCGCGGATGATGCCCGCGTTGTTCACCAGGATCGTCGGCGCACCCAGCGACGACGTGACCTGCTCGACGGCGGATGCCACGGCGTCGGCATCGGCGACGTCGGCACCGACGGCGAGGGCGCGGCCGCCGTCGGCTTCGATCGCGGCGACGGTGTCGGCGCAGGCGGCCGCGTCGAGGTCGAGCACGGCGACGGCGTGACCGTCGGCGGCGAGGCGGCGCGCGGTGGCGGCGCCGATGCCGCGGGCGGCGCCGGTGACGATGGCGGTGCGGTCGGAAGAGGTCATGCGGGTGTCCTTTCGTCGGGAGATGAGGTCAGAAGACGATGAGCTGGCGCAGCTCGCCGCCGGCGGCGAGGCGGTCCATCGCGGCGTCGATGTCGGCGAGGCCGATCCGCGAGGTCACGAGGCGTTCGAGCGGCAGCCGGCCGGCACGCCACAGGTCGATGTAGCGCGGGATGTCGCGGGCGGGCACCGCCGACCCGAGGTAGCTGCCGATGACCGTGCGCGCTTCGGCTGTCAGCTGCAGGGGCGACACCGCGGCCCGGGCGTCGGGACCCGGGAGCCCCACGGTCACGGTGGTGCCGCCGGGCGCGGTGAGCGCCAGGGCGGTCTCGAAGGCCCGGGCGGATCCCGCGGCCTCGATCACCGAGGGCACCCGGATGCCGCGCGCCACGGCATCCGCCGGCTCGAGGGCATCGACGGCGCCGAGCTCGCGGGCGAGCGCGAGCTTGCCCGGCACGGCATCGACGCCGATCGCCTCGAGGCCGAGGGCCACGGCGACCAGCAGCGCGGCCATGCCCACACCCCCGAGACCGACGATCACCACGGCGCTTCCGGGCGCCGGGCGCGCGGCGTTGAGCACGGCGCCACCCCCGGTGAGCACGGCGCACCCCAGCAGCGCCGCGATGTCGGCGGGGACGTCGGGCGGCACCGGCACGACGGAGGTGCGGCTCACCACGGCGTGGGTGGCGAAGCCGCTGACACCGAGGTGGTGGAACACGGGCTCGGCGGCGCCCGCCCCGGCTTGTCGGTGCAGTCGCGTCCCGCCGCCGACGAGCGTGCCGGCGGTGTTGGCCGCCGTGCCGACGTCGCACGGCAGACGCCCGTCGGTCGCGCATCCCGGGCACGCGCCGCAGCGCGGCAGGAAGGTCATCACGACGCGCACCCCGGGGCGCAGATCGTCGACGCCGGTGCCCACCCGCTCGACGATGCCGGCCGCTTCGTGCCCGAGCAGCATCGGGGTCGGTCGGCGGCGGTTGCCGTCGACGACGCTGAGGTCGGAGTGGCACACCCCGGCGGCCTCGATGCGCACGAGCACCTCGCCCTGGCCAGGCTCGTCGAGCTCGAGCGGTCCGACGGTGAACGGGCGGGATGCCGCGTAGGGCGCATCCGCCCCCGACACCTCCAGCACGGCTCCCGTGATCTGCATCCGAACCTCCTCGTCCGAGCGCGCCGCGACGCGCGTGCGCACCAGCATACCGACTGCGCGGTATGTACGCGCCTCGCCCGCCCCGCGCGGCGCTCGCCGCCGGCTCGGGCGTTCTCACAGCTTGCGGATAACGGCGCGCCCTAGCCTGAATCCACCATGGATGACCCTCCCTCTCATAGTCCCGCGCCCTCTGACTGCCCAGCCGCCATCGCGGCACGTTCAACGGTCAGGGGGTGTGAAAAGTGAACGAGTGGATCATGCTCGCCATCGGCGTGGTCCTGACGATCGGCACCGGACTGTTCGTGGCCAGCGAGTTCGCGCTGGTGAACCTCGACCGGCATGAGCTCGAGGCGCGGCGCGTCCGCGGCGAGCGCGGCCTCGACGGCACGATCTCCGCGCTGCGGATCACGTCGACCCACCTGTCCAGTGCGCAGCTGGGCATCACGCTGACGACCCTGCTGACCGGCTACACGTTCGAGCCGGCGATCAGCAGCATGCTCCGTGAGCCGCTGCTGCAGCTCGGGGTGCCCGAGGGCGCCGTCTCGCCCCTCGGCGCGGTCACCGGCATCCTGCTGGCGACGCTGTTCTCGATGATCGTCGGCGAACTCGTGCCGAAGAACTTCGCCCTCGCCCTGCCGCTGGCCACCGCCAAGGTGGTGACGCCGTTCCAGCGTGCGTTCACCGCGGTCTTCAAGCCGCTGATCCTGCTGTTCAACAACACCGCGAACGCGATCATCAGGTCGATGGGCATCGAGCCCAAGGAGGAGCTTTCGGGCGCCCGCAGCGCCGACGAGCTGTCGTACCTCATCCGCCACTCCGCGACGGCAGGTCTGCTCGACAACTCCGACGCCCAGCTGCTGCGCCGCACCCTGCGGTTCGCCGAGCACGACGCGTCGGAAGTGATGACCCCGCGCGTGCGCATGGTCAGCGTCGACGTCGCCGACACCGCCGACACCGTCATCGCGCAGTCGCGCGCCACCGGGTTCTCGCGGTTCCCCGTGATCGACGGCACCCCCGACCGCGTCGTGGGCGTCGTGCACGTCAAGCACGCGTTCGCGGTGCCGCTCGACCAGCGCACCGCGACCCGTGCCGACGCGCTGATGAGCGACGTGCGCACCGTCCCCGAGGGAATGGGCGCCGACCACCTGCTCACCCTGCTGCGCACCGAGGGCCTGCAGATCGCCGTCGTCGGCGACGAGTACGGCGGCACCGCCGGCATCGTCACCCTCGAGGACCTCGTCGAGGAGATCGTGGGCGAACTGGAGGACGAGCACGACCGCACCCGCACCGGCATCCTGCGCTCGGGCCGCTCGGTCACCTTCGACGCGAGCTGGCGCCCCGACGAGGTGCTCGACCGCACCGGCGTGGAGATCCCCGAGGAGGGCGACTACGAGACCGCCGGCGGGTACGTCACCGACGTGCTCGAGCGCCTGCCCGAACTGGGCGACGAAGTGCGCCTGGATGCCGGCACGCTGCGTGTCGAGCGCATCGACGGGCACCGCATCGTGCGCCTGCGCTTCACCCCCGACGAGCCGGAGACCGATCCCAGCCTCATGACCGACCACGACAGAACCGTCGAGAGCATCCTGAAGGGGGCCCGCCATGAGTGAGGACATCTGGGGCATCGTCTGGCTGTTCGTCCTGCTCATCGGCAACGCCTTCTTCGTCGGCGCCGAGTTCGCCGTGATCTCCGCGCGCCGCTCGCAGATCGAGCCCCTCGCCGCCCGCGGCAGCAAGGCCGCGAAGACCACGCTGTGGGCGATGGAGCACGCGACGCTCATGCTGGCCACGAGCCAGCTGGGCATCACCGTCTGCTCGCTGCTGATCCTGAACGTGTCGGAGCCGGCGATCCACCATCTGCTCGAGATCCCGCTGGGTCTCACCGGCCTCACGCCCGAGCTGATCGGCATCGTCGCGTTCGCCATCGCCCTGGCGCTGGTGACGTTCCTGCACGTGGTGTTCGGCGAGATGATCCCGAAGAACATCGCGTTCTCGGTGCCCGACCGCGCGGCGCTCATCCTCGCGCCCGCCCTCGTGGGCGTCGCGAAGGTGTTCAAGCCGGTCATCTGGACGCTGAACGCCGCGGCCAACGGCATTCTGCGCCTGTTCCGCGTGCAGCCGAAGAACGAGGCCACCAGCACCTACACGCTCGACGAGGTCGCCAACATCGTGGAGCAGTCGCGCCGCGAAGGCACCCTCATGGACGCGTCGGGCACGCTGGCGGGCGCGTTCGAGTTCACCGAGCGCACCGTCGCCGACGTCGACGTGCCGCTGGACGGAATGGTGCTGCTGCCGGTGGGTGCGACCCCCGCCGACGTGCAGCGGGCCGTCGCCGAGCACGGGTTCTCCCGCTACGTGCTGGCCAGCGACGACGGCGAGCCGCTCGCCTACGTGCACATGAAGGACGTGATGGACCTCGACAGTGCCGAGCAGTTCCACGCTCCGATTCCCGAGAAGCGCCTGCGACGCCTGGCGACGGTGCACCGCACGGCCGAGCTGGAGGACGCGATGGCGATGCTGCGGCGCCGGGGCGCGCACGTGGCGCGCAGCCTCGACGCCGACGGCCGCACCGTCGGCCTGCTGTACCTCGAGGACGTCCTCGAGGTGCTGGTCGGCGAGATCGAGGATGCCACGGCGACCGCCGGCTGACCCGCATGACGAAGGCCCCCGGTGCAGTGCACGCCGGGGGCCTTCGTCATGCGGTGGTCTCAGTCGTGGTCGGGATGCCGCGGACGCCAGAGCACCACATCGGTGGCGCGACGCACGCGCTTTCCGTGGCGCAGCGTGATCACGCCGCCGCTGGGTCCTGCGGCGAAGACGCGGGCTCCGGGGCGGTTCTCGATTTCGGCGCGCACGCGGCTCTCGAGGTCGCGCACCTGACGGCGCAGCTCGCGCACATGGTTCTCGAGGTCGACGATGCGGGAGATGGCGGGCAGGCTCATGCCCTCCGCCGACAGGCGCGCGACTTCGCGCAGCTGTTCGACGTCACGCGGCGAGTAGCGTCGCGAGCCGCCCTGCGTGCGCGCGGGCACGACCAACCCGATGCGGTCGTACTGACGAAGAGTCTGCGGGTGCATGCCGGCGAGCTCCGCCGCCACGGCGATGGCGAAGATGGGCATGTCGTCGTCGATCTCGTCGTTCATGCGCTCACCCTCCGGTCACGAGCGTAGGAGATGGCGCGAGGGAAGGAGCGGATGCCACGCATCCGCCCTTCGCCGGTCACATCTCCTACGCTCACGACGGCACACATCGCGGCTCAGCCGCGAGCCTTCTGCATGAGGTCGGCGCGCGGGTTGTCCTTGGGCTCGAGCTCGTGGAACCGCTCGAGCGCCTCCTTCGCCTCGCCCTCCAGGTGGGACGGCACGGCGATCTGCACCTCGGCCAGGAGGTCGCCGGTGCCCTTGGACGTCGCCACTCCGCGGCCCTTCACGCGCAGCACGCGGCCCGACGGCGTGCCCGGGGCGACGCGCAGCTTCACGGGGTCACCGCCCAGGGTCGGCACCTCGATCGTGGCCCCGAGCACCGCCTCGGTGAAGGTCACCGGCACCGTCACCCGCAGATTCAGTCCGTCCCGCGTGAAGACGGGGTGCGGGCGAACGGTCACCGACACGACGATGTCGCCGTTCTCGCCGCCGTCGGGAGACGGGCGACCGCGGCCACGCAGCCGGATCTTCTGGCCGTCCTTGACCCCGGCGGGGATCTTCACCTTGAACGGCTTGCCGTCCTCGCCCTGCAGGGTGATGGTCTCGCCCTTGGTGGCGGTGAGGAAGTCGATCGTGGTGCGCGCGGTGACATCTCCCCCCTTGGTGGGTCCACCGAATCCGCGGAATCCGCCCGAGGTCTGGCCGAACCGGCCGGAGCCGAATCGTCCGCCCTGCTGGTTGAACATCGAGAAGATGTCGTCGAAGTCGTCCGCCTGGAAGCGCGTGCCTCCGCCGCCGCGGCCCTGACCGAACATGCTGAACACGTCCTCGAACCCGCCGGTGCCCTGACCGCCCGCCGTGAAGCGGGCGCCCGAGCCCATGGCGCGGATCTGGTCGTACTCGGCGCGCTGCTCAGGGTCGCTCAGCACGGCGTATGCCTCGCTGATCTCCTTGAACTTCGCCTCCGCGTTGGCGTCCCCCTGATTGGAGTCGGGGTGGTACTTGCGCGCGAGCTTGCGATACGTCTTCTTCAGATCAGCGTCGCTCACGTCCTTGGCCACCCCGAGCACGGAGTAGAAGTCCTTGTCGAACCAGTCCTGACTCGCCATCGGCTGCCCTTACTCGGTCGGGACCGCGACGACGACCTTGGCCGGACGAAGCTCGGTGGTGCCCAGGCGGTAGCCCACCTCGACGACCTCGAGGATCGTGGGCTCGGTCGTCCCGGCGGTCGGGGCCTGGAAGATTGCCTCGTGCTGCTGCGGGTCGAACGTCTCGCCGGCAGCGCCGTAGCGCTCCACACCGAGACGGGTGACGATTCCGCGCAGCTTCTCGGCGATCGCCGACAGCGCCGTGCCCTCGACCAGGTCGCCGTGCTTCTCGGCACGGTCGAGGTCGTCGAGCACGGGCAGCAGTCCCTTGGCGACCGTCCCCTTCGCACGCTCGATCTCCAGCTCGCGCTGATCCTCGGTACGCCGACGGTAGTTGGCGTACTCGGCCTGCAGCCGCTTGAGGTCCACGAGCAGATCGTTGTCCTCGCCCGCGGCGGCCACGCCGGCCGCACCATCGGCACCGGCAGCCTCATCGGACTGCACGGCGGCGAGGATGTCGTCGATGGTCAGCTCGATGTCCTCGGCCTCGCCCTGCAGCTCGGCATCGGCCTCGGCTGCTGCGTCGCCTTCGGCGTCCCCGGCGGGGGCTGCGGATGCCGAGGCTGCGCCCCCGTGCGAGTCGGGGCCGGAGGCTCGCGCCTCCGACCCCTCGTCACCGGGGACTCCGTCGATGGGCTCTTCGAAGTCCTTGTCGGTCATGTCTCGATTCTCTACTTCTTCTCGTCCTCGTCGTCGACGACCTCGGCGTCGATCACGTCCTCCTCGGGGTTCGGCACTTCGCCGTTGCCCGGGTCGGTCGCGGCAGGGTCGGGGTTCTGGCCCTGCGCCTGGCCGGCGGCGTAGATCGCCTCGCCGAGCTTGCCCTGCGACTGGCTGAGCTTGTCGAACGCGGTCTTCACCGCGTCGTCGTCCTCGCCGGCCAGCGCCGTCTTCAGCGCGTCGACGTCGGCCTGCACGTCGGACTTCACCTCGGCGGGCAGCTTGTCGTCGTTGTCCTTGATCAGCTTGTCGACCGAGTACGCGAGGGTCTCGGCCTGGTTGCGGGTCTCAGCGGACTCACGGCGCTTCTTGTCCTCGGCGGCGTGCTCCTCGGCCTCGCGCACCATGCGGTCGATGTCCTCCTTGGGCAGCGACGAGCCGCCCGTGATGGTCATCGACTGCTCCTTGCCGGTGCCCTTGTCCTTGGCGGACACGTGCACGATGCCGTTGGCGTCGATGTCGAAGGTGACCTCGACCTGCGGGATGCCGCGGGGAGCGGGGGCGATGCCGGTCAGCTCGAAGGTGCCGAGCGGCTTGTTGTCGCGGGTGAACTCGCGCTCGCCCTGGAAGACCTGGATCGCCACCGACGGCTGGTTGTCATCGGCAGTGGTGAAGGTCTCGCTGCGCTTGGTGGGGATGGCGGTGTTGCGCTCGATGAGCTTCGTCATGATGCCGCCCTTGGTCTCGATGCCGAGGCTCAGAGGGGTGACGTCGATCAGCAGCACGTCCTTGCGCTCGCCCTTGAGGACACCGGCCTGCAGCGCGGCGCCGACGGCGACGACCTCATCGGGGTTGACACCCTTGTTCGCCTCCTTGCCGGCCTCCTGCTTCACGAGCTCGGAGACGGCGGGCATGCGGGTGGAACCGCCGACCAGCACGACGTGGTTGATGTCGCTGACCTTGATGCCGGCCTCGCGGATGACGTCCTCGAACGGCTTCTTGGTGCGGTCGAGCAGGTCCTTGGTCAGGTCTTCGAACTTGGCGCGCGTGATCGTCTCCGACAGCGACACGGGGCCGGAGTCGGTGAGCGAGAGGTAGGGCAGGTTGATGCTCGTCGAGGTCGAGCTCGAGAGCTCCTTCTTGGCCTGCTCCGCGGCTTCCTTCAGACGCTGCAGCGCGATCTTGTCACCCGAGACGTCGACGCCGGTGGTGTCCTTGAACTGCTTGATCAGGTAGTCGACCAGACGCTGGTCCCAGTCATCGCCACCGAGTCGGTTGTCACCGGCCGTCGAACGCACCTGGATGGTGGAGAAGTCGTCGTCCTTGCCCACTTCGAGCAGCGAGACGTCGAAGGTACCGCCACCGAGGTCGAAGACGAGGATCAGCTCGTCCTCCTTGCCGCGGTCGAGGCCGTAGGCCAGAGCGGCCGCGGTGGGCTCGTTGATGATGCGCAGCACGTTCAGGCCCGCGATCTCGCCGGCCTCCTTCGTGGCCTGACGCTCGGCGTCGTTGAAGTACGCGGGAACAGTGATGACGGCATCCGTCACGGCGTCACCGAGGTACTGCTCGGCGTCGCGCTTCAGCTTCTGCAGGATGCGCGCCGAGATCTCCTGCGGCGTGTAGGCCTTGCCGTCGATCGGCTGGGTCTTCCAGTCGGTGCCCATGTGGCGCTTGACCGACGTGATGGTGCGGTCGACGTTGGTGACGGCCTGGCGCTTGGCGGTCTCGCCGACGAGAACCTCACCGTCCTTCGTGAAGGCGACCACCGACGGGGTGGTGCGGAAACCCTCCGCGTTCGCGATGACCTTCGGCTCGCCGCCCTCGAGGACGCTCACGACCGAGTTGGTCGTACCCAGGTCGATTCCTACTGCACGTGCCATGTGCTCTCTCCTTCTGAGATGAAACGGGGGAAATCTGCGGGGATTGAGTCGTGTCGGCTCAACCCGGATACCTTCGAGGAAACCACACCGGACGCTCGATGTCAATCAACCTTGATACGAGTGCTATCAACTTTGCCCGACGTCCCTATCGACCAGAGGGGACGACGCCGCCGTGGGATCAGGCGTCGTCGAGGTACCGGACGACGGCCTGCACACGCCGGTGACCGTCGGCGTCGACGCACAGACCGAGCGCGTCGTAGATGCGCGACATGTGCTGTACGACCGCCTTCTCGGTGAGGAAGAGAGCGGCGGCGATCGCGGCGTTGCTCTGGCCCTCCGCGACCAGAGCCAGCACTTCCTGCTGGCGCGGAGTCAGGGATCGGACCGCCGAGGTGGAGCGCCGGGCGCGGTCGACCATGACGGCGACGACGTCCGGGTCGAGCACGGTTCCCCCCGCAGCGACGACGGCGAGATCCCGCACGAAGGTGTCGATGTCGGCGATGCGCTGCTTGAGCAGATACCCGACTCCTCCCGTTGCGCCGCCGGCGCTGCCCGCATCGGCGCCGAGAAGCAGGTGGGCGTAGCTGCGCTGCACGTGCTGCGACAGCACCACCACACCGGTTGCCGGGTGCGCCGCGCGCACCGCGAGAGCTGCGACCAGGCCTTCGTCGGTGTGCGTCGGCGGCATCCGGATGTCGGTGACGACCAGATCCGGCTCATACCGGGCCACGGCATCGCACAGCAGCGCCGCGTCGGCGAGCGACGCGGCCACCTCGTGACCGACATCGGCGAGCAGCAGCTCCAGGCCGCGCCGGATGAGCGTCTCGTCCTCGACGATCACGATGCGCAGGGCAGTGTCACACACAGATGCGTCCCTTCGGTCTCCGCGCCGGCGATCACCAGCGTGCCGCCTGCGGCATCCACCCGGTCGGCCAGGCCCCGCAGACCGGTGCCGCCGTCGAACGTCGCGCCCCCGACGCCGTCATCACGGACGTCGAGCCGCAGGGTGCCATCGCGGCGCTCCAGCCGCACCTCGGCCGATCGCGCCTGAGAGTGCTTGACGACATTGGTGAGCGCCTCGGCGATGACGAAGTACGCGGTGTCGGATGCCGCGTCGTCGAGCGGTCCCGCACCGCCCACCAGGCGCGTCGGAATCGGCATGCGGTCGACCAGCTCCTCGGCAGCGGCGAACAGACCCCGCTCGATGAGGGCTGCGGGGACGAGGTCGTGCACGAGGCGGCGCAGGTCGGCCGCGGCGGCGTCGATCTCGCGGCGCAGCCCCGTAGCGCGCTCCGCCACCGCCGCAGGCTCGGCGGAGGCCAGGCGCTGCGCATCGACGGCGAGCATCACCAGCTGTGACTGCAGCCCGTCGTGAAGATCCCGCGCGATGCGGCGACGCTCGCGGTCGGCCGCCTCGACCAGTCGCTCGCGGGAGCGGATCAGCGCGCGCCGGCTCGCTCGCAATTCTGCCGTGAGCCTCTCCCGGTCGACCGCGATGGCGACGACGTTGCCTGCCGTGCGCACCAGCTCGTCATCCCGCAGCAGGCGGCGATCGTATTCGATGGCGCCGATCAGCCGGCCGTCGAGGACGATGCGCGACCATCCCCGGTGCGCCGCCGGGGTCGGCACCGCACGGCCTTCCGCGTCGACGTAACCACCCCGTTCCGCCACCCAGAACGACAGCCCCACCGAGGCGTCGCCGAGCGCGCGCGCAATGGCGGTCTCGAGCACCTCGCGTGTGGCTGGCGCCGCGCCCAGCCACGTGCCGAGTTCTTCCAGCTGACCGGTGCGGGCGAATCCGCCGCGCAGCATGCCGAGCGCGAAAGCCACGGGGACTCCCGCGATCACCAGGTACTGCACCGACGCCTGCACCGCGGAATCGAGCCCCAGCACCCCCACCAGCACCGACCCGCTCAGCGGCGTGGCGGCGGCGGCGAAGATGCCGTAGGAGAACAGCGGCGCGAGCACCCGGCGGTGAGCGCGGTCGGCCCGACGCAGTCGGCCGGCGAGGATGACCACAGCAGCGGCCATCACCCCTGCACCGGCGATCGCCTGCACGGTCAGCGCGGCCCGGGCCACCTCCGGCGCATCCGCGACGACCAGTGCCGGCGCCGGGCCCGCCGGGTCGAAGAGATACTGCGGCGCCTCGAGCAGCGTGGACAGCACGTACCCCGCGACGACGACGCCGACGGCTCTGCGCGACCTCAGATGTCCGCTCGGGAACGCCAGCAGCAGATGCAGCATGGCGGGCAGGATCAACGTGGCGCACACGGCACCGATGCCCATGAGAACCGGGACCTCGGTGTTGCCGCACATTGCGAGGTAGACCGTCATGCCCGCCAGCACGATCAGCTGTCCGAGCGGGTTGCTCGGCCGTCGTCGCCAGGCGATCAGTCCGATGGCGGCGTAGACCCAGAAGATGGCCGTGCCGGCGACCATCACGGGCCAGTTCGGATCGGCGCGCGGCAGCAGGGCGAGCTGCACCACCCCCAGAACCGCCGCGGCCGCGGCGATCAGCGCCAGGGCGCGATGCAGCGAGCGTGCGAGCGCCGACCGGACGGGAACCGGGCGGGAGCCGAGGGGAGGGGTCATCGGGCACCAGGAGATCGGGGACCTCCATTGTGGCCCCTGACGGGCCGGCGACCTAAGGACCCAGGTCGCCAGCTTGCGGTGGTGCACCCGCCGAGGCGGACCCGGCCCGCGAGCCACGCGCACGGGCTGCCGCACTGCGGTCACGCGGTGGCGCTAATGTTCGGGCATGACCACCTCGCCGGGCGAGGCCCGACACCTGCCCGCCACCGCCGACACCGACGCGCTGCCCGTCATGGGCCTCGACCTGCGCCGCGACAGCCCTGCGCCACGCAAGACCGTGCTGGCGTGGGCGCTGTGGGACTGGGCGGCGCAGCCGTTCAACACGGTCATCCTGACCTTCATCTTCACCGCCCTGTACCTCACCACCGACGTCTTCCTCCCGGCCGAGGTCGCCGCCCTTCCCGACGGCGACCGGGTGAAGGAGGTGGCCGAGGCGGGACTGGCCGCGGGCCTCGGCTGGGGCACCACGATCGCGGGCCTGCTGATCCTCGCGCTGGCCCCCGTGCTGGGCCAGCAGGCCGATGCGGCGGGCCGCCAGAAACTGTGGCTCGGCATCGGCACCGGCGGGCTGGTCATGAGCATGGCGCTGCTGTGGTTCGTCGAACCCGCTCCGGCGCTGTTCTGGCTCGGCGTGGCCCTCATCTCCGCCGGCACGGTCTTCAGCGAGATCGCGGGCGTCAACTACAACGCCATGCTCATCGGCATCGCGACGCCCCGCACCATCGGGCGCATCTCGGGCCTGGGCTGGGGCTTCGGCTATCTCGGCGGCATCGTCGCCCTGATCCTCGTGGTCGTCTTCTACATGTCCGACTGGTTCGGCCTGAGCGAGGACGGCGGGCTGCCGTTCCGCATCATCGCCGTAGGGTGCGCGCTGTGGACGGTCGCCTTCGCCATCCCGATCTTCCTGCGCGTGCCCGAGCCCTCGCTGGGGCGCCCCGAGCGGCGCGTCGGACTGCTGCGCGGCTACGGACTGCTCGTGCGCGATGTGATCGACCTGTACCGCACGCCGCAGTCGCGGCCCACGTTCTGGTTCCTGCTGTCCAGTGCGGTGTTCCGCGACGGGCTGAGCGGGGTGTTCACCTTCGGTGCGATCATCGCCGGCCGCGTGTACGGCTTCGAGTTTCTCGACCTCGTCATCTTCGGCATCGCCGCCAACCTCATCGCCGGGGTCTCGACCCTCATCGTCGGACGCTGGGACGACCGGTTCGGCCCCAAGACCGTCATCCTGTGGTCGCTGACCGTCATGGTCGTGCTGGCCACGGCGGTCTTCGCGCTGGTGGATGCCGGCCCGATCGTCTTCTGGGTGGGCGGGCTGGCCCTGTGCGCCTGCGTCGGCCCGGCGCAGGCGGCATCCCGCTCGTTCCTCGCACGCCTGACTCCGGCGGGGCGGGAGGGCGAGATCTTCGGGCTCTACGCGACGACCGGGCGGGCGGCGGGGTGGATGACCTCGCTGCTGTGGGCGGTGCTCATCTCCCTGACCGGGGCGACGGCGTTCGGAATCCTCGGCATCGCCGTCGTGCTGCTGGCCGGGCTGCTGCTGCTGCTGCCGGTCGCAGCGCCCGCGCGCGTGCGCTGAGGGCCGGCCCCGTTCAGCGTTCGCCGCGCAGGCGAGCCAGCCGACGCGCCCAGTGGGGCGCCGGCACGCCCTCTTCATTGGGCAGCTCCACCTCGAGGCCGTAGTGCTCGCCGATGCGCTCCACGAACTGTTCACGCTGCACCCGCTCGTAGGCCGCCCGCTCCCGGCGGAACGCCACCACGAGCGCCCAGCAGATCAGCAGCATGACGACGCTGAACGGCAGAGCGATGATGATCGCCGCCGTCTGCAGCGCGACCAGGCCGCCGGCGATGAGCAGCGCGACCGCGAGCACGGCCGTGATGAGGGTGAACAGCACGCGCACCGGCTTGCTCGGCTCCGGGTTTCCGCCGGTGGCGAGCATGCCCATGACGAGGGCGCCGGAGTCGGCGGAGGTCACGAAGAAGATCGCGATCAGGATCAGCGCGCCGATGGTGAGCAGCAGCGTGCCGGGCAGGTACTCGAACAGCTGGAACAGCGCACCCTCGATGTCCACCGTGCCGTCGGGGCCCGTCATCGCACCGGGGGTGTCGGTCTCGATCTTGAGCGCCGAGCCGCCGAGCACCGCGAACCAGAGGATGCCGAGCAGGGTCGGGACGATGAGCACGCCCATGACGAACTCGCGCACCGTGCGTCCCCGGCTCACCCGGGCGATGAAGATGCCGACGAAGGGCGCCCACGAGATCCACCAGCCCCAGTAGAACGCGGTCCATGCCGCCTGCCACTCCTGGCCCGCGGTGCCCTGGAAGGCACTGACGCTGAAGCTGAGTCCGATGAAGTTCTGCAGATAGGCGCCGATCGACTGCACCCACTCACGCAGCAGGTAGAGGGTGTCACCGGCGAAGAGCACGAACAGCAGCAGGGCGGCGGCCAGCACCAGATTCGTGGTGGAGAGCCACTTCATGCCCCTGGTCACGCCCGAGAGCACGGAGAAGAGCACGGCGCCGGTGATCACCACGATGATGACGATCTGCTCGACGATGCCGGGGTTCTCGACGAAGCCGGCCGCCGAGAGCCCCGAGCTGATCTGCAGCACACCGAGGCCGAGGCTCGTCGCCACCCCGAACAGGGTGCCGACGAGGGCGATGGCGTCGATGGCATTGCCCCACCCGCCCCGCACCCGACGACCCATGATGGGCTCGAGCGCCCAGCGGATCGACAGCGGACGGCGGCGGCGGTGGATCGCGTAGGCGAGCGCGAGACCCACGACGACGTAGATCGCCCAGGCCTGCACACCCCAGTGCAGGTAGGTCTGGGTCAACGCGGACTGTGTGAGCTGCGCCGTGGTGCCCTCCACGCCCGGCTTGGGCGTCACGAAGTGACTGAGCGGCTCGCTCACGCCGTAGAAGACCAGACCGATCCCCATCCCCGCGGCGAACAGCAGCGAGAACCAGGCGCCGGTCGAGAACTCGGGCTTGTCGTCGTCTCGCCCGAGGCGGATGTCGCCGAACCGGCTGAAGCCGAGGAAGAGGCAGAACGCGACGAAGAAGGCGGTGATGGCCACGTAGTACCAGCTGAACCCGTCGACGATGGCGCCCTGGATCGTGCCGAAGAACGTCTCGGCCTCAGTGGGGAACGCGATCGCGAAGGCGCTGAAGACGAGGGTGACCACCGCAGCCGGTCCGATCACCCAAGGGCTGGGCGTGAAGCGACGGGCGTCGGTCGGGCTGTCGGCGGGCGCGGGGGCGGCAGGGGCGGGCTCTGCGGGCAGATTCGGGTTGCTCACGGCGTCCACGGTAACCGGGCACCGCCGGGGGGCGCCCGCGCTTGCGCGCGGCGTCCACCGTGTGGCAGGCCGCGCGCCGGGGCTCAGGCGCCGCGGGAGCCGACGTCGCTCGTGCCGACGTTCGTGCGGTGGAAGTTGAGCGATGACCGGGATGCCGTCGGCCCCCGCTGACCCTGGTAGCGGTTGCCGTAAGGGCCGGAGCCGTAGGGGTTCTCGGCCGCCGAGGAGAGGCGGAAGAAGCAGAGCTGGCCGATCTTCATGCCCGGCCACAGCTTGATGGGCAGAGTCGCGACGTTCGACAGCTCGAGAGTGACGTGACCGGTGAAACCGGGGTCGATGAACCCGGCGGTGGAGTGGGTGAGCAGGCCGAGCCTGCCCAGCGACGACTTGCCCTCCAGGCGCGCGGCGACGTCGTCGGGCAGGCTCACCTGCTCGAAGGTGGCGCCGAGGGCGAACTCGCCGGGGTGCAGGATGAACGGCTCGTCGGGGTCGACCTCGATCAGGCGGGTCAGCTCGGGCTGATCCTCCGCCGGATCGATGAACGGGTACTTGTGGTTGTCGAACAGGCGGAAGTAACGGTCCAGCCGCACGTCGACACTCGAGGGCTGCACCATCTCGGGCAGCCAGGGGTCGAGGCCGATGCGGCCACCGTCGATCTCGAGGCGGATGTCGCGGTCGCTCAGCAGCACGCGATCAGCCTAGCGGCGCGAACTGCGCCGCTGCGCGGCCGGGGCGCCGTCACGGGAAGTCGACGATCGCGAACCCGAGCGGCAATTGCCGGGTTCGCGCCTCCGGCCTGGGCAGCGCACCCTGCAGGAAGGTTCCGGTCAAGTAGTCGTCGGCGTCCGCGATCAGCTCGGGCGCGACCTGCCCCCCGTAGTCGAACCCCGTCAGCGCGTAGGGCAGCGAGTCGGAATCGAGCAGGCTGGGGCCGTCCATCAGCTGGAAATGCAGGTGGGAGGCGTTGGCGTTGCCGGTGTTGCCCAGGTGCCCGAGCACCTGGCCGGCCGTCACCGTGTCGCCGATCTCGACCGTGACCGACCCGGCGATCAGGTGGGCGTACATCGCGTAGACGCCGTCACCGATGTCGAGCACCACGTGATTGCCGTCGACATTCTCGACGGTGAGCTTCGCCGCGAGTTCGGGGTCGTGCGCAGGCAGCACGCCCGGGGCGTTTGCCGCCATGCCGTCGAGGATCGACACGACCGTGCCGTCGGCGACGGCGAGGATGTCGGCGCCGTAGTCGATGTAGCTGTCGTTGCTCGTCTTGTCGCCGGAGTAGAACGCGCCCGCGGCGTTCGTGCGCTTCCAGTCGATCGCGAATCGCTGACTGTTGTTGAGCTTGCCGTTGACCGACATCACGGAGCTGCGATGGGGAAAGCCCGGTTCGCAGCATCCGTTCAAGGCGATCCAGTCGTCGCCGCGCACCGGCGGCGCGATGACGGGCAGCGCGCGACGGGAGATGGCCAGCGGGGTGGCGAGATACTCCATGGCGCCCGGCTCGCCGAACGCCGGCGACAGGGCGCCGGTACCCGCGATGCGGTGCAGGAGCACCGGGGGAAGGCTGTCGAGAGAATCGACGGTGAAGTCGATGAAGACCACGCGGCTCGTCTGCGGCGGGATGACCGCACTGTCGATGTACCCGGCGGGAAGCCCCCGCAGTCGGTTGCACTCCCCGAAGGTGCAGGACGGGTCCACCAGCGCCGCCCCGGAGAAGCTCGCAATCGTCCGCTCCGGGTCGGCACCGTCGACGACGTCGATGCGATCCACCGCGGCGGGGACCTGCGTGGCATTGGTGAGCTGGAGGTCGTAGACGACGTGGAGCCGTCCATCGGTCCCGGGGAACGGCAGAGGCGGTGCGCCGATGGTGGCGACGGTGACCGCCGTGAACGCGTCCGGCACCGTCACACCGGCCGCGGACACCTCGACGGGGGGCGCATTCGTGGCATCGGGGAGCGCGGCGGCGGAGCAGCCGACGACCAGCACCGCCCCCGCAGCGATCAGCGGGATGGCCAGACGGAATACGCGGCGAGATGTCACGCTGATGCTCCAGTTCGTGCGGTTTCTGCGAAGTTATCAGCGGGTGCCGGCGCACCGGTGGGGACCTGAGTCCCCTGTTTCGCCGTCCGGCGATCCCTAGCGTCGTGGCGTGATGCAAAAGAGCAGGTCCCGAGTCCACCCCTGGAAGATCGTCGCGGTCGCCGTCGGCGCTGCCGCCGTCGTCGGTGTCGGAGTGGCGATCGCCATCGGCGCGTCGACCGCGTCGCCCCCTGCGGCAGAGCCGGCCTCGTCCGCGACAGAGCCGTCGGGAGCGCCGGCTGCCGACGGAAGAGTCGCGGCGACCCCCGAGCAGGCGTACGCCCTCTCGCTGCCGGTGCTGGGCGCGTGGCTCGAGGACGACTTCGACCATGCATGGATCGCGACGGCCGGCACGCTGGAAGCCGCCGCCGCCGCGCTGGACTACGCGGCGCGCGACGACGTGCAGTACGCGCATTGGGTGGACACCTTCACCCAAGTGCTCGACATCGCCGATGCGGTCGCCGACGGCGACCAGCAGGCAGCGCTGGCGGCCTACGCTCCACTGTCGGCGCAGCACCCGGGCCCGTACGCCGACGTCATCGTCGATCGGTCCGTCTCCCGGGTTCCCGCCGATGACGCACTCCCGCATCTTGACGCCCTCGACGCGGCGATCGCCGCCGGCGACCACATCGCGGTGCGCCGATCTGCGGGCGACGTCGCCGAGGCGTTCGCCGAGGTCATCCGCGCGGCTCAGCTTCACGTTCCGGATGAGGCCCACCAGGTGCTCACCCGCCTGCTGCCCGCGCTGCATGTCGTCGACGAGGTGCACGCCGCCGTCCGCGACGACCAGACCGAGGATGCCGCTGCGGCAGCCGCCGAACTGCACTCCTCTTTCGACACCTTCACCGCCTGGCACCAGAGCGTGTCCGGCTGACATCCACGATCACTCAGGGAACGAAGAACATGAGATTCAACGCCCAACGACGGCAGACATCGCACCGCGCACGCGCTGCACTGGCCATCCCCTTCGCGGCGGTCCTCGCCGCGGGACTCATGGCCGGGCCGGCATATGCCGAGACCACCGATCCGCAGACCGACCCCTCTGCACCCGCTCCGTCGGCGACGCCTCAGCTGTCCGAGGCGGAGACCGAAACCGAAACCGGGGGCGGGAACGAAGCCGAGACCGAGACCGGCGCCGATGACGCGGTATCGGTGGCATCCCACGCCACGCAGACCGTGCAGCGCAGCGCCGTGCCGACGAGGGCGACCGGGTTCCAGCTGCGGTATGCGTTCGCGCCCGGCGTGCAGCCTGCGAGCCCGCAGAACGAGTCCGACGTGGCCGCGGAAAAGGCATATGACTGGTCGGATGCCGGCATCCGCTACCTGGCGTGGGACTACCCCATGCCCGATGACGGCCACCACGAGGTGACCTTCACCGCCCAGCTGATCGATTACGGAACGCTCACCGACTACACCGTCCGATACACCTCGACCGTGAACCGGACGGCCGGGTCGCTGAGCGTCGAAACGGACTGCGCCATCCTCCGAGACGGCGCACCGGTGGACTTCGAGAACGAGTCGCCTTTCGCCTGTGACGGGGCCTCGGCTCAGGGAGCATCGGGAGCCGTGATCGCCTCCGCGGACGTCGCGCTGCACAACTGGTCCACCATCACCGGCATCATCGACGTGCGCAATGCGGGGGACGGACCCGTCATCTCCCTTGCCGACGGCACCTTTTCCACCGCGAACCAGCAGAAGCGCATCGTGATGAACGGCGAGGCCTGGTACCCCGTCGCCGTGAGCGTGGAGGAGAAACGTGCTCTTCCCTACGCGACGATCCCCAACGGGGGAACTCTGACCTGGTCCGCCGCGCAGCAGAACTTCGGTCGCGAACAGTCCGAGCCCGACACCCACGCGCAGGCTTCCTTCGCCTACCGCATTTTGCTCGATGGCAAGGGAACCCCGTACTGGATCAGCGGCTGGGCGGAGAACTACAAGTACCTGTCGGGCAGCGAGCCCTCCGCCACCTGTTCGATCTACCTGGGCGACCCGAACACGACCGGTGTGCGCGTGCTGGAGAACACGCCGTTCACGTGCGAGCCCACCGGAATGAGCAAGCCGAACGTCCACACCGACGATGACACCACGTTCCAGGTGCGGATGGCCAGGGTGGACACGGTGGACAGCGACCAGGATGCCAGGAACAACGGCATCGTCGACGCCTGTGGCGAGCATGGGAACGGCTGCATCCAGGCCATCGGTGAGCCGACGCTCGACACGGCCGAGGCAGGGAACCCGCGGACCATCGCCACCCAGCCACACACGGCGGGTTCGGACGAGCCCCAGGAGTGGAAGTTCGAGCGCACCTGGTCGCAGGAGGTCACGGACTCCGTCGAGCAGACCTTCGGCATCAAGCTCAGCTACGAAGCAGAGTATGAGCCGATGCCGGGCGAGACCTTCAAGCAAGGAATCGAGTTGAGCTCCGAGACGAGCTACGGCTATGACCTCACCAAGGGGCTCGAATACTCGTTCTCGAGTTACCCGGAGATCCCGTTCGGCGCCGTCGGACGAATGGTGCAGTACGAGGCCTGGGACCTGTACACGGGTGAGCTGTACTTCTTCGGCGAGGGCGACTCGTGGTACCGCCTCACCGGGACCACCATCAAGATTCCGGTCGACGCCTCGATGTTCGGCGCCGAATCCCAGACGTTCGACGGACACGTGGATGCGCAGGAGGCCCCGGTGATCGGCGGCGTGGAGTTCCGCTGTTCGTGGAAGGAATCCGCGAGGGCGAACGTCCTCCTCCACAACTCGACCGTCGAGAAACTCACTCTGTGCGACATCCCCACGAGCTGGGGCGACGAGGTGCCCCGCATTCGAGGGCTCGACGTCGACCCCGACCTGCTCAAGGACGCCCGCGCGGTGCTCGCCGACGACCTCGCTGCGCTGAAAAAAGAACTCGACAAGCGCAAGAGCGAGCTCGCCGAACTGCGTCGGGGGTAGCCCGGCGGAGGCCGTGACGACCACCGTGCCCCGCCGCCACGTCTTCGGTGCCTCTGCAAGCCCCGCGATCCCGCCTTTCCAGGGTTCGCGGGGCTTGACGGCACGCTGATATCCCTCCGACCCTCCGTCCCTTTGCGTTTGCGCACGCGCCGAGCGGGTGACACCGGTGGAGGTGCGGAGAGAAGTCGGGGTGTGCTGCAGGTCGCGGTAGAGTGGTGGAACGGCTCTCCTCCCGAGAGCCGCGTGTGCACTAACGTGTGCACCAGGCCATTCCGGGATCGCCCGTCGCGTTCCTCACCGGCCACGGGGCTGTAGTTCAATGGCAGAACTTCTGCTTCCCAAGCAGACAGCGCGGGTTCGATTCCCGTCAGCCCCTCCAGTTGTGACTTCCAGACCCAGGCTGGACTTTCCAGACCTCGTTCGGACCGGTTAGCTCTCGGCTTCTGCGAAGAGCTCTTGCCGGCGGATACCCCGTGCGGCCGCGAGACCAGCCCCGCATCGCCACGCTCCCCCGACCTTGACTCGTGGGTGATCGCCCTCTGGGCCAGCACGATTGCGGGCGAGCATCCGCTTCTGGATAGGGTTCGAAGTGATGATGTTCTCGCGTGTTTCCCGTATCCGTCCACATCACACCGCTCGAGGTCTCGCGGTGCTGCTCAGCGCCACGCTGATGTCGACGCTGACCGTCCTGGCCCCGGTCGCGGCGCACGCGGACGCGGACGGCCTGGCCGCCTCACCGGAGATCACCACGGTTCGATTCACCGACCCGGCGGGTGTGGACTGGACGCCGCCGGCCGGAGTGCGGCGGGTGTCCGTGACGATGGCCGGCGGTTCCGGCGGCGACATCGTCCGGGAGGGGCAGTCCGCCCCTGGGAGCGGACGGGCCGGGCAGCTGGAGTTCGACCTGGATGTCACCCCCGGTGAGACGCTCCGTCTCTACGGTGCGACACGCGGCGGCGCGCCGCATACGCAGACCCCGGGCATCGGCTACCTGAACGGCGGATCGGGGGGCAGCCCGGCCGGCGGCGCGCTGCACGGTGGCGGCGGCGGTGGCGCGGCCGCCGTCCTGCGCGGCACAAACCTGATCGCGGTCGCCGGCGGCGGGGGTGGTGTCGGCGGTGCTTTGAAAACGGCTCCGACGATCCCGCAGCCGCGCCCCTGGCGGTTCGGTGGCGCTGGCGGCTGGGGCACGAGCGGCGCCGACCTGGCCGGTGAAGACGGCACCTTCGGGTACCACCCGGGCAAGGGCGGTGCACCTGGCACACAGACCGGCACGTCCGGTACGAACGGGTCCAATGCCGCCCGGTTCACTGCGTCCGGCGGTGGCGGTGGCGGTGGCGCTGGTTGGCCCTCCGGGACCGGAGGCCAGTCCGGCAAGAAGTTCCTGTCTGCGAGTGTCGGCGGTGGCGGTGCCGGCGGCACCAGCTACACCAACCCCGACGCGGAGAACGTCCGCCTGCTCACCTCCGTGAACAGCGACGGCTACGTCGAAATCAGCTACCAGAACCCGGTCCAGCTGACCCTCACGGCGCCGACCCTGTTCCTGGCGGGTGTGCCGCAGGAAGCAGAGGTGACCGTCACCGGCGCGAACGGACTCGTACCCTCCCCCGGTACGGTCATGTTCACCGCCGACAACACCTTCGTCGGCCGCGACAGCACCGTGAATGGCCGGGTCGATTTCCGGTTCTCTCTCGCGCAGGGCCGCCACACCCTGAAGGCCGAGTTCACCTCCCGCGACCGAACGCAGCGCGCCAGCGCAACCCTCGACGTGATCGTCGGCCCCGGCCCCGCACACTCCCTCACCATCCTCGACCAGCTGCCGCTGCGGGTTCCCGCCGCGAGCACCGTCACCGTCGCCGGTACCGTCACCACGGATGGCGCCGCACTGCGCGGCGGGGAACCCATCACCGTCGCCGTCAACGGACACGACACCGCCGGCACCGTCGACGCGGCAGGACGATTCAGCATCCCCATCACCGCGCCCAGCAGCATCGGAGCGTTCACCGTGCAGGCCACGTTCGCGGGCACGACGAACATCGCCGCCTCCGCGAGCGCCCCCGTCCGGATGGAAGCGTACGACGACCAAGCCGTCGTCACCCTCACCCCCACCGCGACGACCGCGGTGTACGGTGAGCCGCTCGCCGCAGCGGTGACCGTTCGCCCCGCAGACGGCGCCGGTGTCCCCGCCACCGGCATCGTGCTGCTCACCGACGGCACGCAACACATCGCGACGGCCACCCTCGACCAGGCCGGAACTGCAGCATTCAGCGACCTGAAACTGCCGACCGGCGTGACGCAGCTCACCGCCCTGTACGGCGGCGACGAGGTGTACAACGGCGCCGACTCCGCCCCCGCCACCATCACCGTCACCACCGCTGCCACGTCCACCCAGCTCACCGCGGTGAGCGCATCCGGCCGTGCCGGCGACCCCGTCGAACTCGACGTGGCGGTTGCCGCTGACACCCGCAGCCGCCTCGAACCGGCCGGGCAGGTGGAAATCCTCCGCGACGGCGAGGTGGTTGCCGTTCTCTCCCCCGGCGATGACACCGACCCCACCCCGTACGACGGCGTGAGCAGGTTCCACACCGAACTGACCGGGACGGCTGCGGGGACCCACGCGTTCACGGCCCGGTACCTGCCCGCCGCGGGCTTCGCGGCCTCCGCCTCCGCTGCGCAGACGGTCACGCTCACTGCCCACGCAACCCGGCTAGAAGCCACCCCGGCCGAAGTCACGATTACCGCTGGCGACACCGCAACGCTCCACGCGCAGGTCACCGCGCATGCGGTCGGCCCGCTGCCGCCGCTGGATGGCGCGGTCTCTGCCACTCTCGGCGGAGATGTGATCGGCGCCCCCGGCACCGTCGACCCGAACACCGGGACGGCGGACGTGCACCTGACCGGCCTGCCCGTGGGCACCCACTCGGTGCTGCTCACATTCCACCCGGATGGCGTGGACTATGCGGACGCCACCGCGCGCGTCACCGTCACGGTGGCCCCGAACGTTCCCACACCAGCGGACGGCGGCGACACACCGGCAGCCGGTGGCGACACACCGGCAGCCGGCGGCGAGGGCGGCGGGGGCGGCGCTGACCGACACCAGGCACTAGCGGTATCCGGGCAGTCCGCGAGTGCGTGGCTCACACCGTTGCTCACCGCAGGGCTGCTCACCACCGCTGGCGTGCTGCTCCTGGTCCGCCGGCGCACCCGACACTGACGGCACTCGCGACGCGGTGGGCGCACGCCAACGGAATCGAGAACAAGCCGGCGGTGAAGTACCCGTCGCGTCCAGCCAGCGAACGCTGGAACGACGGCCGCGTTTGTCTGAACGAGCTTCAGAACGCGCGCGGTCGACTGCCTACTGAAACCGCGGATTCATCAGTCCGATCTGGGTACGAATCCGGCAAGGCAGTCCAGAGCTCGTTCGGACCGGTGGTCGGGCACGGAGGCGCGCGGCTTGGCGGGAACATCAGCGGGCGGCCGGCCGTCAGATACGAGGGCCATCCCGCCGCGCCCGAAGAACCCGATCTCCACGCCGACCACGCGAACGATGGCGTAACCGGGTGCTCCCCGGCCACGTCAGCCGCGATGAGGCATGTCACCGCACCCCGTGAGGAGGGGAGCGACGCGGCGCCGCCCTTCACCCAGGGTGCGACGAAGGGAAGGATGGCGGGATGGACGCCGGCTACGACCCCCTGTTCCTCGGCCCCGCCGTGCCGCTGCCGACAACTGGGCGACCTACCGTGCGCCTGGACTACCCGCGCTTCACGGTCGAGCTCGATCCCGAACGCCGGCTGGCCGCGATCACCGCGGTGAACATCGACGGCGCCGCCCTGCGCGACCTGCCGCGGACGGGCGAGTGGCGGCTCGACGAGAGGGTGCCCTCCTCGCAGCAGGCCGGTCCCGCGATCTACGCCGGGAACGACCTCGACCGTGGGCACCTCGTGCGCCGCCGTGACCCGGGCTGGGGCGACGCCGACATCGCCCGCGCCGCCACCGAGGCCACCTTCCGCTACCCGAACGCCGCGCCGCAGGCCTCCGGATTCAATCAGTCGAAGGAACTCTGGCTCGGCCTCGAGGACCACGTGCTGGAGTACGCGCAGGCCACCGACCAGCGACTGTCGGTGTTCACCGCACCGGTGCTGGCCGACGACGATCCGCCGTATCGCGGCATCCGCATTCCGCTGCGGTTCTGGAAGGTCGCGGCGTGGCTCTCCCCGGCGGGCTTGGCTGCGACCGGCTTCATCCTCGACCAGAGCGAGCTGGTCGACACGCGCACCGGCGCCGTGGCGTCGCCACCGCTCGGCGGGTTCCGCACGTTCCAGGTGCCCATCGACCGCATCGCGGAGGTGACGGGCCTCGACTGGGGAGCCCTGCCCGACGCGGATGTGCTCCGCGGCCAGGGAGTCACTGCTGCCCGCCCGCTCGAGGACCCGAGCGACATCGTGCTCTGACGCGGCGCGGGATGCCGGTGGCGGGCGACCCTGCTAGGAGCAGACGGCCGCGAGTTCGTCAGCCGACTCCCGCACGTCCTGGGTGTCGTCCACGAGGTCGTCGTTGATCTCGGCGAGGAGGGGCGCGTCATCGGCGGCCGCCTGCATCTGGTCGATCAGCAGGCCGACCTCCTTCATGTCCTCGGTCAGGTCATCGAGCTCGTCGCGCACCCGCTCGTTCGTGACCGTCGCGAGCGAGGCGTCGAGGTCGTCCGTGGCTGAGCGGATCGTCTCGGACGCCCCGGCGTAGTCCTCGTCGTCGATGCGCGAGAGCGCCTCGGTCAGCGCGCCGTCGGCGTCCTCGGCCGCGGGCACCGCGATATCGCATGCCTCGGGCACCGACTGGTCGGGCAGCCGCGTCGCCCCATCGGTCGACCCGCCTGCGGCGCAGCCCGAGACGGTGAGCAGGATGAGGGCCGCAAGGGCGCCGGTCGTGGTCTTGCGCATGGTGTTCCCCCTGGCGTTCCGGTGTGTTGGCCGCCACGGTACGTCCCGACCGCGTACGACGCCAGGCCCTCGCCGACGCCGCGCGGGGCCCCGCGCCATCCCCCGGTCGGTAACGTGACAGCATGAGCCCGCTCGCCCACCCCACCGCCGTCATCGCCAGCGGGAGCGGCCGATACGCCGACCCGTGGCATCCGTTCCCCCGCACGAGCGCGCTGTTGGCCGACACTCTGCGCGCGGCCGGATTCCAGGTCGTCGTCGACGACGACGTGGATGCGGCGATGACCCGGCTCGACGATGCAGCGCTGCTGGTGGTCAACGCCGGCGACCCCTGGCGCGATGACGCCTCCCGCACGAACCACCCCCCGGCGGCCTCGGTGACCGGTCTCGACCAGGCGCTCGCGCGCGGAATCGGCGTGCTCGCGATGCACCTGTCGGTCGGCTCCCTCCGCGACTACCCGTCGTGGGCGCCCGCGATCGGAGGCATGTGGATCCCCGGGGCGTCGTGGCATCCGGAGATCGCCGATGTCGAGATCACCGGCGGCACGCTTCCCGACGGGACCCCCGTCGACGGCTTCACCGTGTTCGACGAGCGTTACTGCCGCCTGCAGCAGCTGGGCGAGCGCTCGGTCGTCGCGACGCACGTCACCGACGGCGAGCGGATGCCGACGGCCTGGGTGCGCACCTACGGCGCGGCCCGCGTGGCCGTCGACACCCTCGGACACGACGAGCGGTCGTACGACTCGGCGGGACACCGCCAGCTCATCGGCACCCTCGCCCGATGGGCCGCCGGCGCCTGAGGCCACGACGACACCACGGAGGGCGCCTCGTTGGTGAGGCGCCCTCCGTCGTGTCGCGGAGCGACTACAGGTGCTTGCCGCCGGTGACCGGCAGCACGGCTCCCGACGTGAACGAGCCGTCCTCGGAGGCGAGGTAGACGTAGGCGCCGGCGAGCTCCGCCGGCTGGCCGGCACGGCCCAGCGGCGTGTCCTGGCCGAACTCCGCCAGACGCTCCGCGTCCCAGCCGGTGGCGGGAATGAGCGGCGTCCAGATCGGGCCGGGCGCGACGGCGTTCACGCGGATGCCGCGCGGGCCCAGCTCCTCCGCCATCGCCTGCACGAAGGCGACCTGAGCCGCCTTGGTCATGGCGTAGTCCACCAGCGAGGGCGACGGGCTGTATGCCTGCACGGATGCGGTGACGATGAGCGACGCGCCCGGCTGCAGGTGCGGCACGGCGGCACGGGCGGTCCACAGCATGCCGTAGAGGTTCGTGCGGAAGACGCGGTCGAACCCCTCGGTGGGGAGGTTCTCGATGCCGTCGCGGTCCTTCTGATACGCCGCGTTGAGCACGACGATGTCGAGACCGCCGAGTTGCTCGACGGTGTCGGCGACGATGCTCGTCGCGAAGGACTCGTCGCGGATGTCGCCGGGCAGCGCGACGGCGGTGCGGCCGGCCTCGCAGATCAAGGCGAGCGTGTCGTCGGCGTCGTCCTGCTCCTCGGGCAGGTACACGATGGCGACGTCGGCGCCCTCACGGGCGTAGGCGATGGCGACCGCCCGCCCGATTCCCGAGTCGCCGCCGGTGATGAGGGCGCGGCGTCCTTCGAGCCGGCCGCTGCCCCGGTAGCTCTTCTCGCCGTGATCGGGTTCGGGCATGGTGTCGTCGGTGAGACCGGGCTGTTCCTGCTGCTGCGCGGTGAACTCGTCGTCGTGGTGCTTCTCGCGCGGATCCTGGATGGTCATGGGGCTCCTTCCGTTGCCTGACCATCGACACTGCCGAACTCGGCGAACGGCGAGAAGGGGCTTGACACCCTCAGCCCGGAGACGGGAAGCGGTTGTCCGCGCGCGCGAGCGGACTCAGCCCTCTGGCGCGGCGCAGACGGCCGAAGCCGCGATCTGCTCGGCGTACTGCTCGGCCGTCCACGGCAGGCCGGCGGTCGGAGCGGTCTGCCCGGCGGCGGCGGGCGCCTTCGACGCGATGGCCGCGAGCTCCCACGCCAGATACTCGCCGATGGCGGCCGTCGCGCGGGAGTTGTTCAGCACGACCGCGACGGCCATGCCCGTCGCCGGGTCGGCGAAGGCCCCGGTGATGTAGCCGGGTACCGAGCCGTACTGGCCGATGAGCGATCCTGCCTGGTACGCACCGCCGGCGGCGGTGTTCCACGAGGGTGCGTCCGGGCTCACCGGCAACGGCGACGCGAAGCGGTCCTCCCCCGCCCCGGGCAGGGACGAGGTCGCCAGCGCCTGCACGTAGAGGCCGAGATCGTCGATGTCGGAGACCACGCCGGTGGCGGTGTAACCGCTGCTCGCGGACAGCGAGGTGAGGTCGCGCGGGGCGAGGCAGTCGACGGCGCCCTCCGCGTTGTCGGCCGAGTACAGTCCGGCCAGGAAAGGCGCCTCGACGGCGGCGAGGTCACGGGTCGGCGCCGGCAGACCGGTGGCATCCAGCCCGAGCGGCTCGGCGACGTACGTGCGGTACATCTCCGCCGCGGTCATGCCGGTGGCGCGCTCCAGGGCGATGCCCAGCAGCACGTAGCCGGTGTCGGAATCGACGAACGCCGCCCCGGGCGCGCCGGTGCGGTCCGATCCCATCCCGTACGCGGCCAGCTCCTTCGGGTTCCACACCCGCTGCGGCGTGGTCAGCACGCGATCGGCGATGCGCGGGCCGTACGACGCGATGCCGCTGGTGGAGTCGCACAGCTGCTCGAGGGTGATGTCCTCGTAACCGGGCATGCCGGTGATCCACTCCGTCACCGAGTCGTCGCGCGACACGGTGCCGGCTGCGGCCACGGCATCCAGCACATCGCACGTCATCGCGCGGGTGATGCCGGCGACCCGGAAGCGCATGTCGGTGGTCACGGCCTCGCCGCCGGGCGTGGACGTGCCGAGCCCTTCGACCCATTGGCCGCTCCACGGTGCCCAGACGCCGACGATCGCCCCGGTGGACCCGGTGGCGACCATCGCGCGCTCGACGGCGGCCTGCAGCTGCGCGCGGGTCTCCTCCGGCAGCGGGGCATCGACCTGCTCGGGCACGGCCGGCAGCACCGTCGGGCCCTCGCTGGAGCACGCGCTGACGGCGAGCGCCATGCCGACGACGGCGGCGATCACGGTCGCAACGCGACGTGCGCGGCGGAACTGCAGCATTCGATACCCCCGAAAAGTCCTCCAAAGATTCAAACACACCGCGGCGGGCCTGCCGGTACGCCTCACCTGGCCCGGGGGCACGCGGCACCGGCGGCAGAGGCCGGTCAGGCGCGCGAGCGCATGAAGCGACGCACGTCGGGGTCGACGCGGATATCGCTCGGGCGCAGCGGCCTGGTGAGGTACAGCCCATCCAGGCTGGTCAGCCGCGACAGCGCGACATAGGTCTGACCCGGCGCGAACGCCCCGGACCCCAGGTCGATGATCGCCCGCTCGTAGGTCTTGCCCTGCGACTTGTGGATGGTCACGGCCCACGCCAGCCGCAGCGGGAACTGCGTGAACTCCGCGACGATGTCGCGCGACAGCGACTTGGATGCCGAGTCGTATGCGTACCGGAACCTCTCCCACACGGTGGGTTCGACGTCGTGCTCGACGCCGTCGACCTCCACGCGCACCGTCGCCCCCGCGATGCGGGTGACCGTTCCGATCGTGCCGTTGACCCACCGGGGCGGCTCGCCGAAGCCGCCGACGTCGTTGCGCAGGAACATCACCTGCGCTCCCACCTTCAGCTGCAGCTCCAGCTCGGCGGGGTACGCCGCATCCCCTCGCCCGAAGTCACCGCTGACCTCGGCACGGGCGGTCTGCACCGGTCCGGGCAGCGCGTCGAGGTGACGGTGGTTGATGCGGTTGACGATGTCGTTGCGGGTGGCCAGCGTGATGATCGGCGGCTCGTCACCGCCGGGCTCGGGCGGTCGTCGCGCCCCCGCGGTATTGAGCACCTCGGCCATGTCGGCGGTGACCACGCCGTGGCGCACGGCGTTGAGGAGGATCTTGAAGGTCGGGTCGGCCTGGCGGTGGATGTCGCGCAGTTCGCGGATGTTGAGCGTCGCACCGTGGCGCCCGAGGTCGATGAGACCGCCCTCGGCGTCATCGCCGGACCGACCGGCCCACACGTGGGCGTCGAAGAACCAGAACGACCGGTAGTGGTCGCGGATGTACCGCATCTCGTCGCCGCGCGGCGGCACCGGCGCCAGCTGGTACGGATCCCCGAACATCACGACCTGCGCGCCACCGAACGGCTCGCTGCGGCGCCCGCGGGCCTGCCGCAGCGACCGGTCGATGG
This sequence comes from Microbacterium sp. zg.Y1084, assembly GCF_024623595.1. Classification (NCBI taxonomy): domain Bacteria; kingdom Bacillati; phylum Actinomycetota; class Actinomycetes; order Micrococcales; family Microbacteriaceae; genus Microbacterium; species Microbacterium sp. zg.Y1084. The sequence continues at coordinate 37,415 of NZ_JANJGV010000011.1, forward strand.
CATCCATCAGGTCGGCGTTGACCATCGAGATCTCGTCGATGACCAGCGTGTCGAGGGCGTTGAGGATGCGGCGCGTCTGGTCGGGCTGGTCGAGGTCGCTGTCGGCGATGAGCCCGATGGGCAGTCGGAACAGCGAGTGGATCGTCTGCCCCTCGACGTTGAGGGCCGCGACGCCCGTGGGAGCGCAGACGGCGATCTGCTTGTCCGTGTTCCAGGCGAGGTGGCGCAGCAGCGTGGACTTGCCGGTGCCGGCGCGGCCGGTGACGAAGACGTGCTCGTTGGTGTCCTCGATGAGCCGGAACACCGCTTCCTGTTCGTCGGTGAGAAGCGGGGCGGTCACTGATTCATGGTCGCACACCCGCCTGGTCGCCGACGGGCGCGCCGCCTCGGGTGTGCAGAGGCGTCGGCTGGGAACTTTCCCGGCAAGCGATGCGTCGCGGTTCCTAGACTGGGGGGATGGAGTACGGCGAGGCGGGGGTGGCGCCGTTGCGCGCGCCCGTCGATGCACAGGCTCCGGATGCCACGTCCGTGCGCGTCCACCCGCGTCGACGCCCGCGGCTCGGTGCCGAGCTGACGATGCTCGCCATCATCGGCGTGCTGCTGATCGCGGCGCTCGGGTCCGCCGTCGGCGCACTGTACGCGCAGTTCTACAGTCCCTCGGCCTTCGTCACGCGGTACGTGACCATGCTCAGCGAAGGGCGTGCGGCCGATGCCCTCGCCGTGCCGGGCGTCGTCGTCGACTCCGCCGACCTCGAGGCGGCGGGCCTGCCGCCGACGGCATCCGAGGCTCTGCTGCGTCAGGCCGCCCTCGCAGGCCTCTCCGACGTCCGCGTCGTCTCGGAGGAGCCCGGCGACGACGCGACCAGGGTCACCGTGGCCTACAAGGCCGGCCCCTACCCGGGCGAGACCACCTTCGACGTCGAGCGCGCAGGCTGGCTCGGCGTCGCCCCGACCTGGCGCTTCGCGCAGTCGCCGCTCGCGGTGATCGACCTCACCGTGCTGGGCGCCATGCAGTTCACCGTGAACGGGTTCGACCTCGACAAGCGGCAGGTGTCGCCGGACGGCGCCGACGTCGATCCAGCCGCACCGGTGCCGCTGCTCGTGTTCTCGCCGGGCGTGTACTCGGTCGCGGTCGACACGGCCATCTCCGCCACCCCCGGGGTCGCGGTGCTGTCGGACTCCCCCGCCGCCGGCATCCGCGTCGAGCTGCAGGCGCAGCCGACAGAGCAGTTCGTGAGCGTCGTGCAGGAACGGGTGGACCAGTTCCTCGCCGAGTGCGCCGCGCAGCAGGTGCTGCAGCCCGCGGGCTGCCCGTTCGGGTTCACCGTGCGCAACCGCATCACCGAGCTGCCGACCTGGACGATCGCGCAGGCGCCGGTGGTCTCGGTCGAACCCGACGGCGCGGGATGGAAGATCCCCGTCACCGACGCCGTCGCGCACATCGACGTGGAAGTGCAGTCGCTCTTCGACGGCTCGGTGTGGGATGCCGACGAAGACGTCCCGTTCCAGCTGACCGGCACGATCACCGTGCTGCCCGACGGGACGGCATCCATCCTCGTCTCCGGCGTCGAAGGCTGACGCGGGCTGAGGCGGGCTGAGGCCTGGCGCCGTGGGGCGCCGCGACGCTCGGGTCGGCAGGCTCAGCGGCCGGCGCGCTCGCGTCGGGCGTCGCGCTCGGCGAGCTGGGCGAGACGCTCGTTGTAGGCGTGGAGCTCCGCGTCACCGCTGCGGTCGGCCTGCCGGTCGCGCCGGCGCTGGGTGCGCTCGTCGCTGCGGCTCCACTGGATCGCCACGACGAGAGCCAGGATGAGCGTCGGGATCTCTCCCACCGACCAGGCGACACCGCCTCCGGCGTACTGATCCTCGAGCGGTGTCGGCCCCCACGTGCGTCCCATCGAGCCGAACCACTCCGCCACCATCAGGCCGGACTGCATCATGATCGCGATGCCGAAGAACGCGTGCATCGCCATGACCGCGATGAGGGTCACCAGACGGAAGGGGTACGGGTAGCGGTACGGCACCGGGTCGATGCCCACGAGGGAGAGGGCGAACAGGTAGCCCGAGATGAGGAAGTGGGCGATCATCCACTCGTGACCGAGATGGTCGTACAGCGACCAGCGGAAGAGGTCGGTGTAGTAGAACACCCACAGCGACCCGATGAACATCGCGGCCGCGAACAGCGGATGCGTCACCACCCGGGAGAACGGGGTGTGGACGGCCCAGAGGATCCACTCGCGGCCACCCCGGGTGCCGTCGTCCCGCTTGCGGATCGCCCGCGCCGCGAGGGTGACGGGCGCCCCGGCGACGAGGCACAGGGGGATCGCCATCGACAGCAGCATGTGCCCGACCATGTGCACGCTGAACAGGTAGTCCTGGTAGACGTTGATCGGGCCGCCGGTGACCCACAGCAGCAGCGCCAGGCCGACCAGCCACAGCACGGTGCGGTAGATCGGCCACGTGTCGCCGCGGCGGCGCAGCCGTCGCACGCCGGCGACGTAGAAGAAGGCGCCGAAGCCGACGGCGAACGCCCACAGCAGGTCGATCTCCCACGCGGTGAACCAGCGGTCGATCGTGAACTCCGGGGGCAGCGGAGCCCCGGTGAGGATCTCGGCCGGGGTGCGCACCGGCGGCAGCGACGTGTCCACCGGCGGCGGCGTGCGCGCGAGCGCGGCCGCCGCGCCGCTGGCCACGCCCATGAAAGCCAGTTCCAGCCCGATGAGGCTCCAGAACCGTCGCGCGGCGCCGTCGTCGCGCATGCGGCCGATGAGGCGCACCCGGTACCACGCGCCGAAGACGCCGAGGGTGACGAGCGCCGCGATCTTCACCAGGAGCACCAGGCCGTAGGGCGACGTCAGCAGCTCGAGCGTGATTCCGCCGGCGAGGGCCCGCACCGTGCCGGAGATCGCCACGACGACGAAGGCGACCAGCGCGATCGACGAGTAGCGGCGCATCACGTCGGCCATCTCGGTGCGGGAGAGCAGCGGGCGCACGAGCACCATGAGCACGAGCCCGCCCAGCCAGACAGCCGCGGCGATGATGTGCAGCGCGATGGCCATGACCGCCGCGTTGTGGTTCGCGTCGTCGCCGGAGTGACCCTGCGACGCCATCGGGATGAGCGATGCGATCGCGAGCACCGCGACGAGCAGGGTCGTGGTCCACCCGCGCACCGCGAAGGTGAGAACCGTCAGCACCGCGCCCGCGAGGGTCGTGATCAGCCACGCACGACCGAGCTCCTGCTCGATGAGGAAGCGCCCCAGCTGCTGCCCGAACTGGGCACCGGCGCTGGGCGTGGAACCGAGGGCGTTGAGCACCGTGAAGAATCCGGTGACGCCCGCGGAGACGGTGAAGACGGCCGCGGCGATGGATGCCGCGTCGAGCGCGGTCTCGAAGGCGCGTGTGCCCGCACGCAGCGCGTAGAGGGCCACGACGAGAGAGCCCACCATCACCGAGGCGGACAGGTTCACGGTGAGCTTGGCCACCGGCAGACCCCAGCGCACGACCGGCCCGGGGTCGCCCAGTCGCAGCGGCGCGGCCCCGCCACCGAGAGCCAGCGCCCACGCCAGGACGGCGAGAGCCACGATCGCGAGGATCGCGGGGCCGGCGTACCGGAGGGCGCGGGAGTTCACCACCCAAGCTTACGTGGGCACGCAGAAGGGGGATGCCTCGCGGCATCCCCCTTCTGTTATCGCGGGCCGTCGGGACGGCGGCGACGAAGTCTCGTCAGAGGTCTTACTTGACGGCAGCCTTGAGCTTCGAGCCGGCGGTCACCTTGACGCGCTTGCCCGCGGCGATCTTGATCTCCTCGCCGGTCTGGGGGTTGCGGCCGGTGCGGGCGGCGGTGTCGACCTGCTCGAAGGCGATCCAGCCGGGGATCGAGACCTTGCTGCCCTTTGCCACGGCGTCGGCGACGGTCGAGAACAGCGAGTCGAGCACGCCCGAGACGGTGGCCTGGCTCTGGCCGGTGGCGCTGGCGATGCTCGCGACGAGCTCGGTCTTGGTGATGGACTTGTCAGCCATGGGGTTGTCCTCCAAGGCGGTGGGTACCGCCTTCTCGTACTTGGGACCGGAGGCGAGCGCCCCCGGCTGGTCGGATCGACCGTGCCCGAATATACCCACGATCCGCGGAATTACGCGGATTTCGGCCCATTCTGGGGCACATTCACCGGCGTGTCGCCGGTGACAGTGACGCATGTGACTGCTGTGAACGCGGAAAGGCCCGCAGTTCCGGAGAACCGCGGGCCTTTCGCGAGGTCAATGACCGGGGGTCACCACGACGACTTGGTCACACCGGGCAGCTCGCCACGGTGGGCCATGTCACGGAAGCGGACACGCGAGATGCCGAACTTCGTGAGGTTTCCGCGGGGGCGACCGTCGATGACGTCGCGCGAGCGAACGCGCACGGGCGAAGCGTTGCGGGGCAGCTTCTGCAGACCCACGCGAGCGGCTTCGCGCTCCTCGTCGGTGGACTCCGGCGACACAAGCGCCTTCTTCAGCTCGGCGCGCTTCGCGGCATAGCGCTCCACGACCACCTTGCGCTGCTCGTTGCGCGCGATCTTGCTCTTCTTAGCCATGGATCAACGCTCCTCTCGGAATTCGACGTGCTTGCGGATCACCGGGTCGTACTTCTTGAGCACGATGCGGTCGGGGTTGTTGCGGCGGTTCTTGCGCGTCACGTAGGTGTACCCCGTGCCGGCGGTCGAACGCAGCTTGATGATCGGACGGACGTCCTGAGCCTTCTTGGCCATCAGAGCTTCACACCCTTCGCGATCATGTCCTTCACAACCGACTCGATGCCGCGGACGTCGATGACCTTCATGCCCTTAGCGGACACGTTGATCGTGATCTTCCGGCCGAGCGAGGGCACGAAGTAGGTCTTCTTCTGCACGTTCGGGTCGAAGCGGCGCTTCGTCCGGCGGTGCGAGTGCGAGATGTTGTGACCGAAGCCGGGAACAGCTCCAGTCACCTGGCACACTGCTGCCATAGTGATGTCTCCTTAGTACCGTGACACCGGACGGTGCCACCCAAGATCCCTTGTCTGCACCCCGTTCACCAGAATCGGTGGCAGGGCGCGAACTGCGTGCTGGAGTGCGCGCAGACGAAGAGTCAGTCTAGCACGGACGGGCGTGTCGCCATGACGCGCGGCATCCCTGTGGCCTTGCCCGCTGCCGAGTCGGCCGGCGCTGCGCTCGGTTCCTCCGGGTCACCACGGACGAGATCACACCGCGGGCGCCGGGCCTGCGGGCGCCGGGCCGGCACCGCGGCCCCACCGGAAGGCCGAGACCGTCGGGTCGCCCGGAATCCAGAACCGCCACGGGAAGGCCGCCGTGCCGGCATGCCCGGCCACCCCCACGCGGGGTCCCGTCGCCGGCTCCGCGACCGGCTCGACGGGAAGCAGCAGGCGCGCCACCGCACCGTGCCAGGCCTCCCCGGTGATGACGTCGATGCCGTCGTGCACCGGATGGCGCAGCCCCACCGCGTCGCCGAGGCGGCCCGGGCCGCGGGCGAGGTCGCGGTCGGCGCGCGCGGCGGGTCGGCGGCGGCGCGCGGCACCCACGCCCTCGACAATCTCTCCGCCGCGCAGCAGCACACCGCCGGCGACCCCCTCGGGTCCGCAGACGACGTTGACGCACGAATGGATGCCGTGACTGAGGTAGACGTACAGGTGCCCCGGCTCACCCCACATCGTCGCGTTGCGGGGGGTGAGGCCCATGCGCGCGTGGGACCCTGGATCGGGCACGTCCCCGGTGCCGCGGCCGTGATACGCCTCGACCTCGGTCAGCCGCACCGCGACCGTCTCGCCCTCGACGGTCACCTCGAGCACGGCGTCGAGCAGCCGCGGCGCGACCTCCAGCGCGAGCGCCGCCATGTCGTCGCGGGTCGCAGGGCGGCGAACGGTCATTGCGGCGGCACCTGGCACCATGAGGCGTCGAATCCCGTGAGCGCGACCACGGGCTCACCGTCGTCGAGGGTCACGATGTGCGTCTCCAGGCGCTCGGGCAGCGGCACCTCGTAGAGGTCGTAGGGGTTCGAGACGACGTCCGGGGCGACGAGCACCGCCGCATACCGGCCGCTCGGCGACACGCAGGTCTGCAGCACGGCATCGGACCCGGGGGTCTCGAACACCGGGCGCGCGGTTCCGTCGAGGTCGACCACCTGCACCGATGTGCTCACCGGGGTGAGCCCGTCGAAGGTCGTGGTGGTCTGCAGCGTGCCCGTGCCGCCGGGGAGCGGCAGCACGAGGGCGGGGCGGGTGTCGGACGGGGCGAGCGGCAGCGGGCTCTCGGTGCCGTCGCGCAGGTCGATCAGCGCGAGACCGTCGACGCGTTCCACCGCCGCAAGCGGCGTGCCGCGGGCGATGCCGTCGATCGCGATCGCGGTGCCGAGCTCGACCGCGTCCGCCCCGGATGCCGCCGACAGCAGGAGCCGGCCGTCGAAGGTGAGCGCCAGCAGCGACTCGCTGTCGGGCACGAAGCGCCAGTCGGCGACGCGCTGCTCGTCGCCGGGAAGGGCGATCGCGACCGGATCGGCATCCGGTTCCTTCAGCGACGTGGTGTACAGCACCGCCTCGGCGCCCCCGCCCGCGCCGACGTCGGCCGCGGTGTAGGTGTAGCCGATGAGCTCCCCGCGGTCGGCGCTCTGCAGATTCGTGACCCGCCCCTCGCCCGGAAGCGGCAGCGGAATCTGGTCGCCGCCGTTCAGATCCGTGCTGATGAGCGAGGCCTGTCCCTCGTCGCTGACCGACATCACGAGCCGCGTCGCAGTGGCGCGGAAGTCCTCGATGTGCGGGTGCTCGAAGACCGGCACCGCCTGCTCACCGGTGAGGTCGGTGCGGAAGACGGTGTCGCCGTCGGCAGTGCGCCGCAGCAGGAACATCTCGAGCGGCGGGGTCTTCATCGTCTCGACCACGTCGGAGGTCGGCCCGCCGCCGACGGCCTGCAGCCCGTCGATGCGCACGGTGTACTCGGTGTCGTCGTGCAGCGGCAGCGTGAAGCGCACGCCGACGCTGCGCCCCGAGGTGTCGACGGTGAACGGCGTGGCCGGCGTCACGGTCACCTGGGAGGCGTCGACCTCCTGCAGCGAGCGGCTGGTCGTGATGATGAAGCGCGATCCGGATGCCGCGACCGCCGCCTCGGGATCGGACTGCACCCCGGTGACCCGCGGCCCCTGCAGGGCGGACACTCCCGCTCCGGCTGCGCCCACGAGCACCAGCGCGCCGACGACGACGGCGAACGCCGTGGTGAACGCGCGGCGCCGGCGGTCGCGGCTGCGGCCGCCGCGGGCGCGACGGTCAGCGCTGCGGGAGCGGGTGGGGGCGGAGACGGGGTCGGGGGTGCCGGGGCCGTCAGTACTCATACGGGTCTTCCGGCTCCTCGATGGGGGTGACCTCGGTGGCGGCGATCGTGAGCGAGCCGTCGGCGTCGGCACGCACCGTGCCGCGCACCGTCACCCACTGGCCGGTCTCGGGGGGTTCGCCCACGGTCACCGGGACGCTGGCAGGCTGGGCGTCGATCACGCAGTGGGTGATCACCAGACGGGTGAGATCGAAGCCGTCCTCACCAGGGGTGACGAAGCCGGTGAGGGTCACCGGGTCTCCCTCGAACGCATCGGGGTTGGTCGCTCCGGCGAACACCGTGGCCCACTCCCCCACGCCGAACGAGGCGGTGTCGCCGGTCGTGGCCAGCGCGACGGCGTCGGTCCCCTGGAACAGCGGTGCCGCGCCGGTGTCGCGCGACATGGCGAGCTCCGCCGACAGCGACGCGGGCGGCAGCACGAGGATCGCACCGACGATGCCGGTGGCCAGCACACCGCCCGCGACCGTGGCCGCCGTCGCGGCGGTGCGGCCGAAGCCGGCCGCGACGACGGCGTCGTGGTCGAGATCGAGGCCGCCGTACTCGACGTCGCGGCCGTCGGAGCCGGCGTCGGTGATGCCGGCCGATTCGCCGGCCGCGGCCTCGGCCTCGGAGCCGTGGTCGTGCCCGTGGTCGGATTCGGCGCCGAGCGGCAGAGCGAACGAGGCGACGGTGCCGACGAGAGCGACGATCGCGAACGCGACGGCGAACCAGGCGGTGTCGGGGTTGATGTAGAGACCGATGCGGCCGCTCGCAGCCAGCACGACGGTCACGGCGGCGAGCGCCGCGGCCAGTCCCACGCCGAGCCAGCGCGTGAGCAGCGCCTGCCCGCGGGTGAGCGGATCGGTGTGCGTCGTCGGCGTCCGGTCAGGCAAAGAGGTTCACCCCCGAGCCCAGGGCGAAGGCGAAGAGCACGACGACGACGGTCACCCCGACCAGCACGCGGGTGCGGAAGGTCGTGCGCAGCAGCGCCAGCATCTTGATATCGACGATGGGACCGACGATGAGGAACGCCACGATCGCGCCGGGCGTGAACGTCGACGCGAACGACAGCGCGAAGAAGGCGTCGACGTTGGAGCAGATCGACACGATCATCGCCAGCGCGATCATCACCGCGATCGACAGCGCGGGGTTCGACCCGATCGCCAGCAGCGCCTCCCGCGGCACCAGCACGTGCACCGCGCCGGCCAGAGCCGAGCCGATCACGAGCGCGGGCATGACGGCGCGCAGCTCGACGACGAACTGGGCGAGGCTGCGGCGCCCGCGGCCGCCGGTGTCGAAGGCGGCGAGCTCGCACGTGTCGCGGAAGCGGTCGGTGACGAGGGCATCGGGGTCGGGGTGGCGGCTGTAGATCCAGCCGATGAGGTTCGCGACGAGGTAGCCGCCGACGAGTCGGGCGATCAGGATGCCGTCGTCGAAGCCGAAGGCCTGATGGGTCGTGATGATGACGATCGGGTTGACGATCGGCGCCGCGATGAGGAACGTCATCGTCTCGGGCACGCTGAACCCGCGCATCATCAGTCCGCGGGCGAACGGGACGTTGCCGCATTCGCAGACCGGCACCAGCATCCCGAGCAGCGACAGCACGGCCCTGCGCGCCCAGGCGCGCCGCGGCATCCACCGCTCGAGGGCTCCCGGCGGCAGCCACACCTGGATGACGATCGACAGCAGCACGCCCAGCACGACGAAGGGCAGCGACTCGATCAGCACGCTGATGGCCAGCGTCAGCCCGTCCTGCGCACGCGTGGGCAGCGGCGTCTCGGCGGGCGCGAGCGCCGCGACCACGAGCAGCACGGCGACCACCAGCGCACCGAGGCCGAGAGTGGTCAGCAGCCGGGTGCTGCGCTCCGGCCGCGGTCGGGCGGTGCGGGGCGAGCGCGACGTACGGCGACGGGTGGGGGCGCTCGTCATGGGCGCCCCTCCGGCGCGGCGACCGTCGTGGCAGCGGGCGTGGCATCGGCCGTCGTGCATGCGGCGCACAGGCCGAAGATGTCCACGACGTGCTCCGCCTGCGTGAAGCCATGCTGGGCGGCGGTGCGGCGGGCCCACTGCTCGACATCGGTCGCGGCGATCTCCACGGTGCGCCCGCAGCGCCGGCAGATGAGGTGGTGATGATGACCGTCGGTGCTGCAGGCGCGGTAGAGCGCCTCCCCCTCGGGGCTCTGCAGCTGGTCGGCGTCGCCGGCGGCGGCGAGGCCCGCCAGTGCGCGGTAGACCGTCGCCAGCCCGATGCCCGTGTTCTCGTCGCGGAGCGTGGCGTGCAGCGCCTGCGCGCTGACGAAGCCGGGCGCCTCGGCGAGCGCGTCGCGCACGCGCTCGCGCTGCCAGGTGTTCCGCTGGGCCATGGCTCCGATTCTAGGGCGGTGGGCTTCGGCGACGGCTGAGAGGGGCGGCGCGCAGCCGGCGGCGCTCAGCCGGCGGCACGCAACCGCTGCACGCGGCCGCGGCGGGTGCCGACGACGCGGCAGACGAGGTAGATGAGGAACGAGATCGTGGTGATGTAGGGACTCACCGGCAGGGTTCCCATGACCGCCAGCAGGATGCCGCCGACGGCGGAGGCCACCCCGAACAGCGCCGCCAGCAGCGGCACGGCGAGGGGACCACTGCTGACCCGCATCGCGGCGGCCGCCGGAGTCACCAGCAGCGCCATCACCAGCAGCGCGCCGATGATGTGCAGCGCGACGGCCACGATCAGCCCGAGAAGCAGCATGAACGCCAGCGACACCGCAGTGGTGGGCACCCCGCGTGCGGCGGCGGACTGCGGGTCGAGCGAGTCGAAGCGCAGCGGGCGCCAGATGAGGAGGAGCCCCACCAGCACCGCGGCGCCGATCACGATCAGCCACCCCAGCTGGCCGGACTGCACCGAGACGATCTGGCCGGTCAGCAGGCTGAAGCGGTTGGCGCTGCGCCCGTCGTACAGCGACAGGAAGAGGATGCCGAGGCCGAGGCCGAACGGCATGAGCACGCCGATGATCGAGTTGCGGTCGCGGGCGCGGGCGCCGAGGCCGCCGATGATGGCCGCGGCGATGAGGGAGCCCACGATCGAGCCGGTCACGACGTCGACCCCGATGAGGAGGGCCGCGGCGGCGCCGGCGAACGACAGCTCGCTGATGCCGTGCACGGCGAAGGCCATGTCGCGCTGCATGACGAACACGCCGATGAGACCGCCGACGAGGCCCAGCACCGCCCCCGCCCACACCGAGTTCTGCACGAGACCGAGGATCGCGCCGTACTCCCCCAGCCCGCCGAAGAGGGCGTCGCCGATGTCGTCCCAGTTCATGCGCCGGCCTCGTCGTGGTGATGGTGGTGGTGGGAGTCTTCGGCATCCGGTGCGCCGACCACGACGAGCCGGCCGCCCGCCCGCAGCACCTCGACGGGTGCGCCGTACAGGTCGGTGAGCACGCGCGAGGTGAGAACGTCCTCGGGGCTTCCCAGGGTGAAGCGCCCGCCAGCGATGTAGAGGATGCGGTCGACCGCCGACAGCACCGGGTTGATGTCATGGGTGACCAGCAGCACCGCGGCATCCGTCCGCCTCCGGTGGGCGTCGATGAGCCCGACGACCGCCTGCTGGTTGGCGAGGTCCAGGCTGGTCAAGGGCTCGTCGCACAGCAGCAGCCGGGGGTCGTCGGCCAGGGCCTGCCCGACGCGCAGCCGCTGCTGCTCACCTCCGGAAAGCAGCCCGACCGGCCGGTCGGCGAACGCGCGGGCGCCGACGGCGTCGACGAGCGCGTCCACACGGGCGCGGTCGCCGCGGCGCGGGATCGGCAGCCCGAAGCGGTGGCCGTCGATTCCGAGGGCGACGAGGTCACGACCCCGCAGGGGGGTCTCCGGCGGCAGCGGGCGCTGCTGCGGGATGTAGCCGATGGCGCGGTTGCCGCGGCGCTGCACCGGCCGGCCGAGCGCCTCGATGCGCCCCGCGCTGAGAGACTCCAGTCCGAGGATCGCCCGCAGCAGGGTGGTCTTTCCCGAGCCGCTCGGGCCGAGTACGGCCAGCAGCTCGCCCGGCTGCACCTCGAGGTCGAGCCCCGACCACAGGTCGCGGCCGTCGCGGCGCAGGGCCGCCCCGCGGATGCGCAGCGGCGGCGTGGCGGCCGACGCGGAGCCGCTCACGCGTCCAGCGCCGCGGCGAGAGCGGCGATGTTGTCCTGCATCCACTCAATGTACGTCGTGTCGTCCGGGAGCGTCTCGGTCATCTCCACGATCGGGAGCCCGTCGGATGCCGCGGCGTCGATGATCTGCGTCGTCTCGGCGCCGCCGGTCTGCGCGTTCACCACGACCACGGCCACGTCACCGGAAGCGAGGATGTCCAGCGCCTCGAGCAGTGTCGCGGGGGGCACGTCCTGCCCCTCCTCCACCGATTCGCTGAAGGCGGCGGGGGTGCGGTCGACGAGTCCGGCGGCGGCGGCCAGATACGCGGCGACCGGCTCGGTGACGAAGGCGCCTTCGCCGTTGTGGGCTGCGGCCAGGTCGGCCAGGTCGGCCTCGAGCCCTTCGATGCCGTCGGCGAAGCCGGCCAGGTTGTCCTGGAAGACGGCGGCGTCGTCGGGGCGCAGGTCGGTGAGCGCGTCGGCGATCGCCTCCGCCACGTGCTCCACGGTGTGCGGGTCGTACCAGACGTGCTCGTTGAAGCCCTTGACGTGGTCGTGGTCGTGATCGTGATCGTGATCGTGATCGTGATCGTGATCGGCGTCGTCGGCCTCGTCGTGCCCGGCGTCGTCCGGCCACTCGGCCGACTCGCGCACGGCGGTGATCACGGGGGCATCCGATCCGCTCGCCTCGATCAGGGCGTCGATGAAGGGGTCGTAGCCGCCGCCGTTCTCGATGATGAGGTCGGCGCGCTGGACGGCGAGCTGGTCGCGGGCGCTGGCCTCGTAGGCGTGAGGGTCCTGCGCGGTCGACGACACGATGGCGGTGACGTCCACGGCATCCCCGCCGATCTCCTCGGCGATCTGCGCCCAGACGCTCGTGGATGCCACGACCTGCAGCACGCCGCTGCCGGACGCGTCGTCCTGCTCGCCCCCGGTGCCGGCGCAGCCGGCGAGCACGAGCAGAGAGGCGGCGCCGAGCGCGGCGACGGAGAAGGTCTTGCGGATCATGGGAACGAGTCTATGCGCTACTGATAATCGTTCTCAACTTGGCGGGTCCCGAGATTCGCGCACCCCGCGACTAACGCGCCCTCGCATCCGGCCGATAGGAGATTCCAGGAGTCCACGGACGGACTCCGGGGTCCAGGACGGGCCCCGCACGATCCCCACTCACGGAGGAACACCATGGGAATGCAGATCACCACCAACGTGTCGGCGCTCAACGCCTACCGCAACCTGTCCAGCACGCAGAACGACCTGTCGAAGTCGCTCGAGAAGCTCTCGAGCGGTCTGCGCATCAACCGTGCTGCGGACGACGCCGCCGGCCTCGCGATCTCCGAGGGACTGAAGTCCCAGGTCAACGGCCTCAACGTCGCCCAGCGCAACGCCCAGGACGGCATCTCGGTCATCCAGACCGCAGAAGGCGCCCTGACGGAGGTCCACTCGATCCTCCAGCGCATGCGTGACCTCGCGGTGCAGGCCGGCAACGGCTCGAACAACGCCGAGTCGCGCACCGCGATCCAGACCGAGGTCACCCAGCTGACCGATGAGCTGGTTCGCATCGCGGACTCGACGAACTTCAACGGCATCAGCCTGCTGAAGGGCGGCGACGCGCTGAGCTTCCAGGTCGGCGCCAACGGCGAGGCCTCGTCGCAGATCACCGTCGCCACGGCGGACCTGAAGGATGCGCTGGCATCCATCACCGCCATCACCTACGGCGCGGACACCGCCTCTTCGACGCACACGCCGGACGCGACGAACTTCAAGTTCGACTCGGCCGTCAACGCGGCACTGGCGATCACGGCGATCGACACGGCGATCGAGAAGGTCTCGACCTCTCGCGCCGACCTCGGTGCGGCGCAGAACCGCATGGAGTCGACCATCAACAGCCTCGCCGTCTCGGCCGAGAACCTGTCGGCCGCGAAGAGCCGCATCACCGACACCGACATGGCGTCGGAGATGGTCAAGTACACCGCTGCAAACATCCTGTCGCAGGCCGGCACCGCCATGCTCGCGCAGGCGAACCAGTCGACGCAGGGCGTTCTGCAGCTGCTGCGCTGATCGCTCATCACTGAAGGAGCCCCGCGCCGAGTGGCTCGGGGCTCCTTCTGATGAGGGGCGGTCATCACCCCACGAAAACGCACACAGGAGTAGAAGATGACATCCGTTCCGCACCTCGCCCCCCGCCTGCGCTACCTCGCCGGGCGGGCGATGCGGCTCGATGCGGCATCCCTGTGGACGCGGGCACGCGCGGCGGGTGCCCGCCACGACCGCAATCCGGTCGCGGTCGCCGCCGACATGATGTGGGAGGCCGGCGTCCACGGCGTCGGGTTCCAGGACTACATCGACTACGACTTCGCGATCCTCACCCGCGAGGAGCGCGCCACGTACATGACCAACCCGGTCTCGAACCGCTTGTCCCTCACCTTCGACGACCCCGCCTACCGGCACGTCTTCCACGACAAGGTCGAGTTCAACCGCGTGTTCGATGCGCATCTGCAGCGGGAGTGGCTGGTGCTGCGCGAGGACAACGCAGACGAGCTGCGCGCCTTCGCCGACAGGCACGGCGTGATCGTCACCAAGGAGCCGCTCGGCCACCAGGGCCGGGGCGTGCACCGCTACCACACCGACGCCGTGACCGACTGGTCGGCATTCCACCGGGGGCTGCTCGCGCGGGGTGAGATCCTCGTCGAAGAGGTCATCCGCCAGCACGAAGACCTGGCCGCCCTCTGCGCCGGCACCGTCAACACCACCCGCGTCACCGCATTCTTCGACGGTGAGACCACCCACATCCTCGCGATGGCGCAGAAATTCGGCCGGGGCGCGGTGAGCGACCAGAACACATTCGGCGGGTTCTACGCGATGCTCGACGAGCGTGGGCGGGCCACCGGCGCGGGTTACGACTCCTGCAACCGCGTGTACGAGACACACCCCGACAGCGGCGTGCGCATCTCGGACTTCGAGCTCCCGAGGTTCGACGAAGTGGTCGCCTTCGTGGATCGCGTCGCACGCGTGGTCCCCCAGGTGCGCTACGTCGGCTGGGACATCGCCGTCACCGCCCACGGGCCGGTGCTCGTCGAAGGCAACTGGGCCGCGGGCGTGTACGAGAACAAGCCCAGCGCCACCGGCATCCGCACGGGCCACAAGGACCGTTACCTCACCGCGATCGGCGCGGCGAAGCCCGTCTCGCGGCATCGCACCGGCGAGCGCGTGGCCGCCTGAGCGGCGTCGCGCACCTCCCCGCGCTCAGTTCAGGATGGCCCGCACGGGCAGATCCTGCCCCTCGAGGATGACCTGAGCGGCGTCGCCGGTGCGACGGTTCAGCACCACCGGCGCCAACAGGTTGACCCCCACGCCCTCGTCGGTCATCTGCGCGACGAGGAGCAGCTGCGCATCGCCGGCCGACGTGAGCCCGAGGCGGCCGGCCTGTGCGTCGGAGAGCACGGGCGCATAGTCGGGGACGACGTCGCGGGGATCGACGAGGAACAGACGCACTGCTGGATCGTCGACGGACCACATCGCGAACAGTGCGGCGGAGCCCTCGACCGGATCGAGCTCGAACGCCGTGTGCGGAGCGAGCCCGGGAGGCGGGGCGCCGAACCGCAGCGCGACGGTCATCGCAGGAAGTCCATCAGGGTCGGTTGCAGGACGCGCCCCGTCACCGCCAGAGCCGATCGGTACACGAGCTCCTGGGCTTGCAGCTTCACCAGGACCTCCACCGTGTCGACATCCTCCACTGCGGCGCGACGCGCCTCGAGCGTGACCGTGGAATCCAAGGTCGCCTCCTTCGCCCGCTCGATCTGCGACTGTCGGGCGCCGACGGCACCCTGCACCCCGAGCATAGTGTTCACGTGCTGATCGATCTGGCCGAGCCGGGCGCCCACGTTCACGCCCGCGCGCAGGTCCGCGGCGATCTGGTCGACGAGGGCGAACACCGAGTCCGCTCCTGTGCCGAAGACCTGCCCTCCGTCCGCGTCCACCCGCACCGTCTCGCCGTCGGAGACGCGGCGGCGCACCTCGGATCCGGGCACCCCGCTGAAGGAGTAGTCCGCGGCGAAGGCTCGCGCGTCCGACGTGCCGGCGAACACTGAACGTCCTCGCAGATCGGTGTTCGCCTGAGCCAGGAGCTCGTCGCGGATGCCCGCCAGCTCGACGGCGATCGCCTCGCGCGAGGTCGCGTCCATGGCGCCCGAGTTGGCGCCCTGCACCGTGAGGTCACGGACCCGTCCGAGCAGCGCGGTGGAGGCGCTGATGGCGTTGTCGACGGTCGTGACCCACGCGAGGCCGTCGTCGATGTTCCGGGAGAACTGTGCGGTGCGCCGCTGCGCCGCGTGCACGTCCAGCACGGCCGCTGCGGCGGTCGGGTCCTCCGACGGCGCGGCGAAGGCCCGCTGAGACGTGGCCTGCGACTGCAGCCGGGCGAGTTCGCTCAGCCCGCCCTGCAGATG
This sequence comes from Microbacterium sp. zg.Y1084, assembly GCF_024623595.1. Lineage (NCBI taxonomy): Bacteria > Bacillati > Actinomycetota > Actinomycetes > Micrococcales > Microbacteriaceae > Microbacterium > Microbacterium sp. zg.Y1084. The sequence goes on from NZ_JANJGV010000011.1 coordinate 53,297, forward strand.
GCGCATGGCCGTCTGGGACATGGTCTGTGAGGTCACGCGACCGATCATGGCGGCTCCTGATGTCAGCGGCCGACGAGGCCGGTGCGGTTGATGAGCACGTCGAGCGCTTCGTCGACGGCGGTGAGCACGCGCGCGGCGGCCTGATAGGCGGTCTGGTAGGTGAGCAGGTTGAGCGTCTCCTCGTCGTTGTCGACGCCGGCCACGGACTGCTGGGCGACGGCTGCGGCCACCGCACCGGTCTCGGCGCGCTCTGCCCGTCCGGCATCCGCGGCCGTCGCGACCGCGAACCGCGAAACGACGTCGCCCCAGAGGGCGTCGGGTCCGTCGGGGCGACGGCTGATCGCCCACATCGCGTCGGCGTTGGTGCCGTCCAGCGCGCCACCGCCGGGCGCCGCGAGCGCCAGGTCGGTACGCCCCTGGGGCACCACGGTCAAGCCGAGCGCCGCGGGTCCGCCGGCGGAGAGCGCGAAGAAATCGCCGCCGGGAGCCCCACCCGAGGTCGCACCGGCGCGATGCTGGGCATTCAGCGCGGTGGCCAGCGAGGTGGCGAGGTCGTTGTGCGATGCGGCGAGACCGGCCAGCACGCCGCCCTGGTCGGCCGGTGCCAGCACGGCCAGCATCCCGCCCAGCTCTCCGCTGGCGATATTCACCGCGAACGAGCCCTCCCAGGACAAGACCGTGGGCCGGCCGGCCTCGATCGACGACGGACCGTCGACCGTCAGCACGCGCGCCTTGTCGCCCGACACCAGGGCGTTGCCGTCCAGGCGGAGCGTCATGGTGCCATCGGCCTCGACCGTGCCGACAGCGCCGGAGAGGCGCGACACGGTCTGGGCGAGCAGGTTGCGCCGGTCGACGAGCTCATTGAGCGATCCCCCGGATGCGGCGGCGTCACGGATCGAGGCGTTCAGCTGCGCGACCTCGCCGGCGGTGGCGTTGATCTGCGCGACCATGCCGTCGACGGATCCCCTCGCGCTGGACCACTGACCCGCGACCGCACGGTAGCCGTCGGCGATGCGCGCGGCGAGGGCCTCGGCACCGGTCAGCACAACGGCGGCCGCGGCGGTGGAATCGGGCGAGTTGGACAGGTCCTGCCACCCCGCCCAGAACTGCGACAGCCGGTCGGCGATGCCGTTCTCGGTGGGCTCGGCGAGGGCGGCCTCCGCCGTCAGCGCCGCGATGGCCTTCGTCGACCAGTAGCCCGAGGATGCCAGCGTGTCGCGCACGCGCGCGTCGAGCACGGCGTCGCCCAGTCGCGAGATTCCGTCGATCGACACGCCCTGCCCGGGCTGCACACCCGTGCTGAACCTGCCCGAGACGGCCGGGGGGACGACCGAGGAGGTCTCCAGCCGCTGGCGGGTGTAGCCCTGTGTGGTCTGGTTCGCGACGTTCTGCCCGACCAGGTCGATGCCCCGTCGTGCGGCTGCCAGCGCGCTGGCAGCCGTGCCCAATCCACTGAATGTCGACATGCTGTCCTCTACATCTCCTTGTCCACGATGCGGGCGGTGTCTTCACGCGCCCGTTCACCGTGCGTGGTGTATTCGCCCGTGCTCGCGGCGAGACTGGCGAGGGTCTCATCGACGGCGCGGGCCGCCGCCCGGAGGTACCCCTCGTTGGAATCCTTCAGCTGCGCGATCTCCGACATGCAGGCGGTCAGGGCCACCCGATGCTCGGCGAAGACCTCGCGCCACGCGTCGGTGGGAGCGGCGCTCACCAGTCCCGACAGGGTGGTGACCTCCGGCACTCCCCACTCCCGTGCCACCGCCGCGACTTCGACGTCGCGGCCGATCCCCGACACCCGCAGGCGCTCGAGCACCTGCTCGACCTCCCTGCTGGCGAAGTGGATCCAGCGCATGCTCCCCGCCTCGAGGAGCAGTCGCTGCTCCTCGAGTTTGAAGATCAGCAGCTCAAGCAGCTCCCGCTCCTGCCACAACTGCATGGACAGCTCATTGGCGCCCACGTTCTCCCTCTCCCCAGACGTTGTTCCATCCGCGGGCGACTCACCCCAGTGAAATCTCCGCCCGTGGTCGGCCATTTTGTTCTATCGGCCGTTTCGACCATAGCGTTATCCCGAATTACATGAGAGATTTCTCATCAAGGTCTCCGGACCTCAGCGCCGGCGGCTCCCCCAGGGCCGCGAGACCGAACACAGCGAGAAAGCACACTGCACCTATGTCGGGCCACGCAGAGCGTAACCGTCTCATCGAAGAGAATCTTCCATTGGCGGGATACCTGGCCCGTGAGGTGCATTCGCGCGCCACGCACGTGCCGCAGGAGGAGCTCGCCGCGGTGGGCGCCCTTGCCCTCGTCACGGCCGCCGCAGCGTTCGACCCCACCCTGGGCGTGCCGTTCGGAGCGTATGCGCGCCGCCGCATCCTCGGTGCCTTCGCCGACGAGATGCGATCCATGGACTGGGCCACCCGTGGCATCCGCAAGCGCATCAAGGAGGTCACGGCCGTCCGTGACACCCTGACGGCGGCGCTCGGTCGCACGGCCACTCCCGACGAGATCGCCACGGCCGCGGGACTTCCGCGCGAAACCGTGCTCGAATCGCTCGACGACGCGGCCCGCACGGTCACGAGCCTCGACGATGCGTCCGTGCTCGCCGTGCCCTCGGACATCGCCCTGCCCGAAGAGTCGGCCACGCTGCGCGAGCGGCGGGAGATCCTCACCCGCGCCGTGGCGGCCCTGCCCGATCGGATGCGCGCCATCATCCAGGCGGTGTACATCGACGAGCGGCCGGTCAAGCAGATCGCGGAAGAGCTGGGCGTCTCGCACTCCGCCGTGTCACAGCAGCGCGCCGAGGCCGTGCGCCTGCTGCGCGACGCCATGGAGCGCTTCCACCTCGACGGCGACGCCGCGCCCACTTCCCGCGTGTCCGAGACGACCCGCGACGCGTACTTCTCCCGCATCGGCTCCCCCTCGGCCACGAGAGTTCCGGCCCGCGTCTAACGCCCGCGCTCCCCCTGCCGATAGGAGTCTGCGGACGCTCGGGCCTGCCGGGCGGTCCGCACCTGCGACAGGAAGGGGAGCGGATGGGTCTCTCGTTCGACGGCCTCGCCTCTGGCCTGGACACCACGGCCATCATCGACGCCCTCATGGACGTCGAGGCGATTCCCCGCACGCTGCTCAGCGCGAAGTCCGACGACCGGCGCGCCGTCATCTCGCAGCTGCAATCGCTGAACACCGCGCTGCAGAAGCTCGTGACGACGGCGAAGGATGCCGGGGGCGCCGGGGCGACGGCGCAGGTGAAGGTCACCAGCTCGCACGACTCGGTCACTCTGACAGCAGCACCCGGCTCCGCCGCCGTCTCGACGCAGATCGTCGTCGACCGCACGGCTGCGGCGCACACCGTGGTCAGTCAGGCCGTCACCGCGTTCCCCGACCAGCCCCTCGTCTTCACCGTCGAGACCGCCGCCGGGGATCTGATCGAGGTGCGCCCCCTGTCCTCCGCGCCCGCCGACGTGGCCCGTGCGCTCAGCACCGCCGGCGCCGGCATCGTCGCGTCGGCGGTGGCCGCCGGCGTGACCGCGGATGGGCAGCCGCTGTCCCGCCTGCAGCTCACGGCGACCGAGACCGGCTCCCAGAGCGTCTTCCGCATCCACCTCGGCGACGCCGCCGCCGTGGCCGCCGGGACCTCCACCGACCTCGCCACGCAGCCGGGGGCGGCGGTCGTCACGCAGGGCCAGGACGCCCAGGTGCGGCTGTGGGCCGGAACCGCGGCCGAGCAGGCCGTGACGTCACCCAAGAACACCTTCACCGACCTGTTCGCCGGGGTCGACGTCACCGTGGCCCGAGCCACCGATGCCCCCGTGTCGCTCACGGTCGCCACCGACCCGGCAGCGCGCGCCACCGCGGCCGGCGGATTCGTCTCGCAGATCGCCGCCATGCTGGCCGGCATCGCCAAAGGCTCCGCGGCGACCACGCCCGGCAGCGCCGGCGGCACCACGACGCTGGGCGTCTTCACAGGCGACAGCACGGTGCGCGCGCTGCGCCAGGCTCTCAGCGACGCGGTGCAGTTCCCCGTCGACGGGGTCTCGCCCTCGACGATCGGCGTCTCGATCGACCGCTACGGCGTGCTCTCCTTCGACGAGAAGAAGTTCCGAGCCGCCGTCGACGCCGATCCGGCGGCAGCAGAGGCCTTGTTCGCCGGCGTCGCCGCCCGCGTGCAGCAGGTCGCGTCGCAGTACTCCGACAAGTACGACGGCCTCCTCACCGCCCGCATCACCGGGCAGGAGAGCGAAGTCACCCGCATGTCCGGCCAGCTCGAGCGGTGGGACCTGCGACTCGATCAGCGCCGCGCGTCACTGGAACGCACCTACGCCTCGCTCGAGACCATGCTGGCGCGACTGCAGTCGCAGTCGTCGTACCTGACGTCGCAGCTGGCAAGCCTGCCCTCGTCCAACCGGAGCGGCTCATGAGCGCGGCCCTGCGGGCACAGCAGCGGTACCGCGAGGAGGCGATCCTCTCGGCGAGTCCGCAGCGACTGGTCACCATGCTGTACGACCGCCTGCTGCTCGACGTGGCCCGTGCCGAGACCGCGCAGCGGGCCGGCGACTGGGTCACGGCGAACAGCGAGCTGCAGCATGCCCAGAGCATCGTGAACGAACTGTCGTCCTCCCTCTCCGCCGGCTGGGCGGGCAGCACAGAACTGCAGGCGGTCTACGCGTACCTCATCCGCACGCTGATCGGCGCCAACATCGCCCGTGACCCGGAGCGCACACGGGAATGCCGTGACCTCATCGCGCCCCTGCACGAGGCCTGGCACGCGGCCGCGGCAGCGATGGCTCCCCAGCCGTGAGGTCGGACGCCTCCTGGCTGGAGCTGCTGGAGCGCTTCGAACGGGACCTCGACGCCGACGCCCACGACGCCGCCCCCTGGGACCCGATCCTGAAGGCGACGCCGCTGCCCGCCGACCTCGTCGCGCGCGCGAACCGCCTCGTGGCACGGCAGCAGGAGCGCATGGCACAACTGCGCACGGAGCTGGCGGCGACCCGCGCGCACCTCGACGCGATCGGCATGGTTCCCCCGCTGCGCGAAGACGCGGCGGCTTATGTCGACCGCGACGGCTAACGCACCGGACACGACGGCCGATAGAACCCCCTGAGCGAGGAACGCTCACGTCTTCAGGCCAGGGATCGGCCACGTCATCCGTCGACGGGAACGGCTCTCGTGCTCGAATCAGTGACCACCGTTGCGCTCACCAGTGCGCTGAACGGACTCTCGCAACGCCAGCGCGCGATCGCGGACAACATCGCGAACGTCAACACCTCGGGCTACCGCGCCAAGGTCGTCGCCTTCGAGGAGGCGCTGGCATCCTCCGTCTCGCGCGGCGACGGCGACGTCGCCGCCACCGTGACCGAGTCCCTCGCCCCGACGAGGCTGAACGGCAACAACGTGAACCTCGACACCGAGACCCTGTCGAACATCGACACCGTGCTGCGATACCAGTTCGCCTCGCGCGCCGTGGGCGGCGCCTTCGCGTCGGTGCAGACGGCATTGAGGACGTCATGACCTTCGACGCCATCGGCATCGCCGGCTCGGGCCTGAGCACGCATCGCGTGTGGCTCGATGCCCTCAGCGACAACATCGCCAACATCAACACCGCCGTCTCCAGCGACGACGCCGCCTTCCAGCAGCGTTACGTCGCGGTGCAGGCCGCCGACGGCGGCGGCGTGCGGGTCGCCGGCGCGCTCTTCGGCAGCGACGAGGGGCGGCTCGTCCACGACCCGACGAACCCGCTGGCCGGCGAGGACGGCTACGTCCGCTACCCCGACATCGACCTCGGCGAGCAGATGGGCCACCTGATCATGGCTCAGCGCGGCTACCAGGCCAACGCCGCCGTCGTGGACCGCGCCAAGACCGCCTATGAAGCCGCCCTGCAGATCGGACGAAGCTGATGCCCCCTCTTTCCGGGATCGATGCCATCTCGTCGGCCGCTGCGCTGCCGGCACCGACGCTGCGGCCCGCCGGCGATGACACCTCCTTCGCCCAGAGCATCACCGGCGCCGTCGACGAGCTGCGCGCGCTGCAGTCGACCTCGAACGAGCTGGCCGTCGCAGCGGTCACCGGCGACCTCGACGACATCCACTCCGCCATGATCGCGTCGACCCGCGCATCGGTGACCCTCGAGCTGGTCGCCGCAGTGCGCAACAAGGGCGTCGAGGCATTCAACGACATCATGCGGATGCAGGCCTGATGCCCGCGGCCGTCTCCTCCGCCTTCGCCGGGCTGCGCAGCTCGGTGGCGTCGTTCACCGTGGCCCAGCGCACGATCGCGATCATCGGCATCGCCGTGCTGGTGATGGGGGCGGTCGCCATCGCGGGCTGGCTCAGTCGGCCGACCCTCACGCCGCTGTTCACCGGCCTGACCGCCGCCGACGCCAGCGCCGTGGTCGAGCAGCTGCGCTCCGCGTCGGTGGGCTACGAGTTGACGGACGGCGGCACGACCGTGCTCGTCCCGGAGTCGGCGGTGTACGAGCAGCGCCTCGCCGCGGCCGCCGCCGGGCTCCCCAGCGCCGGGTCGGACGGGTACACCCTGCTCGACAGCATGGGCGTGACGAGTTCGGAGTTCCAGCAGACCGTGACCTACAAGCGCGCGATCGAGGGCGAGCTGGCGCGCACGATCACCGCCCTCAAGGGCGTGAAGACCGCGTCGGTGCAGCTGGCGATCCCGGAGGAGAGTGTCTTCGTCTCTCAGACGGTCGCCCCCACGGCCTCGGTGTTCGTCGACACCCCCGACGGCGCCTCCCTCTCGTCCTCGCAGGTCGAGGCGATCGTGCACCTGACGTCCGCGGCCGTCAGCGGGATGGCCCCGGAGAACGTCACGGTCGTCGACCAGGCCGGGCGCACCCTCTCCGCCGTCGGAGTGGGGACCGCCGGCGGCATCGAGCAGCAGGCCAGCGCCTACGAGCTGCGCATCGCGGACAGCATCCAGACCATGCTCGACACCGTCGTCGGCGCCGGCAACGCGACGGTCACCGTCGCCGCCGAGATGCAGCAGGCCAGCAGCGAGCGCATCGAGGAGACCTACACCCCCATCGACGGCGATGCCGCCACCAGCGAGCAGACGAGCACCGAGACGTACTCGGGCCCGGCCGCGGGCACCGGTGTGCTCGGGGCGGAGACCGGGGGCCCGGCCATGGGCGGCGACGGCACCTACGAGTCCAGCCAGGCCACCCGCAACAGCGTCATCAACAAGGCCGTCGAGAGCACCACGACACCTGCCGGCTCCCTCACACGTCAGAGCGTGGCCGTCGCCGTCGACCGAACGGCAGCGGAGGCGATCAACCTCGACCAGCTGACCGCCCTCGTCTCGTCGGCCGCCGGCATCGACCGCGCCCGCGGCGACGACATGACCGTCGAGCTCGTGACCTTCAGCAGCACCGACGCGGCCGCCGCGCAGGCGGCACTGGACGCCGCCCGCGCGGAGGAGGAAGCGGCACGCAGGGCAGAGCTGCTCCAGACGGCGATGATCGTCGCGGCGGCCCTGGTCGTCCTGATCCTGGCGACGGGAACCGGCATCGTCGTGCGCCGTCGTCGCAGCGCCGCGGCCGCCGCGGTGCTCACCCCCCTTGCGCTCCCCGCCGACGGCGCCGGCGGCCTCGACTCGTTCGGCGCACTGGTGAACGGGGCACCCACGGCGGTGCTGGAGCAGATGCCCACCATTCCGCTGTCACTGCCGGAGCTCGAACCCGAGCCCGACCCGGAGCCCGCGCAGGTCACCCTCGACCGCCGCCGCGCGGAGCTGGGCGAGTTCGCCCGCCGCGACCCTGCCCGCACCGCCGACCTGCTGCGGAGCCTGCTGCGCGAGGAGCAGGACGCATGAGCGAGCTGTCCAGCACCCAGACCGCCGCAGTGGTGATGATGAACCTCGACCGCGCGCTGGCGGTGGAGGTGATGAAGCACCTCACCGATGACGAGGCGGAGAGCATCGCCGCGGAGATCATCCGCCTACGCAATCTCGACGCCGAGACGACCAGTCGCGCGCTCTCGGACTTCCATCGCATCGTGCAGGGACACCTGCCTCCGGCACGGGGCGGGCGCGACATCGCGGCCGGGCTCCTCTCGGCGTCCTTCGGCGCCGAGCGCGCGGAAGGAGTGCTCACGAAGGTCTCCTCGGCCATGACCGGCTCCTCCTTCGACTTCCTGAGCGCTGTGGAGCCGGCGCAGATCGCCAGCGTGGTCGACGGCGAGCTGCCGCACACCATCGCTCTCGTGCTCGCGCATCTCCCCGTCGACAGCGCCGCGGCCGTGCTCGCGGAGCTGTCGGACCCGCTGCGCACCGACGTCGCCCAAGCGATCGCCACGATGGGCACGGCGTCGCAGGATGCCGTCGCGATCGTGGCCGACGCCCTGCGCGCCCGTTCCGGTGCGTTCGCGATGCGGGACTCCCCCGAGGTGCTCGGCGGAGTGCAGCCGCTCGTCGACATCATCAACCGCTCGGACGCGACGGTCGAGAAGGCGCTGCTGGCCAACCTGGAGGCCCGCGACAGCACGCTCGCGGAGGACATCCGTTCGCGCATGTTCACCTTCGCGGATGTCGTGGTGCTGGACGACCGCGATGCCCAGCGCGTGCTGCGGGGAATCGAGATCCGCGTGCTGGCCCTGGCTCTGAAGGGTGCGCCGGCCAGCGTCGCAGCGGTGATCCGCCGGAACATGTCCGAGCGCAACCGCGAGACCCTCGACGAAGAGGCGCAGACCCTCGGCGCGGTGCGCGTGTCGCAGGTGGAGGAGGCGCGGGCGGAGATCGTGCGCGTCATCCGCGCGCTGGAGGCGGCCGGCGACATCCGCGTGCAGCGAGGGGACGAGGAAGAGTATGTCTCTTGACTTCACCCCTCTCGCGATCCCGCATCTGACAGGACCGGCCGAGGATGCCGAACGCGAGCGCGCGCGCCGGCGCGGCCATGCCATGGGGTACGCCGAAGGCATGCGCGCCGCTCGCGATCAGGCCGCCCAGGAGGCGGAGAAGGCCGCGGAAGAGCGGCGAGCCGCGACCCGCGCCGCCGCCGCAGCGGCCGCTCAGGCCGTGACGGCGCTGCAGCGTGCCGCGGCATCCCTCGCCGCCCGCACCGAGCTTCTCGCCGAGGTCGCGGAGGAGCGGGTGCTGCAGCTGGCGGTGGAACTGGCCGAGGTGATCGTGGAGCGCGAGTTCTCCGACCCCGTGCGCGCGGCCCTCACCGCCGTGGCCCGCGCGACCGCCGCCGCGGGGGGAGACGAGCGCGCGACCGTGACGCTGAGCGAGGCGGATCTGGCGACGCTGACGCACCTGGAGGCGCACCCCGCAGGCGTCCAGGTGGCGGCGCGAGCGGACCTCCTCCCCGGCGACGCCGTCGTGCACCTGGCCGACGGCGAGGTCGACCTGCGGGTGCAGTCCGCGCTCGAGCGGGTGCGGGCCGTCTTGGCGGAGGCAGGCTGATGGCGCTCTGGTCGACCGTCCTCGACGCCGCCCGCCCGGAGCGCTCCGGTGTGGTGTCGCGGATCATCGGACTCAGCATCGAGGTGCGCGGGATCGCCGCCGCCGTCGGCGACCTCGTCACCATCGGCGGCGAGGTCGACGCCGAGGTCGTCGCCGCCGAGCGGGGGGCGCTGCGCTGCATGCCCCTGTCCGTGACCACCGGGCTGCGCGTCGGCGACCGAGCCACCGTCGCATCCGGGCGGCTGCCCGTTCCCGTGGGCTCGTCCCTGCTCGGCCGCGTCATCGACGGTCTCGGCCGCCCCATGGACGGTCGCGGCGCGATCGACGCCCCACGGGTCTCCATGCACCACGACACCCCGGCCGCGATGGAACGGGCACGCATCACCGTGCCGCTGGCGTCGGGGGTGCGCGCCATCGACACGCTGACCCCCATGGGGCGCGGCCAGCGCATGGGCCTGTTCGCGGGCTCGGGCGTCGGCAAGTCGTCGCTGCTGTCGATGATCGCGCGCGGCTCCGCCGCCGATGTCAACGTCATCGGCCTGGTCGGCGAGCGCGGCAGGGAGGTGCGCGAGTTCATCGAGGACGATCTCGGCCCCGACGGGCTGGCGCGCTCGGTCGTCGTCGTGTCCACCTCGGACCAGCCGGCGATGGCGCGGCTGCGAGCCGCGTTCACCGCCACGCGCATCGCCGAATCCTTCCGCGACGACGGTGCGCACGTCATGCTCATGATGGACTCGCTCACCCGCGTGGCCATGGCTCAGCGCGAAATCGGTCTCGCGGCAGGCGAGCCGCCGGCCACACGCGGCTATCCGCCGTCGACCTTCCCGGTGCTGGCGAAGCTGCTCGAGCGCGCCGGCACCGCACGCGAGGGGTCGATCACCGGCGTCTACACGGTGCTCGTCGACGGCGATGACCACAACGAGCCCGTCGCCGACACCGTCCGCTCCATCCTCGACGGTCACATCGTGCTCGACCGCGCGCTCGCGCTCACCGGACACCACCCCGCGATCGACGTGCTGGGCTCCGTGTCACGGCTGGCCGGCAAGGTCGCCACCCCGGAGCAGCAGCGGCTCGCGTCCCTGCTGCGCACCGCCCTCTCGGCCCGCCGCGAAGCGCACGACCTGATCGGGATCGGCGCCTACCAGCCCGGTGCCGACGCCCGGGTGGATGCCGCCATCACGCACGAGCGGCAGATCGAACGATTCCTGCGGCAGTCGCTCGACGAACAGGTCGCCGTCGAAGAGTCCTGGCAGCGGCTGAGCGCACTGGTCGCGCCGTTCGGGGATATCGCATGAGCCGCCCGTTCCGCCTCGCCGGGCTGCTGCGGGTGCGCGGCATCCAGGAGCGCGCCGCCGCCGCCCATCTGTCGCGGTCGGCCATGGAGCGCTCACACACCGACGCGCGGGAGCGTCAGCTGCGCGCGGCCCTCGCCGCGTCGGCGGACATCCCCATCGATGTGCGCACGCTCGCCGCCGTCGCCGCCGGCCGCGTCGCCGCCCGCAGCACCCTCACCGACCTGCGCACCCTGGCGGACATGCAGCTGGCCACCCTGGAGGACGCCCGCGCTCAGCACGCCGCCGCCCGCATAGACCAGCGCGGGCTGGCCAGGCTCGCCGAGGCGCACGCCGACCGCGAGACCGCGCGCGAGCTTCACGAAGAGCAGATCGAACTGGACGAGATCGCCGTCCGCACCCACACCGAGGAGTCGCCATGAGCGTCGTCACCGCGCTTGCGCGCATCGATGAGATCCAGCAGCGCATCCGCACGCTCACCTCGGAGGCGGCCGCGCCCGCGCCGGGAGCGGGAGCCTCCGGCGCATCCTCTCCCGTCACCGCCGACGCCTTCGCCTCGGCGGTGCGCGACGTGCTCGGCACCGCCACCCTGGGCGACGGCTCCGTCACCGGGGAGGACGTGGTCGCTCAGGCGATGACGTACCTGGGGGTGCCGTACGTCTTCGGGGGCGAAGACGCGAGCGGCATGGACTGCTCGGGACTGGTGCAGCGGGTGCTCGCCGACCTGGGCATCGACGTCCCCCGCGTGGTGCAGGATCAGGCCGACGTGGGCGTCGAGGTCGGCTCGCTGGCCGAAGCGCGCCCCGGCGACCTGCTCGTGACCAACGGCGAGAAGCACATCGTGATCTACGCCGGCGACGGCAAGATCATCCATGCCCCGTATCCGGGCAAGAACGTCGAGCTGCGCAACAACTACCTCACCGACGCCGACATCCAGACGATCCGCCGTGTCGTCCCCGCTCCCGGAGAGGCCGTCGCCGCCGTGGCGACCGGGCCGGCACCGGCGTCGGCTCAGGTCGCCTCCGCCAACGCGGCCCTCCCCGCTGCACTGGCGGCCGCGCTGTCCGCGACCGCACCACGGACCGCTGCCGCGCCGGGAGTGCCCGCCACCGTCGGCGCGGCGGCAGCGAGCGCCGGCGGCGGATCCCGGTCTGTCGGCCCGGGCGCGGCGGTCACCACGCCCGCGGCCGCCGCCGCCACCGCGGCATCCTTCGCCGACGCGGCCGCCGCGACCCTCACCGGAGCCAGCGCGCCCCCTGCCGTCGCGGACGCGCCGCCGCCCGCGCCGGCCGCCGCGGCCGCGCGCACCGCGCTGGCTCCGCAGGTCACCGCCCCCGTGCTCTCCCTCGCGAAGGCGCCCGAAGGGGAGCACACCCTCACCCTCCGGGTCACGCCCGACAACCTCGGTCCCGTCACCGTGAAGGCGCAGATCACGGCCACGTCGATGACCGTCGAGCTCGCCTCACCCTCCGACCTGGGACGCGACGCGCTGCGCGCCCTCCTGGTGGATCTGCGCCGCGACCTCGCCTCCCTGGTCCCCCACGCCGCGCTGAGCGTCGCGACCGCCGACACGTCGACCGGCTCCGGCAGCGCGTCCGGCAACCCGTGGTCGACAGGCGCCGGCTCCGGATCGAGCCAGGGCCAGCACGGCGGCGGCGCCGCGGGCACACCCGCACGCAGCGGCACGCTCGCCGAGGCGGCTCCTGCACCCGCACCCCCCACCGCCCCGACCGTCGCCGGTTCGGGCATCGACCTGTTCGCCTGACCCCGAGGAGCCCCGTGCCCGCCGTCGACCCCGTCTCCGCCAGCGCCGCCGTGCGCGCCGCAGCCGCCACCCCGCCCCCGCCCAAGCAGTCCCTCGACGGCGAGGTCTTCCTGCAGCTGCTGGTCGCCCAGATGAAGAACCAGGACCCCAGCTCTCCACTGGACACCAACGAGATGATGGCGCAGACCACGCAGCTGGCCATGATGGAGCAGCTGACCGCGCTCACCGACGGCTTCTCCGAGCAGTTCGCGCTGAGCATGCGCCAGGCCGCCGCCGCGCTCGTCGGGCAGGACGCCTCCTACGTCGACGCCGACGGGGTCACCCACACCGGCCGGGTCACCCAGGTCTCGTTCGACCAGGGCGTCCCCCTCGTCACCATCGGCGGCACCGCCGTCGCGCTCGACGCCGTCTCCGGCGTCACCTCCCCCGCTTCCTGACCACCTCATCCAGAAGGGCTGCTCATGCTCCGTTCGCTCTACGCCGGGATCTCCGGCCTCCGCTCGCACCAGACCATGCTCGACGTCACCGGCAACAACATCTCGAACGTCAACACCATCGGGTTCAAGGCGGGGTCGGTCCAGTTCCAGGACACGCTCTCGCAGATCGTGCAGAACTCCCGCGCCCCTCAGCCCGAGGCCGGCGGCACGAACGCCGCCCAGGTGGGTCTGGGCACGCAGGTCGCCGGCATCCGCACGAACTTCGCGCAGGGGTCCGCGCAGGCCACCGGCGTCGCGACCGACCTGATGGTCGCCGGCGACGGGTTCTTCGTGGTGCGCAGCGGCGCCGAGACGCTGTACACCCGCAACGGCGCGTTCTCCTTCGACGCCGCCGGCCGCATGGTCACGGTCGACGGCTCGCTCGTGCAGGGCTGGACGGCCGTCGACGGGCAGATCGGCACGGGCCGGCCGATCGGCGACATCTCCCTCCCGGTCGGCGCGACGTCCGCCGCGGTGGCCACCGGTGGCGCCCAGGCCGCCGGCAACCTCCCCTCCGAGGTCGCCGTCGGCGAGCAGCTCGTGCGCGACATCACGGTGTACGACGCGGTGGGCGCCTCGCGGCAGCTCGCGCTGACCTTCACCCGCACCGCCGGCGGATGGGACGTCACCGACGGCACCGCGACGACCTCGCTCGCGTTCACCGACGGCAAGCTCACCGGGCCTGCCGCGATCACCTCCGGCGGGGTCACCATCGACCTGTCGGCGCTCACGGGTTTCGCCGATCTGCGCACCGTCGCGCTGACCGGCCAGGACGGCCGCGCGTCGGGAAGCCTGGTGTCCTACACGATCTCCGCCGACGGCAGCCTGATCGGAACATTCAGCAACGGCGCCTCCGAGGTGCTGGCACAGGTGGCGCTGGCCTCGTTCGACAACCCGGAGGGCCTGGAGAAGGCGGGCTCGTCGCAGTACCGCGCGGGCGCCAACTCGGGTGCCGCCGCCGTCGGTGCCGCCGGCGTCGACGGCATGGGTGACCTCGTCAGCGGCGCGCTGGAGATGTCCAACGTCGACCTCTCGCAGGAGTTCACGAACCTCATCGTCGCTCAGCGCGGCTTCCAGGCGAACGCCCGCATCATCACCACGAGCGATGAAGTGCTGCAGGAGCTGACGAACCTCAAGCGATGACGTCGACCGGGTCGCCGGCCTCCGCCTAACGGATGGATGCCGGCGACCGACAGTCCCTATCACAGGCGATGGCGCGGCCACCTTGGTCTGCACCCGCGCAGTCCGACGCATCCGGGAGGGAGCGCATGATCGTCCTCACGCGCCTGAACCGCATAGAGTTCGCGGTCAATCCCGACCTCATCGAGCGCATCCAGGCCTCACCGGACACGACCCTCGTCATGGTCGACGGCGCGACCTTCGTCGTCTCCGAGGCCATGGACACGGTGATCGACAGCATCGTGGACTTCCGTGCCCGGGTCGTCGCCGCCGCGGCTGACCGCAGAGACCGCGACCTGGAGGGCGTCGACTGATGGACCCGTCCCTGCTCATCGGCATCGTGATCGCCTTCGGCGCGCTGCTCGCGATGATCTCGCTCGAGGGCGCGCACGTGAGCGCCCTGCTCCTGCCGGCGCCCATGGTGCTCGTCTTCGGTGCGACCATCGCGATCGGCATCGCCGGCGGCACGGTCAGCGACGCCGTCGAGGCGGTGAAGGCGCTCCCCCGAGCCTTCCGCGGACTGCGCGGATCATCACGCGAACTGATCGAGAAGGTCGTCGGATACGCCGACATCGCGCGCACCCGCGGGCTGCTCGCACTGGAGAGCGCCGTCGACGAGGAGAAGGACCCGTTCGTGCGGCAGGCGCTGCAGAACATCGCCGACGGCACGGATGCCGATGACCTGCGGGTCATGATGGAGGACCAGGTCGCGACCACCGCCGGGCGCCGTCGCACCGCGGCACGGTTCTACTCGACGCTCGGCGGCTACGCCCCGACCGTCGGCATCGTCGGCACGGTGATCTCGCTCACCCACGTGCTCGAGAAGCTCGACCAGCCCGACACCCTCGGCCCCCTCATCGCGGCGGCGTTCGTCGCGACGCTGTGGGGGCTGCTGTCGGCGAACTTCATCTGGCTCCCCATCGGCACCCGGCTGCAGCGACTGGCCGAGATCGAGATCGAGCGGATGACGCTGCTGACGGAGGGCATGCTGGCCGTGCAGTCGGGCAGCCCGCCCCACCTGGTGCAGGAGCGGCTGCTCGCGCTGGCGCCGGAGCCCGTGGGCAAGGCGAAGCGACGGGGCGGCAAGGCCGCGGAGAGCGCGGACGAGGCGGCATGAGCGTGCGCCGTGCGCGACGCATCCCCGAGAGCGGCCACGCCGGCCCGGACGAGCGATGGATGGCGTCCTACCTCGACATGGTCACGGTGCTCATGTGCATGTTCATCGTCATGTTCGCGATGTCCACCGTCGACCAGGAGAAGTTCGAGGCCCTCCGCGCCTCGCTCGCCACGGGCTTCGGCAGTGAGATCAGCGAGTCCACCGACGTGTCCGAGGGCGTCATCGTGCCGCCGGAACTGGTGGACGAGGCGGGCGAAGGGTTCACCGAGCTCCAGCCCAACGCGGCCCAGCAGGAGTACGACAGCCTCGCCGACCTGCGCACGCGCCTGCAGGAGGCGCTCGACGCCCGCGGCCTGGGCGATGCCGCCACGTTCACGATCGACGACCGCGGCCTCACGGTGGGGCTCGTCAGCGCCGAGACGTTCTTCGCGACCAACAGCACCGTGCTGAGCGACAAGGCCCGGGCCGTGCTCGACGCCGCCGGCGGTGTGCTGGTGACCGTGCCGAATCAGATCTCGGTGGAGGGGCACGCCGATTTCCGTCAGCCCGCTCCCCCCTTCGTGGACAACTGGCAGCTGTCGTCGGAACGCGCCACCGGGGTGCTGCGCTATCTGGTGGATGCCAGGACGGTGCCTCAGGAGCGGGTGAGCTCCGTGGGGTACGGGGCCTCTCGCCCGATGGCCGAAGGGACGGCGACGGAAGCCCTGGCGATGAACCGGCGGGTGGACATCGTCGTGCTCTCCGAGGCCACCGAGGAGGTCCGCAGCATGCTGCCGGGCCTCGCGGCCGCCGACGCCTCCGGCTGAGGCCCGTCCCTTACGCGAGGGGGATGACGCCCGATAGTCCCCCTCGTGCAGATCGACCAACGCGCGCACACAGCCGCCGAGACCGCGCCCCCGGAGCGCTACGACTTCGGGCGTCCCGCCGCGCTCTCGCGCGAGCACGCGCGCGCCCTCGCGGGAGCGTTCGACGCCTTCGCCCGCCAGTGGGCGGTGCAGCTCGCGTCGAAGACGCGCACCCGCGCGCACATCGCGGTGGAGCGCGTGACGCTGGAGACCTACGACGAGTACGTCGCCACCGTGCCTGCCACCACGACGCTCGTGGTCTGCGCCGCAGAGGCGTCGGACGAGCGTGCCATCGTGGAATTCCCCGTCCCGACCGCCCTGTCGTGGATCGTGAAGATGCTCGGCGGCGAGGTCGCCGGGCGCGTGGACGACCGCGCACTGACCGCCATCGAGCAGGCGCTGCTGCGGGCGCTTCTGAACGAGACCCTCGGCCACCTGCACGGCAGCCTCGGCGTCCTTCTGCCGAACACCTTCTCGGTGAGCGCCGTGCAGTACAACGCCGCGTTCGCGCAGATCGCGTCCGCCCAGGACCTCGTCGTGGTGGCCCGCTTCTCGCTGCGGTTCGCCGACCGCACCGAGAGCGCCAGCGTCGCCCTCCCCGCGGCATCCCTGCTCGAGCGGCTCTCGCGCACCGCCTCGGCACCGCACGCGGCGCCTGACCCCTCGGTCGTCCGGTGGCATGTCGAGGAGACGCCCGTCGAGGTCACGCTCCGCCTCTCCCCGCGCAGCATGCGCCCCGACGAGGTGCTGAACCTCGCCGTGGGCGACATCATCCCGCTCCCCCACGGGCAGGACCGCCCCCTGCACCTCACCGTCGCCGACCAGGTCGTCGCGACCGCGGCCATCGGGGCCAACGGCGCCCGGCTCGCGTGCGTCGTCACCTCATCCGATCTGTCCCTCTCCCTCGCCGAGGAGCTGAAATGACCAGCACCACCGCCCACGAGTTCGCGGCCGCCGCCGCATTCGCCGACCGCCTGCCCACCGCCGGCCGCACCACCGCGCGCCCGTCGACGGGGTCGAGCGAGAACGGCGACGCCGTCATGGTGTCATCGGTCGGGGACACGAGCGCCGCGTTGGCCGTCGTCATCCTCGACGAGAGCGCACTCGTCGACGGCGACCCCGCCATCCCGCTGACCGAGCGCCTCCACCAGTCGCTCGACGCCGCGGCCACGGCGTTCGGACCGTGCGTGCTGGGCGAGCCCGTCATCGGCGACGCCTCCGCACTGTTCGCGGACCCCGCCGCCACGGTGTTCGACCTCGTGGACTCCTCGGATCGCACGATCGGTCGCCTGGCGGTGCGGGTCACGCATGGCCGCGCGGCCTCGCCGCGGCGCCTGCAGCGCATCGCCGGCGTCGAGATGGACCTGACGGTCGAGGTCGGCCGCACCCGGATGACGGTGCGCGACGTGCTGGACCTCGAGCCCGGGCGCATCGTGGAGCTCGACCGTTCGGCGGGGGCGCCGGCCGATGTCAAGCTCAACGGCCGGCTCATCGCCCAGGGCGAGATCGTCGTCGTCGACCAGGACTACGCGGTGCGCATCACGCGCATCATCGAGAACGCGGAGGCGTGAACTGGACGACCTGCTGCTGGCCCTGCGCGTCGCCATCTCCCTGGCGGCGGTGCTCGGCGCGCTCTGGTTCATCCAGCGGCGGCTGACGCGGGGCACCGTCGCCCGGCGCCCGGAGCAGATCCGTGTCGTCGCACGGCAGGGGCTCGGCGGAAAGGCCCGCGTCGTCGTCATCGAAGCGGAGGGCACGCGCTACGTGCTGGGCGTCACCGAGGCCGGGGTGTCGGTGATCGACAGCCGACCCGCGCTCGACGGCCCCGTGGCCGTGGCCGTGGCCGTCGACGCACCCTCGGCACGAGCGGAGCTGCCGTCCGGGGACGGCGCGCTCAACCCCCCGCTGCCGCTGCGGCGGTCCCGCCAGCGCGGCCACTCCGCCCCGGCATCCCTCTCCGGCGGCGCAGCCGAGGCGCTGCGCCGCGCCCTCGGCGCATGACCGCCGGGCGCGCCCGGGCGCGGCTCGCGCGCCTCGCCGGGTTCGCCTTCGTCGGCGTCGTCGCACTGCAGACCTTCGCCGTCGCGCCGGCCCACGCCGACGTCATCGAGCCGACTCCGCCCACCACGGGCGGGCTGACCGTCGACATCAACGGCATCGACGGCACGCCTTCGGGCTCCATCCTCACCCTGCTGGCGATCACGCTGCTGTCGGTGGCGCCGGCGCTGCTGTTGATGATGTCGTCGTTCACGAAGATCTTCGTGGTGCTCGCGATGACCCGCAACGCCCTGTCGCTGCCGACGATCCCGCCCAACCAGGTGCTCGCCGGCCTCGCGCTCTTCCTCTCGCTGTTCATCATGTGGCCGGTTCTCACGGACATCAACGCGGTCGCCGTGCAGCCCTACGTCGAGGGCACGCTCACCTTCACCGATGCGACCGCGCTCGGCGCGGAACCGCTGCGCACCTGGATGCTGGCGTACACGCGCGAGGAGGACCTCGCCCTCATGACGCGCTTCGCCGGGTTCGACAATCCAGAGGCGCCGGAAGACGTGCCGCTGCAGACGCTCATCCCGGCGTTCATGATCTCCGAGCTGCGCGCGGCGTTCATCATCGGGTTCGTCATCTTCGTGCCGTTCCTCGTCATCGACCTCGTCGTCGCCGCCGCGCTGATGTCGATGGGAATGATGATGCTCCCCCCGGTGATGATCTCGCTGCCGTTCAAGATCCTGCTGTTCATCCTCGTCGACGGGTGGGGGCTCATCCTGCGCACACTCGTGGAGAGCTACGGGCCGATCGGATGACGCCGGAAGCCGTGCTCGACATCGCCTTGGAGGGCGTGGTCCTCGCCGCCAAGCTCGCGGCGCCGCTGCTGGTGACGGCACTGGTGGTGGGGTTCTCCATCTCGCTGCTGCAGTCGATCACGCAGATCCAGGAGGTCACCCTCTCGTTCGTCCCCAAGGCGGTCGCCGTCGCCATCGCCCTCGTGGTGTGCGGCAACTGGATGATCGCCGAGGCCATCGCCTTCACCGAGGCGATGTTCGACCGCATCCCGCACCTGCTCTCCGGCGGCTGACGTGTTCATCCCGCTCGACTTCGCCTGGCTCGAGGCCACCGGCCTCGCGGCGGTGCGCATGACCGCGTTCCTGTTCATCGCCCCGCCGTTCTCGTACGGCGCCTTCCCCGCCCGTATCAAGGCGATGCTGGGGGTCGGGCTGGCCCTCGCCGTCAGCGGGACGGTCGCGGCCGACTACGAGAGCCTCAGCACCGCCGGCTTCCTGGGGGCACTGGTCATCCAGGCGGTCACCGGTGCCCTGCTGGGATTGCTCGTGCTGGTCTGCTTCTCGGCGGTGCAGTCCGCGGGCAGCCTCCTCGACGTCTTCGGCGGTTTTCAGCTCGCTCAGGCGTTCGACCCCCAGATGCAGGTCAACGGCGCCCAGTTCACGCGGCTGTTCCAGATGACGGCGCTGACGCTGCTGTTCGCGTCCAGCGGCTACCAGCTGATCCTCGCCGGCCTCGTGCGCAGCTTCACCGCGGTCCCCATCGACGGCGTCATGCCGCTCGCCCGGCCGGCCGAGATGCTGATCGACGCGGTGTCGCAGATGATGCTGGCGGCTGTGCAGATCGCCGGCCCGCTCGTGCTGATCCTCTTCCTCGCCGACGTGGGTCTCGGCCTGATCACCCGCGTCGCCCCCGCACTGAATGCATTCGCGATGGGCTTCCCCGTCAAGATCCTGCTCACCTTCCTGCTCGCCGGCACCGTGATCGCCGCCCTGCCGGCGATCGTCAGCGCGCTGGCCGAGAAGAGCTTCGGACTGCTCACGGGGGGCACCCGATGAGCGGCAGCGGCAGCGACTCCGGCGAGCGCACCGAGAAGGCCACCGACCGCCGTCTGCGTGAAGCGCGGCGGAAGGGAAAGCTCACCCGCAGCCAGGACTTCACCGCCTGGCTGGGCATCGCCGCCGCAGCGGCCATGATGGCAACGGCGATCGGCGCGGGCGCCGATGCCGGCGGTCAGCAGTTCGTCGCGATCGTCTCGATCATCCGCAACCCCGCGCCGCAGGATGCCGTGGCGGTGCTCCAAGCCGGTCTCGCGTCCATCCCGGGCATCCTCGGCGGCCTGCTCGCCGTCGTCGCCATCGTGACCCTCATCGCCGCGATCGCCCAGGGCGGCGTGCACCTGCGCGGCATCCCCTCGCGCTTCGAGCAGTTCAACGTCGTCTCGGGCGTCAAGCGGCTGTTCGGCATGCAGGCGCTGTGGGAGGGCGTCAAGGCGCTGCTGAAGACGGTCGCGATCGGCCTGGGGCTGTACCTCATCATCTCGGGCCTCGTGCCCGTGCTCACCGCCACGGGCACCCACTCGGTCTCGCGCCTGCTGGAGATCGCCGCCTCCGGCACGGCTTCGCTGCTGATCACGGCGGTCGCCGTGGGCATCGCCCTGGCGGCGGTGGACGTCCTCGTCGTCATCCGGCGCAACCGCAAGCACACCCGCATGACCAAGAAGGAAGCCCGTGACGAGCACAAGCGCTCCGAGGGCGACCCGCTCATCCGCGGGCAGCGACGGGCGCGGCAGCTGGCGCTCAGCCGCAACCGCATGATCGCCGCGGTGGGCGACGCCGACGTGGTGCTGGTCAACCCCACCCACGTCGCGGTGGCGCTGCGCTACGAACCGGGCAAGTCCGCACCGCGGGTCGTCGCGAAAGGAAGCGGGCTCATCGCCGAGCGCATCCGCGACCGCGCGGCCGAAGCCGGCGTGCCGATGGTCCGAGACATCCCCCTGGCGCGCGCCGTGCACGGCGCGTGCGAGCTCGGTCAGGAGATCCCGGCCGACCTGTACACCGCCGTCGCACGCGTTCTCGTGTTCGTCGACGGCCTCAAACGCCGTGGCGCCGCCCGTGGCGTCCACACCCTCCCGCAGAGGAAGTCCCCGTGAAGAAGATCCTGAACAGATCGGCGATCCCCGTCGGCGTGGTGGGCATCATCATGCTGCTCGTGGTGCCGGTGCCGCCGTTCCTGCTCGACGTGCTCATCATCACCAACATCCTGTTCGCGCTGCTGGTGCTGCTGACGTCGATGTTCGTGCGCAAGCCGCTCGACTTCTCGGTGTTCCCGTCGCTGCTGCTGGTGGCCACGCTCTTCCGCCTCGGCCTGAACGTCGCCTCCACCAAGCTCGTGCTGGGCGAGGCGCACGCCGGACAGGTGATCGACGCGTTCGGTGCGATCGCGGTCGGCGGGTCACTGGTGATCGGCTTCGTGGTGTTCCTCATCCTCATCGTCATCCAGTTCGTCGTGGTCACCAAGGGCGCCGAGCGCGTGGCCGAAGTGGGCGCGCGCTTCACGCTGGATGCCATGCCCGGCAAGCAGATGGCGATCGACGCCGACCTGAACGCGGGTCTCATCACCGACGACGAGGCCCGCCGACGGCGCGCGGAGGTGGCCGCCGAAGCCGACTTCTACGGCGCGATGGACGGTGCGTCGAAGTTCGTCAAGGGCGATGCCATCGCCGGCCTCGTGATCATCATCATCAACCTCGTGGGTGGCATCGCCATCGGCGTCATGAGCCACGGCATGGAGATCGGCGAGGCGCTCAACACCTACGCGATCCTCACGATCGGCGACGGACTGGTCACCCAGATCCCGGCACTGCTCATGGCGGTGGCCACCGGCATGATCGTCACCCGCTCCAACGCCGAGGCGGAGATGGGCGAGGAGTCCATGGCGCAGCTCGGCCAGTCGCGCAACGCGCTGATGATCGCGGGCGGGGCGGCTGCGGCGATGTCGCTCATCCCCGGGATGCCGATGCTGCCGTTCCTGGCGATCGCGGCCGTGCTGCTGCTGGTCGCCCAGCGGATGAAGGAAGGCGGGGCCACCGGCGGCGGCGAGGATGACGCGGCCACCGCGACGGCCCCGGCCCTGGACGGCACGGAGGAGCTCATCGAGCGCATGCGCGTTCACTCCCTGGAGATCCTGCTGGCCCCCGACATCGTCGACCTCGTCACGGGCGGGCCCGACGACCTGCTGTCCCGGGTGAAGTCGCTGCGCCGCAAGATCGCCGGCGAGATGGGTCTCGTGGTGCCTCCCGTGCGCACCCGCGACAGCATCGAACTGCCTCCCACGACCTACGTGATCCGGGTCGCCGGAGTCGAGGCCGGCCGCGGCGTCGCCCCACGCGGGTCGCTGCTCGCCCTCGGCCAGGGTTTGGATTCCCTGCCCGGGGAGTCCTCGCCCGAGCCCGTGTTCGGGATCGACGGCAAGTGGGTGCCGCTGGAGATGCGGCACAGCGCGGAGCTGTCGGGGGCGACCGTCATCGACCGGGCCAGCGTCATCATCACCCACTTGTCGAGCATCATCCAGGCCCATGCCGCCCGCCTGCTCAGCCGTGAGGACGTCCGCCGCCTCACCGACGGGCTGCGCGAGATCAGCCCCGCCGCGG
This sequence comes from Microbacterium sp. zg.Y1084, assembly GCF_024623595.1. Classification (NCBI taxonomy): domain Bacteria; kingdom Bacillati; phylum Actinomycetota; class Actinomycetes; order Micrococcales; family Microbacteriaceae; genus Microbacterium; species Microbacterium sp. zg.Y1084. The sequence continues at coordinate 75,815 of NZ_JANJGV010000011.1, forward strand.
TGGAAGAGCTCACCCCTGCGCTGCTCTCCCTCGCCGAGGTGCAGCGCGTGCTGCAGGGGCTGCTGTCGGAACGGGTGGCCATCAACGACCTCGCACGCATCTACGAGGCGCTGGCGCTGCGCGCCAAGACCTCCACCGAGCCGGAGGGCCTCATCGAGGCCGCCCGCGCCGCACTGGGGCCGGCGGTGGCCGCCCGCTTCGCGGAGAACGGCCGGCTGCGCATCATCATGATCAATCCGCTGCTGGAGCAGGCGATGCTCGAGGCCCTGCGCCCGGGCGAGGACGGCCCGCAGATCGCGTTCGACCCGCAGCGCCTGGAGGCGGTCATCGAATCCACCCGTGCCGCAGCGGCGGCGGCCGGCCCGGGGGGCGAGCCGGTGCTGGTGTGCGCGCCGTCACTGCGCTCGGCCGTGCGGCGGCTCATCTCCGCGCAGGCCGACGGCCTGCCGGTGCTGTCGTACACCGAGGCCACTTCGGGCGGCCTCACGATCGACACGGTGGGGGTCGTCCGCGACACCGCGAACCACGCCCAGGCCATCGAACCGGCGTGACGGAAGTAGGGTGAACGAATGCTGGTGTTGACGAGGCGGATCGGTGAGCGGGTGATCATCGGCGACGACATCGAGGTGACGGTGCTCGACGTCAAGGGCGACAGCGTGCGCATCGGCATCCAGGCGCCGCGGGAGACCCGCATTCAGCGGGCCGAGATCGTGGCCGCCGTCGCCTCCGAGAACGCCGCGGCCGCAGCCGCGACTGCAGACCCTGCGGCCCTGCTCGGCGCGCTGGCCCGCCGCCGTGACCCCGCGGCCGAGACGTCTCCCGCCGTGGCATCCACCGACCCCGTCGCCTGAGCGGCGCCGCCGGGGGTCAGTCCAGCAGCAGCGCGGGCTCCTCGAGCACGGATGCCACGTCGGCGATGAACCGGCTCATCGCGTCGCCGTCGATCACGCGATGGTCGAACGAGCCCGAGACGGTGGTGACCCACCGGGGGCGCACCTCGCCGTCGACGACCCACGGCTTCTGACGGATCGCGCCCATCGCGACGATGCCCGACTCCCCCGGGTTGATCGTGGGGGTGCCGGCATCCATGCCGAAGACGCCGATGTTGGTGATCGTGATCGTGCCGCCCTGCTGGTCGGCCGGGGCGGTGCGCCCCTCGCGCGCCGTCACCGTGAGACGCTCCAGCGCCCGCGCGAGCTCGCGCATGCTCAGGTCCTGCGCGTCCTTGATGTTCGGCACGAGCAGGCCCCGCGGGGTGGCCGCCGCGATGCCGAGGTTCACGTAGTTGCGCACCCGGATCTCCGCGCCGTCGTCGGTGTCGATCCAGGCGGCGTTGATCATCGGCGTCCGCCGCACCGCCCAGATGACGGCGCGGGCCATGATCAGCAGCGGAGACACCTTGATGTCGGCGAAGTCGGGCGACGTCTTCAGCCGCTTGACCAGCTCCATCGTGCGGCTGGCGTCGACGTCGGTCCAGACCGACACGTGCGGCGCGGTGTAGGCCGAGCGCACCATCGCCGAAGCGGTGGCCTTGCGCACGCCCTTCACCGGGATCGTCTCCTCGCGGCCGTCGTCCGCGGCGGGCGCGGGCGATGCGGCGGGCGCGGCGACCGGGATGGTCTGCTCCCGCTCCTCGGGCCGGTCGGGGGTCTGCAGGTTGCGGAAGACGCTGGCCTGCGACGCCTGCGCGAGCACGTCCTCCCGCGTCACCGCCCCCGCCGGGCCGGTCGGGGTCACCGTGGAGAGCTCGACACCCAGGTCTCGCGCGAGCTTGCGGATCGGCGGCTTCGCGATCACGCCGGCCGAGGCGCGCACCTGCTGCTGCGGGCTGTGACTGCGCGCCGGGCCGCGCCGTGACGCGACGGCGCCGGGAGTGCCGTATCCCACCAGCACCGAGCCGCCGCCCTCGTCGGATGCCGCCGGCTCGCCGTGCTCGGAATGCCCGACCACCGCGGGCTCCGCGACCTGGGCCGCGGCGGCGGCGATCGTGATGATCGGGGCGCCCACGGCGACCGTGGCGCCCTCTGCGGCCAGCAGCTCGCCCACCGTGCCGGCGAACGGCGACGGCAGCTCGACGAGGGACTTGGCCGTCTCGATCTCGACGATGACGTCGTTCACGGCGACGGCATCGCCGGGCGCCACGCGCCACTGCACGATCTCGGCCTCGGTCAGTCCCTCACCGACGTCGGGCAGGACGAAGGTCTGCGTGCTCATGCGTGGTCCTTTCGCAGCGGCCCTGCGGCCTCAATGGGCGAGAACGCGATCGACTGCCTCGAGGATGCGATCGGCATCCGGAAGGTAGACGCCCTCCAGCTTCGCGGGCGGGAACGGCACATCGAAGCCCGACACCCGCAGCACCGGGGCCTCGAGGGCGTAGAAGGCGCGCTCCATGACGGTGGCGGCCACCTCCGACCCCACCGACGTGAAGCCGGGCGCCTCCTGCGCGTAGACCATGCGGCCGGTGCGACGCACCGAGTCGAGGATCGGGGCGTAGTCGACGGGCGACAGCGAGCGCAGGTCGATCACCTCGCACGAGGTGCCCTCGCCTTCGGCGAGCGCGGCGGCCTGCAGCAGGGTGGTGACCATGGCGCCGTGACCGACCAGGGTGACATCCGTGCCGCGGCGCACGACGCGGGAGGCGTGCAACGGCACGGCACGCGCCGTGGTGTCGACCTCGCCCTTGGCCCAGTACCTGGCCTTCGGCTCGAGGAAGATCACCGGGTCGGGCGAGGCGATGGCATCCTGGATCATCCAGTAGGCGTCGTTCGCGGTCGACGGCGACACGACCCGCAGGCCCGCGGTGTGCGTGAAGTACGCCTCCGGGCTCTCCTGGTGGTGCTCGACGGCGCCGATGTGCCCGCCGTAGGGGATGCGGATGACGACCGGCATCTGCAGCCGGCCCTCGGAGCGGTTGGTGAGCTTGGCCAGCTGGGTGGTGATCTGGTCGAACCCGGGAAAGACGAAGCCGTCGAACTGGATCTCGACGACCGGGCGGAACCCCGCCATGGCCAGCCCGATCGCGGTGCCGATGATGCCCGATTCCGCGAGCGGGGTGTCGAGCACGCGCTGCTCGCCGAACTCGGCCTGCAGCCCTTCGGTCACGCGGAACACGCCGCCCAGGCGGCCGATGTCCTCGCCCATCAGCAGCACGTGGTCGTCGGCGGCCATGGCCGCGCGGAGCCCGGCGTTCAGCGCGCGGCCCAGCGGCATGCTGGTCACCGCGGCGGTGGTCGCCGCCGTCGTCGCGGCCGTCGTCGTCGGAGCGGTCATGATGCCTCCTCCGTGAACGCCGCCTCATAGTCGGCCAGCCACTGTCGCTGCTCGTCGATGAGCGGATGCGCCTCGCTGTAGACATGGGCGAACATCGACTCGGCGGGGATCGTCCCGAGCGCGTTGGTGCGGGTGCGCACGTCGTCGGCGAGCGCCTGCGCCTCGGCGTCGACGTCGGCGAAGAACTCGTCCGCCGCGCCGCGCCCCTGCAGGAAGGTGCGCATGCGCACCAGCGGGTCGCGCTGCGTCCAGGACTGCTCCTCGTCGGAGGTGCGGTACTTCGTGGGGTCGTCGCTGGTCGTGTGCGCGCCCATGCGGTAGGTCATCGCCTCGATGGCGCGCGGCCCGTCGCCGGCGCGCGCCTCGTCGAGGGCGCGTCTGGTGACGGCGTAGCTGGCGAGCACGTCGTTGCCGTCGACGAGGATCGAGGGCATGTAGCCCGCGGCCCGCAGGTGCAGCGGGGTGCGCGACTGCGTTGCCACCGGCACCGAGATCGCCCACTGGTTGTTCTGCAGGAAGAACACCTGGGGCACGCGGTAGCTCGCCGCGAACACCATGGCCTCGTGCACATCGCCCTGGCTGGACGCTCCGTCGCCGTAGTAGACCACGACCGCCTCGTCGCGCTCGGGGTCGCCGGTGGCGGTGCGGCCGTCGAAGACCAGGCCCATGCCGTACCCGGTGGCGTGCAGCGTGTGCGCACCGAGCACGAGCGTGTACGGGCGGGTGTTGCCGTTGCCCGGGTCCGCCGGGTCCCAGCCGCCGTGGGTGAGTCCGCGCATGAGACGGATGATGTCGACCGGATCGACGCCGCGGATGGTGCACACGACGTGCTCGCGGTACGACGGGAAGATGTGGTCCTGTGCACGCGCGGCGCGGGCCGAGCCGACCTGCGCGGCCTCCTGCCCGAACGACGGCGGCCACAGCGCCAGCTGGCCCTGTCGCTGCAGGTTCGTCGCCTGCCGGTCGAACGCGCGGCTGATGACCATGTCGCGGTAGAACCGCTCGAGGTCGGCGTCGTCGATCGCCTCGACGAGGTCGAGGTACGGCTCGGCGGCGGGGGTCGGCGCGAACGATCCGTCGGCCGCGAGGACGCGCACGAGGGCGGGATCTTCGGGCTGGATCATGGTCCTACGCTAATGCCCCCCGCGGTGCCCGCCGTGCTGGACATCCCACAACGGATGCCGCGATCCGCAGTGTCCGATCCACAGTCCGGTCGCCGGATCGCGGTGTTCCGGGGCGTCAGCGCCGGCGTGCCGGGTGGTCAGCGGGCAGCAGTGAGAGCGCCGACGCGGCGGCCTCGGCGATGTCGGGGAGCGACTCCTCTTCGCCGACCGAGATGCGCACGCCGTCCCCGGCGAAGGGACGCACGACCAGCCCGGCATCCTCGAAGCGCGGGGCGACCTCGAGGGTGTACTCCGCGGCGGGCAGCCACACGAAGTTGCCCTGCGCCTCGGGAACGTTCCAGCCGATCTCCCGCAGGATCGACGCGAGGCGGTCGCGACGGTCGGTGATCACGGCGACGCGGGCGATGAGCTCGTCCTCGGCATCGAGGCTGGCCAGCGCCGCACCTTCGGCCTGAGCCGTGACCGACAGCGGGATGCCGGTCGTGCGCGCCGCGTCGAGGACGCGCGGGTTTCCCACGCCGTAGCCGATCCGCAGCCCGGCGAGCCCGTAGGCCTTGGAGAAGGTGCGCAGCACGACGACGTTCGGGTGCCCCGCCGCCAGCACCCGGCCGCCGTCGACGGCGGCGGGGTCGGTGACGAACTCGGCGTACGCCTCGTCGAGCACGACGAGCAGGTCGCGGGGAAGACGGTCGAGGAAGGCCTCGAAGTCCCGCTGCGTGACGATGGGTCCGGTGGGGTTGTTCGGGCTGCACACGAGCACCATGCGGGTGCGCTCGGTCACCGCGTCGGCCATCGCGTCGAGATCATGCGCGCCGTCGGCGGTGAGGGGCACGGCGATCGCCGTCGCGCCGGCCACCGCGGCCAGCCCCGGGTAGGCCTCGAACGAGCGCCAGGCGTACATCAGCTCGTCGCCCGGCCCGCAGGTCGCGAGCGCGAGCTGCTGCAGGATCGACACGCTGCCGGCGGCGACGTGCACGCTGTCGGCGCCCACACCGAACCGGGCGGCCAGCCGGGCGCGCAGCCGCGACGCCGATGCGTCGGGGTAGCGATTGACCGAGGTCACGGTGCGCAGCGCCTCGACGACGCTGGGCAGCGGCTCGAACGGGTTCTCATTGCTCGACAGCTTGAACGCGTCGGCGCCGGCCTGGCGTCCCTGCTTGTAGGCAGGAAGGGCCGCGATCTCGGGACGGATGCGCACGGGCGGGGGCGTAGGGGCCTCAGTCACGATTGTGAGCCTACAAGCGCCCGCAGCCCGCGCATGTCACGCGCGTCTGTCGGGCCCGCGCAAGGGCTCATGCCACACTGCAGAGCATGCGATTCATCATCCGTGTGGTCATCAACGCGTTCGCCATCTGGATCGCCACCCTGATTCCGGTGCTGCAGGTCACGGTCATCGCCTTCCCCCCGGGCGAGACGCTCCAGCTGGTGCTGACCCTGCTCGCGGTGGCCGCGATCTTCGCGATCGTGAACACCGTCATCGGCACGGTGGTGAAGATCGTCGCCTTCCCGCTGTACATCCTCACCCTCGGTCTCATCTCGCTGATCATCAACGGCTTCCTGCTGTGGCTGACGGCGTGGATCACCTCGTTCTGGCAATGGGGCCTGCGCGTGGAGGACTTCTGGTGGGGCGTCGTCGCGGCGATCGTCATCTCCCTCATCAACTGGATCTTCGGCATCATCCTGCGCCCGCAGCGCCGCCGCGTCTGACCGGGTCGCCCGGCCGCACCGCACCCCAGACCGCCGTCTCGACCGCGACCGCGGCGCCGAGATCCGCCCAGACCGCCCGTACGGCGCCCATGCGCGGATCGGCGCTGACGTCGAGCTGTTCGGCGCTGTCGACGTAGGCGGTCATGTGGTGGCTCGGCGCGAGCAGGTCCCCGACATCCGGGCGCGGGTCGGCAAGCCGCTCGGCGACGAAGCTGCCGGGTGCCCCGGCAGCTTCAGGCAGGCCGCCGTCGGTGAGCGCGACGACGGGGTCGTCGGCATGGCGCACCGTGACGCTCAGGGTCTGCGTGCCGACGGCGGCCACGACCGGCGAGCCGAAGGTGACCACGGTGCGGGTGTCGAATGCGCCCTCTGCGGCCAGACGCGCGGCGATCATGCCGCCCTGGGAGTGACCGAAGGCGTGCACGGCGTCGCCCTCGCCCGCGCCCGCCGCCTGCAGTGCCGCGACGACCGCGGTGTACGACGCGGACAGCCCGCCGCCGTAGAGCTCCAGGTTCGACTGCATGTCGAACGGGTCGGTCCCCCCGGCGGTGGGTGTCTGCGTGCCGGCGATGTAGACGGCGAACTGGGCGGAGCCGTCGGGCATGGTGTACTTCTCCACCCGTATGCGAGCCTGACCCTCCCCCGGCACGCGGGATGCCGCCTCGGCCAGCGACGCCGGCGGGCCGCCGCGGGCGGTGCGTCGCAGCGGCAGCAGGTCCGCGGGCGGCGCCGGCGCCGGCGGTGCGGATGCCGCATGGATCGTGCCGCCACCGCGGGCGCGGATCACCTGCCGGAGCACGGGCAGGCCCACCGACAGTGCACCGACGGCGAAGGGGCCGGCATGAAGGGCCAATGCCAGCGCCTGACCGCCCAGCGCCGCACCGGTGTCGGCGCGCCAGGCCGCCACTGCGGCATCCGCCGCCCGCGCGGCGTCGGGGTCATCCAGACGCGCGAGGGCGAGCGCCATCCGAGCCCGCACGATCATCGCACCGTCGCCGCGCGCCTGCGCCGCCGCCAGCGCCGCGCGGAGCTCGACGATCGCGTACACCTCGGAGGCCTGGCGCAGCCGCGCGGCCAGGTCGCGGGCCGCGGCGGCGAGCGCGGCGATGTCGTCGGCGAGCGCATCCAGCCCGTCTTGATCGGCGAACATCACCCCGATCACCTCGGCCGCTGCGGCGCGCGCACCCGCACCCGCGTCGTCGAGGTCGGCCGCGACGAGCTCGAATCCGGCGGCGGCGGCATCCAGCGACGCCGTGTCGACGGCCACGGCCCCGCCGCCGCGGATCTCCAGCGCGCTCATGACGACGGCGGCGACAGGCTCTCGAGCATGGCCCGCGTGCGCCGGAGCCCCTGCTGCAGCCGCTCCAGCGGCCAGTCGAGCAGCCAGATCGCCGTCGACCAGTCGGCCACCGAGGCGCGGAAGGCCTCGGCGGCGCTGGACTGCCAGTCGGTCTGCGCGGCCAGAGCGCCGGCTCGCGCGCGCAGCCCGGCCAGATCGGCGGCGACCGCGGCGATGCGGCGAGAGGCGGCATCCACCCGCTCGATCTCTGCGCGGCCGGCGTTCTGCATGCCCTCGACTCTCGCGGTGCGCGCGCACGCGCGGGGCGGCCGTGAGCGATCCGTGGACATCTCGCGCCGAATCGGGGCCTGTGCAGACGGCCGCGGAGTCGCCATGATGGGTGGATGACCGCCGCCGTGGACCCGTTCCGCGTCGTCTTCGTCTGCACCGGGAACATCTGCCGCTCACCCATGGCCGATGTCGTGTTCCGTTCGCTCTCGCAGCGGGCGGGGCTCGATCATCGCGTCTCGTCGTGGAGCGCAGGCACCGGCGACTGGCACGTGGGCGAACGCGCCGACTCCCGCACCCTCGAGGCGCTGGCACGACGCGGCTACGACGGCGAACGCCATCGGGCGCGGCAGTTCATGCAGGAGGACTTCCACGCCTCCGATCTCGTCGTCGCCCTCGACCGCAGCCACGAGCGGATCCTCCTGCAGTGGGCGCGCACGCCCACCGACGCGGACAAGGTGTCCCTGCTGCGCACGTTCGACGCCGCCGCCGGCGAGCAGCTCGACGTGCCCGACCCGTACTACGCGGGCGCGGAGATGTTCGATGAGGTGCTCGGTATGATCGAGAACGCGTGCCGGGCGCTCTTCCGGCAACTCGAACCCGCGGTCCGCCAGCTCCGCTGAGCGCGCCGAGCCGCGCCCCAGCCATCGGAGACCGCGTGTCCACGTCCCTCCCCCCGCAGCCGCTCAGCCCCCTCGACGGTCGCTACCGCGCGGCCGTGTCCGGTCTGGCCGACTATCTCTCCGAGGCCGGCCTCAACCGCGCCCGGGTCGAGGTCGAGGTCGAGTGGATCATCGCCCTCACCGATCGGTCGCTGTTCGGCACCGCCCCGCTGTCCGAGGCCGACAAGACCGCCCTGCGGCGCCTGTACCGCGAGTTCGGTCAGAGCGAGATCGACTGGCTGGCCGAGAAGGAGGCGGTGACCCGCCACGACGTGAAGGCCGTCGAGTACCTCGTGCGCGACCGGCTGTCGACGCTGGGACTGCACGGCATCGCCGAGCTCGCGCACTTCGCCTGCACGAGCGAGGACATCAACTCCGCTTCGTACGCCCTGACCGTGCAGCGCGCCGTCGAGCGGGTGTGGCTGCCGAAGCTGCGCTCGGTCATCGAGAAGCTGCGCGCGCTGGCCGTCGAGCACAAGGATGCCGCGATGCTCTCACGCACCCACGGGCAGCCGGCGACCCCCTCGACGATGGGCAAGGAGCTCGGCGTGTTCGTCTGGCGGCTCGAGCGCGTCGCCGCGCAGATCGCGGGCGGCGAGTACCTCGCGAAGTTCTCCGGCGCCACCGGCACCTGGTCGGCCCACGTGGCCGCCGAGCCCGATGTGGACTGGCCCGCGCTGTCGCGCGGCTTCATCGAAGGGCTGGGCATCGGCTTCAACCCGCTGACGACGCAGATCGAGTCGCACGACTGGCAGGTGGAGCTGTACGACCGCGCCCGCCACGCCGGCGGCATCCTGCACAACCTCGCCACCGATGTCTGGACGTACATCTCGATGGGCTTCTTCGCCCAGATCCCGGTCGCCGGGGCCACCGGATCGTCGACGATGCCGCACAAGATCAACCCGATCCGCTTCGAGAACGCCGAGGCGAACCTCGAGATCGCCGGCGGACTGTTCGGCACCCTCGCGCAGACCCTCGTCACGTCACGGCAGCAGCGCGACCTCACGGACTCCACGACGCAGCGCAACATCGGCGTCGCGTTCGGGCACTCGCTGCTCGCGCTGGACAACCTCGAGCGCGGTCTCGGTGAGATCTCACTGTCGCGCGAGGTGCTGCTGGGCGACCTCGACGCCAACTGGGAGGTGCTGGCCGAGGCGATCCAGACCGTCGTGCGCGCGGAGATCGTCGCCGGCCGCTCGCAGATCACCGACCCCTACGCGCTGCTGAAGGACCTCACCCGTGGCCGCCGCGTCGGCGCCGCCGAGCTCGCGGAGTTCGTGAGCGGACTGGACATCGGCGACGCGGCGAAGCAGCGTCTGCTGGCGCTCACCCCTGCCGGCTACACCGGCCTGGCCGCCGCCCTCGTCGACACCCTGCTCGCGGAGTGAGCATCCGCCCCGCGGGGTGAGCACTCCCTCCTGCGGGTGAGCCCCGCTCGGGCGGGTGAGCGCGGCGTCAGCGCTTGTCGTCGCCGTCCGGCGCCTCTCCGGCGTCGCCGGCGTCACTGCGGTCGGTGCGCATGACCGGCCCGTCGATGGTCTTGGTCACCTGCGCCGGGTCGACCACGAGGATGAGCAGCGCGACCACGACCAGCGTCGCGATGAATGACACCCCCGCCACGATGGCGGCGACGACCCATGCCCGCTGGATGTCCTCAGCAGGCCCGGCCTGCAGCGCCCCCATCGACATGAGGGTCACGAGCCCCCCGAAGGCCGCGGCGGCGAAGGCGAACCCCAGCAGCTGCACGGGCTTGAGCAGCTCGCGACGGGTGGGACGGGTGGGCTCGGTCATGACCGACCTCCGGATTCGGTGACGACCGGGGGCTGGGCCCCGGTGTCGGTGGGGCGCGGCGAGAACCCCGCGATGCCGAGGAAGACCCCGATGATCGCCGCGTAGGCGCCGAAGATGCCGACGCCGATGACGGTGCCGGTGAGGGTGAACCAGGAGCCGGCCTCGTCGACGAAGTAGTCCAGACGGTAGCCGGCGGGCACGGCCAGCATCCCGAGCCCGAGGGCGAGCGTCAGCGCACCGACGACGATGGCGTCACGGGCCTCTCCCCGCTCGACGGCCGTGGCGGGCGAGTCCTCTGCCCGCGCCCGACGGCGGGCGAGGATGCCGGAGACCAGCTCGGTGGCGCCGCTCGCCAGCGCCCAGACGATGATGAGGACGAAGAACGTGGTGGTGGTGCGCCACCCCGACACCCCGCCGACCATGCCCGCGAGCAGGGTCAGGATGCCGAGGAGCACGACCGTGCCGCGCCGGCCGGCCGGGTAGACGAGCCAGGCCGACAGCAGCAGCACGAGGGCGGTCGCCACGGCGAACCCGCTGAACACCGCCAGGCCGACCACGGCGGAGTGGTCGGGGGTGAACGTGATCATGATCCCCGCGGTCAGCGCGAACAGGGCGCGCGCGAGCTGCAGGTGGCGCACGTCGAACGTACGGGCGGAGGTGTCGGACACGGCGGAACTCGTCAGCTCGAAGCGAAGGGGAACCCTTCCAGTGTAGTTCGCCCGCGGCTGGGGTAAGGCTGGCCGCCCTGCCCGTCCGAGCGGCCTTTCCACAGAGCGGCAAACATCTGTTGCCTGCCGGAAACGTGGGCGAAAAGGCCGGTGCATCTCGCGTGGATACGTTCGACGCGACCGGAGGAGACCTGCCATGACCGAAGTCGCGACGCGTTCGGCGGAACGCACACTGTCGCTGCTCGCGATCGTGTGCGAGCGCGGTCGCGTCACCCTCTCCGCCGCGTCCCGCGCGACCGGGCTGGCCCCGAGCACAGCACTGCGACTGCTGCGCACGCTGGAGAAGACCGGATTCGTGCGCCGCGAGGAGTCCGGCGAGTTCGTCCCCGGCGGGCGGGTGCTGCAGTTCGGTCTGCGCGCACTCGGAGCGGACACCCTGGTCGACCTCGTCTGGCCGGCGATGCAGCGCATCGTCGCGCTCACCGGGGAATCGGTCTATCTCAGCATCCGCTCCCACGCCGACACCGCCTCCTACATCGCCGCCCTCGAGGGGACGCGGGCGGTGCGCCACCGGTCGTGGGTCGGTGAATCGATCCCGCTGGCCGGCACCGCTGCGGGTGCCGCCCTGGACGGCGTCGGTCTGACGCGCGGCTACGCCGTCGCGGAGGGCGAGGTCGAATCGGATGCCACCGCCGTCGCCGTGCCGCTGCGCTCGGGGGGTCGCACGCTCGCGGCCCTCAGCGTCGTCGCCCCGAGCTTCCGATGCACGCCCGCGGCGATCGAGGCCTGGGGAACGCTGCTGCGCGCCGAGGCCGAACGCCTGCTGACCCCCGTCGACGCCATCCCCGTCGACGCCGCCTGATCCGTCGCCGCTCCCTCGTCCCCCGTCCGCGCCCTCACCCGCCCGAACCCGAATCCGAACCCGAACCGAAGGAAGCCCCGCATGAAGACATCCACCCGCGCCGCGGCCGTTGCCGCCGTCGCCACCCTGGCCGCCGTGCTCACCGCCTGCAGCCCGAGCAGCCCCGCCGGGGAGAGCACTCCCGACGCAGCGGATGCCACGACGCTGGACAGCGTCACCGTCGGCATCCTCGCCATCGCCGACCTCGTGCCGATCCACATGGGCCTGGAGGCCGGGGTGTTCGAGGAGCACGGCATCGACCTCGAGCTGGAGTTCGCCCAGGGCGGCGCGGCCATCGTGCCGGCCGTCGTGTCGGGAGAGTACGACTTCGGCTACAGCAACGTCGTGTCGCTGCTGGTCGCCCACGAGAACAGCATCCCGATCCAGATCGTCTCCAACGGGTCGAGCTCGTCGGGCGTCGCCGGCGCGGATGCCACCGAGGTCGCGGCCCTCGCCGACAGCGGCATCGAGGACGCGCTGGACCTGCAGGGCAAGCGCGTCGCCATCAACGCCCTCGGCAACTTCGGCGAGATCACGATCCGCAACTCCATCGCCGCCGCCGGTGGCGACCCCGATGCCGTGACCTTCGTCGAGATCCCCTACCCCAACATGCCTGCGCAGCTGGCGGCCGGCGAAGTGGATGCCGCCTGGACCACCGAGCCCTTCCGCAGCCAGATCCTCGCGGAAGGCGGCGCCATCGTCGCGAGCCCGATGACGGACATGTCCGACAGCTTCGACTCGGCGTACTTCTTCACCTCCACCGCGCTGGCCGCCGACGACGCCGATCTGGTGTCCCGCTTCACCGCGGCCGTGCACGAGTCCTTCGCCCTGGCGATGGAGGACGAAGCGGCGACCCGCGCCGCCCTGGTCGACTTCAACGAGCTCGACGAGGCCACGGCCAAGACGATCGCGATGCCCACCTGGCACCCGGAGATCAACCGCGACGGCCTGGAGGCCTTGGCCGCCGCCGCGAAGACCTACGGCGTGCTGCGCGAGGACCCCGACTACACGAGTTTCCTCGGCGAGTGATGACCGCGGAACTGCGATCCGCAGCCGCGCCGCACGCGGAGCGGGAGGCCGTGCAGGCCTCCCGCTCCACCCGGCGGCGGGTCCTGCCGCCTCGGCTGGTGAACCCGCTGCTCGGGGCGGCCGGCCTTCTCGTCTTCGGCCTCGCCGGCGAGCTGCTGCCGGCCCTCGGGGTCGTACGGCCGCAGGACCTCCCTCCGACGAGCGCCGTGTTGTCGGCGCTGGTCGGCATGCTCGGCGACGCAACGCTCTGGCAGGCGATCTACGACACGCTCTACGTGTGGGCGCTGGGATTGACGCTGTCGTCTGCGGCGGGGATCGCCCTGGGTCTCGTGATCGGCCAGCTGCCCCCGGTGCGGCGCGCGACGGCATCCCTCATCGAGATCCTGCGCCCGATTCCGTCGGTCGCGCTCATCCCGCTCGTGGTGCTCCTGTTCGGGCCGCGTTATGAGTCGGCGCTCGTGCTCGTCGTGTACGCCGCGTTCTGGCAGGTGCTCGTGCAGACCATCTACGGCGCCGCCGACGTCGACCCCGTCGTGATGGCGACCGCCCGCTCGTACCGGCTCAGCCTGTGGCGCCGGGTGACGACGGTCATCTGGCCGAGCGCCCTGCCCTTCGTCATGACCGGCATCCGCCTGGCGGCCACCGTCGCGCTCGTGCTGACGGTGACCGCGCAGCTGCTCATCGGCACCCCGGGCATCGGCAAGGCCATCGCCCTCGCCGAGTCCGCCGGCGCGACCGACCGGCTGTACGCCCTCGTGATCGTCACGGGCCTGCTCGGCGTCGCCGTCAACACCGGCATCCGCATCGCCGAGCGCCACCTGCTGCGCTGGCACAACTCGACCCGGACGGAGCGCGGCGCATGAGACGTTCACGACTGACCGTCGTCGGCAACGCCGTCGCGCTGCCGCTTCTGCTGGCGGTGCTCTGGTGGGTGGCCAGCGCCGACTCCGAGAGCATCTACTTTCCCTCGCTGCAGAAGATCCTCGGGGCCTTCCCCGAGACCTGGCTCGACGACGGGTGGGGCTCGAGCATCATCGTCGACGGCGTCCCGTCGGTGGCACGGCTCGCCATCGGCTTCGCCTCGGCCGCCCTCATCGCCGTCGCGCTCGGCACGGCGATCGGACTGCACCCGCGCCTGCGGGCGTTCGTCGAGCCGGTCCTCGAGCTGGTGCGTGCCATTCCCGGCCCCGTGCTGGTGCCGGTCGTGTCGCTGTTCGCCGGGATCGGCGACGGCATGAAGGTCGCGGTGATCACGCTGGGGGCGCTCTGGCCGATCCTGCTCAACACGATCGACGGCGTGCGCGGGGTGGACCCGGTCATGACCGAGACGGCCCGCTCGTACCACCTCAGCCGGCCCCGTCGGCTGATCGCCCTCGTGCTCCCCGCCGCATCGCCGCAGATCTTCGCCGGAATGCGCCAGGGGCTATCGGTCGGCATCATCCTGATGGTCATCTCCGAGATGTTCGCGGCCACCAACGGCCTCGGGTTCTCGGTCGTGCAGTTCCAACGCAACTTCGCGCTTCCCGAGATGTGGACCGGGATCATCGTGCTCGGCACCCTCGGACTGCTCGCCTCCCTCGTCCTTCAGTTCGCCGAGACGCGCGTGCTCCGCTGGTATACGGGGCTGCGGGCGGCGGACCACGAATCCTGAACCGAAAAGAGTGCGCACCATGCTCAGCGTCACCCACCTCCAGAAGATCTACGGCAGCGGTCCGACCGCCTTCGAGGCGCTCCGCGACGTGGACTTCTCCGTCCGCCAGGGCGAGTTCGTCTGCCTGGTCGGCCCGTCCGGCAGCGGCAAGACCACGCTGCTGAAGAACATGGCCGGGCTCATGACCCCCACCGCCGGCGAGGTGGTCGTCGACGGGCGCCGGGTCGCTGGTCCGCCCAAGGGCCTGGCGCTCGTCTTCCAGGAGTACGGCCGCAGCCTGTTCCCGTGGCTCAAGGTCGGCCAGAACGTCGAGCTGCCGCTGAAGGAGCTGCGTCTGTCGGCCGCCGAACGCCGGCAACGGGTGCGGGACGCCCTCGAGCACGTCGGTCTCGGCGCGAACGCCGACTCCTACCCCTGGCAGATGTCGGGCGGGATGCAGCAGCGCGCGGCCATCGCGCGGGCGATCGCCTACCAGCCCAAGGTGCTCCTCATGGACGAGCCGTTCGCCGCCGTCGACGCGCAGACCCGCGCCGACCTCGAAGACCTCATCCGCCGGATCTGGGACGAGCTCGGCATCACGACCCTGTTCGTCACACACGACATCGACGAGGCGGTGTATCTCGCGGAGCGCGTCATCGTGCTGTCGTCGTCGCCGACCTTCGTGCAGCGGGAGATGATCGTCGACCTGCCGAGGGAGCGCGACCAGCTGACCACCCGCTCGCTGCCGAGGTTCGCCGAGCTGCGGCACGACCTGTATGCCGAGATCCAGCGGGCGAAGGTCACGACGGCGCCGGCCGTGTGAGCCGGGACGGCGCTTGGTAGCCTGACCTCCCCACCCCGGGAGGACCATGACCTCGACGCTCCGCCGAGCCCCGCGCAGGCTCGCCCTCGCGGCGGCGGTCGCGGTCGCGGTCGCCGCCCCGCTGGCCGCCTGTGCTGCGGCACCGCCCGCCGCGCCCACCGCCGTTCCGGCTCCGGCAGTGACGGATGCCCCGGGGGCCACCGCGACGCCGCGCCCGTCGCCTGGGACCGCAGCGTCCGGCCCGCCGTTCGACGTGGTGACCGGCCTCACGTCGCCGTGGTCGGTCGTGACGATGGGACGGGACGCGGCGCTGATCGGCGAGCGCGACACCGCACGCGTCTTCGAGTGGACCGCCGGCGGCGGGTTGCGCGACGTCGCCGTGATCGAGGGGGTGGCGCACGGTGGCGAAGGCGGGCTGCTGGGCCTCGCCCTCCACGACGGCGAGCTGTACGCCTACGCCACGACGCCCACGGGCAACCGGGTGCAGGCGTACCCGATCGAGGGCGATGCGGGATCCACGACCCTCGGCTCGCCCCGCACCGTCATCGACGGCCTGCCGGCATCCGGTACGCACAATGCCGGGCGCATCGCGTTCGGCCCCGACGGGATGCTGTACGTGCCCGTGGGTGACGCCGGCGATCCCGACGCGGCTCAGGACCCGGATGCCCGAAACGGGAAGATCCTGCGCGTCACGCCCGACGGCGACGTGCCGGCGGACAACCCCCGCCCGGGCTCGCCGGTGTACAGCCTGGGCCACCGCAACGTGCAGGGCCTGGCATGGGCCGACGACGGGCGCCTGTTCGCCAGCGAGTTCGGCCAGAACACCTGGGACGAGCTGAATGTGATCGAGCCCGGCGCGAACTACGGCTGGCCCACCGTCGAGGGCGCCGCCGGGGCTGCCGGTTTCACCGACCCGGTCGCCCAGTGGCCGACCGCCGCTGCCAGCCCGAGCGGCATCGCGATCGTCGATGACACCGTGCTGATCGCGAATCTGCGCGGTGAGGTGCTGCGGGCCGTGCCGGTGGACGACCCGACGGCCGCGACCGAGCACCTCGCGGGGCGATACGGACGCCTGCGCGACGTGCTCACCGCTCCGGACGGGCGCGTGTGGATCGTCACCAACAACACCGACGGCCGTGGCGACCCCCGCACCGGGGACGACCGCATCGTCTCGATCGACCCCGCCGATCTGACCGGCTGACGGGCCGGCGCCCTGGCGCTCCCCGCTGCGCGGGAGACCGGCTCAGAGGTCGGCGATGACGATCTTGTGCATGTCCAGCATGCGGGCGTACGCGCCCGGATGGGCCATGAGCTCCGCCATGTTCTCGGGCAGGATCTGCCAGCTGAGGCCGAACCGGTCGACGAGCCAGCCGCACTGCTCCGCCTCGGGCACCGCGGACAGCGCCTCCCACAGCCGATCGATCTCCGCCTGGTCGCGGCAGCGCACCACGAGCGACACCCCCGGGCTGAAGGGCTCGTCCATGTCGACGCCGGAGTCCGCCGCCGTGAACCACTGCCCCTCGAGCTGGAAGTCGGCGTACATCAGCCCGCCGGCCACGGCGGGCCCGGTCGGCTCGGGGTATTCGGCCACGGTGCCGACCCCGGAGCGATCGAAGAGGTCGATGTAGAAGTCCACCGCCTCGCGCGCCCGGTTCTGCGCCGGACCGTTGAACAGCAGCGACGGCATGAGGAAGGGGCGCGGCTCGCCTTCGCCCAGGATCAGCTGCCAGTTGACCCCGTAGCGGTCGCGCAGCCAGCCGTAGCGGGGACTGAACGGGTACTCGTCCAGCTCCATCAGCGTCGCGCCGCCGTCGATGAGCTTCTCCCACAACGCGTCGAGAGCGCCGCGAGCGCTGGCGGCATCGCCGGAGAACAGCAACGAGTCGAAGTTCACCATGAAGGACACCGAGGCGTTGGGGCGGAACTCCGGCCCCGCGTTGATGAGCATCAGGCGGTACCCGTCGAACTCCACCTCGATCCCCAGCTCCGCGCCGGCGAACTCGCTCTGGAACCCCGGCAGCCCCTCCGCCGGGTAGCGGGCGGTGACGTCGGCCGTCGCGCCGGGAAACGCGTCGGTGTAGAAGCGGGCGGCCTCGGCCGCGTTGTGGTCGAACCAGATGTTGGGAACGATCTTCTGCACGGCAGACCTCCTTGTCGAATCCGTCGCGCCCAGCATCCAACCGGTCACCGGCACGCGCAAGGCCGGGGCCGACACCGGCGCGCACCCCGGCGGGAGGCCTGGATCAGCCCACGGCCTTGGCCACGAGGGTCCGCACGGTGCGGTCGACCGCGTCGGTGTACTCGACGATCGCGAACGCGGTGGGCCACAGCGCACCGTCGTCGAGCGCGGCCTCCTCGTTGAAGCCGATCGTGGAGTAGCGGGTGTCGAACTTGGATGCCGGCTGGAAGAAGGTCAGCACCTTGCCGTCCCGCGCGTACGAGGGGAAGCCGTACCAGGTCTTCGGGTCGAGATCCGGCGCCGTCTCGGTGACCGCCGTGTGGAACCGCTCGGCGAGGAAGCGGTCGGGCTCGGGAAGCGCGGCGATCGCGTCGAGGCACGCCTGCGCCTCGCGCTCCTTCTTCGCTCCCCCCTTGCCGCCTGCGGCCTGGGCCTTGAGTTCGGCCGCGCGCTGCTTCATGGCCGCGCGCTCGTCAGCGCTGAACGATCCGTCGTCGCCGTCGCGGGTATCGGGCATCATCGTCCTCCCTGTCCGGCCGGAGGCGGGTCCCCCAGCGGACGCCGGAATGATCCCACAGCCGACGACCGTCCGCCAGACTCCGTGGGCGGCGTTCCTGCGGGCGGCGACCCGGGCGGGCGCAACCTGCGCCGGTCGCGGCCTCGTCCCAGCGCGACTTCAGCGGCCGCTGCGGTCGCGATCGCGGCGGGCGCCGCGCACGCGCTGCATCCGCTGGCGCAGCCGACGCGCACCGCCGGGGTCGACGACCGGCACCGGCTGCGTCACGACGGCGTCGACGGCCATCGACCCGTCGACGGGTCCGATCACCGGGATGGGCGTGGTCGGGGTGAGGGTGGCGGGGAGCGCCGGCATGGTGGCGAGACGCCGGTGCTCGCGGATGTACGCCGGCACGAGCAGCACGACGGCACCGAGCCATGCGAGCGGGTTGCTCCAGGCGACGCCGGCGAACCCGATCAGTCCCCCCAGCACGACGGCGGCGACCACGCGCATCACGAGCTCGATCGCACCGGTGACGGTGGGGATGAGGGTGTGCCCGAGGCCCTGCAGGGCCCCGCGGACGACGAAGAGCACACCCAGCAGGCTGTAACTCACGCCGTTGATCACGAGCATGAGGGCGGCCATGGCGACGACGGCATCCGACCCCTCGCCGACGAACAGGCGCACGACACCGCTGCCGAACAGCACGAGCAGGGCGCCGACGACGACGGATGCCGCGATCGCCATCCACACCGACTGCACGACGCCGCGGCGGATGCGGTCGGGGCGTCGCGCGCCGAAGTTCTGCGCGACGTACATCGACACGGCAAGGCCCAGCGACTGCAGCAGCGCGACGGCGAGCGAGTCGACGCGCGAGGCCGTGGTGTAGGCGGCCACCGCGTCGGCGCCCAGCTCGTTCAGGCGCACCTGCACGGCGAGGGTGCCGATGGCGATGATGGAGGCCTGGAAGCCCATGGGCAGGCCGAGCCGAAGGTGGTCGGCGAGGTCCTCCCATGACACCCGCCAGTCGCTGCGGCGCATCTGCAGCGCCGGCACGCGGCGGCGCACGAAGTCGACGCACAGCACGACGGACAGCCCCTGGGCGACGACGGTCGCCAGCGCCGCACCCCCGATGCCCCACTGCAGGGGGCCGACCATCAGCACCACGAGCCCCACATTGATGACGCACGCGACGGTGAGGAAGATCAGCGGCGTGCGCGAGTCCCCGATGGCGCGGATGATCGCCGACAGGTAGTTGAAGAACAGCATCGCCCCGGAGCCCAGGAAGCTCACCTGCGCGAAGACCGTGGCCTGCGGCATGAGCTCCGCCGGCGTGCGCAGCAGCAGCAGCATCGGCTCCGACAGCAGCGGCCCGGCGATGGTCAGCAGCACCGTCGCGATGGCGGTGAGCAGCGTGCCGGCGGCCACGGACCGGCGCACGCCCGCCGCGTCGCGGGCGCCGAACGCCTGCGCCGTGGGGATGGCGAACCCGGTCGTCAGGCCCCAGACGAACCCGAGCAGAAAGAAGAAGAGGCTGCCGGTAGCGCCGACCGCCGCCAGGGCTTCGACCCCCAGCCACCTCCCGACGACCACGGCGTCGGCGAACTGGTACATCTGCTGCACCACGTTGCCCAGCAGCAGCGGAACCGAGAACAGCAGGATGACGCGCCAGGGGCTGCCGGTGGTCAGGGACGTGGACATGCGGGAGCCTTCACGCTTCGGGTCGGTGGGCGTCGCGGGACGCCGATGAGACATCCTATCGAATCGATTCGGCACCCGATGACGGTGGGCGCGAGCGCCCTCCGGGCCTGCAGACGCAGCCCCCGCAACCTCTGCCCTCGCGTGGGGACAAGGGCTATCGTGAACGCGCCGGACGCCCCGCCCGGCCCGAAGACGACGGAGGTACAGCGATGCGCGGAGTGATCCTGGAGGCACCCGGCCAGGTGCAGGTCGGAGAGCGCGACGACCCGACGATCATCGAGCCGACGGATGCCGTCATCAAGCTGGCCGCGACGTGCATCTGCGGCTCCGACCTCTGGCCTTACCGGGGTGCGGACACCGTGCGCGGCCCCATGCCCATGGGGCACGAGTACGCCGGCGTCGTCACCGCGGTCGGCGACGAGGTGCGCACCGTGAAGGTGGGCGACTTCGTCGTGGGCTCGTTCTTCGCCTCCGACGGCACCTGCGAGATCTGTCGCGATGGGTACGAATCGCGCTGCGTGCACGCCGTGCCCATGGGGCGCATCGGCACTCAGGCGGAGTTCGCCCGCATCCCGTTGGCCGACGGCACCCTCGTCGCGACCCCCGGCACGCCCGATGCCGACCTGATCCCGTCGCTGCTCGCGGCATCCGACGTGCTCGGCACGGGCTGGTTCGCGGCGACAGCCGCCGGCGTCGGCCCCGGCAAGACCGTGGTCGTCGTCGGCGACGGCGCGGTCGGACTCATGGGCGTGCTCGCCGCGCAGCGGCTGGGAGCCGAGCGCATCATCGCGATGAGCCGCCACGCCGACCGGCAGGCGCTGGCCCGCGAGTTCGGCGCGACCGACATCGTCGAGGAACGCGGCGACGCCGGCGTCGCCCGCATCAAAGAGCTCACCGGCGGGCTGGGCGCGCACTCCGTCATCGAGGCGGTCGGCACCCACGAGTCGATGCTGCAGGCCCTGCGCGCCACACGTCCCGGCGGCCACATCGGGTTCGTCGGCGTGTCGCACGACGTGGAGCTTCCCGGCCGGGAGCTCTTCTTCTCCCTCGTGCACCTGCACGGCGGCCCGGCCCCGGTGCGGCGATTCCTGCCCGAGCTGATCCGTCTCATCTGGGATCGCGAGATCGACCCAGGCAAGGTCTTCGACCTGTCGCTGCCCCTCGAAGAGGCTGCGGAAGGCTACAAGGCGATGGACGAGCGCCGGGCGATCAAGGTGATGCTGACGATGGACTGACGGCCCGGGCGATCACGGCTCCGCGCCCCTCTTCCCTTTGGTCAGACCACATGCAATCATGGCCATAGGAACCCCAGAGAAAGGGCACAGACCATGACCCGCACAGCCGTCATCACCGGTTCTGCCAGCGGAATCGGACGGGCCGCCGCCGAGCTCCTCGCCGAACGCGGCTACCGCGTGATCGGCGTCGACATCGCCGGGGCCGACGTGAACGTCGACCTCACGACCACCGAGGGCCGCGAGGCCCTGGTCGCCGAGGTCACCGACCTCTCGGACGGCGTCGTCGACGTCGTCATCGCCAACGCGGGACTGTCGTCGCCGACCGTCGCCACCGCCGCGGTCAACTTCTTCGGCGCCGTCGCCACCCTCACCGGGCTGCGGCCGCTGCTGGCCGCCTCGCCCGCCCCGCGCGCCGTGGCCACCACCTCGATGGCGGCGCTGTTCCCGCCCGACGAGGCGCTGCTGCAGGCCTTCCTCGCCGAGGACGAGCCGACCGCACTGGCCAGGGCGACCGAGCTGGCCGCCGGAGGCCCGGAGGTGGCGAACCTCATCTACGGCACGTCGAAGCAGGGCCTCGCCCGCTGGCTGCGGCGCGTCGCCCCCACGGCCGAGTGGGCCGGGGCGGGCATCGCCCTCAACGCGGTGGCCCCCGGGGTCGTCGCCACCCCCATGACCTTCGACCTCACCGGCACCGAGGAGGCCAAGGCGGCCCTGCTGGAGCGGGTGCCCATGCCCCTCAACGGCATCTTCGAGCCGGGCGACGTCGCCAGCCTCATGGCCTGGCTCGTCAGCGAGGAGAACGCGCACCTCTGCGGTCAGGTGATCTACATCGACGGCGGGTCGGATGCCGTCATCCGCGGCGACTCCACCTGGTGAACCGAGCGGCCATGCGGGCCCCGGATACGCTGTCGGAAGACGACGGAAAGGGTCCCGCATGACCGCCCAGCCCCGCACTCCCGATCCCATCCGCGGCGCCACGGTGCTGATCACCGGCGGCGCGCGCGGGATGGGCGAGCTGTTCGCCCGTCGCGCCGTCGCCGGCGGCGCGCGGGCCATCGCCCTCTGGGACGTGGACGAGCAGACGGCGAGCGCCCTGGCGGCGCGCCTCAGCGCCTCGGGTGTGGATGTGCGCGCCTACCGCGTGGACATCTCCCGCCAGGAGGAGATCGTCGCGGGCCTGGCGCGCATGCGCGAGGAGCTCGGCGAGCCCGATGTGCTCGTCAACAACGCCGGCATCGTGCGCGGCGGGGTGTTCTGGGACAACGACCCCGAGCGCGACATCGAACTGACCATGCGCGTGAACACGCTCGCGGCCATGTGGCTGACCCGCGAGGTTCTGCCGGCGATGATCTCCGACACCTCCCGCCCCAAGGGCATCCTCAACATCGCCTCGGCCGCCGGCACGCTGGCGAACCCGAACATGGCGGTCTACGCGGCATCCAAGTGGGCGATGATCGGCTGGAGCGACTCGGTGCGGCTGGAACTGCGGGCGCGCGGCCACCGCCACATCGGCGTGACGACCTTCTGCCCCAGCTACATCTCCACCGGCATGTTCGCCGGCGCGCGCGGCCCGCTGCTGACCCCCATCATGACGCCGCAGCAGGCCACCCGCGCCGCGTGGCGTGGCCTTGTGCGCGGCACGCCGATGGTGCTGCGCCCGTGGACGGTCAAGCTCGCTCTGGCGCTGCGCGGCGTGCTTCCCACCCGCGTCTGGGACGTCGTGGCCGACAAGGTCTTCCACGTGTACTCCTCGATGGACCACTTCACCGGCCGCTCCGGCTCCTGACGCGCGGCGGTCGCCAGCGGGCAGCCGCGGCCGGCGCGCACAACGTCGCCATGCCGCGCCCGAGACCGGGCTGCGCGCGCGCCCGCGCGGTTTCGTCGCCGGATCAGCGTCGTTGTGCACACGAGGCCGGGGACGCCGGTCGTCACAGCGGCTGCTGCAGCAGCAGACGGTGCAGGATCGAGCCCTCCGGGACGGTCTCGGGGTCGTACTTGTAGCTGAGCTTCTGCACGATCGACAGGCGCGCCATGATCTCGGCGACCCCGGGGAACCACGGTTGCATCATGCTCAGCTGCAGCAGGTGGCTCGCGGTGCTCGACAGCGGCGGCACGCGTGACCACTGCCCGCGGAACTCGGGGATCAGCGCATAGAGGGTCTCGAAGATCCGGTGGTACAGGAAGTAGTCCGGCACGTCGGAGCGCTCCTGCCACCACATGTCCAGCGCGAGCCGCTGCAGCGTGATGATGAGCGAGCCCGGAACCGACGCGATGAACCAGTTGCCGATCTCCCGGTGGGTCCAGCGGGGGTAGACCACGCCCGCATCGAGGTAGGTGAGGATCACGTCCTGCAACGGCCCGGGCAGCCAGCAGGTGGCATCCACCCAGATGCCGCCGTGCTGTTCGAGCAGAGCCACCCGCAGGTAGTCGGCGTAGTGGGCCTTGTGGTCTTGCGCCAGCACCGCCGTCACGCGCTCGGGCACGGCGATGAGCTCGTGGATGCCGGCGGCATCGAGGAAGCGGGCATCGGGGTGCACCTCGCGCAGTCGCTCCATGCACGCGCGGACGAGGTCCGGGGCGCCGTCGATGCCGGTGTCCCAGTAGACGTACACGGGGAGCTCCTGCGTCCCCACGCGGCTGCCGTCCTCGGCCGCCAGGCGCCGGCCGTGCGCGACGCGCCCGCGTCCGGCGGGGAGCCCGGCGGCGGCGCGCAGCTCCGCGACCCGGGGGGTCAGGAACTCCGTCACGATACGCCGGCCCTCGCGGGCGGCGGCGGGATCGACGGTGTCCTTGAACCGCTCGACGCGGGAGAACTGCGATTCGAGCCCCTCGAGGAAGGCCGTCACCGGGCCGGGGCTCGGCGCCCCCGCCGACGCGCCATCCACCGCGCTCATCGTGCCCATCCGTCGCGGCGACCACCGAAGGCTGGCGTCATCGCCCCATCATGTCGCGCCGGACGCCCCGCGACCACCCTCCCCGTGGTCGGCGTCCTCCGCTCCCTCCGCCGAGTCGTCGACGGCCGCGTGCCGCGTGTCGCGACGGCGCGGCCGTTCTGACCCCGGCGACGCCGCGACGTAATCTTGTCCAGTGCAGATGAACGAGACCCGCGCCTGGAACCGCTTCTACGCCGAGGGGACCCCGGTGGACATCGAGGTGGCGACCGGGTCACTCGTGGACCTGCTCGACGAGCGGGTCGCGCAGTATGCCGATCTCCCCGCCGTGACGTTCTTCGGCGCCTCGATGACGTACCGCGAGCTGGCCGACCGTGTCGCCCGTGTCGCGGGCGGCCTCGCCGAGCTGGGCGTGAAGGCCGGCGACCGCGTCGCCCTGGTCCTGCCCAACGCCCCGCAGCACCTGGTCGCCTTCTACGCCGTGCTACGCCTGGGGGCGATCGTCGTCGAGCACAACCCGCTGTACACCCGCGACGAGCTCGAGGTGCAGTTCCGCGACCACGGCGCGCGGCACGTCATCACGTGGGACAAGATGGCCCCGGTCATCCAGGCGATGCCCGCCGACCTCGGCATCACCACGATCATCTCCGTCGACATCACCCGCGCCATGCCGCTGGCGACCCGGCTCGCGCTGCGCCTGCCCATCGAGAAGGCGCGCGCCTCACGCGACAAGCTCACCGCGCCGGCCCCCGGCACCATCCCGTTCTCGCAGCTGGAGAAGTCGGTGCCGCTGCCGGCATCCACCCCCCGCCCCCGCGCGGGCGACCTCGCCTGCCTGCAGTACACCTCGGGCACCACCGGCGTGCCCAAGGGCGCCATGATCACGCACGCGAACCTCTGGTCCAACGCCCGCCAGGGAGCGGCCTGGATGCCGCGCTTCGCGCACGGCGAGGGCCGCATCTACGGCCTGCTGCCGATGTTCCACTCGTTCGGCGTGCTGCTGTCGGTGATCTACGCCGTCGAGACGGGCTCGAACGCCGTGCTGTTCCCGACCTTCGACCCCGAGCTGGTGTCGCAGGCGGCGAAGAAGTACCCGCCGACGTTCATCCCCGCCGTGCCGCCGATGTTCGACCGGCTCGCCCGCGTCGCGCGTGACGGCAAGCTCGACCTGTCGGGCGTCGTCTACGCCATCTCGGGTGCGATGACCCTCACCCCGACGATCGTGAAGCGCTGGGAGGAGCAGGCCGGCAGCATGCTCAACGAGGGCTACGGGCTCACCGAGACCAGCCCGGTGGCGCTCGCGAACCCGTTCAACGATTCCCGCAAGATCGGCGCCATCGGCATCCCGTTCCCCTCCACCGACATCCGCGTGGTCGATCCGAACGAACCGACCCGCGAGGTCGAGCTGGGTGAGGTCGGGGAGCTTCTCATCAAGGGCCCGCAGGTGTTCCAGGGCTACTGGAACCGCCCGGAGGAGACCGCGCAGGCGCTGCTCGAGGGCGGCTGGCTGCGCACCGGCGACCTGGTCGTGCAGGACGACGACGGCTTCGTGACCGTCGTCGACCGCAAGAAGGAGATCATCATCACCGGCGGCTTCAACGTCGCCCCCACCGAGGTCGAGAAGGTGCTCAACGAGGTGCCGGGCATCGCAGCATCCGCTGTCGTCGGCATCCCCCGCGGCGGTGGAGCCGAGGTCGTGACCGCCGTCGTCGTGCTCGAGCCGGGAGCGACGTTCGACGAGGATGCCGCCCGGGCGGCGGCCCGCGAGCAGCTCGCCGAGTACAAGCGGCCGAGCGCCTACCGCGTGTGGGAGGAGCTTCCCACCTCTCTCATCGGCAAGGTGCTGCGCCGTCGGGTGCGCGACACGCTCATCGCCGACCGCAACGCGGTGCGCGCGGCGCCCGCCGACGAGGACTGAGCCTCCTCCGCCGCGTCGCGCGGTCGTGCGGCGTTCGGTGCCACGCGGGCACCGGTCGCCGCGCCGGTCGCGCCAGTCGCGGCGGTCGCGCAGTGCCCGGTCGCCTCTCCCCGGATGCGGTGATCCGCCGGAATGCGGATGCCTGCGGGGCGATCGTCCGCATCCGGGCGGATCTCCGCATTCCGGCGCACGCCGGAGCGGTCCCGCACCCCTGGCGCGCGCTCAGCGCGGGTCGATGCGCAACGTCGTCTCGTGGGAAGCCGGTCCCGTGACGGTGCCGACGATCTGCGGCCCGTAGCGGTCGTACTTGGCGTGGTAGGCGGCATCCACCGCCTGCTGCGTCGCGGCGTCGGCGGCGTCGATCGCGGTGAAGGTCACGGCACGGTCCGCGCCGCCCGCACGCACCCGTCCCACGCCGGCGTGCCGGGCCCGCCGGTACCAGGGGTTGTCCGGACCGTACGCCGACCGGATGTAGAGGGCGTCGCCGGAGCGCACCGTCCAGATGGTGACGAAGGGGCGGTCCGTGCCGTCGCGGCGGGTCGAGGAGACCTCCAGCTCCTCGGCACCGCCGATCCGGGTGAGGTCATCGGCATCCCAGCTCATCGTCTCCCCCTCCGCCGGCGCCGGCACCGGAGGCCGGACCCCTGGCTCCGACGGTACGACGCCGCCGACGGCCGCGCCACGGTCCCCCTCGACGGCGGCGGCGCTGCGCTCTACGCTGACCGGCATCCGGACGACGCTGCGAGGTGAGGACATGACCGTGATGGTGGGTGCGGCCCGGCGCGATCTGCTCGACCGCGTGCTGCGGCGCCTCCCGGCGGGAGTGGTGCGCGAAGTGCCGATGTTCGGCACGATCGCCGTGATGTTCGACGGGGCGATGCTGGTCGCGGCCCGGAAGGACCTGGGGCTGCTCGTGCACGTCAGCGCCGACGAAGACGCCGATCTCGTGACGCGGCCCGAAGCCGTGCGCGCCGAGATGGGCCCCGGCCGTTCGATGGGGCCGGGGTGGATCCACATCCACGCCGATGCGGCGCAGGATGAGGGGACGCTGGACTTCTGGGTCGCGCAGGCGCTGCGACGCCAGGCCGGCTGACCCGCCGGCGGCGCCGGGGGCGGGTTGCGGCTGACCGTTCGACGCGGGTGCCCCGAGCAGCCTGCGCGCAGGAACGGCCTTCCGCCTCCTCTCCCGAGGTCTCAGGCTGGATGCCGTGAACCTCGGCATCCTGCTGGCGCTCGCGTCGGCCGTCGCCTACGGCACGTCGGACTTCATCGGGGGCGTCGGTGCCCGGCGCTGCTCGCCGTGGCTGATCCTGCTGGTCGGCCAGATCGCGGGGACGATCGCCCTCCTGGCCGCGGGGCTCCTCCGCGGCGGCGCCCCGACGGCGGCGGACTTCGGGTGGGCAGTGCTCGCCGGTGTCGGTTCGGCGGCCGGCGGACTGTTCCTGTACCGAGGGCTGGCGCGCGGTCGCATGGGGCTGGTGGCACCGCTGTCGGCCGTCGGGGCGGCCGCCCTGCCCGTGATCGCAGGCGTCGTGCTCGGCGAGCGCCCCGGCCTGCTGGTGTGGGCGGGCATCGCCATCGCCCTCCCGGGAATCTGGCTGGTCTCGCGCGAGACCGGCCCGGGCCGGCCGCCGCGGTCGTGGGGGGCGCTCAGCGACGGGGCCCTCGCCGGTGCGGGTTTCGGGCTGCTGTTCGTCTGCCTGGCCCAGATCGGGCCCGACGCCGGACTGCTGCCGCTCGCGGCCAATCAAGCGACCGGCGCACTGCTCGCCGGCATCGGCGTCGCAGCCGCACGCCCCCGCGGGCATCGCCTGCGCACGGCCGTCGGCTGGGGCACCGCGGCGGGACTGACAGGCGCGGCGGGCACCGTCGCCTTCGTGCTGTCCAGCGGAACGACCTCACTGGCCGTGGCGGCCGTGCTCACCTCGCTCTACCCTGCGGTCACCGTGCTGCTGGCCGCCGGCGTGCTGCGCGAGCGACTCAGCGCGCCGCAGGGTGCCGGCATCGGCATCTGCACACTCGCGATCATCGCGCTCTCGCTGGACTGAGCGCCGCAACACGGAGGAATCTCGATGGAACTGCTCGCATCACCGGTCACCTCGCGCCGCCCGCACACCGTAGGGCCACGGTCATGCTGACCCCCGTCGCCCCCGGGGTGTTCGCCCACCAGAGTCCGCTGCTGCGCAACAACAGCGTCGCCGTGCAGGGCGAGGAGGGCGTCCTGCTGGTGGACCCCGGCATCACCGCGGCCGAGATGCGGTGCCTCGCCGACGACCTGCTCGTGCTCGGGATGCCGGTGGTCGCGGGCTTCGCCACGCACCCCGACTGGGATCACGCGCTGTGGCATCCGGCATTCGGCGACGCCCCGCGCTGGGGCACGCCGGCGTGCGCGGCGTTCCTGGGCGACCTGCGGGCGCAGAGCGACTGGCAGCAGCGGTTCGCCGACGCCCTGCCCCCCGAGATCGTCTCGGACGTGCCGATCGACCCGTTCGGGCTGATCGCGGCGCTACCCGGCGACGGCGGGCGCATCCCTTGGAGCGGACCCGAGGTGCGGGTCGTCGCGCATCCGGGCCACGCGATCGGGCACGCGGCGCTCCTGGTGGAGGGACGCCGCGTGCTCGTCGCCGGCGACATGCTCTCGGACGTCTTCGTCCCCATGCCCGACCTCGAGGGCGCCGACGACCCGCTGGGCGACTATCTCGCGGGACTGGACACGCTGGCGTCCATCGCCGACCGCGTGGACGCATTCGTCCCCGGACACGGCTCGGTCGGTGACGCCGCGCAGCTGCGGCAGCGGCTGGCGCTGGACCGGCGGTACATCGAGACGCTGCGCGATGGCGGGGTGTTCGACGACCCGCGCATCGATGCGCCCGAACTCGGTTGGGAGTGGGTGGGCGATCTGCATGCCGGGCAGGTCGAGAGCGCCGCGCGGCGGGGCGGCGGCGGCCACGGGTGAGGTGGCGAGCGCGCCGCGCGTCAGCCGCGGGAGAACAGCGGGCGCGTCACCACGACCGTGGTGGGCGTCGCTGCGCGGCGCAGCCCCCAGCCGAAGACGACGGACAGGGCGCCGACGCCCATGGCGAACGCGGCGACACCGAACGACACCACCGACGTGAACAGGGAGGCCCGCAGGAACGACGCGTCCATCAGCGTCACCCGCACCGGGTCATCGCGGTCGAGCTCGGCGTAGGTCTTGCCGCCCGACAATCCCAGCGCGTGATGCTGGATGATGGCGGCCTGCGCGAAGGCGGTGAGCGGCCCCGCCACGGTCTTGCCCTGGAAGGCCATCGCGTCGTCGGGCACCGTGATCTTCTCCTCCCGCAGCTGCAGCGACACCGTGATCCACGCCGCCAGCCCCAGGACGATCAGCCCGATCCCGGCCAGGATGCCGAGGGTTCCGGCCGCTCGTGCGGGCGGCGCCGCGGCGTACTCGGTGCCGGGCTGCGCATCGGCGGCGTGCGTCCGGTTCATGGCGTCCTCCTCGCGATCGGGGTGCGTGCGCGTTCACGGTAGCCCCGCCCGGTGCCGACGGAAAGGGGGGCAGGCGCGGCACATGCTGCGGCCGCGGCCGTCAGCCGAGGGCGGTGAGGACGGGCTCGGCATCGCGGGCGAAGACGCCGACGGTGCCGACGGGGATCTCCTGCCAGTGCCGCCGCGACCAGTGCAGCTCGAGCGGCTCCGACACCACGAGCTGGGCGCCGTGGGGCAGCCGCTCGGTGCGCCCCTCGCCCACATGCAGGGTCTCGGGCCCGGCACTGCGGAAGAGCGAGGGCGCCGGAAGCTCGCCGGCATCGGCGCTCAGCCACCGCGCCACAACCAGCCGCGCCCCGTCTGAGGCGCAGAACGCGCCGCGGAACGGGTCGGTGACCCCGTGAGCGGCACGGGCGGCTTCGACCCGCTCGATCATCCGGGTGAGGGCGTTCACGGGATCGGTGGCCAGTCCGAACGTGAGCGCGAGGAAGAAGCACACCTCACTGTCCGTGGTGCCCCGGATGTACGGGTACAGCTCGGGGGCGACGTCCATGGTCAGTTCGCGTTTGAGTTCGGTGAACCCGCCGATCTCGCCGTTGTGCTGGAACATCCACCCGTCGTGGACGAAGGGATGGGCGTTCTGCTCGGCGATCGTGCCCCCGGGGGCGGCACGCACATGGGCGAGGAAGCAGGGGGACTCGATCTGGGCGGCGAGGTGGCGCAGGTTGTCGCTGTCCCAGGCCGGTGTGGTCTGGCGGAACTGGCCGAGCACACCCCCGCGTCCCGACCAGGCCAGGCCGAACCCGTCCCCGTTCGTGGGGAACGCGTGCTGCCGGAACTGGGACGCCATCGTCGTGCCCGGCAGGTACAGCCGGCGGGCGACCAGGCTCTGGTCGATCAGTGAATGGTCAGGGCGGACGAGAACGTCCTCGACGGGAAGCGACGCTCCCAGATATGCGATCCACCGGCACATGGCGGCTCTCCCCTCGGCAGTGTTCCGGTCACGATGCAGCTCCCGTATCGCCGTCAGGATGCCGCTGCGTGGGCGGCTCCACATCGAGCATCACTTCGTTGTGCCGCAGGAAGGCGGGCCACCGTGCGGCCCGCGGCCGCCCGCTGGATCACCGGGGCCGTCATGGCGATGGTCGACCCGCCTCCGCCCTGGATCACCGGCGCCGTCATCGCCACCTTCGCGGCCGGCTCGTTCTCGCCACTGATGTAGGAGAACAGGTACCGGAAGGCACGGTTTCCGGCGTCCTCGAATCTGCCGTCGACCATCACCTCTGCCACCGCATGCTGCGGGTAGCGCCGGAGCTCGAACCCGTCGAAGGCACGCACCACGTCGTACGGCTGCTGTTCGGTCATCTCTGCCGTTCTCCCGCCACGCGTCTGCGGCACGCACGTGAGGGGGCGCGCTGCGGCTTCACGGTAACCCCGCGTCGTCGCGGGAGGAAGACCGGTCGGCCCAGCGCGCCCTCACCACGCGGCGTGGACCTACTTCATCTCCCCGAACGTGCGCTCGATGTCGGCCATCTCCATGGCCGCCGTCGCCTCGATGAGGGCCCGCAGGTCGGCGTCGGCGCCCGGGGAGAACTCCTCGGGCCGCTCCGGTGCGATCGTCATCGGTGAGCCCGCCGGCGCCTGCTCGCTGGCATCGAGCTGCGTCCCGTCGTTCGACGGAGACAGGCCCTGGAAGATCTTTCCCGCTTCGGAGAGGTTCGTCAGATCGAAGGAGTACTGCTTGCTCTGCAGTCCCAGCTCGGTCAGGCGGGCCACCTCCGGGAACTTCTCCGCATTGGTCTTGGGGATCGGCAGCGCCGTGCGCCAATTCACGCCCAGGGTCTCGAGCGCCTTGGCGAATGCGTTCTCGTGGGCCTGGTCGCGCACAATCAGGTACGAGATGGTGCTGCGGGCCGTCTTGTTCGACGTCATCTCGTACAGGCGGCACTTCTGCAGGCGTCCCGTGGACTCGAGCATGAGGTTGTAGAGCAGGTCGAGCACGAGGTTTCCCGAGTTGTACACGTAGCTGCCCAGCCACGGGTTGCCGGCGGCATCCACCGGCATGGCCCCCTGCGCACCCACGAGGTAATGGTGGATGTTGCTCTCGGACGTGGCGATCTTCAGCGGTGTCGCCCCGCCCGCACCCGGGGCGTCGACCGGGTCGGTCGGCTTGCCCTTGTAACCGGGCGAGCCGTCGAGCAGACGGGAGATGGTGGTGCCGATGAGCTCGACGTGGCTGATCTCCTCGGTGCCGATGCCCTGGATCAGGTCCTTGTAGGGCTTGGCCGACGGTCCGCGGAAGTTGATGCTCTGGAACAGGTACTGCATCATCGTGCGCATCTCGCCGAACTGCCCGCCCAGCCCCTCCTGCAGTGCGTTGGCGGCATCGGGGTCGGGCTGATCCTGGTCGATCTCGTTGATCAGCTGCTGAACATGAAAGTACATGTCTCCTCCAAGGGTCGGTCCGCTCAGACTCGCGGTCGGGGGCTCCCCCGCCGACCCCCTCGCCAGCCGGACGCCCGGGGCGTATCCTCCCTCCCCGGGCCGCCAGCGCACGAGCGCGGCCCCTGGCGCCTCCCGCGCTCGCGCCCTACCGTCTAGCCATGGACGAGCCACGCAAGCTCCGCCGTCGCCACGCCGAGAGCGGGGCTGCAGCCCACAAGCATCCCAAGGGCACCCCCCTGCTCATCCTGCTGATGATCATCGTGGTCCTCCCTTCCGTGCTTCTCGCCGACGCGTGGGGCGCCGGTGCGGCGGGCATCATCGGCGGGCTCACGGGCATGTTCTCCCTCGTGGCGTTCATCGGCGGGCCGTTGCGGGCCGATCTGCGCATCACCGCCGTCATGGGTCCACTGCTGATCATCGCCGCAGCCGTCCCGCGCCTCGTCGCGGAGGCCTCGCGGCCCGCGGCGATCGCGCTGGTGGTCGTGCTCACGTTCGTCGCGGCGCTGCTGCCGCTGCTCGGCCCCCGCTTCGGCACCGCCGGCATGGGGCTCGGCATGACGACGATGTTCGGCTACGGGTACGCCCCCACCGGCGGGGCGGACCATCAGCAGGTGATCGCGGCCGCCGTGGCCGGCGTGGTCGTCGCGCTCGTCCTGCGCGTCCTCATGGGCATCAGCGACCCCTCGAAGCCGACGCGGCAGCAGGTGGCCGCCGTGCTCGACGCCGACGACCCGAGCGCCGCCACCGCCACCGCCTTCCGCACGTGGCTGAGCGACGGCCGGCAGCGCTGGCTCGCGGACGCGCTCGAGGCGGCATCCGCGTATCGGGTGGCGCTGCGCACCGCAGAACTGTCGAACCCGACGGATGCCGACGCCACCGCCGCACTGCGCGAACGCGCCCAGAAGCTGTCGGACCAGCTGAAGGCGAAGCCCGCCCGCGGAGGTGCTTCCCCCGAGACTCCGCCGCCCGCGGCATCCACCGACACGGGCGCCCTCGGCGACGCGGCCCGCGCGCTCGACACGGTGGAGCGCGCACTGACGACCCGTGACACCGCACCGGTCCGCCTCGAGCGCGACCGGCGGCGCGGGCTGCGGGACGCCGTGCTGCACCCGTCGGCACGACTGCAGTCCATCCAGATGCGTCACGCGGTGCGCACGGCGCTGGCGGTGTTCCTCATGCTGCTGATCACCTCCGGGCTCGAGCGCGGCGACCCGCTGGTGTCCACGGCGCTGCTCGCCACCTTCAGCATCATGCAGGCCACGTGGAGCGACACCGCGACGAAGACGCGCAACAAGATCATCGGGGTGGTCGCCGGCTCACTCACGGTCGCCGTCGTGCTGCTGGTCGTTCCGCAGCAGTACCTCGTGGCGGTCGCTGCGGTCTCGCTCTGCCTTGGGCTCTGGTACATCGTCACGCGCCCGGCGCTCGGCAGCGCCTTCATGGTGGTCGTCAGCGTCGGCTTCAACGCCGTCACGCGGGACCTGAACCCGGTGAACCTGCTGACGCAGTACGTGGCGCTCACGGCGTGCGCGGTGCTGCTGGGCGTGGTGTTCGGCTTCATCGTGATCCCGGGTCTGCGGCCGCCGCCCCTGCGCAGCCGGATCCAGACGGCCGTCGACGCGACGGCGACAGCGCTTCGTGCCGCCGGTGGCGCGGGTCCTCAGCGGGTCGAGGACCTCGCCCTCTTCCGGGATGCCGCCCGTGCGCAGGCCGACCTCGTGCCCGACCACGATCGCCTCGATGACACGCAGCTCGCCGACCTCGCGTCACTGCAGACAGGGCTGCGCGACCTGACGGCCCTGGCTCCGTCGGGTGAGCTGACCCCGGGCGACATCGAGCGGGTGCTGCAGGTGCTCGATCCCGAGCCATCGCCCGCCGGGAGCGACGATCAGCCGGAGCACGCCGCCGTCTCCGGTGGCGCGTCGTCGGTGCTGTGGGACGTCGCCCAGCAGACGGGCTCGGCGGAACGGTCGCTGCTGCGAACGCTGCCCGCGGCTGCCGCGGCATCCGCCCGGCGCTGACCGTGGGGCGGGCTCACCCGCGAGCGGGGAGGTAGCGCAGCGCGACCGACCCCGGCCGGAAGTCGCGACGCTCCACGAGTTCGAGGGCGAGGCGCTCGCGCAGCCCGGCGAGCAGCGTCGGCCCGTGGCCCGCGACCACCGGCTGCACCACGAACTCGTACTCGTCGATCAATCCCAGGTCGGCCAGTGCGAGGGGAAGGGTCACCCCGCCCACCCAGAGGCCGTTGCCGGGTTGCTGCTTGAGTCGCCACACCGCGTCTGCCAGGTCACCGCGCACCAGTTCGCCGTTCCAGTCGGCGGAGGACAGTGTGCTCGACACGACATATTTCTTGGCCGCGTCGATGGCCTCGGCGAACGGGATCTCCCACGCCCGCATCCCCTCGGGCCAGGTTCCTGAGGTGGGCCGCCGCCACGCCCCGGCCATCATCTCGTAGGTCACCCGGCCGAACAGCAGGGCGTCGGCTCGTTGCATCTGGGCGGCCCAGTAGTCCATCGACTCCTCATCCGGGCCCAGCCCCGCCTCATGGTGGACGCAGCCGTCGATCGTGATGTTGATCGAGTAGCGCAGTGGTCTCATCGCGTTCTCCCCGGTGCGCAGTGGTCCGCTCCCCTGCGGCGGGACCACATCCCCTCGGGTCACGCCGTCGCGGTTCACCCTAATGACGTGCCGGCCGAAGGCAACCCCTGCGCCCACCGCACGGGGTGTCAATCACGCGGTCTCGTCAGTCGTACAGCACCGCGTCGGCGACCATCGCGGGGTCCTGCAGAATTCCGAGGTGGCCCAGTTCGAGCGCGCGCACGGGCCACCCCGCACCTGTGGCGACGCCCACCTCGTCGGCGTAGGTGTGTCCGAATGCCACGTAGCTGCAACGGAGGCCCGCCGTCCAATTCCGCGGCGCGGAGACGCGTGACGACAGGTAGGCGGCTGGGATGGAGGGTGCGCCGGCATCCACCAGCGCGAAAGTGGCGTCGTCGGGAAACAGCGGACGCACGCTCTCCTCCGGCCACCACCGCGTCCACGGTGGCAGGATGCCGTCCCTCGCGGTGACCGGCAGCGTGCGGCGCGCCCGCGCGGGCATGACAGGCCAGGTGCCACCGCGAAGGGGCGGGATCACCGCATCGAGGAACACGATGCGGTTGACCGCAGAACCCGCCGCCACCGCGGGGACGAAGTTTCCGGCGTTCGAGTGCGCGATCGCCGCGGTCGCACCGAGCTCCGCCGCCGCGGCCGCGTACGCCTCGCCGATCGCCTGCGGTGTCCCGAGCGGTGTCGGCACGACCCGCTCGGCTTCGAGTCCTCTCGCTCGCAACGCGCGGACCAGCGGATCCATCACGAAGCCGGGAAGGAAGACGCTTCCCATGACGATCACGCGGTCCACGGCGACATCCTAGAAACATCCGTCGTTCGGCGTCGCGGGCTACTACGGTGCGCCACCGGATGTCCAGCCCCATCCCCGCGCGGCTGCGCCTGGCACAGTGTGGAAACGACGCGACGAGGAGAAGCAATGAAGCAGCGCACTCTGGCAGGACGACAGGTCTCGGCGATCGGCCTGGGCGCCATGCCGCTGTCGATGAACAACGACAAGCGATACCCGTCGTTCGAGGATGCCGTGGCAACCGTGCACGCCGCCCTCGACGCGGGCGTGACGCTCATCGACACGGCTGACATCTATGCCCCGGATGGCGAACAGATGGGACACAACGAGCGCATCGTCGCCGAGGCGCTGCGGACATGGGACGGGGATTCCTCGCGCATCTTCGTCGCGACCAAGGGCGGCATCACGCTCGGCGAAGACGGAGCCAAGGGACGCGACGGGTCGGCGGCCTACCTGCGCTCGGCCGCGGAGAAGTCACTCGAGATCCTCGGCGTCGACCAGCTCGACCTGTACCAGTACCACCGTCCCGACCGCACCCGTGTCTACGCCGACATCATGCGGGGACTGAAGTCGTTGCACGACGACGGCCTCGTTCGCGCGATCGGCATCTCGAACGCGAGTGTCGAAGAGATCCAGATCGCTTTGGACGTGCTCGGCGAAGGCAACCTCGCCAGCGTCCAGAACGAGTTCTCGCCGAAGCACCCGGGAAGCATCGACGAATTGCGCTTCTGCGCCGCTCACGACATCGCCTTCCTGCCGTGGAGTCCTCTCGGCGGCACCGGCGGCGGTGCCAGCAGCGTCGGCGACCGGTTCTCGGCCTTCCGCGACGTCGGCGATGCACACGGCGTCAGCCCGCAGCAAGTCGTGCTGGCGTGGGAGCTCGCCCTCGACCCGCACGTCATCCCGATCCCGGGTGCGCGGCGCGCGGCATCCATCACGGATTCCGCGAAAGCCGCCGACCTCGAACTCACCCCTGAAGAAGTGACTCGACTGTCGGAATCGGTCGCGATCTTCGACTGACGCGACGGGCACCCCGGTTCAGGCGCTCTCCCTCGGGCTAGCGCACCATCCGCGCTGCGGTGATCAACGGAGCATGCGGATCGATTCGCTCGACGCCATCGAAGCGGAAACCGTTGCGCACGTAGAACGCGGTCGCACGAGCGTCGTACGCGCGGTGGGTGACGCGGCCGAACGGACGTGCACGTTCGAGAAGTGCGATGTGCGTGTCGAGCGCGTCCGGCTGTTGGTCGTCTTGATCATCCGGAACCGGGATGGCCGGAGGCGTCGCGTTGCTATCGCCCCGCACGACGGCGGTCGCCTGGCTCAGTCCCTCTCGCAACGCGTTCACCGCGTTCGCGAGCTGCGCGTCGTCATCAACGGGCCCAGGGCCTGGCCATCGGCTGGAGGCGGCTTGGACCTCTTCAGCGCGATGCATCACCCAGTCCAGCCATCCAGCCGCTGTGGGCACGGTCGCGTGCGCCGCTGCGATCTCTGCCTTCAGCGCCAGGATGTGCGCTTCGACCTCATCCCGCGCCACCCGAAGCGCCTCGCGCAACGCATCCTGGTGGCGTTTCGTCTCAGACCTCGGTGGTTCGGCGAATATTTGCTCGCCCTCGTCGTCGAAGATGAACCCAGTTGACCTCCTGACCGCCTCTCGCATCTCGATCCAGCGGGCGGCCGCGCTGGCGGGGCTGCGTCGCGCCTGCTCGGCGGCCGAGGCGACCTTCTCCGTCGCTCGCGCGAGGCTGGCGAGGATCTCCGGCGCGCCGCCGCCGAAGGACGCCCGACGCACTCCCTGCACCTCGTCATCATTGAGTGGCCAGCTCTTCTGCAGTCGGCGATGTTCGTCGCGTTGCGCCCGGCGCCACTCTTGCAGCATCTCTGCGGGGAAGCGATCAGGGTGGTCGTCGATCTCGTATGAGTGTGGGATGCACATCAATAGGAGGTTGGTCGCGCTTCGATTCTCCGTCTCCGACATCTCGGGGTCCCACCGCGGTCCACCTGATCTGCGCGCGTGGATGTGGGAGACCCGGCTGTTGAGAACGGGAGCGATTGCGCCCTCCTCGTGTCGGTACAACCACGCTGGGCAGTCCGGTTTCGCGCACGTGAATGCGTGGGCATACAGTTCCTTGACGGTGGCCACCGTTGGTTCGCGGTGTTCGACCTCGCCACCGGCGAGAGACTCCTCGGGCTCCTCTTGCGATTCGGTCACATCCCCAGAATTGCGGACTCGGGCGCGAAAGGGAACGTTCGACCGCCAGGCTGCTCCATTCGCTGGGAAGCTACATCTCAAGCTTCGCGAAGAACTCCGAGAGGGTCAGGCCGAACCCATTGGCGGGGCCATGGAGCGTGTTCATCGCCCGACTGTCGGTCGTCATCCGTTCCAGTCGCAATGCCGATTCCCTGGGCCGTCGCGACGAGCTGCGAGCACAGCCGCTCGGATTCCTATTCGGGCATCGTTCGCACGTGCTACCGCCCCGTGCATCAGAGCGCGCCCCGACGCCGTTGTACGACATATCGATGGCGGTTGCTGTCGGCACAGATCGCGCGCACCCAGCTCGGCGTTCCGGATTCGCAAGTGCGCAAGTGAGACCCGCTGCTGCGCCGCCGGCAGGATGCCGCGAGCCGTCGGCCGATAGTGAATCGACGTCGACTCTTGCTTGACGACGACCACGCGGACCTCGCTCTCCGCTAGGAAGGCGGAGTGTTTGAGTGTTGCGACAAGCATGGACAAGTTCTGCTCGAGCAGCGACGCCGGTTCGTGAGCGTGCTGTATCGCTTGCGAGATCAGTCTGCCTTGGGCGGCCAATTGATCGAGAACGCTAGTGATGTAGGCATCCTGTTCGTCGGCGTCGTAGAGGACCTCCAGCCAAAGCGGGAGGACCTGGCGCGGCGACGTTGCGCCTTGAACTGAATCGGCCTGACTTTCGTTCCGTTCTTCAAGTAAGGATGGAACACGATGAACAGGAAGTATTCCCCGGAGATGCGTGAGCGGGCGCTCAGGATGCTCGCGGAGACGCGGCCGTCGCACCCGAC
>NZ_JANJGV010000012.1:0-105556 GCF_024623595.1 Microbacterium sp. zg.Y1084
CACGGGATCGGGAACCGACACGCGACCCAACCCCGCCCACCCGGGATTCGGGAACCGACACGCGACCCAACCCCGCCCACCCGGGGTTCGGGAACCGACACGCGACCCAAACCGCCCACCCACGGGGTTCGGGAACCGATACGCGACCCAAACCGCCCACCCACGGGGTTCGGGAACCGATACGCGACCCAAACGGGCCACGATCACCCACGCGCCCCGGGGATCCGACCCCCGCCCCAAACCCGCCCATCCGGGGGTTCGGGAGCCGATACGCGACCCAAACCGGCCCCGCGGCGGCTTCGGGAACCGATACGCGACCCAAACCGGAAGGGCGCGCCACGCGGCACCCCGCACGCGGGCTGAACGACGACGGGCGGCCGAGATGACGGTTCATCGTCTCGGCCGCCCGTTGCGGTCTCACGGCCCGGAGGGGCCGCGGGCGGCGATCAGCCGATGCTGTCGATCACGGCGTTGAACGTCTCCGACGGCCGCATGACGCCCTCGACCAGGGCGCCGTCGGGGCGGTAGTACCCGCCGATGTCGACGGGCGAGCCCTGCACCGCGTTCAGTTCGGCGACGATCTGCTCCTCCTGCGACGCCAGCGCCTCGGCGATCGGCGCGAACACCGCGGCGAGGTCGGCATCGGCGGTCTGGCGGGCCAGCTCCTGCGCCCAGTACAGCGCGAGGTAGAAGTGGCTGCCGCGGTTGTCGATCGTGCCGAGCTTGCGGCCGGGTGAGCGGTCCTGCTCGAGGAACGTGCCGGTCGCGGCATCCAGCGTGTCGGCCAGCACCTGCGCCTTCACGTTGCCGGTCGTCGTCGCCAGGTGCTCGAGGGATGCCGCCAGCGCGAAGAATTCACCCAGGGAATCCCACCGCAGGTAGTTCTCGCTCAGCAGCTGCTGCACGTGCTTGGGCGCCGAGCCGCCGGCGCCGGTTTCGAAGAGGCCTCCCCCGGCCAGCAGCGGGACGATCGAGAGCATCTTGGCGCTCGTGCCGACCTCGAGGATCGGGAAGAGGTCGGTGAGGTAGTCGCGCAGCACGTTGCCGGTGACCGAGATGGTGTCCTCGCCCTTGCGGATGCGGTCCAGCGAGTACTGGGTGGCTTCGGCCGGCGCGAGGATCTCGATCGTGAGGCCCTCGGTGTCGTGGTCGGCGAGGTAGGTCTTGACCTTCTCGATGAGCTGTGCGTCGTGCGCGCGGGACGCGTCGAGCCAGAACACGGCGGGGGCGCCGGTGGCGCGCGCGCGGGTGACGGCGAGCTTCACCCAGTCGCGCACGGCGATGTCCTTGGTCTGCGTCGCACGCCAGATGTCGCCGGGGGCGACGGTGTGCTCCAGCAGCACGTCGCCGGCGGAGTTCACCACCTGCACGACGCCCTCCGACGCGATCTCGAACGTCTTGTCGTGGCTGCCGTACTCCTCGGCCGCCTGCGCCATGAGGCCGACGTTGGGAACGCTGCCGATGGTGGCGGGGTCCAGCGGGCCGTGCGCGATGACGTCGTCGATGACGGTCTGGTACACCCCGGCGTACGACGAGTCGGGAATGACCGCGATGGTGTCGTCCTCGCCGCCGTCGGCGCCCCAGAGCTTGCCGCCGTTGCGCACGAGCGCCGGCATCGAGGCATCGACGATGACGTCGGACGGCACGTGCAGGTTGGTGATGCCCTTGTCGGAGTTGACGTAGGACAGGCGCGGCCCCTGCGCCATCGCGTCGGTGAAGGCCGCGATGATCTCCTCGCCGCCCTCGACGCCCTTCAGGCCCGACAGGATGCCGCCGAGACCGTCGTTCGGCGTGAGGCCGGCGGCGGCGATGCGGTCGCCGTAGCGGGCGAAGACGTCGGCGAAGTAGGCGCGCACGACGTGGCCGAAGATGATCGGGTCGCTGACCTTCATCATCGTGGCCTTCAAGTGCACCGAGTAGAGCACGTCGTCGGCCTCGGCTGCGCGCAGCGTGTCGGCCAGGAACGCGTCCAGGGCCGCGACGGAGAGGAAGGTGGCATCCACGATCTCGCCGGGGAGCACCTTCAGCCCTTCCTTGAGGGTGGTGACGGTGCCGTCGGATGCCACGTGCTGGATCGTCAGCACGTCATCGGCGGGGATCACCACGGAGGTCTCGTTGGACTTGAAGTCGTCGTGGCCGAGCGTGGCGACACGCGTCTTGGAGCCCTCGGCGAAGGGCTTGTTGCGGTGCGGGTGCTTGCGGGCGTAGTTCTTCACCGACAGCGGCGCGCGGCGGTCGCTGTTGCCCTCGCGCAGCACCGGGTTCACCGCGGAGCCCTTGATGCGGTCGTACCGGGCGCGGATGTCCTTCTCCTCGAGGGTGGCGGGCTCATCCGGGTAGTCGGGGATGTCGTAGCCGGCCGCCTGCAGCTCGGCGATGGCCGCCTTGAGCTGCGGGATGGAGGCGGAGATGTTGGGAAGCTTGATGATGTTCGCCTCGGGCAGCGTCGCGAGGCCGCCGAGCTCGGCGAGCGCGTCGCCGACCTGCTGCTGCGTCGTCAGACGCTGGGGGAAAGCGGCCAGCACGCGGCCGGCCAGCGAGATGTCCCGCGTCTCGACGGACACCCCAGCCTGACCGGTGTAGGCCTGCACGATGGGCAGGAACGATGCCGTCGCCAGCGCCGGCGCCTCGTCGGTGTACGTGTAGATGATGGTCGGCTCGGTCACTGTCGTATTCTCCGTCCGGAACTGCAATTGTCTCGATATCAAGATACCCCGGGCGCCGGCGAAGGGCCTGCGGATGCCGGTGCCCGGCTGACCGGATCGAGCGGGAGCGGATGCCGCCTTCAGGCGCGGCGCCCGCTCCCGCCCGCGATCACACCAGCGATTCCCGCCAGGCGGCGTGCAGCTGGGCGAACTTGCCCGTGCCGGCGATGAGCTCGGCAGGGGTGTCGTCCTCGATGATCCGGCCATGCTCCATCACGAGCACGCGGTCGGCGATCGCCACCGTCGACAGGCGGTGGGCGATGATGATCGCCGTGCGATCGGACAGCAGGGTCTGCAGCGCGTCCTGGATCATGCGCTCGCTCGGCATGTCGAGCGACGCGGTCGCCTCATCGAGGATCAGCACCGCCGGGTCGGCGAGGAACGCGCGCGCGAACGAGATCAGCTGACGCTGACCGGCCGACACGCGGCCGCCTCGCTTGTTCACGTCGGTGTCGTAGCCGTCGGGCAGGGCGCGGATGAAGGCATCCGCCCCCACCGCGCGCGCGGCCGCGGTGATCTCCTCGAGGGTCGCGTCGGGCTTGCCGAGCGCGATGTTGTCGGCGACGGTCCCGCTGAACAGGTAGGCCTCCTGCGTGACCATGACGATCGCGCGGCGCAGGTCCTTCGGGTGCAGCGACCGCAGGTCGACCCCGTCGAGGGTGATGGCGCCGCGGGTGGGGTCGTAGAACCGCGACACGAGCTTCGCGAGCGTCGACTTGCCCGCACCGGTCGTGCCCACCAGCGCGACGGTCTGCCCCGCGGGGATGTCCAGCGTGAAATCGGGCAGGATGGTGCGCCCGGACGCGTAGCCGAACTCGACGTCCTGGAAGCGGACGTGCCCCTTGGCATGCCAGAGATCCACCGGATCGGCGGGGTCGGGGACGGTGGGCTCCTCCTCCAGCACCCCGGACACCTTCTCGAGCGCGGCGGCGGCGGACTGGTAGGAGTTCAGGAAGAACGCCACCTCGCCCAGGGGGGCGAAGAAGTTGCGCACGTACAGCACCACGGCGAGAGTGCCGAGGCCGATCGTGCCGTCGATCAGGCGGACGCCGCCCCACAGCAGCACAGCGGCCACCGTCACCGCCGACACGGCCATGAGGCCGGGCTCGAAGGTGCCGAACAGGCGGATCGAGCGCATGTTGACGTCACGGTAGTCGCGGGCCAGCGTGCCGAACTCCGCGTCGTTGCGCTCCTCCTTGCGGAACGCCTTCACCGCCCGGATGCCGGTCATGGTCTCGACGAACTTGACGATCACCTTGGCGCTGACCACCCGGGATTCGCGGTACACCAGCTGCGAGCGCAGGTAGAACCAGCGCATCAGCAGGTACAGCGGCAGCCCCATCGCCATGAGGATGACGCCGGACTGC
Source organism: Microbacterium sp. zg.Y1084 (assembly GCF_024623595.1). NCBI lineage: Bacteria > Bacillati > Actinomycetota > Actinomycetes > Micrococcales > Microbacteriaceae > Microbacterium > Microbacterium sp. zg.Y1084. The sequence continues at coordinate 4,073 of NZ_JANJGV010000012.1, forward strand.
CAGTCCAGCAGCAGCAGCGCGATGAGGGTGAAGCTGCCGTAGAGCACGCCGGAGACGAGTTCGTTGAGGCCGCCGTCGAGAAGCTCGCGGATGGTGTCAAGGTCGCTGGTCTGGCGCGAGATGATGCGGCCCGACGTGTACGACTCGTGGAACTCCAGGCTCAGCCGCTGCGTGTGCACGAAGATGCGCTTGCGCAGGTCGAGCATGACGGCCTGGGTAAGACGCGCGGTGATGACGACGTACCAGGCGATCAGGAGCGCCCCGCCGATGCCAGCGACGAGGTAGACCAGCACGACCACGATCGCCGGCATCCAGTCGCCCTCGTCGAGCACGCGCGGGAGCGCCTGGTTGATGCCGATGGCGATCAGTGCGGGGCCGATCACCCGCAGCGCCGTCGAGACGACCAGCACCACGGCGGCGAGGGCGAGCTGGCCCTTCAGCGGCGAGACGAGGGACCCGAGCAGGCGCAGCGAGCGGCGCCGCACGGCACGGCTCTCCTCCTTGGTGTAGTCGGAGCGGTCTTCCCCGCTGGTACCGGTGACGGTGCTCACAGGTTCACCTCCCTCTCCCGCGCGCGGGAGTCTTCGTCTTCGAGGCTCGAGATGACGTGACGGTAGTGCTCGCTCGTGCGCATCAGCTCCGAGTGGGTGCCCACCGCGGTCACGCGGCCGCCCTCCAGCAGCGCGACCCGGTCGGCGAGGGTCACCGTCGACGGACGGTGGGCGACGACGAGTGCGGTGGTGTCGGCGAGCACCTCGCGCAGTGCGTCTTCGACGAGTGCCTCGGTGTCCACGTCCAGGGCCGACAGCGGGTCATCGAGCACGAGCACCGCCGGGCGGGCGGCGACGGCGCGCGCCAGCGCCAGGCGCTGACGCTGCCCGCCGGACAGGCTCATGCCCTCTTCGCCGATGACCGTGTCGACGCCGTCGGGCAGCTCGTGGGCGAACCCGGCCTGCGCCACGGCGAGCGCCTCGTGCAGCACCCGCTCGGCTTCGTCGCTGCCGGGTTCCAGGTCCTCGCGGCCCAGCAGCACGTTGTCGCGCACCGACTGCGAGAACAGCGTCGCGTCCTCGAACGCCATGCCGACGTGGGTGCGCAGCTCCCGCAGCGTCAGGTCGCGCACGTCGATGCCGTCGAGGGTGACCCGACCGCCGGTGACGTCGTACAGCCGCGCCGGCAACGTGGTCAGGGTCGTCTTCCCTGATCCGGTCAGGCCGACCAGCGCCATCGTCTCACCGGGGTGCAGCTCGAGGTCGATGCCGTCGAGCAGGTCCCGCTCCCCCGGGCCTGCGTCCTGATACCGGAAGTGGACGTTCTCGAACCGCAGCAGGCCGCGCGGCTCGGTGAGGGTGACCGGCTCGGCCGGATCGACGATCGTGTTCTCCTCGTCGAACACCTCGAAGATGCGGTCGGTGGCGGTGCGCGCGTCGAGGAGGAAGGAGAAGAGGAATCCGATCGACTCCATCGGCCAGCGCAGCACCGTCGCCATGGCGAAGAACGCCAGCAGCCCCGGCACGGTCAGCTCGCCCGCCTGCACGAGCACGATGCCCGCCGCCAGACACAGCGCGAAGGCGATGTCGGGCAGGAGGGTCAGCCAGAACCAGATGAAACCGACCGAGCGCGCCTTGCTCAGCTCGGTCTCGCGCAGCGACTCCGCCTGACGGGTGAACTTCTGCAGCGCGTGCTTGCCGCGGCCGAAGGCCTTGAGCACGCGGATGCCGTGGACGCTCTCCTCCACCGACGTGGCGAGGTCGCCCGCTTGGTCCTGACTGCGCCGTGCGAGCGTGCCGTAGGTCTTCTCGAACCGGTATCCGGCGTACCACAGCGGTGCGGAGCACACGAGGAAGATCGTGCCCAGCAGCCAGTGCCAGTTGAACAGCAGCGCCAGTCCCACGATGATCGTCAGCGCGTTGACCACCAGCAGCACGAGGCCGAACGCCATCCAGCGGCGCACCATGCTGATGTCCTGCATCATGCGGCTGAGCAGCTGACCCGACTGCCAGCGGTCGTGGAACGAGACCGGCAGACGCTGCAGGCGGGCGTAGAACCCGTGGCGCAGGTCGTACTCGATGAGGGTCGCGGGCCCCAGCACGAACCAGCGGCGCAGCCACACCATCGCCGCCTCGGCGAGGCCCAGCGCGAGGATCCCGACGGATCCCCAGATGAGCAGCACGATGTCGCCCGAGGCGATGGGGCCGTCGATCAGCGCCTCGAGGACGAGCGGGATGGCCAGGGCCAGCAAGCTCGCGACCAGGGCGCTCGCGGCGCCGAGGATGAGCCGCGGAAGGACCGGCTTGGCGTAGGGCAGCAGGCGCAGGAGCGCGCGGGGGGTGGAGAGTCTCTCAGGAGAGGAAGTCATGATCCTTGCGGGTGTCCGAAGCGGGGTGTCGCAGAAGGGCGACACCGACGGGGATGAGGAGGAAGAAGAAGAAGGATGCCGAGGGCGGCCAGACGGGGCCGGCGGACATCGGTGCCGCCGGGCGGTGCCGCTTGCAGGCGGGGTGAGCGGCGCTTCGCGGCGCGTAGGCGCGCGGTGTTCCCGGAGGAGTCCGCGCCTACCAGGCTCGCGTCGCGGGACCGGCGGGGAACGGGAGGCGCACGATCGGCTTCGCGGTGACGGCCTGGAACATGGCTTCCTCCTGAGGATCTGCGTCGGGCTGCTCGCGCGACAGCGACAGCTCTCCAGCCTAACCCTGGGAAAACACTGAAGGCAACAGATCCGCGGCGTCGATGTCGGATTCCGCCTCACGACGCAGCAGCCGGCGCTTGACGTCGACCCCCCAGGCGAATCCGCCCGCGGTGCCGTCGCCGCGCAGCACGCGATGGCAGGGCACGAACAGCGCGGCGGCGTTGCGGGCGCACACCGATGCCGCGGCACGCACCGCTCGCGGGTTGCCCAGTGCGGCGGCGAAGGAGCTGTAGGTGAGCGGGCGGCCGGGGGCGATGCGGCGCAGCGCCGTCCATCCCGCCTGCTGCAGGGCGGTGCCTGCCTGGTGCACCGGCACGGCGTCGATGGCGGTGAGGTCGTCGGCGTAGTACGCCCGCACGGCATCGGCGGCGCCCAGGCCCCCCTCCCGCACCACGTCCGGGCGCAGGGTGGGGTGGATTCGGGCGACGAGCATCGCGGGGTCGGCGGTCCAACCCGCGGCCAGGACCGCGCCGTCGGTACGGGCCACGATCGTGAACGCACCGTCGGGGGTGTCGAAGGTCTCGATGAGGGCGGTCATGCGCCGGTTCCTTCCGTGACGGGGGTTGCGGGGCGGCTGCGGCCTGCCGGCGGCGTGCCCGGTTCGCCACCGAGGCGCTCCGCAGCCGCGGCAGGGACGGTTGCCGTGCGGGCGGACGGCAGGGCGGCGCGCCAGAGGTGCGCCGTGAGGTAGGTGCGCCACGGCGCGGTGCGGGCGGACCACGCGACCAGACCTGCGGGGTCGGCCGGGATGCCGAGCGCCGCAGCGCCCGCGCGGGCGGCGACATCGCCCGGCAGCAGCACGTCGGGGTCGCCGGAGACGCGCATGCGCACGTAGTCGGCCGTCCAGGGGCCGATGCCGGGCATGGCCAGCAGCCGCTCGCGCTGGGCGACGGGGTCGTCCCCGGTGCTGAGCACCAGCGTGCCGTCGGCGAGTGCGGCGGCCGCGCCGGTGATCGCGCGGATGCGGGCAGCGGGTCCCCGCAGCACGTCGGCTCCGTGCTCGGCGATCGCAGCCATCGTCGGAAAGAGCCGGTCGGTGCCCTCGTGCTCGGGGATCCGCTCCCCCAGCGCCTCGGTCAGCCGCGTGAGCACGGTGCGGGCGGAGGCGACGGAGATCTGCTGGCCGACCATGGCGCGGATCAGCATCTCGTGCGGGTCCGCGGCGCCGGGCACGCGCATGCCGGGGGTGCGCTGCACGGCGTCCGCGAGTTCGGGGTGGCGGGACAGAGCCTCATCGACGGCGAGGGGGTCGGCGTCGAGGTCGAACAATCGGCGCACGCGCGCCACGAGCACGGGCAGGTCACCGAGGCGGGTGAGCCGCGCTTCCAGGCGGAGCCGCGTGCCCTCGGCGCGCAGACGGAACCAGGCCGTGCCTCCCGGCAGGGCGAGGGTGCGTGCGAACGAGGTCGCCGTGGCCGTCTCGACGCCCGCGACGGCACGGGCGTGCATCCAGGCGAACAGCCCCGCCAGGTCGATCGGCTGCCGCGCCGGCAGGGTGAGCTCGATCAGGCCCGGCGCGGGCGTGGGCGCCTGTGCTCGCTGCCGTCGCGCACGCAGGGCGCTGGGCGGCATCCCGAACACTTCCCGCACCGTGTCGTTGAACTGGCGCACGCTGGTGAACCCGGCCGAGAAGGCGACGTCGGATGCCGGCAGGTCGGTGCCCACCAGCAGCATGCGCGCCGTGTGGGCCCGGTGCGCGCGCGCCAGGGCCAGGGGGCCCGCGCCGAGCTCGGCGGTCAGCAGCCGGTTGAGGTGGCGCGTGGAATAGCCGAGCCGTGCCGCGAGCCCGGAGACGCCCTCCCGCTCGACCACGCCCTCGGCGATGAGGCGCATGGCGCGACCGGCGGCGTCGCTGCGCAGATCCCATGCCGGCGAGCCCGGGGCGGCTTCGGGCAGGCAGCGCTTGCAGGCGCGGTAACCGGCCTCGTGCGCGGCGGCGCTGGTGGCGAAGAACTCGACGTTGCCGGGCTTCGGCGTGCGCGCAGGACAGCTGGGGCGGCAGTAGATGCCGGTGGTGCGCACGGCGGTCACGAACTGCCCGTCGAAGCGGGCGTCGCGCGAGTCGATGGCGCGATACCGCTCGGAGAAGGTCATCGCAGAGCCGGTCACGCTCCCAGCCTGCCACGCCCCGCACCCGCCGGCTCGCGGAAATCGGACATCGCAGCCGGGCGACGAACCCGCCCCGCGCCCGCAGACGGCATCCGCCGGTGCGCGGCGTCGTCGCGGCGGGTGCCGTCACGACGTCACGATCGCGAAGCCTCCTGTCGGCAGCACCACGGTCTTCTCGTCGCGGATCGTCCGCTCCCCCTTCGGCACGCCCTCGGCGCTGTACACCGTGACGACGGAGGTCACGCCGGGCTCACCCACCCGCACCGGCTGCGACGCCGACGCGGCGGAGTGCACCAGCTCGGTGCGTCCATCTCCGGTCAGCACGAGGCGCGAGACGAACGGATGCACCAGCAGCCCGTCGATCAGCGGATGCCCCTCCGCCACCTCGACGCGTACGGTGCCGCGCCGGGGATCGAGTGGATGCCGCAGGGTGTGCGGCGCCAGGATCCCGTCGGCCGGCGACGCGCCCTGCGGCGGCGCCGACTCCGAGATCTCGCCCAGGGGCTTGCGGTCGGTGCTCCAGCGCGTGACGCTCGACTGCCCCGGCGCCGACCACAGCACCGGCTCGACCCACCGGCCGGACTCGCCCATGCCCACGTCGAACACCGCGTACCCGCCGGGCGGCAGGCTGAGGGCCTGCCCCGACCACAGCGACTCGCCGGTCCAGGGCTCGGGCTGCAGCACCTCGCCCGAGGTCTCGGTCGCGGCCTCCGCCTCCACGAGGCGCAGCCCGTCGCGCTCCGCGACCGTCGTGATGCCGGTGGCGCGCGCGGCCACCGCGGGGCGCGCATCGAGCGCGATCATCGTCAGCAGCCCGTGGATGGTGCTCTCGGCGCCGCTGTTGCGATTGACGCCGCCGTCGGGCTGCAGCCCGTCGAAGGTGACCCCGGTCGCGCGGTCGTACATCGTCGTGCCGGAGCGGTTGGCGCCGAAGAACCACGCCGCCTGCATCGCCGCGAGATCGGCGAACCCGCTCGACCCGCTCGCATCGGCGACGGCCAGCAGCGACTGCACGCGCGCGTCGACCCCGTACGCGATCTGCACCCGGTCGGCCGGCGTCGGCGACCACCCGTTGTCCGGCCCGCCGGCCGTCAGCAGCGTCGGGGTGAAGACGGCGGCGTCGCGCACGGCCGGCGCCAGCAGTCCCGGGTCGTCCAGCCGCTGGGATGCCACGGCCAGGGCCGCCGGCATCTGCGCGCCCCACGCATGCCACGTGCTGCGCGAGAGCGCCCACGGCAGCAGCGCGCCGTAGGGCCAGGTGCGCGCATCCCCGGCGGAGAGCGCCGCGATGCCCTCGGAGAGCTGCCGCAGCGCTCGGGCGGCGCGTTCGTCGTCGGGCGCCGCGCCCACGCGGGCCGACAGCCCGAGCACGGCTTCCGCCGAGGCATCCGCCCCGTCGACGATCAGCCACGCCGGCACGAGCACGCCGTCGACCTGCTGCCACTGCCGGTAGCGCACGAGCACCTGCCGCTCCAGCGCGTCGAGGGCGAGGCTCAAGCGGGCCTCGAGGAAGGCGGCGAAGTCCGGATCGCTCTCCTGGAACGCCGCGTACCCCTCCCCCAGCGCCCAGATCGTGCGGGCGAGCCAGTAGCTGGGTCCGGAGTCGGACGGGTCGGGAAGCTCCACCGGCTCGGCGGACGGGTTGAGGGTGCCGTCCGGCTGCATCCACAGCACGACGTTGCCGGCGTTGTCGCCCGTCGTGGTCTGCAGGTACGCCGTCGAGCGCAGCAGCTCGTACGCACGGTCGCGACTGGCGTCATCGTCGGTCTGGCGCCAGTGGCGCAGGTACACCACCGCGGCGCGCGCGATGTCATCGGCGTTGAACGCGCCCTGACCCCAGTACCCCGTCGCCGGGTCCAGCGGCCCACCCCCGACCCGCTCGAACGCGCCACCGTCGCGTGCGTCGGCATACGTCCACGGCATGGTGAGCACGGGCTCCTCACCCAGCCGATACGTGTCGTGACCGGCCACCGCCGGCGGCGGCTGCACCTCGTCGAGCAGGAACTCCAGGTGGGAGAGGTTCGTCAGCGGCCCCTCGGATGCCGCCGCGATCGCGGCATCCGCATCGTCGGCGCTCACGGTGCGGACGGATGCCGGCCGCGTCGGCGCCGACACCGCCGCGGCGGGGGCCACGAGTGCCGCCGCGGTCGCCACCGCCGCGACGGCCACCGAGCGCATCGCCCACCGCGTCGTGGCGATCATGACAGCCGCTCCAGCTCTGCCGCGCCGATGGCGGCATCCGCCATGCCGTAGAAGACGAACAGGCGCCCCTCGATGCGTTCGATCGCGGTCGGGAACACCACGTTGGGCACCGGGCCGGTGCGCTCCTCGGCGATCTCCGGCGCCAGCAGCGGCTCGGCGGTGCGGGCCAGCACCCGGGAGGGATCGTCGCCGTCGAGCAGCAGCGCGCCGGCGGCGTAGGTGACGTGCTGCTGCGGGGTGAAGGCTTCCGTGATGACACCGGTGACGCCGTGATGCAGCACCAGCCACCCTTCGGGGACCCGCAGCGGCGGCGGCCCGCCGCCGATCTTCAGCTCCTCGAAGTCGAACCGTGGCCCCGCGACGAAGCGGTGCTGCTCCCACAGCGTCACCGCGGCGAGATCCTCCCGCACGGCCGCGAGCGGAACGTAGCTGATCCAGATGCCGTCGCGCCCGTCGGGGACGCCGGCCGGCGCCTGCACTCCCTGTCCCGGGCGTGTCTGGCCGATATCCCACATGGGTCGGTGCAGCACCGCCAGGGCGGGCGTGCCATCGGGCGCGGTCACCGGCTCCGGGAAGAATGCGGCGTCCTTGTTGTGGAAGAGGTTCAGGTCGGTGTCGAGCTCATCGTCGTCATAGCGGAACAGCACGGGGCCCAGCCGCCGCCAGGATCGCAGGTCGGTCGAGACCGCCACCGCCGTGCGCGGCCCCAGCGGCCCGAACGCCACGTACGTCATCACGTGCAGGCCGAGCGCGTCGATCCAGGTGACGCGCGGGTCCTCCACACCGGCGTTGCCGACGCCGCGCTCCCAGTCGCGATCGGGGGCGAGTACGACGCCCTCGCGCTCCACCCCGACGGGCACCCCGTCCGCCACGACGACCCGCGCGAGCCCCACGCGTGACACGTTGCCTGCCGCCACGAGCCGCGGCAGCAGGTACAGCTGCCCGTCGGGACCGCGGCCGGATCCGGGGTTGAGCACCCCCTCCGCCTCGGCGGGCGCCTCGGGATCCGGGGTCATGACGACCCCCAGCCGGGTGAGCCGATAGGGCACGGATGTCGTGACGGATGCGGACATGGGTCAGCCTTTCACTCCGGAACCGAGGTCGTTGGAGGTGAAGTAGCGCTGGAACAGGATGAACAGCGCCACGGCGGGAGCGGCCAGCACCACGGCGCCGGCCATCATCGCCCCAAAGGGGTTGGACGTGGATGCCGCGATGTTCGAGATGAAGTTCGCCAGCGACACCGCGAGCGGCTGCATCGAGGCGTCCTTCGTGATGAGGAACGGCCACAGGAACTCGTTCCACGGCCCGATGAAAGTCAGCAGCACCGCCGTCACGAGCGCCGGCCGCACCAGGGGCAGCGCCACGTTCCACAGCAGCCGGAACTCGCCCGCGCCGTCGATGCGCGCCGCCGAGAACAGATCCGGCGGGAGCTGCAGGAAGTACTGGCGGAAGATGATCACCGCGGTGGAGTTGATGAAGAAGGGCAGGATCATGCCGAGGTAGTTGTCGGAGAGACCGTAGTCGCGGGCGATCATGACGTAGAGCGGGATCATCAGCAGCTGGAACGGCACGACCTGCACCAGCAGCACGAGGGCGAAGGTCGCCCGCCGGCCCCGCCACTGCAGCACGGCCAGCGCGTACCCCGCCAGCACGCCGAACACCACCGTCCCGATGAGCACCCCGCCGGTGAAGATGCCCGAGTTGATGAGACCGCGCACCAGGTCGATGCGCTCGTTGATGTTGGCGTAGTTCTCCAGCGTGAGGTTGCCGGGCTCCGGGAACGCCCCCGCGAGGGTGGGATCGACGTCGGTCTGCAGCGAGCCGACGACCATGTAATAGAAGGGGAAGAGGAACGCCACCGCGCCGATCGTCAGCACCGCATACAGGGCGATGCGACTCCCCAGTGCATGCTTCACGATTCCTCCCCGCCGACGAGCTTGCGCTGCACCGCCGCGATGACGAGCACGAACACGATGAGCATCACCCCGATCGCCGCGGCGACGTCGGGGTTGCCCTGCTCGATGCCCCGCTGATAGATCAGCAGCACCGGCGAGGTGGATGCCCCGTTGGGACCACCGCCCCCGGTGAGCAGGTAGGGCTCGGTGAAGAGGTTCGCCCCGGTGATGGTCGACAGCAGCAGCACCAGCAGCGTCGCGGGACGCACCCCGGGAACGGTGACGGAGAAGAACTGCCTCAGCCTTCCCCCGCCGTCCATCGACACCGATTCGTACAGCTCGCGCGGCACGTTCTGCAGGGCGGCGAGGTACAGCAGGATGTAGAAGCCGAGCCCCTTCCAGGTCACGAACAGGGCGATCGTGGGCATCGCCAGCGCGCTGTTGACCAGCCACGATGGGTCGGGCGCGAGCGGGCCGAGCAGGTTGTTGACCAGGCCGTCGCGCGAGAACAGGAACAGCCACACCGCCACGACGGCGACGGATGCCGAGACGTAGGGGACGTAGTAGCTGACCCGGAAGAACGTGCGCGCCCGCACGACGCGGTCCAGCGCCGTCGCCAGCACGATCGAGAGCACGACCGTCAACGGCACGTTGATGAGGAGGAAGACGCCCACGTTGCGGAAGGACTGCCAGACGGCGGGGTCGCCGAGCACCGCGGCGTAGTTGGCGAAGCCGACGAACGGCCGCTCCACGTCGGCTCCGGGCGCGGCGAAGAAGTAATCCTGGAACGACATCCACACCGCGAAGACGATCGGCCACGCGAAGACGAGCAGCACGAACACGAGGTAGGGCGCCGACAGCAGCAGGCCGAACGGCTGCGGACCGAGCACCCGTCGCCGGCGGACGGCTGCGGCATCCGACCGTCGTCGCCGCGTCCCCCCGTCAGACAGCGGCGCGGCGTCTGCGTCGCTCGCCGGCCGGGCGACGGTGCTCATGTCAGCTGCCCGCCGCGAGCTCGTTCACGCGCGTGGCGGTGTCGGAGAGGAACGTGTCGACGTCTGTCTCGCCGAAGATCACAGCTTCGGAGTAGCCGTCACGGAACGCCTGCCAGATCTCCACCGAGTTGGGCACGTTCGGCACCTCGACGGTGCGGGCGGCCTGCTCGCCGAACGCGGCGTAGGCCGGGTTGGCGTCGAAGTAGTCCGCGAACTCCTCCGTGAGGTTGTCTCGCAGCGGCATCTGCCCGGTCTCCTCGAGCCAGATGCCGTCCTGGTCCGCGCTCGTGGCGAACTTCAGCACGTCCCACGCGGTGCCCTTGTTCTCGCATGCCGTGAACATGCCCACGTTCTTGGCGTCGCTGAAGGTCCAGGTCTGCGCGGCATCCGTCCCGCCCTCGGTCGGCACCGGCACGGAGCCCCAGTTCACGTCGTCGCCGTACACCGCGATCGCCCAGGGGCCGACGATCGACATCGCCGCCTGCGCGTCGGCGAACGCATCGCCCTGGTACTGCTCGCGTCCGGCCAGCCCCTCGTCGTACATGGTGCGCCAGAACTCGGCGACGGCGACGGCGTCATCGCTGTCGAAGGTCGCCTCCCCCTCCTCGACCAGCTGGGTGCCGCCGGTCTGCGCGGCGTACAGGGGGTAGAAGTCGAACCAGGACTGGAAGAACTCGCTCGTGGGCGCGGGGTTGATGGCGTAGGGGGCGACGCCGGCCTCCGTCAGCGTGCGGGCGGTGTCGAGGAACTCGTCGTAGGTCGACAGCGCGGGGGCTTCCGGGTCGAGTCCGGCCTGGCTGAACAGATCCTTGTTGTAGAAGATCATCACCGGGTTGGCCTTCCACGGCAGCTGGTAGAAGCCGCCGTCCTCCGACCGGTACTGCTCAGCGATGTCGCCGCTGCGTTCGACGATGTAGTCGTCGCCGTCCTCGAACTCCGACAGGTTCACCAGGCCACCCTGCTTCTGGAACTGCGGCACCGCCGCGGGCGACGTGTTGAAGATCAGGCACGGCGCATTGCCGGCGGTGATGGCGGCGCCGATCACCTCTTCGCTGGATGCCCCGGCAGGGATCTCCTGAGCCTTCACCTGCTCGTCGGGGTGGTCTGCGTTCCACGCCTCCACCATCTGCTCGCCCCAGGCGATCTCCGCCTCGTTGTTGGAGTACCAGATGGTGATGTCTCCTCGCCCCTCGAGGTCGCCGGCCTCCCCTCCGCCGCCTCCGCCACTGCAGGCGGCGAGGGTGAGGATGCCGGCCATGGCACCGGCCGTGATGAGGATGCGTCGCATGGTGTGCCCCCTTGTCGATGGCCGCCCGCCCCGTCGCGGACAGCCCCGCCGGTGCGAGCGGTTCACGCGTGATTAGAGACCCGGCGCAGTCGCCGCTCAACCCCTTGCGTGGCGTCAGCGCCGGGTGTAGCCGCCCGAAAGCGAGACGGCGGGCAGCATCGCCGCTCCTCCTTCGGGACGATCGCGCGTGACGGCGGCGACGCGGCGCGCTAGCGTGCCGGGATGAGCGACTACGACGTCATCGTCATCGGGGCCGGTGCCACCGGCGAGAACGTGGCCGACCGCGCCGTGCAGGGGGGGCTCCGCGCCGTCATCGTCGAAGCAGAGCTCGTCGGCGGCGAGTGCTCCTATTGGGCGTGCATGCCGTCCAAGGCGCTGCTGCGCAGCACCCGCGCGATCCGCGCCGCCCAGGCCGTCGACGGCGCGCGGCAGGCGGTCACCGGGGAGGTGGACGTCGCCGCCGCGCTGCGCCGCCGCGACCGGATCACCCACGACTGGTCGGACGAGAGCCAGGTCGACTGGCTGCGCGGTGCCGGCATCGACCTCGTACGCGGCCACGCCACCCTCACCGGCGCGCGCCGTGTGCGGGTGACGCGCGCCGACGGCACCGCAGCAGACCTCGAGGCACGCCGCGCCGTCGTGGTCGCCACGGGGTCGGCGGCGCTCCTGCCCGACATCCCGGGCCTGGCCGGCATCCGCCCGTGGACCAGCCGCGACGCCACGAGCGCACACGCGGCGCCGACGTCGCTCGCGATCCTCGGCGGCGGCGTCGTGGCCGCCGAGATGGCCACCGCCTATGCCGGCTTTGGCACCACGGTGACCATGATCGTGCGCTCGCGCCTGCTGGGGACGATGGAGCCCTTCGCCGCCGACCTCGTCACCGAGGCGCTCTCCGACGGGGGCGTGGACATCCGCACCGGTGTGGAGGTCGTCCGCGCCGAGCGCGTCGAGGGCCAGGATGCCGTGCTGCACCTCTCCGACGGCTCGCGGATCGCCGCCGCCGAGGTCCTCGTGGCCACCGGCCGCACCCCCCGCACCGGCGACCTCGGAGTGGACGCCGTGGGACTCACACCCGGCGAGTGGCTCGACGTCGATGACACGATGCTCGTGCGCGGCACCGACTGGCTGTACGCCGTCGGCGACGTCAACGGCCGGGCGCTCCTGACCCATCAGGGCAAGTACCAGGCGCGCGCCGCCGGCGACGTGATCGCCGCCCGCGCAGCCGGGCAGGACGTGAAGGACCGGCCGTGGGGCGCACACGTCGCCACGGCGGACCACGCCGCCGTGCCGCAGGTCACCTTCACCGACCCCGAGATCGCCTCCGTCGGGCTCACCGCGCGCGCCGCAGAGCGGGCCGGGCTGCGTGTCCGCGTGCTCGATTACGACCTCGCCGCTGTGGCGGGGGCATCCGTGCACGCCGACGAGTACCGCGGCCAGGCGCGGGCCGTCGTCGACGAGGACCGCCGCGTGCTGGTCGGCGCGACCTTCGCGGGGCCCGACGTCGCCGAGCTGCTGCACGCCGCGACCGTCGCCGTGGTGGGCGAGGTGCCGCTGCACCGGCTCTGGCACGCTGTGCCGGCGTACCCGACCCTCAGCGAAGTGTGGCTGCGCTGGCTGGAGGGTGCGGGTCGGGCCACCGCCTGACGCACGGTGCCTCCGCGGCGCCGACGACGCACCCGGCGACGCGGCTGCTCACCGGGGTCAGTGGAAGAAGTGGCGCTCCCCGGTGAAGAACATCGTTGCGCCGGCGCTGCGCACCGCGTCGATGACCTCTTCGTCGCGCACCGACCCGCCGGGCTGGATGATCGTGCGCACCCCGGCATCCAGCAGCACCTGAACACCGTCGGCGAAGGGGAAGAACGCGTCGGATGCCGCGACCGATCCGGTCGCGCGGTCGCCCGCCCGCTCCACGGCCAGCCGGCACGAGTCGACGCGGTTGACCTGTCCCATGCCGATGCCGACCGTGGCCGAAGCCTTGGCGAGCACGATGGCGTTGGACTTCACCGCACGGCACGCCTTCCACGCGAACGACAGGTTCATGAGGTCCTCGTCGGCCGGGCGCTCCCCGGTCACCAGCTGCCAGCCGTCGACGAGCGACTCGATCTCGGCGGGGAACCGGTCGGCGTCCTGCAGCAGCAGGCCGCCCGACACCAGCCGCACGTCCATCGGCTCCTGACGCCAGTCGGCGGGCAGCTTCATCACGCGCAGGTTCTTCTTGAGGCGGAAGACCTCCAGCGCCTCGGGCTCGAAGTCGGGGGCGACGATGACCTCGGTGAAGATGTCGCGCAGGTTCTCGGCCATCTTCAGCGTCACCGTGCGGTTGGCGGCGATCACGCCGCCGAAGGCCGAGACCGGGTCGCACTCGTGGGCACGCAGGTGGGCCGAGGCGATCGGGTCCAGCGCCTGCGGCGCCGCCACGGCGATGCCGCACGGGTTGGCGTGCTTGATGATGGCCACGGCGGGCTTGATCAGGTCGAAGGCGGCGCGCAGCGCGGCATCGGCGTCGACGTAGTTGTTGTACGACATCTCCTTGCCCTGCAGCTGCGTGGCCTGCGCGATGCCGTGACCGCCCACGGTCGTGTAGATCGCGGCGCGCTGGTGCGAGTTCTCCCCGTAGCGCAGGGTCGCCAGCCGCTCGGCCTTGATCGTCAGGTGGGCGGGGAGGTCCCCCTCTTCGGCGAGGGTCTGCTCGGCGAACCACGTCGACACCGCGGCGTCGTACGCAGCGGTGTGCGAGAAGGCACGCGCGGCCAGCTCGCGACGCTGCGAGAGCGTGGTGCCGCCCGCGGCGATGGCGTCGATGACGGCGGGGTACGACTCGGGCGAGACGACGACGGCGACGTTGGCGAAGTTCTTCGCGCTGGCGCGCACCATCGCCGGGCCGCCGATGTCGATCTGCTCGACCACGTCGTCGCCGGCCGCGCCGGAGGCGACCGTCTCGACGAAGGGGTAGAGGTTCACGACCACGAGCTCGAACGCCTCGATGCCGAGTTCGGTGAGCTGCCGCTCGTGGTCCTCCAAGCGGAGGTCGGCCAGCAGGCCCGCGTGCACACTGGGGTGCAGCGTCTTCACCCGGCCGCCGAGCGACTCCGGGAAGCCCGTGACGGCGGCGACGTCGGTGACGGCGTATCCGGCGTCACGGATGGTGGCCGCCGTGGAGCCGGTGGAGACGATCTCGACCCCGGCATCGGCGAGCGCGCCGGCGAGCACCAGCAGGTCGGTCTTGTCGCTCACCGACACCAGCGCACGGCGCACCGGGACGACGTCGCGGGAACGGTAGAGGGACGGGTCGTGGCTCGGGGCGGCCATGGGGAACTCCTCCGGGTCAGGGTGTGGATGCCGCGACGAGGTCCAGCTCACCGACGGCGATGCGGCGCACCACGTCGATCAGCAGACGGCGCTCGACGGGCTTGATGCGCTCGTGCAGGCTGTGCTCGTCGTCCCCGGGCAGCACGTCCACGCGCTCCTGCGCGAGGATCGGCCCCGAGTCGACACCGGTGTCGACGACGATGACGCTGGCCCCGGTTCGCTCCGCGCCCGCGGCGAGCGCGTCGCGCACGCCGTGGGCACCGGGGAACTCGGGCAGGTAGGCGGGGTGGGTGTTGATGATGCGCGGCGACCACGCGTCCACGACGGCGCCGGGCAGCAGCTTCATCAGTCCGCTGAGGACGATGAGGTCGGGGTTCCAGACCTCCAGCTGCGCGTGGAGCTGCGCCCCCCACTCGTCGCGCGCGGCGGCACCGCGCCACGGGATGACGAAACTCGGCACGCCGAACGCCTCGGCGTGGGCCAGACCCTCGGCCTCGCGGTCGGCCCCGACGACGACCACGCGCGCCGGGAAGGCAGGATCGGCCGCAGCCTCGAGGAGAGCCCGGAGATTGGACCCGGCACCCGAGATGAGGACGGCAACCGTGAGCACCGCGTCAGTCTATCGGCGTGCGCGGGACCTGATCCGCGGCCGGGTGATCGGTGCTCGCGGCGGGGTCGTCGGGCGTCGCAGGCAGGGCCGCCTCGTCCTGCGGGGCGAGCGGGCTGCGCGGGGGCGCAGCGGCGTCGTCGTCCTGGTTCCGCGGCGACAGCAGCAGGATCGCCGCGCCCAGGCCCGCCTCCAGGCCGACGGCGAGGGCGACGGGCCCCGGCTCCGGCCCGACCACGGCGAGGGCGCCCGGGCCGAACGAGCCGGACGCCAGCACCGCCAGCACCGCGACGGCGCACGCCGCCGTCACCGCGATCCCCAGAGCGATGACCAGGCGCGGGGCGACCGGCTCGTGCTCCGCGGCATCCGCGGCGTGACCGCGCACCAGCTGCGATCGCGCGACCCAGCCGGCCAGGCACCCCGCAGCCACCGGCACGAGGGCGAGCAGAAGCAGCCACGGAGAGCTGGACTCCGGAAGCGCCCCCAGCACCGGGATGCTCGGCAGCACCCCGACCGACGTGCCCACCGGCGAAACGACGGTGTCGGCCCCGACGGCGAATCCTGGCCCGGCCAGGAACGACACCGCCCACACCACGAAGGTCGGCACGTAGCCGAGCTGGCCCAGGGTGATCACCGAGGCGCCGAGCGCGTCGACCTGCCCGGCCTGGAACAGCGAGAGCACGTGAGCGCCGCGCAGCACGATGGACAGCACCAGCAGCAGCGCCCCGGCGCCGATGAGCACCATGACGACGATCGTGGCGCCCCGGGCGATGAGACCGGGCACCTCCACCCAGGCGCCTCCCCGCCGCTGCAGCGCCGTGTGCACCCCGTCCACCACGCCGTCGTCGCCGGCGCGCCACGCGACGGTGAGCACGCCGCCCAATGCGGGCACGGCGAACACGAGCACGGGGAACAGCACCGCCTGCCACAGTTCGACCGCGGCGATGTCGTTGGCGGTCGTCACGGCCACCCCGGCCGCGGCGGCAGCCACGACGACGGTGCCGGAGAGCATGCCGATGAACCCGGCACCCGCCCGGGCGGCGCGGGCGCCGGAGCGGGCGGCGAACACCGCGGTGAACAGGGCGAGGGCCAGCGGAGCGAGGGAGACGGTGAAGGATGCCGCTGCCTCGCTGATGCCGGCGGGCACCGTGAACTCCTGCGGAAGGGTCACGGCGAGCGGCACGAGGTGCCCCAGCTGCCAGAGACGGCCGGCGGTGGGCCACAGCCCTGACCAGGGAGCTTCCGGGCCGAACCCGAAGATCCACAGCAGTGTCAGCGGCGCGAGCGCGACGACGAGCCCCACAGCGACGGCGAGGGCGGCGTCGAAGGCGGCGAGGAGGGCGACGAGCAGGCGATTCATCCGCTGTCGACCCTACCCGCGGCCCGTGCGCGGCCCGGGCGCGCCGCGGGGCGCGTCATACGTGTCAGGACTCACAGCCGATCGCAATAGATTTGAGGTATGACCTCCACCTCCCGGGGCGCGACGCCGCCCACCGCCACGCCTGCCCACCCGAAGGGCACGCTCGACCGCTTCTTCTCGATCACCGAACGTGGCTCCACGGTCGGCACCGAGGTGCGCGGCGGCCTCGTCACCTTCGTGACGATGGCCTACATCGTGATCCTGAACCCGATCATCCTGTCGACTCCCGACGTCGACGGCACGTTCCTCGCGCCGGAAGCGGTCGCGGCCAGCACCGCCCTCACCGCCGGGTTCATGACGATCCTCTTCGGCATCGTCACCCGCCTGCCCTTCGCGTTCGCCGCGGGTCTGGGCATCAACGCGTTCCTCGCCTTCTCGGTCGTCGGCCAGGTGACCTGGGGCGAGGCGATGGCCCTCACCATCATCAACGGCCTCATCATCGTGCTGCTGGCGGCGACGGGCCTGCGCAAGATGATCTTCGACGCCGTGCCCGTGCAGCTCAAGCTCGCGATCACGGTCGGCATCGGCCTGTTCATCGCGTTCATCGGCTTCGTGAACGCGGGCTTCGTGAACACCGGTGGCGGCACGCCCCTCGAGCTCGGCACGGCGGGGTCGATCGCAACGGTCGACACGCTGCTGTTCGTCGTCACGCTGCTGCTGGGCGGCATCCTGATCGCGCTCAAGGTGAAGGGCGCGATCCTCATCGCCCTCGTCGCCGGCACGGTGCTCGCCGCGATCGTCAACATCTTCACGCCCGTCGCCGACTTCGGTCTCACGGGCGGGATCTTCGCCCTCCCCGACCTCAGCCTCGTGGGTGCGGTGGACTTCGGCTTCGACTTCGCGAAGGTCGGGTTCGTCGCGCTGCTGATGTTCGTGTTCACGCTCGTGTTCACGAACTTCTTCGACGCCATGGGCACCATGACAGGCCTGGCGAAGGAGGCCGACCTCGCCGACGCGAAGGGCGACTTCCCGCGCATCAAGTCGGCGCTCGTCGTCGAGGGCGTCGGCGCCGTCGTCGGTGGCGCGACCTCGTCGTCGTCGGCGACCGTGTTCGTCGAGTCCGGCTCGGGCATCGGCGAGGGCGCCCGCACGGGCCTGGCGAACGTCGTCACCGGCCTGCTGTTCCTGCTGGCGATGTTCGTCACGCCGGTCACCGGCCTCGTTCCCGGCTTCATCGCCGCCGCGGCGCTGGTGCTCGTCGGCGCCATGATGCTCTCGCAGATCAAGAACATCGACTTCGCGGACTTCAACGTGCTGCTGCCGGTGTTCCTGACGGTCACGGTCATGCCGCTGACGTACTCGATCGCCAATGGCATCGGCGCCGGCTTCGTCAGCTGGGTGCTCGTCAACGCACTGTCGGGCAAGGCCCGCCAGGTGCACTGGCTGCTGTGGATCGTCGCCGCCGGCTTCGTCGTGTTCTTCGCCCGCGGCCCCATCGAGGCGCTGCTGGCCTGACCCTTCGTCGAGGGCTGAGCCGGCGCGCCCGCGCCGCTCAGTCCTCGACCGGCTCCAGCACGAAGACGGCGATGCGCCGGTCGGTCTTGGCCTGGTACGCGTCGTAGTCGGGCCAGACGGCGGTGGCGCGAGCCCACCACTGGGCATACTCGTCGCCGTCGAGCTGCCGCGCCACGTACTCGCGGCGGTCGGCGCCGTCCTGCAGGGCCACGCGCGGGTTCTTCCGCAGGTTCCAGTACCAGGCGGGCGGTTCCGGGGCGCCGCCCTTGGAGGCCACCACGGCATACCGGCCGTCGTGCTCCACCCGCATCAGCGCGGTCTTGCGCACGCCCCCGCTCTTGGCACCCACCGTCGTCAGCACGATGATGGGGACGCCGCGCAGGGTGTTCGCCTCCCGGCCGCCCGACGCCTCGTACTGCTCGGCCTGGGTGCGCGCCCACTCGGAAGTGCTCGGCAGGTAGTCGCCTGTGATCGCCATGGCCACCACGCTAGTGCCGATCCGCTGCGGTGGCGCCGCCGAAGACGACGAAGGGTGGATGCCGCGTGGCATCCACCCTTCGTGCGTTCCCGTGCCTGTTACAGCGCGGCGATGATCTCGCGCATCAGCTCGGCGGTCTCGGACGGCGTCTTGCCGACCTTGACCCCGGCGGCCTCGAGGGCCTCCTTCTTGGCCTGCGCGGTGCCCGCCGAGCCCGAGACGATGGCGCCGGCGTGGCCCATGGTCTTGCCCTCGGGGGCGGTGAAGCCCGCGACGTAGCCGACGACCGGCTTGGTGACGTTGGCCTTGATGAACTCCGCCGCACGCTCTTCGGCGTCGCCGCCGATCTCGCCGATCATGACGATCGCCTTGGTCTCGGGGTCGGCCTCGAACGCCGCGAGGGCGTCGATGTGCGTGGTGCCGATGACCGGGTCGCCGCCGATGCCGATGGCGGTCGAGAACCCGAGGTCACGCAGCTCGAACATCATCTGGTAGGTCAGGGTGCCCGACTTCGACACCAGGCCGATGGGGCCCTTGCCGGTGATGTTGGCGGGGGTGATGCCCACCAGCGACTCGCCGGGGGTGATGATGCCGGGGCAGTTCGGACCGATGATGCGGGTGGCGTTGCCCTTGCTCTCGGCGTAGGCCCAGGCCTCGGCGGTGTCACCGACGGGCACGCCCTCGGTGATCACCACGAGCAGGCCGATGCCGGCGTCGATGGCTTCGATCATGGCGTCCTTGGTGAACGCCGGCGGCACGAAGGCGATCGACACGTCGGCGCCGGTCTTCTCCATCGCCTCGGCGACCGAGGCGAAGACGGGCAGCTCGACGGGGTTGCCGTCCTTGTCGGTGTGCGAGACGGTCGTGCCGGCCTTGCGGGCGTTGACGCCGCCGACGATGTCCGTGCCGGCCTTGAGCATCAGGGCGGTGTGCTTGGTGCCCTCCCCGCCGGTGATGCCCTGGACGATGACCTTGGAGTCTTTGTTGAGGTAGATCGACATTGCGTTGTCCTTCTTCGTCCGGGGGTCAGGCGTTCGCGAGCTCGGCGGCCTTGTCGGCGCCTTCGTCCATGCCGGCGGCGAGGGTGACGAGGGGGTTGTTCGCGGCCGCGAGGATCGCACGTCCCTCCTCGACCTGGTTGCCGTCCAGGCGCACCACGAGCGGCTTGCTGGCGGTGTCGCCCAGGATCTCCAGGGCCTTCACGATGCCCTCGGCCACCGCGACACACGACGTGATGCCGCCGAAGACGTTGACGAAGACGCTCTTGACCTGCTCGTCGTTGAGGATGACATCCAGACCCGCGGCCATGACCGTCGCCGATGCCCCGCCGCCGATGTCGAGGAAGTTCGCCGGCTTCACGCCGCCGTGCTTCTCACCGGCGTGGGCGACGACGTCGAGGGTCGACATGACCAGGCCCGCGCCGTTTCCGATGATGCCGACCTGGCCGTCGAGCTTGACGTAGTTCAGACCGGCGGCCTTGGCCTTGGCCTCGAGCGGGTCGGCGGCGTCCTTGTCCTCGAGCAGCTCGTGCTCGGGGTGGCGCACCTCGCTGGCGTTGTCGTCGAGGGTGACCTTGCCGTCGAGGGCGACGATGTCGCCGGCGCCGGTGAGCACGAGCGGGTTGACCTCGACGAGGGTCGCGCCCTCGCCCTTGTAGACGTCGTAGAGCTTGACGAAGACGTCGGCGACCTTCTCGACGAGCTCCTCGGGGAACTTCGCCTCACGGGCGATCTCGAGCGCCTTGTCCTTGTCGATGCCGGTGAGGGGGTTGACCTCGATGCGGGCCAGCGCCTCCGGCTTCTCGACCGCCAGCTGCTCGATCTCCATGCCGCCCTCGACCGAGCAGAGGCTCAGGTACGAGCGGTTGGAGCGGTCCAGCAGCACCGAGAAGTAGAACTCCTGGGCGATGTCGGCGCCGGCGGCGACCATGACGCGCTTGACGACATGGCCCTTGATGTCGAGGCCGAGGATCGCCTTCGCCGCCTCGTAGGCGTCGTCGGGGGTCTTGGCGACCTTGACGCCGCCCGCCTTGCCGCGGCCTCCGGTCTTGACCTGCGCCTTGACGACGACGAGTCCGCCGATCTTCTCGGCAGCCGCCTTCGCCTCCTCGGGGGTGTCCGCGACGATACCGGCGAGCACCGGCACCTCGTACTTCTCGAATAGGTCTCGTGCCTGGTACTCGTACAGATCCACGTGCAATCCTTCGCTGGGCGACGGTGGGTTTCGGTGCCGAAAACAATCTCGATGTCGAGAGATCAGCCAATCCCCCAGCCTACTACCCGCGCATGACAGGTCCCGCCGCGCTTCGGCGAGGTCGGCAACGGGCGCGGATGCCGGCGCACTCAGCCGTCGGCGCGACGCGGAAGCGTCGGCAGGTCCCGACAGGCGGGGCCCTCGATGCGGGTGCCGTCGGGGGCGAACCGCGATGCGTGCAGCGGGCAGTCCCACGTGCATTCGGCGTCGTTCCACGCCACGACGCCGCCCAGATGACTGCAGACGGCGCTGACCGCGCGGGTCCGCCCGCCGACGGTCGACACCGCCACCGGCCGGCCGCCGCGCTGGGCGACGACCCCCTCGCCCTCGGCGGGGCGGGGAACGGGCACGGGCTGTCGCTCGGCCTCGAACCATCCGCGGGCAGCGGCACCGGCGATCTTCGCGTTCTCGATCAGTCCGCGGCCGATGTCCCCCGGCATGGTCAGTCGCGTGCCGATCTGCCTCATCCACTGCGGCAGCTCCTCACGGGCCTGCCCGCGGATCTCGGCCGCCAGCCGCAACGCCGCCCACGGCGCGTTGGTGAGCCCCCATTTGGCGTAGCCGGTGGCGAAGCGCACCCTGCCGAAGCCGCGCGGCAGCGCGCCGACGAAGGGGATGAGGTTGTGCGAGGTGTAGTCCTGCGCCGACCACCGGTGCGTGGGCTCGGCACCCGGGAAGTGTCGCTGCGTCCAGACGATGAGGTCGTCCACGAGGGCGCGCTCCGACAGCGCGCGCCCCACGGGGTGTCCGTTGCCGCCGACGATGAGGTTCGCCCCGTCCTGTGCCACGGGCCGCAGCGAGCGGGTGGGGCCGTCGACGGAGAGGAACAGGCCCGTCGGCACGTCGCCGGGCGTGCGGAAGGAGACGCAGTACGAGCGGTGCCCGCTGACCTTCGCGAAGGTGAGGCCACGGTCGACGATCGGGATGCCGGTGGCCAGCACGACGTGCTCGGCGGTCATCTCCCCCGCCGAGGTGCGCAGCACCGGGCGCGGGGGCATCGACAGCCCCGTGACGCGCACGCCGGTGTGCAGGCGCCCGCCGGCGGCGACGAACGCGGCGGCGAGCGCGCGCGTGAGGGTGTCGGGGTCCAGCGCCGTCTGCCCGTCCAGCGCCACCGCGCGCGCGATGGGGAACGGCAGGTCGTCGGTCTCGGAGTGGAGGGCGATGCGCGCCGGCAGTCCCGCCTCGCGCGCGACGTCGTGCTCGTCGTGCACGGTGCCGGCCTGATCGGCGTGCTGCGCGTAGGAGTAGGCGGTGTGCACGGTGCGGTCGACGCCGGCGGCATCCGCGAAGGCCAGCAGCCACTCCTGCCCCGCCCGGTTCGCCTCGACGTAGGCCTTCACCAGCGACGCCGGATGGTGCGCACGGATGGTCGAGAGCGTGCTGCCCTGCAGCAGCGACACCTTGCCCGTGTTGGATCCGCTCGCGCGCGCGGCGACGTCGCCGGCCTCCACCACGGCGACGTCGAAGCCGTCGAGTGCGAGCAGCACCCCGGTGCAGAGACCCGTCAGGCCGGCGCCCACGATGACGACATCACGGTGCGCACCCGGCTCGTAGGGCGCTGAGGGGACGGCGGGTGTCTGCTGCTGCTTCCACAGGGGGTCCATCGCCACACTCAAACGTGGGTGACAGCACGCTTCAACCGGCTTGACAGGCGGCACAGTAGGCTCCGGTGTCATGAGTGACACCGCTGCGACCGCGCCCGCCTCGCGCACCGCCGTGGTGGCGGTGGCGCTGGACCTCTTCGCCACGCAGGGGTTCGAGGCGACCTCGGTGGAGCAGATCGCCCAGGCGGCCGGGGTGTCGCGGTCGACGTTCTTCCGCCAGTTCGGCGGCAAGGACGACGTGGTCTTCGCCGACCACGAGGTGCTGCTCGAGCGGCTGCGCGCGTTCCTCGCCGAGGATCATGCCGATCCGTGGCAGGCGGTCTGCGAGGCGTCGATCATCGTGTTCCAGCACTTCGCCGCCGATCCCGAGCCCGCGCGCCGGCGCTACGCCGTGGTGCGGGGCGTGCCGGCGCTGCGCGACCGCGAGATCGTGACGGTGTTCCGCTACGAGCGGCTCTTCGACGAGTACCTGCGCGCGACCATCCCCGACCTCGATCCCCTCGACGCCGTCGGATTCGCGGCACTCGTGACGGCCGTGCACAACCACGTGCTGCGCCAGCTGCTGCGCGGAACCAGGCGGGTGCCGGCATCCGTGCTGCGCGCGGCGCTCAACGACGTGCTGGCCCGGTTCGGCGTCGCCCCGACAGCGGAACCGGCGGACGACGACGTCGTGGTGGCGGTGTTCCCCAAGCGCATGCCCGCAGCCGAGGTCGCCCGGCGCGTGCGCGCCTCGCTCGAGGGCTGATCGCCGCGCCTCGCGCCGGCCGGGCCCCCGCGCTGATTCGGCCGCCTGACCCGGCCGCGCCGGCCTGGGTGCCGCGCAGCCCGGCCCGCAGGGCGGGCACAACGTCGCCATTACGGCCCAGCGGGCCCCGGTAGCGGCACCGCCGCCCCCTCCCCCGCGCGGATCGGCGGCGTTGTGCACGGCGCCGCCCTGCACCCGAGCGCTCCGCTGCCGCGCTGGTTTCTGCCGTCTGAGCCGGCCGCGCGGGAGTGCGGCTGGCAGGACGTGCACAACGTCGCCACCGCGGACCGGGGAGCGCCGGTTCCCACCCCCGAGGCCCGATCCCCGCGCGGATCGGCGGCGTTGTGCACAGCACCGCCCCACGCCCGAGCGCTCCGCGGCCGCGCTGGGTCGACTTCCGACCCGGCCGCGCCGGCCGAGCTTCCCCAGCAGCCCGGCCCGCAGGACGTGCACAACGTCGCCACCGCGGACCGGGGAGCGCCGGTTCCCACCCCCGAGGCCCGATCCCCGCACGGATCGGCGGCGTTGTGCACAGCACCGCCCCACGCCCGAGCGCTCCGCTGCCGCGGAGAGCGACCGCGCGCGGGATCAGAGGGCGACGAGCACCTGCGCCAGCAGGATCTTCACCACCATCGCGGCGGGGTACACCAGGGTGTACGCCAGCGCCACGCGGGTGTCGTAGCCGGTGCGCATGTTCGCGAACGCCAGGATCGCGGGGTTGGTGAGCGTGCCCGCCATGACCCCGGCCAGGCGGGTGCCGCCGGTGTGCATGAGGTGGCGCGCGACGACGTAGGTGCCGACGACGCTGATCGTCGTGATGACGAAGCCCAGCAGCAGCAGCTGCAGGATCTCCCCGGACGTGATCGCCGAGATGACCAGAGACCCGGCCTTCGTCCCGGCGTAGGCGAGGAAGATCAGCAGCCCCAGCTCCGACAGCACACTGGATGCCGTCGCGGGCAGAGTCGTCACGATCGGTCCGATCCGGCGGATGCGACCGAAGATCAGCCCGACGATGAGCGTGCCCGCGGCCGCACCGAGCGCGAAGGTGCCGCCGCCGGGCAACGGGACGGAGATGAGGCCGAGCCCGAGCCCTGCGGCGATACCCAGGGCCAGCGCCATCGGGTTGATGTCGCTGATGCCGCGTTCCGAGTCGCCGATCAGCTCGGTCAGGCGGGGCATGGCCTCGCGCGGGCCCACCACCTGCAGCCGATCACCCTGCTGCAGCACCAAGGTGCCGGTCGCGACGATGTCGACGTCGCCGCGGCGCACGCGCGGGATGGTGGCCCCGAATCGCTCACGCAGCCCGAGGCTCGCGATCGGGCGGCCGGCCAGCTGCGGGTTCGACAGGATCATGCGGCGGTACTCGAGGTGGGTGCGGTCCTGCACGATGTCCAGCGACGACGCATGGCCGAGCTCGGCCGCCACCGCCTCGACGGCATCCTGCGGGCCGATGACGTTGACCACTCCCCCGGGCGGCAACTCGGTCTCGGGGCCGACGGTGGCCATCTCGCCCCCGCCCTTCGGCCGCAGTCGCGAGAAGGTGATGCGGCCGCCGTAGCGCGTGCTGACCGCGCCGGCGGTGGGTCGCGCCATGGTGTCGATGCGCACGGCCTTGTCGACGAGCGCCACCGGCTCGTCGGTGTCGTCGGCGCGGTGGCGCAACGCCAGTCCCACCGCGAGCATCGGCGCGATCACCCCGAACACGTAGGCGCTGGCGTAGCCGACGGTCGCCTCGGGGCTTCCTCCCGTCGCCGCGAGGGCAGGGGTGTTGGTGACCGCGCCGGCGAAGGTGCCGGCGATCGTGGGGGCGGAGACCCCCATCGCCCCGCCGAGCAGGAACGCCGTCCCCGCGGCGAGCACGAGAAAGCCGGTGACCACCAGCAGCAGCGGGTAGGCGGTGCGCAGGGCGTGGCCGAAACCCGGACCGGCCATGAGGCCCACGCAGAAGGCGAACACCACCAGCCCGATGTCGCCGATGAGGGCGGGAAGCTCGATCGTGACGCCGTTCGCGACGCCCCAGGCGGTGAGTCCCATCGCGCCGAACAGCACGCCGATGGCGCCCAGCGAGACGCCCGCGACCCGCACCCGTCCCAGCGCCGACCCCAGCCCGACGAGGAGGAATGCGGTGAGCACCGGGTACGCGGCGAGGAACTCGAAGACCGGGCGCATGTCCCGAGTATGGCGCGCCGCATCCGCTGCGGCGAGGGCACTCCCGCGTGTCCGCCGCGGCGGGCAGGATGGGCGCATGTACGACATCCCCGCGCCGATGCTGGCCAAGGCCGTCGCCGAGATCCCCGACCGTCCGGGCCTGAGCTTCGAGCCCAAATGGGATGGATTCCGCGCGCTCGTCGCGTGGGACGGCACCGACGTCGAGATCGGGTCGCGCGGCGCCAAGCCGCTCACCCGCTACTTTCCCGAGCTCGTCGCCGCTTTCGCGCGCCTGCTGCCGGAACCCTGCCTCGTCGACGGCGAGATCGTGGTGGCGGTGGGGCCGCCGGGGGCGCAGCACCTGGACTGGCCGGCACTGTCGCAGCGGATCCACCCCGCGGCATCCCGTGTGGCGCTGCTGTCGACCGAGACCCCGGCGATGTTCATCGCGTTCGACCTGCTGGCCCGCGGCGACCGCGACCTGCAGGCCGAGCCGTTCGCTGAGCGCCGCTCCCAGCTCGAAGACCTGCTGGGAGGGGTGCCCGATCCGGTGCACGTCACCCGGGCGACGGCGGATGCCGCACAGGCGCGGCGCTGGCTGGCCGAGTTCGAGGGCGCAGGCCTCGACGGCGTGGTCGCCAAGCCACTCGACCTGCCCTACGCTCCCGGCAAGCGCACGATGCTCAAGATCAAGCACGCCCGCACCGCCGACGTGATCGCCCTCGGATACCGCATCCACAAGAGCGGCGAGGGCGTCGGGTCGCTGCTCGTGGGGCTGTATGACGACAGCGGCCGGCTGCGCAACGTCGGCGGCGTCGCCGCGTTCAGCAACGCGCGCCGGCTGGAGCTCGTCGACGAGCTGGCGCCGCTGGTCGAGACCGACGCCGACGGGGCTGCGGTCACGGGCGCGACGGATCGCTCGCGCTTCTCCGCCGCGAAGGACACGTCGTTCGTGCGGCTGCGCCCCGAGCGCGTGCTCGAGGTGCGCTACGACCAGCTGGAGGGCGACCGGTTCCGCCACACCGTGCAATTCGAGCGCTGGCGTCCCGACCGCGACCCGCAGTCATGCACCTACGACCAGCTCGAGACCGTCGGCGCCTACGACCTCGCCGACGTGCTGCAGTGACCGCCGCCGCCTCCTGACGGGTACGGTCGTCGCATGGGATTGTTCACACGCGCGCCCCGGTCGATCACCGTCGACGCCCCGCTGCGGCTCGACAGCGAGTCGCCCGTCCAGCTGGCCGCCGACCGCGCGCCGTGGAGCCTCTGGGCCGACGGCATGGGAAAGCTCGCCACCCGCGCCCTGCAGCTGATCTTCGTCGTCATCGTGGCCGCCGCGATCGTGCTGGGCATCCAGCAGGTCACCGTGGTGACGATCCCCCTCGTGATCGCGCTCATCCTCGCCTCGGCATTCGCCCCTGTGATGGGGTGGATGCGGCGGCGCGGGGTCCCCGCGGTGCTCGCCACCGTCACCACGCTGCTGGCGATCGTCGTGATCCTGAGTGCCGTCGGCTGGCTCATCGTCTGGGCCGTGCGCGACCAGTGGGACGAGTTGTACAGCAAAGCCCAGGACGGCTTCACCCAGGCGGTGGCCTGGTTCGGAACCCTCGACCTCCCCATCGACCAGGCACAGGTCGACGAGTGGGTGGGCAGTGTCACCGACTTCCTCACCAGCGCGCAGTTCGGCTCGGGGGCACTGGCCGGCGTCGGCGCCGTGGCCAATTTCGTCACCGGCTTCGTGCTGCTGGTGGTCATGCTCTTCTTCTTCCTCAAGGACGGCCCGCAGATGTGGGCGTTCCTGCTGCGCCCGTTCCGTGGCGAGAACTACGCCCGCGCGGTGCGCATCGGCGACAAGACGGTCACGACCCTGGGCTCCTACGTCCGCGGCACGGCCACGGTCGCCGCGGTGGATGCCATCGGCATCCTCATCGGCCTGCTGATCCTGCAGGTGCCGCTGGCGATCCCGCTGGCGACCCTGGTGTTCCTGCTCGCCTTCATCCCGATCGTGGGTGCGACCGTCGCGGGCATCCTCGCGGCCCTCGTGGCCCTCGTGGCCAACGGCTGGGTCGTCGCCCTCGTCGTGGTGGGCCTCGTGGTGCTCGTCAACCAGCTGGAGGGCAACTTCCTGCAGCCCGTGCTCATGGGCCGGTCGCTGAAGCTGCACGCGTTCGTCGTGCTGGTCGCGTTGACCGTCGGCACCGTGCTGGCCGGCATCCTCGGTGCGGTGCTGGCGGTGCCGATCACCGCCGTGGTCTGGGGCGCGATCCTGGTGTGGGACGGGGAGAGCACCCCCGCCCGCTGGGCACGGCCCAAGCCGGGAGAAGAGGCGGCCGGGTCGACGGAGCGCTGGCGACTGCGCAAGCGCAAGCGGGACGCCGCGCGATCCCAGCGCGGCGAGCAGCCCGTCGTGCAGGCGGCGCCCTAGCCGACGCGGCCGAAGACGCGCTCAGCCCTCGTCGGGCTGCCGGGCCCGGCTGGGCTGCACGCGCGGCGGCTCACCCGGCATCTTCGGAAAGTCGGGAGGGAACGGCAGCTCGCCGAGCCCGTCCTGGAGATCCCGCTGCCACCACTCCAGCAGAGTGTCGATGCGGCCCGGTTTCGCTGCGAGGTCCGCCCACGGGTCGCCCACGTCGGCGAGCCGCTGCGGCACGGAGCGGATCGTGAACAACGCCGGATCGACGCCCGCTTCGATCTCGTCCCAGCTGACGGGTGTGGACACCGTCGCACCGGGAAGCGCGCGCGGGCTGTAGGCGCCCGCCATCGTGCGGTCGCGGTTGGCCTGGTTGAAGTCGAGGAAGATGCGCTCGCCCCGCTCCTCCTTCCACCAGTTCATCGTGACCTTCTCCGGCATCCGCCGTTCGAGCTCGCGCCCGGCTGCGATGACGGCGTGACGCACATCGAGGAACTCGTGGGTCGGCTCGATCGGGCAGAACACGTGGATGCCGCGATTGCCGCTGGTCTTGAGGAACGCCGTCAGTCCCGCCTCGGCCAGCACCTCGCGCAGCGCGGGGGCGACCGCTGCGGCATCGGCGAAGTCGGTGCCCGGCTGCGGGTCGAGGTCGATGCGCAGCTCGACCGGGTCGTCGGTGTCGCCGGCGAGCGAAGCCCAGGGGTGGAAGACGACGGTGTTCATCTGTGCGGCCCACACCACCGCGGCGGCCTCCCGCAGCACGACCTGGGGATGCCGGCGCCCGCTGTTGTAGGTGCACATCACCTCGTCGACGTAGTCGGGGACGCCCTTGGGCGGGTTCTTGGAGAAGAACCGTTCCCCGTCGATTCCGCCGGGGAACCGCTCGAGCGAGACCGGGCGGTCGCCGTTGGCGGCGAGGAAGGGGACCGACACGGCGATCAGGTACTCGGCCAGTTCGTGCTTGGTGATGCCGAGATCGGGCCAGAGCACCCGGTTGGGGCTGGACAGCCCGACCTCGCGGTCGCCGTCGGGCCCCGGGACGGTGAGGGTGATGCGCTCCGATGCCATGCCCCGACCCTAGAGGTCGGTCGCGCGGCGCGCACCCGGCCGACGCCTGGACCCGTGCACAACGTCGCTGATCGGGGGCGAAACCGCCCGGCCGCGCGGTCAGGCACGCGGCGGTCGGTGGTTCGGCGACGTTGTGCACGCCGCGCCGTCGGCTCGACCGGCGGGCGGCGGGCGGCGAGCGGCGAGCGGCGGTCCCAGCGCCGTCGGGTCACCCGGCGACGGGCGGGCGCGAGCGCCGGCCAGGTCAGCCGGCGAGGGCGATCACCGGCGCCAACGCCGGACGGTCGAGCATGATCCAGGGGCCGCCCGGGTCGACCACGACGCCGGTCAGCCCTTCGTCGGCGGCGATCGCCTTGCCGAGCTGCTCGGGCGAAAGGGGCACCGCACGGTCGTTGCGCCCGAGCACCGCGACCTCGAGGGGGTGCGAGAAGACCTCCAGACGGCGGCTGCCGTCGGCGGCGCGCACCTCCGAGACGCCCATGCGCTTCTCCGCGCCCGGGACCTCGCCGGCTGCCACCCACACGCGGGTGCGTGCGAGGGCCTCACCCACCGCCGCTGCCGTGGCCTCCGTGCGCTCGGCGGCGAGAAGGTTCTTGAGGGTGAACGCGGGGTCGGCGTCAGAGAGCGCCTTCTCGATCAGGGCCTTCGGCAGCACGGCGCGACGGCCGGGCGACGCGTGGTCGATGATGATGCCGGCGTACGGACCGGACACGACGTTACGCAGGACCGCCCCCGACGGCTGGCCCATCGCGGAGGTCTGCGCGTCGCCGTCGGAGCTGACGCTGTCCTGCAGCGCGTCGCCGCCCGTGAACGCGAGCAGGTACCGGTCGTCGCCCAGGGCCGAGACGGCCATCGTGAGTTCCTTGCCCTCAGCGAGCTGCGCTTTCGCATCGCCGCGGACCCGCACATAGAGGTGCCCCTGCAGCAGCTGGCGCAGCAGGGCGATGATGTCGACAGGCTGGGGCTGCTCGGGCATGGCCGCGACCGCCGCGCGCACCAGCATGTTGTCGGGAAGGCCGGGCACCGTCTCGGTGCGCGCGGGCGCCTCGGCGGGCCCGCGCAGGGTGCGTCGCGCGCCCTCGGGCAGGGGCTCGGGGGCCGGCCTGGCCGCCTTTCCGAAGGTGGACATCGAGATGTTCACCTGCGGCACGGCCTCGACCGGCGCGGCGGCATCCGGCTCGGACGTGGCAGCCTGCGCGGAAGCAGCCGGGGCCGCCGGTGCGTCGCCGTCGGTCGCAGGGTTCTTGTCGCGTCGTGAGAACAGAGCCATATGTTCGAGCGTACCGGGTGGTCTTCGGCGCCCTCCTGCCGTCAGGACGTGGTCAGTCCGCGAGGGCGCGGAGGATGCCCTGCTCGAGGTACGGAACCAGCGTGCGTGCCCAGGTCGCCGTGACGTGGTGCGCGTCACGGTACACCAGCACATTCCCGATGACCGGCGGGCACACGTTCTCGTCGCAGTAGAACTCCGTCAGGTCGACGAGCTCGGCGTTGGGCACCAGCGCGGCCGCCTCCGCATTCCCGTCTGTCCGCGCGAGTGCGTCCGCCCGAGGCCGGGCACACGCGGTCGCCGCATTCGCCAGGTTCTGCGCGACGCACGCTGCTGTCTCGGGAGTCATACCGGGGTTGTCCCGGATCGCAACGATAGGAATATCCGGGAGTGCGCTCCAGGCTTCCACCAGCCCGCGGACGGTCGCTTCATCCACCGTCTCGCCTTCCGAGGGGGTCACCGCAACCGATCCGGTATTCGTGACCACGAGAAGGTCAGGCGGGTCGCCCTGGATCCGCTCCATGATGGAGGCTCGCCACAGCCTGCAAGCGCGGCGGCTCGCCTCCGCAACAGGACGCGGTTCTGCGGCGGTGAGGTAACAGCCACCCGCCCCGGCGACTTGCATTTGCCAACCCTGCCGCTCCGCGATCGCACCATAGGCGCCGATGAGCGTGTTGTTGTGCGAGTCGCCTACGGCCAGCACTCGCATCATGGGAGCCTCCGGCTCGTGGATGGTGCAGATCTTCGCGGCACCGGTGTCGTCCGATCCCCAGCACTCCGGCAGGTTGGCGTCATCGCTGACCGCCACCGAAGGATCGGGCACCACGAGGCCGGCGAGTCGTGAGTCCTCGCAGGGCGCCAGCACGGGGTCGACCGCGGCGGCGCCGAAGCACTCAGGCGGATCGGACTCGTAGGAGGTCAGCAGGTCAGCTCGAGCCTTGTCACGCTGGTCGACGCTGACGAGTGCTGCCCCGGCCACAGCGACCACCAGGGTCATGCCCAGTGCGCTCCACAGGGCGACCGTGCGCGGGCGACGGCCGCCGAGCAGCTGTGGCGAGAAGCGCACGGGCTCCTCGATGAACCGGGTCGACAGCCACGCGAGCGCGAGCGCCGCGATCGCGATGCTCACCTTGTCCAGCGTCGACAGCGGCCTGCCCGTCGCGAAGGGGAGCAGGACGATGAGCGGCCAGTGCCAGAGGTACACCGCGTAGGAGACATGCCCCAGCAGTGCGACGGGGCGCCACCGGCCGACTCGCCCTATCGGAGACCGGGCGCCCGCCCACAGCACGAGCAGCGTCCCGGCGACCGGCAGCGCGGCCGCGATTCCCGGGAACGGCGTGTCAGCGGTGTAGAGCAGCGTCGCGGCGCCGATCATGGCGACGCCGGCCACGGACAGGGCCGCCCTCATCCACCTCGGCGCCTCGACGGCGACGAACGCGAGCAGCGCACCCGCGCCGAACTCCCACGCTCGCGTGAACGAAGAGAAGTATGCGATCGAAGGGGAGTAGGCGACCAAGAACACAGAGTAGGCGAAAGACGCGACGACAGCGACCGCGACGACAACAGCCATAGCGATCTGCACCGCGCGGCGGCGGCGCCGGGCAGCGGCAACAGCGACGAGCAACAGCAGCGGCAGGACGAAATAGAACTGCTCCTCGACCGACAGGGTCCAGAAGTGCTGAGTGGGCGACGCCGCGTTGTCCATCGCGAGGTAGTCGACCGAATCCCACGCCAGGCCCCAGTTCTCGATGTACAGGACGGAGGCGATGATCTCCCGCAGGAACTGCCGCCAGTGCAGGTCCGGCACGAGCACCACCACTGCGACGGCAGTCGCGAGGAGCACCGTCAGCGAAGCGGGCAGCAGCCGGACAGCCCGTCGCGCCCAAAAGCGGGCGACGCGGATCGTGCCCGTGCGGGACGCCTCGCGGAGCAGGTGCGAGGTGATGAGGAAGCCGCTGATGACGAAGAAGACGTCGACGCCGACGAACCCGCCCTGCAGCCGATTGGGCCACAGGTGGTACAGCAGCACCGCGCCGACCGCCAGGGCGCGCAGCGCCTGGATGTCGGCGCGCAGATTCCCCTGCTCTGCGGCGGTCCGTCGCTTCGGGACGACGGCCGACGGAATCGTCACGCTCACCGAGACAGTCTAGGAGACCGGCGCCGGGGCTCAGATCTTGGTGATCGGCGCGACCTTGATCAGCAGCTTCTTCGCCCCCGCCGTGTCGAAGCGCACGTGGGCGATGCGCTTGGCGCCCTCTCCGGTGACGGTGTCGACGCGGCCCTCGCCGAAGTCGTCGTGGCGGATGCGGTCCCCGGCGGCGAGCTCGAGGTCGCCGTTGTCGCGCACCTTGGCCGTCACGCGGTTCGGGAACCGGCTGGGGTCGGTGACGCGAGCCGAGCGCCCGAGCGGCACCAGATCATCGCCGTAGCGCGATCCGCCCCCGAAGCCCCCCGATGACCCGGATCCGCCGCCGGGTCGTCGCGCGTTGAGCGCCCGCGACTGGCTTCCGCCGCGCGAGTTGACGTCGCCGGGCGACTGCCGCCAGTTCACCAAACCGGCCGGGATCTCCTGCAGGAAGCGGCTCGGCATGGCCGCCGAGACCTCCCCGAACTGCGCACGCGTCATCGCCAGCGACAGGTACAGCCGGCGTCGGGCCCGGGTGATGCCGACGTAGAACAGCCGGCGCTCCTCCTGCGGCCCGCCGGGCTCCCCTGCGGAGATGCGGTGCGGGATGAGGTCCTCTTCGACACCGGTGATGAAGACCGTGTCGAACTCCAGGCCCTTGGCCGTGTGGAGGGTCATCAGCGACACGGAGCCGGAACCGTCATCGAGGTCGTCGGCATCCGATACCAGGGCGACATCGGTGAGGAAGTCGAGGATCGTGCCCTCCGGGTTGTTGCGGGCGAACTCGCGGGCCACGGCGACGAATTCGTCGAGGTTCTCCACGCGCGCTTCGTCCTGCGGGTCCTTGCTGCGCCGCAGCGCGTCGAGGTAGCCGCTCTTGTTCAGCAGCAGCGTCAGCCCCTGCGGGATCACCGACGGCGGCGGCAGTTCCCCGGAGGTGGGGAGCATGAGGGCGGATGCCTCGGCCAACACGGCGTCCAGCTGCGAGATGGCGGTCTGGAGCTTCGGCCCCACGCCGAGCGCGGAGGCGTTGGCGAGCGCGTCGCGGAAGGTGATCTGCTCCTCGGCGGCGTAGCGGGCGATGGCCGTCTCGGTGACGTCTCCGATGCCCCGGCGAGGACGGTTCAGGATGCGGCGCACCGCCATCTCGTCGGCCGGGTTGGCGACCGCGGTGAGGTAGGCCAGGGCGTCCTTGATCTCGGCACGCTCGTAGAACTTCGTGCCGCCCATGATCTTGTACGGCACCGCCGAGCGGATGAAGATCTCCTCCAGCGCTCGGGACTGCGAGTTGGTGCGGTAGAACACGGCCATGTCGGAGTAGCCGACGCCGGCCTTGCGCACCCGCTCGATCTCGTCAGCGACGAACTGCGCCTCGTCGTGCTGCGAATAGCCGGTGAAGCCGACGATCTGCTCACCCTCGCCGACATCAGTCCACAGCTTCTTCTCCTTGCGGTCGAAGTTGTTGCCGATGACGGCGTTCGCCGCGGAGAGGATGTTCTGCGTGGAGCGGTAGTTCTGCTCGAGCAGCACCACCTCCGCGCCGGGGAAGTCGCGCTCGAACTCGCTGATGTTGCGGATGTCGGCGCCGCGGAAGGCGTAGATGGACTGGTCCGAGTCACCGACCACGGTGAGCGACGCACCCTCGAGCTCGGGGCCGTTCGCCGCCGGCTCGGGCTCGAAGATCATCATTCCGCCGGCGGAATACGGCTCGGCGCCGCTGGCGCCGGACACCGGACGGGTGAGTTCGCGGATGAGCGAGTACTGAGCGTGGTTGGTGTCCTGGTACTCATCGACGAGGATGTGGCGGAACCGGCGGCGGTAGACGTCGGCGACGTGCGGGAAGGCGCGGAACAGGTAGACGGTCTGGGCGATGAGGTCGTCGAAGTCGAACGCGTTCGCTCGCCGCAGCGAACGCTCGTAGTCGGCGAACACCTCGACGAAGACGCGCTCGGCGGGGTCGTTCATGTTCGCCTGCCGCGCGTAGGACTCGGCGTCGGCCAGCTCGTTCTTGAGCTTCGAGATCTTGCCCTGCACCGCAGCGGGAGTGAGTCCGAACGCGTCGGCCTCGTGCTGCTTCACGAGGCGCTTGATGAGCGCTCGGGAGTCGCCGGAGTCGTAGATGCTGAAGGAGCTCCTGAAGCCGAACTGCTCGGCCTCGCGGCGGAGGATGCGCACGCAGGCGGAGTGGAAGGTGGAGATCCACATGCCCTTGGATGCCTCACCGACCAGCTGCCCCACGCGCTCGCGCATCTCGCCGGCGGCCTTGTTGGTGAAGGTGATCGCGAGGATCTGGCTCGGCCAGGCTTCACGATTGCGCAGCAGCGAGGCGATACGGTGCGTCAGCACACGGGTCTTGCCCGACCCGGCGCCGGCGACGATGAGCAGGGCCGGCCCGCGATAGGTCACGGCACGGCGCTGCGGCTCGTTGAGCCCCCGCAGCAGATCGTCGTCCTCCCGCGGTCCAGCATCGCCGACGATCACGGGAACGGATGCCGCTTCGCGCGCGGCCGGAGCAGAGTCGGTCATGTCCTCTCAAGTCTAGGCGCGCACCCCGACACCGGCCTGGGCGCCTCCCCAGGGCGGTAATGGGAGAATCGTCGCGTGCGCACCCTCCTGAACATCATCTGGCTGGTCCTCGCCGGATTCTGGCTGTTCCTCGGCTACCTCGCCGCGGGTGTCGTCCTGTGCGTGCTGATCGTGACGATCCCCTGGGGCATCGCCTCATTCCGCATCGGACTGTATGCGTTGTGGCC
Organism: Microbacterium sp. zg.Y1084; assembly: GCF_024623595.1. Taxonomy (NCBI): domain Bacteria; kingdom Bacillati; phylum Actinomycetota; class Actinomycetes; order Micrococcales; family Microbacteriaceae; genus Microbacterium; species Microbacterium sp. zg.Y1084. Next base: position 38,896 of record NZ_JANJGV010000012.1, read on the forward strand.
CTTCGGTCGCACCGTCGTCGCGAAGCCCACCGCCGGCAGCTGGTCGTTCCTCGGCAACGTGGTGTGGGTGCTCGTCGCGGGCATCTGGCTCGCGCTGGGGCACATCCTCTCGGGCATCGCCCTGTGCATCACGATCATCGGCATCCCCCTCGGCATCGCGGACTTCAAGATGGTGCCGGTGTCGCTCGCGCCCCTGGGCAAGGAGATCGTCTCCACCCGTGTGGGCGCGTTCGACCGCGCCGTCGCGCGCTGACGTCTCCGGACCGCCGGGCGCTCATCGATCACCACCGACCGCTGCAGCGGTCGACCCCGCCGCCACCGCCTGAGCGTCGCCGCGGGGAAGCCGCGTGCGGCTCGGGCCAGCGGTTCTTCGATACCGCGCCGAGCACAACGTCGCCGATTCGCACTCGGTCGCGTCGGATTCGCCCCCTCCGCCCCCGGGCCGAGGGATCCTGACGACGTTGTGCACGCCGATCCCGGGCGGCCGCCGTCCCCCGTCAGAGGTACCTGCCCGGCGGGCCGTCCGTCACGCACCGTCACACGCCGCCACCGACCGCAACAAGCCGACCCCGTGTCGGCGCGAGCGCCTAGCGTGGGGTCATCGCGGCGATCCGGGTGGTCCCGGGCACCGGCTCATACCCGGGTGCGTTGCGGGTTCGACTCCCGCCGTCGCGTCGAGCCGGCGAGCGACCCCTCAGCGCGCGAAATGCGCCATTCCGACGGCGGTAGGGTGTTCTTCCGCCCTACGCCACGCGCGCCTGTCACCGCGCTGCGAGGTCATGCTCACCGGCGAACATCCCTAGGAACGGCCACATGTCCCCGCTCGGCGAACTGATCGCGCCCCGGCGTCTCGGCCGCGACTTCCGCTGGCTGCTCGCGTCGTCGTGGACGAGCAACATCGGCGACGGCATCGCCCTGTCGGCGGCGCCGCTGCTGCTCGCGTCGCTGACCTCGTCACCGCTGCTCGTGGCGGCGGGCGCGATGATGCAGTTCCTCCCCTGGCTGCTGTGCGGCCTGGTGGCCGGCTCCATCGCCGACCACCATGACCGGCGCCGGCTGGTCATGGTGGCCAACGGCTCGCGGGCGGTGATCGTCCTGGGCCTGGTGGTCTTCCTCGCCACCGGCCAGGTCACGGTCGCGGTCGTGCTCGCTTCGGCGTTCCTCTACGGCACCGCGGAAGTCTTCGCCGACACCGCCGGCAGCACCCTCATGCCCATGCTGGTGCGCCCCGGCGACCTCGGCATCGGCAACGCCCGTCTGCAGGCCGGCTACCTCGTCGGAAACCAGCTGGCGGGTCCGCCGCTGGGGGCCTTCCTCTTCGCGCTCGGGTCGTTCTGGCCCTTCCTCATGCAGATCGTGTGCGTGAGCCTGGCGGTCGTGCTCATCTCGCGCATCGCTCGCACTCCGGTGCCGGCGAAGGACGAGCCGACGACGGATGCCCCGAAGGTGCACCCCATCCGGGAGGGGCTGCAGTGGCTGCGTGCCCACCCGCCCGTGCGCACGCTCGTGGTCATCATCCTGGTGTTCAACGTGACGTGGGCGGCGCCCTGGAGCATCCTCGTGCTCTACGCGACCGAGCACCTCGACATGGGCGCCGTCGGCTTCGGCGCGCTGACGACCGCCTCCGCCATCGGCGGCCTGGCGGGCACGGCATGCTTCGGCTGGCTGGAGCGCCACGTCTCGTTCGCGACGCTCATGCGCGTATGCCTCTCCCTCGAAGTGCTCATGCACCTCGCGTTCGCGCTCACGACGATCCCCGCCGTCGCCTTCATCATCATGTTCGGCTTCGGTGCCTACGCCTTCATCTGGGGCACCATCTCCACCACCGTGCGCCAGCGGCTGGTGCCGCTGCATCTGCAGGGCCGCATCGCCTCGGTGAACATGGTGGGGGTCTTCGGCGGCCTCGTGATCGGCCAGCTTCTCGGCGGGCTGATCGCCCAAGGGTGGGGGCTCACCGCCCCGTGGTGGTTCGCCTTCGGCGGCTCCGCCATCACGCTGCTGCTGGTGTGGCGCTCGATCTCCCACATCGCCGCCGCGCGGCCGGTGCTGGGCGAGCCGGACCGCGACGACGACGCGGCGTAGCCGGTCGCGGCCGGCACCTCACGCCGCAGCGCTCGCGGCGGCGGAGATCAGGCCGATGCCGGTGGCGATCAGCCCCACGGCGAGCACGCCCGCTCCCAGCCAGACCAGGGCGATGGCGCGTCCTGGCCGTTGCGGGTCCGTCCCGAGCACGGACAGGAAGAACCCCGCCGGCATCAGGATCGCGGAGACCAGCACGCCGGTCGGCCCGACCCCCGCCCAGGGCTCGCCCACACCGGCGGCCTGGCTGAGCAGCAGCATCACGAGACCGAGGATGACCAGCACCCCGGCGTGGGCGTGCCCGGCACGGAAGAACGTGGACTGCAGGACGTTCGCCCGCTTCTGCCCCCGCACGATCCGCAGCATGAGCACGCCGCCGGTCTCGATGGTGACGATGGTCAGCACGACGATCCCTGCCGTGAGGCTCGCTCCAGGGTCCATGACACCCTCCTTGGTTGGATAGTTCAACTCCCCATTATTGGATAGTGATACTCTCCAACTGTCAACCCCCCTCCTTCACTCCTTCGATACAGAGGTGCTCACGATGCGGATCTCCGAGTTGGCGCGTGCGGCGCGTGTTCCCCTGGCGACCGTGAAGTTCTATCTGCGCGAGGGCGTCCTCCCGCCTGGCCACGCCACCAGCGCGACCCAGGCGACGTACGACGAGACCCACCTCCAGCGCCTGCGCCTGATCCGTTCCCTGCTCGAAGTCGGCGGTCTTCCGCTGGCCAAGGTGCGAGCCGTGCTCGACGTCGTCGATACCCCGGGACCCGATCCATACGCCGCGGTCGGTCACGCGATGGCCGCACTCCCCCCGTACGTCGCGGCGCCGACTCCTTCCTCACGGGCGACGTCGCTGCTCGACGCGATCGGTCTCGCCTATGACCCCGATGCCGCGGCCGTCGCCCAACTCGACGCGGCGCTGGCCGGCCTCGAGGCCGCCGACCGCCCGCTCAGCACGGAGACCGCGCGACGCTACGCGGCGCAGATCCGCGTCATCGCCGAGCGCGAGGTCGGCTCCGTCGAGGGCGACGGCACGCGCGACCTGGCCACCGTCGTGCAGGACATCGTGCTCGGCACCGTGCTGATGGAGCCGGTCATCCTCGCCCTGCGCCGACTGATGCATGCCTCGCTGTACCGCGAATTCCTTCGCGACGCCCCTCAGCAGATGGGCGAGGAGAGCACCTGATCGCGAGCAGGATGCTCAGCTGATCGGACGACCTCTGGTCTGGCCGTCAGGTGGCGCTGTAGGAACCGACGAAGTCGCGCAGCGCGTGCTCTTCGGGCAGTTCGACCCAGAGCCTGCTGCTGCCCGCGGTGGAGCCCAGGCCGTTGACCACGGCGGCGCCGCCCAGGTCGTCGAGCAACTGCGCGATGTCGGCGGCATACGCGTCGGCGACGTATCCGACGCCGCGCCCGCGTGCGTAGACGGCGATCGCCGAGGCATCGCGACGGTTGCCGGGCTCGCGGCGCAGCACGTACATGCGGTCCCCGGCATGCGAGCGCTCGTGGTCATCCGCGAGGAAGTGGGTGCGCTCCACCCGAGCGCGGGTCGATTCGAGTCCGCGCAGATCGGGGAGGGCGGCGTGCTCGTGGGCGCGCAGCGACAGCAGAGAGCGGACGTGTTCCCACCAGACAGACATTCCGATCAGGTTATCGAAAGTGCCCTGGGAAACCGCCGGTGCGGTGGTGGGCGCCGTCTACCGCTCCGCATCGGCGGGCTCCGGCGACGTCGTGAACCCGATGAGCTTGTGCGTGCCGTCGCACCACGGCTTGATCGCAGACACGCCGCAGCGGCAGAGCGCCACCGTGCGCCGCGGCTGACGGATCTCCTCCCCCGCCTCATCACGGAAGACGACGTCTCCACGGACGACCAGGGGCCCGTCGGGATAGGGGGTGATGGTGGGCTCTCGGCCGGTCATGCTGTCCTCCTCAGTGCGCGCAGCGGTGTGGCCGCGCGAAGAATACGGGCGTCGCGATAGCGGACGCCGCCGCGCAGTCGCAGCGCCGCCGCTATCCAGACGGTGACGGTGCGCTCCGCCGCCCAGGCGACGGCCCACAGGGTGTCGGTCCTGCGGAACCACGTCCGCCCGCCTCCACGGACGCGCCCCACCTCGGCGAGCGCGACGACCACAAGGGCCACCGGCACCAGCACCCGTGCGCCGCCCACCCTGACCAGCAGCGCGAGGGCCGGCAGCAGCGCCAGCTCCCGCACGAGGCGCACCGGCTGCGCGAAATCGTCGTAGGCCTGCCGCACGCGCTGCTCGAAGAAGCGATTCACGCTCGACGGCCGACGCGGAACGTACAGATCGGATGCCACGTCGACCCGGCCGCCGGCAGCGCGCACGGTGCGCTCCAACTCCAGATTCTCGAACAGCACGTCGGTGTCGTAGCGGCCGTGCGGCAGAACACTGCGGCGCACGGCCACCGTGCCGCAGAAGTCTCCGCCCAGGGCGCGGTTGAGCAGGGTGCGCCCCGTGTCCCAGCGCGCGTGCCACGGCGCGGGGACGAAGACGTTCTGAGGACGCACGAGCTCGGCTCGGTCGAGTCGGTCGAGCGCCTCGGCCAGTTGCTCCCGGCCGTACCGCACGTCGTCGTCGGCGATCACGACCTTGTCGTGGCGGGCCAGGCCGAGACCGGTGACTGCGCCGCAGGCCTTGCCGTTGGCGCCCGAGACGGCCGGGGGCACATGGCGCAGGAACGGCCACGCGCGGGCGTGGGCCTCGAAGACGGCGACCTCCGACCCATCCACGACTGTCACGTCGATCATGGACGCCAGTGGCAGGAGGTATTCCGTCAACTCCCGAAGTCCGGCGTCATCGCTCCACCGCAACGGCAGCACGTACTCGCCGTGCAGCCGATCCTCAGTCGGTGGCTGTCCGGCGCTCATGCCATTCCTCGCGCAGCGCGCTCCGCCCCTGCTGCCAGGCGTGCAGGATGTGATCGCCTGCCCAGCCGTCGACCGTGAGGCAGGCCGCCGCGCCGAAGAGGATGTCCGGCAGCAGGTCGGGTTCGTCTTCGGCGAGCGCTCCGGCGAGGTCGCGTCCGGCGATCTGCTCGTGCACGGCGTCCGCCTCGACGTGCTCGTCGAAGTACGCCGTGACGTCCTCACCGAATCCGGCACGCCGGAATCCGTCGCCGTAGTGCTTGTTGGGGATGGACGACGTCATCTCGAAGGCCGCGAGGTGCCCGACGATGGCCCCACGCAGGCGCCGGTTCAGCCCGAACATGGACATCATGTTCAGCGACGCCAGAGTGACCGCCGGCACCGCGTCGACGTACGCGCCGTACGTGTCGTCGAGGCCGGCGCCGCGCATCGTCGCGGCGAAGATGCCGGCGTGGGCGCGGTCGGGGTCGCCGCTGCCGTACTCGTCGAACTGGATCTCCATCATCGCCGCCTTCGCGCGGCCGGTCAGGCGCGGCACCGCCCACGAGTGCGGGTCGGCCTCGCGCAGAGTGTAGATGCTGCGGTGCATGAGGAATTCCTGCAGCTGCGCGACGGATGCCGTCTTGGCCACGTACCTTGCCAGGCTCGGACCGGGCGTGGGTGCCGTGAGGGAGAACAGCAGCCGCGCGACGGCGTCGACGGTGGGCTCGGGCTGCGCCGGCACCGGCACCTCGCGGCGCAGCTGCGCCTCGAACGCGTCCTCCAGCAGCCGACGAGCGGCGAGCAGGCCCAGGTCCCACTCGCGAGCGACCGGAAGATCCGGCAGCGACCCGTAATGGAGGGAGGAGAGAAGAAACAGCGACAGCTGCACGTCATCGTCGCGGACGACATCGTCGGCGAGGGCGAGGGCTGCGGCGGCCGCCTCGGGGGCGCCGGCCGCGGATGTGGCGTCGTCGGCCAGCAGCTCGAGGATCTCTCGGCTGAGCGGACCGCGTGCCGCGGGCCGGGCGGAGGTGTGCGGCTCAGCGGGGGCGTGAAGGGTCATCGTGGTTCCCGTCGGTGCGAGTGGCGACGCCCAGCATCGCAAGAACCGGGCGGCACCCGCATTCGCTTGACGCCCCGCCGTCGACTCGCTATCGCCGCCGCGCGTCGCTAGCACCGCGTCCGGCCCGAGGACAACCCTCTCCCCGCGCGCACCGGCCCCGGCCAGCCTGGGCGCATGTCGCCGCACACCCCGGTCCGGGCGGAGGTCGCTCCCGGCATCCATCGCCTCAGCCGCGCCCACGTGAACTGCTACCTCATCCACACCGACGACGGACTCACGCTCGTCGACGCCGGACTTCCGGGGATGTGGCGGGACCTGGTCGCGCTGCTCGCCGACCTGGGCGCGACCCCCGGCGAGATCGATGCCGTAGTGCTCACCCACGGCCACTTCGACCATGTCGGCATGTCCCGTCGCCTCGCGACCGATCACGGTGTGCGCCACCTCGTGCACGAGCGCGACCGTCGCCTCGCGCGGCATCCCTACCGGTACCGCCATGCCGCCGCTCGCTGGGTCTACCCGTTCCGCCACCCGCGCGCGATCCCCGTCATCTCCCGCATGGCTGCGGCGGGGGCGCTCGGCATCCGGGGCGTCGACGCGACGGGGACGATCATCCCGGGCACCCCGCTGGACCTACCCGGCCACCCGGTCCCGGTCTTCACCCCCGGCCACACCGATGGCCATTGCGTGCTGTTCCTTCCGGAGCAAGGGATGCTGCTGTCGGGAGATGCTCTGGTCACCCTCGATCCGTACACCGGGCGCACCGGCCCCCGGATCGTGGCAAACGCGGCGACGGCCGATCCGGATGCCGCGCTGGCCTCCCTCGCCGCACTGGCGGAGACCGGCGCCGCCGCCGTGCTCCCCGGTCACGGCGAGGCGTGGGCCGAGGGGGCTGCTGCCGCGGTGGCGCACGCGCGCCGGGTCGGCGCTTCCTGACGGCGATACTCCCGCTCCGCGGCCACGTCAATCCCTTCACGGGCCCCGCGGCGCGTGCCTACGGTCGTGGCATCCATCCCGATAGAAGGAGGACACGATGACCGAAGAGACCGGACACCCCAGCCAGGCCGAAGGCGACGACCCGGACCGCCCCAGCGACGCCGCGCAGGACGAGGGCGCCACCGGCCACCCTTCGCAGGCCGAGGGTGAAGACACCGACGACGCCTAGAGCACCCGACGACCCGACCGCTCAGCCCGACACCGACTCCGTCGGCCGGCACAGCTGCACAATGCGGCTGAGATGACCGGCCACCGCGACGGCGGGATCGGGCTGGGTGGGGTGGGAGGGCGACCGGCCGGCGACGGCGTGCGCGTAGCTCCCCACGGCGGATGCCGCCGACGTCGCAGCCGCCACCGGCTCCGGCCCATCGGGCACGTCGGCGAGCAGTCCGCCGCAGGCGCGCAGGGCGGCCGTGAACGCGCGGCCCGTGACGGCGTCGGTCCCGATACCCGGCTGCTGGGCAAGCACCTCGGTCACCTCCCGCACGAGCAGCGTCACGCGCTCCAGCGTCGCCCATGCCTGCTCGGCATCCTCGCGCTCGCCGACGCGTCGACGACCGCGCGGGTTCGCCCGGGCGCTTCGGGCCGCTTCCCGCACGCCCTCCGCGACCGACGCCGCCAGCGAGCCGAGCTCGTCGGCATCACGACCGAGGCGCTCGGGATCCAGCCCGCCGGCGTCCGCCTCGTCGGCGATCCGCTCGAGCTCCCCTGCCAGGCGTGACCGCAGCTGCGAGAGCTGCGCCCCGGCCTCGCGCAGATACAGCGGTGGCAGCAGCACGTAGTTGGCCACGACCCCGACCAGCACGCCGAACGCGATCGTGACGATGTACGAGGTCGAGAACTCGTCCGCATGCCGCCCGCCCAGGAGCAGCACGAACAGGCCCGCGATCGCGATCCAGTCGCGCCCGGCCCCGAGTCGGCGGATGCCGCCCAGCGCGACCCCCGCCCCGATCACGAGGGCGACGGCCACCAGGCCGGGCGCCCCGGCGTACAGGGCGGTCAGCGCGCCGAAGCCGAGCAGGATGCCGAGGGCGAGTCCCCCGAGGGCTTGCATCCCGGCCCGGGCGGAGTCGGCGACTGTCGGGTACATGCTCACGAGCACACCCATCGGCGCGTAGTACGAGTACTCCGCGTCGGCGAACGGGACGTACGGCGCGAGATACCACGCGACCGCGGCGGCGACGGCGGTCTTCGCCGCCAGCAGCAGGCGTGACAGCGCAACGACCTCGCCGCCTGCGGTGCGCAGCGACGCGACCAGCGCGGGGCGACGAGCGGTTCGTGAGGAGGTGTGCGTCACCTCCTGGGCACCCGCCGCCTCAATCGTCCGCGCCGGCGATGGTCTCGCCGTCGTCGTCGAGCGGCACGGGCCGCTCCTCATCGGGCACCGGAACGGGCAGCCCGGTCTCGGGGTCCACAGGACGGTCGTCGTCGATGAAGGGGATGGGGAGTCCGGTGTGCGGGTCGGTGAGACCCTCGCCATCGGGGATGGACAAGCTCATGTCGTGCTCCTTTCCTCCCGCACAGCATGCGCCCCTGCGGGACCAGACGCATCCGGTTGACTGCAGATCAAGGCCCCGCTATGCAAGCTCAAAGGCTCCGTTCAGGTTGACCGTGACAAGATCGTTACCCAACACGCGCCCGCAATCACGCGGAATACCCGAAACCCGACCATGCGCCGACCCGAACGGCGCCGACCCGAGGGCTCCCCCGAGCCCAGAGGAATCGTTTGTCCCAGTCCCACATCTCCTCAGCATCCAACCGCCGCGCTTCTCGTCTCGCCGCAGCGGCACAGCAGGTCCGCACTCGTCGGAATCCGCAGTGGACGGCACGCACGGTGCTCACGGCGGTACGCGCCCGGATCGCCAGCACCCGCGCCTCGCTCGCAGAGCCTGCCGGCCGTCGCCGCGCACTGCAGGGGACGTTCGCGATCACCATCGCCCTCAGCATGGCGACCACGGTTGCTCTTCCCGCGATGGCGCTGGCTCCGCTGGACACGACCATCGCCGCTCAGCCCATCTCGGCCGGCGCCACCGCGGCGACCGAGAACCTCGCCGCGGCCACAGCCGCCGAGCCGATGGCGACACAGTCGCTGGTCGTGGCATCCGATGAGGAGGACGTGACCTTCGAGCGCGCGTCCTACTCCGCCACGACACCGCAGGAGATCGAGGCGGCCGCCGCCGCGAAGGCGGCGGAGGCCGCACGCCAGGCCGAACTCGAGCGCGCCCGGCTCGCCGCGCAGATCGCGGGCGGCAACCTGGCCTCTGTCTCGTCCGCTCTGCCGGTCGTCGGCGCCAGCGGCGTGACGCGGCCGCTGCCCTTCTTCAACAACTTCGGCACCCCCTATGCGGGGCACCGCGGCGTGGACTACATGGTCGGCGCCGGCACCCCCATCATGTCGATCGCCGACGGCGTCGTGATCGAGTCGTCGGAGAGCGGCCCCGGCTGGGGCGTCTACGTCAAGATCGCCCACAACATCAACGGCGTGAGCGTCACGTCGCTGTACGCCCACATGACCTACGGCACCCGCACGGTGCAGGTCGGCGACCGCGTGTCCGCCGGACAGGTCATCGGTCAGGTCGGCGAGACCGGCCGCGCGTTCGGCGCCCACCTGCACCTCGAGGTGCAGGTCAACAACAGCTACGTCAACGGCGAGAGCTGGCTGCTGGCCAACGGCGTCTGACCCGCCCTCACCGCACCGAGCGGTGAGACGACATCTGGCGGCCGAGACGATGGGTACCACCCACGGTCTCGGCCGCCAGTTGCAGTTTCAGCGTGCGCCGGCGCGTGCGGGACGGCGCGCGGCCGCGGCGCGGCGAGAGGCGGCGGCGCGGCGAGCGGCGGTCAGGCGATGCGGGTGCCGCGCGGCAGGGCGCGGGCGGGCGTGCGGGTGCGGCGGTACGCCCACGCCATGAGCGCGCCGGCCAGCACCACCTGCACGCCGAGCCCGACGAACCAGCTCGGCACCGTACCCTCGACGATGTCCCGCCCGCTCGTCTGCTCATCTCCCACCGCCGGGGCGCACTCGTCGTACGTGCGTTCCAGCTCGGGCGGCTGCTGGATCGAGCGCACCGCGAGCTTGAGGGCGCCGAAGAGGTCGGGCGGCCAGCCGTTGCGGTCGTACTGCAACGGGATCGCATCGGCGAGGACGACGAACGGGTTGGCCGCCAGCAGCCACCACACGGTGTCGGGCCGGGGGATCTCGTAGGTGGTCGTCTCCCAGTCGTCGCTGCAGGTCACCCCGGTGTCGGTGTAGTCCACCACCACGCGATAGGAGGAGACCACCTCGCTGCGCACGCTGAACGACACCAGCGCCACGGCGATGGGCGTTCCGATGACCAGCGCGGCCACCACGAGATAGGTGGTGGCCACGGAGAAGAGCGGTCGGGCGAGGATGCCGCTGAGCGCTGTGCCGATGGCGGCGACGACGCCGATCTCGATCACCAGGATGAGAAGCGACACGAGCACCGTCACGGGGTTCACCCCGCCCGCGAGCGTGGCGATCACGAGGAAGGGCACCGCGACGACGGCGAACGCCAGCCCGGTCGCCCAGGCGGCGAGGAACCGGCCGACGAGGATCTCGCCGGTCGTGGCGAGCGTCACCTGCACCGGGGCGAGGGTGGCGGCATCCCGGTCGCCGTTGATGGAGTTGCCGCTGAGGGTCGGTGAGACCAGCAGCGTCAGCAGCAGGGTGACCAGCACCACGGTCGAGTAGACGCCGGCACCCCGGTCGCCGCTGCCGCTCCACGCGAGGAAGGACAGCGCGGTCACGCCGATCAGCAGCAGGGTGAACACCCCCAGCAGCACATACCAGGCGACCGAGCGCATGCGCTGGATGAGCTCGAGACGCACGAGCGTCCGGATGCGTCTGACGTTCATGCCGCTCCTCCCGGGGTTCCCGGCTGCTCACGCAGATCCAGGAAGGTGTGCTCGAGCATCCCCGTCGCGGCGGAGAACTCCGCTACGGGGAGCCCTGCCGCGACCAGTGCGGCGAGCCCGCGCGCGGCATCCGCGTCGGAAGCGAATCCGACCAGCACATCACGTCGATCGGTCGGGAGGATGCCGGCGTCGAGCCCCAGCGCGGTGGCCACCGGCAGCACAGCGGCGATGCCGTCGCGGTCGGCCAGGCGCACCCGCCAGGTGCGCGTCCGCGAAGCGGCGGCGGCCACCCGGTCGGCGGTCACCGTCTCGCCGGCGACGAGGAACACCGCGTCGTCGATGACCTCCTCGAGCTCGGAGAGCACGTGGCTGGAGATCAGCACGGTGCGCCCCTCGGCGGCGAAGCGGCGCAGCAGCACGCGCAGGTCGATGCGGGCCTGGGGGTCGAGTCCCGATGCGGGCTCGTCCAGCAGCAGCACGTGAGGGTCGTGCACGAGAGCGCGGGCGAGCCCCAGCTTCTGCTTCTGCCCGCGCGACAGCACGCGTGCGGGGGCATCGGCGAGGTCCTCGAGCCCGAGCTCGCGCAGCAGCTCCGCCGCACGCGCCTTCGCCTGCGCCCGCGGCAGGTCGTACAGCTCACCGGTGACCGCGATCGTCTCCCGGGCGGTGAGCGCCGGCCATGCCCCGAGGGCGTCCGGCATCCACCCGAGCAGGCGCCGGGCCGCGGCCGGATCGGAGATGGGATCGACGCCGCCGATGCGCACCTCGCCCGCGTCGGGGGCGAGAAGCGAGGCCAGCATCAGCATGAGGGTCGTCTTGCCGGAGCCGTTGGGCCCGACCAGGCCCGTCACCGCCCCAGCCCGCGCCTGCAGCGTCACGTCACGCACCGCGTGCACGTCGCCGAACGATCGGCGCACGCCGCGCGCCGTGATTCCCGGGTTGGTCACAAGGCCGACCCTAGTGGAGCGGCCGTTGCGCCCCGTCATCGCGCAGCGCCGACACGCCCAGGTCGGGGTGGTCCACGAACACCCCGTCGACGCCGGCATCCACCAGCTCGCGCCACTCCGCCTCGTAGTCACCCCACGCGGCCTTGCCCCCCGGCCCGCGGTGACGCCGGGCGAGGAAGGCGTTCTCGGGTCGGGCCGTCCACGTGAACACCGTGAGCCCGCGGCTTCGCGCGTCGGCGACGAGCGTGGGAGCCCCGGGCGGGCGATCGCGCCGGTCGGGGTCGAGGATCATCCGCTTGTCGACGCTGATGCCGTCGACCTCGCCCCTCAGCCCCTCCAAACCCGCGGATGAGGACAGGTCCCGATAGGTGGGCGCAGCACGCCCCGACGCCACGACCAGATCGAAAGGGCTCCCCGTCGCCTCAAACAACAGCACGTACCGCGCGCGGATGCCGGTGGCGCGCAGCTGCGCGAGGGCAGTGGGCTCGAAGGACTCCACGATCAGCGGCAGCCGGCCCTCCGCCCACCCCGCCGCCTGCAGCTCGCCGGCGATGAGCTCGGCCAGGTCCCACCCGAGCGCCGACATGTAAGTGGCGTGCTTCACTTCGAGCACCACGCCGATCTCGCGCCCCTGATCCTCGGATGCCGCACGCACGAGGTCCAGCACGTCGCGCAGGGTCAGCACCGGCTGGGTGTCATCGAAGCTCGCGCTGGCCGGGCGCAGCGCCGGCAGACGCTCGCGGCAGCGCAGGCCTGTCAGCTCCTCGGCGGTGAAGTCCTCGGCGAACCAGCCGGTCAGCCTCTCACCGTCCACGCTCTTCGTGGTGCGTCGCGCGGCATACTCCGGGCGGTCGGCGACGTCGGTGGTGCCGCCGATCTCGTTCTCGTGCCGCACGATGAGCACGCCGTCGCGGCTGACCACGACGTCGGGCTCGACGGCATCCACCCCGAGTTCCAGGGCCAGCGCATAGGAGGACCGGCTGTGCTCGGGGCGGTAGCCGGGCGCACCGCGGTGGCCGATGACGAGCGGGCGGGGACGGGGCACCCGCTCAGGCTACGCGCGGGGCGCCGCTCACAGCCCGGGCATCCGACGTTCCATGCTCGCTCTCAGCGATATGCAAGACCACCCCACGGGCGTGTCGGATACTGTGGAGACACACAGCACGGCGCTGTGTCACCTATCCCGACTTTGGAGTGTGAGAGCACGTGGCCCTCAACAACCCCGCATTCGCCAACCCGGCGTTCCAGGAGCAGCGTCCCGGTCTGACGCCGCCCGCCGCTCCGGGCGCCGCTACCTCGTACGCCGCCGCCCAGCACCAGGGCGTCGACGTCGCCGCCCAGGCTCAGATGGAGGGCATGTACGCCGCTCCGTCCGCCGGGGCCGTCGAAACCGATCGCATGACCGTCGAGGACACCGTCGTCAAGACGGTCGGCCTCTTCGGCATCCTCGTCGCCGCCGCCGTCGTCGGCTGGATGTGGACCCTGTCGCCGCTGCCCAACAGCGCCCCGACGATGATGCCGTGGATCATCGGCGCGCTCGGCGGCTTCGTGCTGGCGATGGTCGTCATCTTCACGTCGCGCAAGAAGATCCGCCCCGGCCTGATCTTCGCCTACGCGGCCTTCGAGGGCCTGTTCGTCGGTGGCATCTCGGCGTACTTCGAGTTCGTCTTCCCCGGCATCGTCATGCAGGCGACCCTCGCCACCCTCGCGGTGGTCGGCGTCACGCTGGTCCTCTTCGCCAGCGGCAAGGTGCGCGCGTCGAAGAAGGCCACCAAGATCTTCATGATCGCGATGATCGGCTACCTCGTCTTCTCGCTGCTGAACGTCGTGCTCATGCTCACGAACGTCATCCCCGAGGACATGATGTTCGGCGCGCGCAGCATGCCGAGCCCGCTCTTCGGCATTCCGTGGGGCGTCCTCCTCGGTGTGGTCGTGGTCATCCTGGCCGCGTACTCGCTGGTGCTCGACTTCGACCAGGTGCAGCAGGGCGTGCGCAACGGCGCTCCCCGCCAGTTCGCCTGGATGGGTGCCTTCGGCATCATGGTCACCGTCGTGTGGCTGTACGTCGAGATCCTGCGGATGCTCGCCATCCTGCGCGGCAACGACTGACACCTCGCATTCGCACGAAGGGGCCGTCCCACCGGGGCGGCCCCTTCGTCGTCCCCGCCCCGTCCCCCGCCCCGTCCCCACCGTGAGACGAAAGCCGGTGGCCGAGACGGCGGGTACCACCCATGTTCTCGGCCGTCAGGATTCGTCTCACCGATGCGGCGGGCGGCCGGGGCGCGAGGCGGGGGCGTCGAGGGCGGCGCGCGCGGCGACGGCGAGAGCGCGCATCGAGGAGGCGGCATCCATCTGCGCGGCCGCCGCCCGCGCGGCATCCGACAGCCAGGCGCGCACGCCCGGCCCCGTCAGAAGCGCGGTCAGCGCGCCGGCGAGAGCGTCGACGTCACCGTCGGGCACCAGCATGCCGCCGCCTCGCGCGAGGGTGTCGCGGGGCCCGTAGGGCATGTCGTACGAGACCACCGGCACACCGTGGCCCAGCGCCTCGAGCACGACCAGCGGCTGCCCCTCGTTCGTGCTGGTCAAGGCGAACAGGTCGGCGGTGGCCCACGCCGCCTCGGGATCGGCGGTGTGACCGTGCAGCACCACCGCGTCGGCGACGCCGAGCTCGTCGGCGAGCGACTGCAGCGCCGCGCGCTCCGGCCCGTCGCCGTAGACATGCAGCTCGGCGTGCGGCACCGACGCGCGCACGGTCGCCAGCGCCCGGGTGGCGTGATCGACGCGCTTGCGGGCGCTCAGCGTGTTGAGCATGACGATGCGCCCCGCCACCGGGTCGTTCGCGAGCCCCGACGGCGCGGGATGAGGCACGACGAACGAGCGGATGCCGTCGCCCACGCGTCGCTCCACGTCGCGCTGCTGCGACGGGGTGAGCCACAGCACGCCGTCGAAGCGGTCGGCGATGTCGAGCCACCGCGACCACGCGGCATCCATCGGCGCGTCCCACGTATACGGCGCCTGCAGGTGGCAGGCGTGGGTGGTGTGCAGCACCCGGATCGCAGGGTCGAGCAGCGGAGGCGCATCGGCCACCAGCAGCTCCCCCACCTGGCGCGCCTCGCAGAGCACCGCCACCGGGCGTGCGGATGCCGCGGCGCGCGCATTCACCCACGCGCGGTACAGCCCGCCGAACCCCGGCAGCCAGCCCACCGGCGCCGCGCCGTCCTCGGACCACACGGTCACCGGCGCGGAACTCAGGTGCCATGCCGGGTCACCGGAGATCACCGGAAGCTCCAGCACGGTGCGGCCTGCGGCATCGGCGATGACACGGGCGCCGGTCACCGTGCCGTGCGCGTCTTCGTCCGGCGCCGGCGCGGGAAGCGGCAGGGCCGCCGCGCGCAGCCAGCCGGCATCCGCGCGGGCGTCGTCGAAGAGGTTGCGCAGGTCGTCCGGGTCCGTGAGCAGCCCCCGGCGCACCCACTCCGCGCGATCGCGGTCGTGGTCGGCCCGCTCGCCCGGGTCGACGGTGAGCAGCGTCACCCGCGCGCCGGCGGCGGCCATGTCCTGCGCGCGGCGCAGCACCGAGATGGTGAAGCCGCCGTCGCGGTCGGGGATCAGCCGGCTCGCCAGAACCAGGTAGTCGGCATCGGGCAGCACGGAATCGGGCAGCACGGGGTCGGTCATCGATCCATCCTCCCCCACGCCTCTCGGTCGGCTGCCGATCCCCGGCCGCAAACGACGGATGCCGCGACCCTCAGGCCGCGGCATCCGTCACCGGCTCACTCCCACTCGATGGTCCCCGGGGGCTTGCTCGTCACGTCGAGCACCACGCGGTTGACCTCGCGCACCTCGTTGGTGATGCGGTTGGAGATCTTCGACAGCACGTCGTAGGGAAGGCGCGTCCAGTCGGCGGTCATCGCGTCCTCGCTCGAGACCGGGCGCAGCACGATCGGGTGGCCGTAGGTGCGGCCGTCGCCCTGCACCCCCACGGAGCGCACGTCGGCCAGCAGCACGACCGGGCACTGCCAGATCTCGCCGTCGAGGCCGGCCTTGGTCAGCTCCTCGCGGGCGATGGCGTCGGCCTCACGCAGAATCTCGAGACGGTCAGCGGTGACCTCGCCCACGATCCGGATGCCGAGGCCGGGGCCCGGAAACGGCTGGCGCGCGACGATGACCTCGGGAAGACCCAGCTCGCGGCCGATCGCGCGCACCTCGTCCTTGAAGAGGGTGCGCAGCGGCTCGACGAGTTCGAACCGCAGGTCCTCAGGGAGGCCGCCGACGTTGTGGTGGCTCTTGATGTTGGCCGTGCCGCTGCCGCCGCCGGACTCGACGACGTCGGGGTACAGCGTGCCCTGCACGAGGAAGCGGATCGGCTGACCGTCGGCCTCGGCTTCGGCCACGAGCTCCGCCTCGGCCTGCTCGAAGGTGCGGATGAACTCGCGCCCGATGATCTTGCGCTTCTGCTCGGGGTCGCTGACACCGGCCAACGCGGTGAGGAACCGCTCACGGGCGTCGACGGTGACCAGACGCACGCCGGTGGAGGCGACGTAGTCCTGCTCGACCTGCTCCCGCTCGTTCTTCCGCAGCAGGCCGTGGTCGACGAAGATGCAGACGAGCTGGTCGCCGACGGCCTCGTGCACGAGGGCCGCAGCGACGGCGGAGTCGACCCCGCCCGACAGCCCGCAGATGACGCGGCCGGTGCCGACCTGCTCGCGGATCTTCGCGACCTGCTCGGCGATGACGTTGCCGCTGTTCCAGTCGGCGGGAAGCCCGGCCGCCTTGTGCAGGAAGTTCTCCAGCACCTCCTGGCCGTGGTCGGTGTGCTTGACCTCCGGATGCCACTGCACGCCGTACAGGCGACGCTCGTCGCTGCCGAAGGCGGCGACGGGGGTGGCGGCGGTGGACGCGAGCACCTCGAAGCCCTCGGGCGCGGCCGAGACCTGGTCGCCGTGGCTCATCCACACGTTCTGCGTGGACGGCTGACCCGACAGCAGCACGCCGCCGTCGCCGCTCAGCGCGGCATCGGTCGCGCCGTACTCGCGCAGGCCGGTGTTGGCGACCTCGCCACCGAGGGTCTTGGCCATGACCTGGAAGCCGTAGCAGATGCCCAGCGTGGGCACGCCGAGGTCGAAGACGGCGGGGTCGAGCGCCGGGGCGCCCGGCTCGTACACCGACGACGGACCGCCGGAGAGGATGATGCCCACCGGGTCCTTGGCGGCGATCTCCTCGGCCGTCGCGGTGTGCGGCACGATCTCGCTGTAGACGCCGGCCTCGCGCACGCGGCGCGCGATCAGCTGGGCGTACTGGGCGCCGAAATCGACCACCAGCACGGGGCGCTGGGCGGTCTCGGTCTGAGAAGTCAACGGTTGCCTTCCGTAGCGGGGGCGGGGGCGGGATCGGGTGCACCGGCGGACGCCGGGGGCGTGGTTGGCACGGGAGCGGCGTCGCCGGCGACGACCGCCGCAGCTGCGGCATCGGCTTCGCGGCGGGCGAGGTAGGCCTTGACGTCGCGGGCGACGCCGGCCTCCATGAAGAACGACAGCAGGGGCACGATGCCGCCGCTGGCCAGCAGCAGGAACCGCCAGAACGGCCACCGCATGAGGCTCCAGATGCGGAAGCATGCGAAGAGGTACACCACGTAGAACCAGCCGTGCGCGATGAGGATGCCCAGCGACAGGTTCAGACCGTCACCGGTGGAGATGAGCTCCCCCTCGGGACCGGGGACGACGGGCGCGAGCCACAGCAGTCCGCCCGAACCCCCGGCGAAGACCTCGACAGCCAGGGGCGTGTACTTCAGGACCATCTCGGCGCAGAGCAGCAGCAGTCCCACACCGGTGATCACCGAGGCGATCTGGTAGAAGCGCAGAGCCCCGCGGATCGCCGGAAAGGAGGCGAGTTTGGGTGCCGGCATGGGTTCCATCCTACCGCCGCCGCCTGAGTCCCCCGCCCGCGCGCGGAGGCCTCACGGCGCGTTCGCGGCGGCATCCTCCTCGAGGGCCTCGAGCTCCTTCTCCCACGCGTCGCGGGCCAGCCGGTACCACATGTAGAACGCGAAGCCGGCGAAGACGACCCACTCCACCGCGTAGAAGATGTTGAGCCAGTTCACCGACGAGCCCTCGTCGGGCGGCGGCGAGTGGATCGCCTCGAGGCCGGCGAACGGCTCGGCCGATGTGAGGTACGCGCGGTACACGTCGAGGCCCTCGGTGTCATGCCACTGCGCCAGCAGAGCCGCCGGAGACATGCGGGTCATCTCGTGCGGGTCCGTCCCGCGCGGCGGGAGGGCGGGACCTTCGTCGGCGATGATCCGACCGGTGACGTCGACGACGGCATCCGGGTGCTGTTCGGCTTGCGCTTCGAGCTCCTCGACGGCGGCGGCGGCACGCTCGCGTGTGGGCGCCCAGCCGACGGCGACGGCCAGCGACGTGGGCTGGTCACTGCCGACGGAGGCGGCGTCGAGGCGCAGCTGGCCGGTGACCCAGTAGCCTTCCGTCCCGTCATTGAAACGGGAACCCACGACGAGGAAGTCGCCGGGGATCCATCTCCCGGACGCCTCGACCTTCTGGCCTCCCAGCGGCTGCGACAGATACTGCCCGGGCTCGGTCACCTCGGCGATGGGCCGCACCTGCTCGGTCGCCCCCGGGCGCGGTGGGTCGGTGTCGATGGCATTGCCCAGCTGCCACTGGCCGAGCCAGGCGAACACGCCGGCGATCGCCAGGGCGAGGGCGAGCATGCCGAGCCACCAGGGACGGAGCATCACCTCGCGCAGCGTCGGCGGAAACTGCAGCGGCACGGCGGATGCCGCGGCATCCGCCGTCGACGCGCTCGTCGCCGACCCCGCACCGGGGGTGGCGTGCGTGTGCGGGTCGTGCGCGTGCATCACTTGGCTGCGTACGGCGCGACGACGACCTCGACGCGCTGGAACTCCTTGAGGTCCGAGTAGCCGGTCGTCGCCATCGACTTCTTGAGCGCGCCGATGAGGTTGGCGGTTCCGTCTGCGACGGGGGCCGGCCCGTAGAGCACGGACTCGAGGTTCATCTTCTGCTCGACGCGGATACGGCTGCCGCGCGGGAGCTGGGGATGGTGGGCTTCGGCGCCCCAGTGGTAGCCGCGCCCGGGGGCGTCGGTGGCGCGGGCGAGGGCGACGCCGAGCATGACGGCATCCGCCCCCATGGCGAGCGCCTTCACGATGTCACCCGAGGTGCCGACGCTGCCGTCGGCGATGACGTGCACATAGCGCCCGCCCGACTCATCGAGGTAGTCGCGGCGAGCGCCGGCGACGTCGGCGACGGCGGTCGCCATGGGTGCGTGGATGCCGAGCGTCGCGCGGGTGGTCGAGGCGGCTCCTCCGCCGAAGCCGACGAGCACGCCCGCCGCGCCCGTGCGCATGAGGTGCAGGGCCGCGGTGTAGGTCGACGCACCACCGACGATGACGGGCACGTCGAGGTCGTAGATGAATTTCTTGAGGTTCAGGGGCGCGTCGACGCTGGAGACGTGCTCGGCCGAGACGGTGGTGCCGCGGATGACGAACAGATCGACGCCGGCGGCGACGACGGTCTCGTACAGCTCCTGCGTGCGCTGCGGGGTGAGGGCGCCGGCGACGGTGACGCCTGCGGCGCGGATCTCGGCGAGCCGATCGCGCACGAGCTCGGGCTTGATCGGCTCGGCGTACAGCTCCTGCATGCGGGCGGTCGCGTTCTCGGCGGGGAGCCCTGCGATCTCGGCCAGCAGGGGGTCCGGGTCGTCGTAACGGGTCCACAGGCCCTCGAGGTCGAGCACACCGAGCCCGCCGAGACGGCCCAGCATGATGGCCGTCCGCGGACTGACGACGGAGTCCATCGGGGCGCCCAGCACCGGGATGTCGAACTGGAAGGCGTCGATGGCCCAGCCCGTCGAGACGTCCTCGGGGTTGCGGGTGCGCCGCGAAGGCACGACCGCGATGTCGTCGAACGCGTAGGCGCGGCGTGCGCGCTTGGCGCGGCCGATCTCGATCTCCATGCTCACCCCTCCAGCCTACCCGCCCCCTCTTCCCCACCCGCCGAGTGCGTGCTCGGGGGCCGGAAGGCGGCGGCGGTGCGCAGGCTACTTGCGGTAGTTCGGGGCCTCGACCACGATCTGCACGTCGTGGGGGTGGGACTCCTTCAGCCCTGCGGGGGTGATCCGCACGAATTTGCCGCGGGCCTTCAGCTCCTCGACCGTGCGGGCGCCGACGTAGAACATCGACTGGCGCAGGCCGCCGACGAGCTGGTAGGCCACCGCCGACACCGGTCCGCGGTACACCACCTGCCCCTCGATCCCCTCGGGGATGAGCTTGTCGTCGCTGGGCACGTCGGCCTGGAAGTAGCGGTCCTTGGAGTACGACGTCTTCTTGCCGCGCGTCTGCAGCGCACCGAGCGAGCCCATGCCGCGGTACTGCTTGTACTGCTTGCCGCCGACGAACACGATCTCGCCCGGCGACTCGTCGGTGCCGGCGAACAGCGAGCCGATCATCACGCTGTCGGCTCCCGCGACGAGCGCCTTCGCGATGTCGCCGGAGTACTGCAGCCCGCCGTCGGCGATCACCGGGACGCCGGCCTCGCGCGCTGCGAGGGATGCCTCGTACACCGCGGTCACCTGCGGCACGCCGACGCCGGCGACGACGCGGGTGGTGCAGATCGACCCCGGTCCGACGCCGACCTTGACGGCATCCACTCCCGCGTCGATGAGCGCCTGTGCGCCCTCGCGCGTGGCGACGTTGCCGCCGATGACGTCGATGTGGTCGAACGTCGGGTCGGCCTTGATGCGCCGCACCATGTCGATCACACCCGCCGACTGGCCGTTGGCCGTGTCGACGACCAGCACGTCCACCGCCGCGTCGCGCAGCGCCTCGGCGCGCTCCCACGCGTCGCCGAAGAAGCCGATCGCCGCACCCACGCGCAGGCGACCCTGCTCGTCCTTCGTGGCCAGCGGATACTTCTCGCTCTTGTCGAAGTCCTTGATCGTGATGAGACCGGCGAGCTTTCCGTCATCGTCGATGAGCGGCAGCTTCTCGACCCGGTGGTGGGCGAACAGGGCGATGACCTCGTTCGCCCCGATGCCGACCTTGCCGGTGATCAGTCCCTCGCTGGTCATGACGTCGCGCACCTTGGTGGTCTGCCGCTCGAAGCCGGAGACGAAGCGCATGTCACGGTTGGTGATGATGCCCAGCAGGCGCCCGTCATCGTCGACGACCGGCAGCCCGGAGATGCGGTACTGCGCGCACATGGCGTCGACCTCTTCGATCGACGCGTCGGGCGTGGTCGTGATCGGGTCGGTGATCATGCCCGACTCGCTGCGCTTGACGCGGTCGACCATCGCGGCCTGATCGGCGATGGAGAGGTTGCGGTGGATGATGCCGAGCCCACCCTCGCGGGCGATGGCGATCGCCATGCGCGCCTCGGTGACGGTATCCATGGCCGCGGCGATGAGCGGCGTTGCCACCGTGATGCGGCGGGTCACGCGCGAGGACGTGTCGGCGTCGCTGGGGATGACGTCTGTGTGCCCGGGAAGCAGAAGCACGTCGTCGTAGGTCAGTCCGACGAAGCCGAAGGGGTCGTTGTGATCCATGGGTGTGTCTCCTGCGCGCGCGGCGCGTTGTGCGGGTGTTCGACGACGGCCGGCGATGGCGCCTGTACTGATTCTAAGCGCCGGAAGGACCCGTTCATTCCCGCGCGCGTACCGCATCGTGCCGATGTCCGGGTCGCGCCGCGCCGCGTGAGAACGGCTTGGAAACGTACCGTAGGCGAAACAACGCCGACACATTACGCTCATACCGTCGTACATCGAGGCTGATGTCGAACCCGCGAATCGGCCTCCCGTACCGAAAGCGGAGGTTCCGTGAGTTCCACCACGACGACGCAGCGACGCAGCCCCCGATGGCTGGGTGTCCTCGTCGGTCTTCTCCTTGCTGCGGCTATGGCCCTGCTGGCAGCCCCGACAGGGGCACACGCCGCGACGACACCGCCCGACACCCCGGGTGGCGATCAGGAGCAGACCGACTACTACTTCGGCGGTGTCATCACCTTCGACGACGAGCCCGTCCCCGACGTCACCGTCGGGATCGAGGGTGGTGGCTTCGAAGCGGAGACCGTCACCGGCGCCGACGGCCGCTGGCGCCTCTATGTTCCCGAGAAGGACCCGTACACCCTCACCGTCGACGAGTCCACGCTTCCCGACGGCGTGATCGTCGAAGGCGAATCGGCGTCGCAGGAGGTGGAGTTCGGCCTCACCGGCTCGAAGATCGTCAACCTGTTCCTCGGCGAGGGGGTGCGCCAGACCACGTCGTTCATCGACCAGCTGGTCGAGCGCATCTTCAACGGCCTGAACTTCGGTCTGCTGCTGGCCCTCGCCGCCATCGGCGTCTCGCTCATCTTCGGCACCACGGGTCTGACGAACTTCGCCCACGCCGAGATGGTGACCTTCGGCGCGATCATCGCGATCGTCATGGGGACGTTCTGGCAGGTGCCGATGTGGATCACGATCCCGGTCGTGGTCATCGTCGGCGCAGCGTTCGGCTGGACGCTGGATGCCGGGCTGTGGCGGCCGCTGCGCCGCCGCGGGATCGGCCTCGTGCCGCTGATGATCGTCAGCATCGGCCTGTCGCTGGCGCTGCGATACCTGTATCAGTACTTCCTCACCGGTTCGACGTATCAGCTGCCCGGCGCCGGCTCCACCCGCATCCCGCTGTTCGGGGCGGTGCAGCTGTCTCCGGTGAGCCTGATGTCGATGGGCATCAGCATCATCGTCATCGTGGCGGTGGCACTGTGGCTGCTGCGCACCCGCGTCGGCAAGGCCACCCGCGCGATCTCGGACAACCCCGGGCTCGCCGCCGCGTCGGGCATCGACGTCGACCGGGTCGTCCGCATCGTCTGGATGATGGCCGCCGCCCTCGCGGCGCTCGCCGGCATCCTGTGGGGCTACTTCCGCCCCGGCGTGCGGTGGGACATGGGCGTGCACATCCTGCTGCTCATCTTCGCCGCCGTGACGCTCGGCGGTCTCGGCACCGCGTTCGGCGCCCTCGTCGGCGCCATCATCGTCGGTCTGCTGGTCGAGGTCTCGACCCTCTGGCTGCCGTCGGACCTGAAGTACGTGGGGGCGCTGGTCGTCCTCATCTTGATCCTGCTGGTGAGGCCCCAGGGAATCCTGGGCCGCAAAGAGAGACTCGGATAGGAGGCGACCATGGATTGGGGAGGCATTCTCAACAACACCGCGGGGTGGCTGTTCAGCCCGACGACGATCGCCTACGCCCTCGCGGCGACGGGCCTCGCGGTGCACTTCGGCTACGCCGGACTGCTCAACTTCGGCATGGCCGGATTCATGGCCATCGGCGCGTACAGCTACGCGATCTCGATCCTGTCGTTCGGGCTGCCCTGGTGGGTCGGCATCATCGTCGGCATGGTCGCGGCGAGCGTGTTCGCGCTCATCCTCGGCATCCCGACGCTGCGCCTGCGTGCGGACTACCTCGCCATCGTGACGATCGCGGCGGCGGAGATCGTGCGCCTGCTGTTCACGACGACGGCCTTCGACGAGTACACCAACTCGGCCGACGGTCTCGGCGGCTACCACGCCGGCTTCCGCGCGGCGAACCCGTTCCCCGAAGGGACGTACGGATTCGGCCCGTGGGTCTACACCGCCACCGAACTGTGGGTGCGGGTGTTCGGCCTGTTCCTGCTGGCCGTGGCGATCCTCATCGTGTGGTCGGTGATGCGCAGCCCGTGGGGCCGCGTGCTCAAGGGCATCCGCGAAGACGAGGATGCCGTGCGCTCGCTCGGCAAGAACGTCTTCGGCTACAAGATGCAGGCCCTCGTGCTCGGCGGCATCTTCGGGGCGATGGGCGGCGTCGTGTTCGCCCTGCCCTCGGCGGTGGTGCCGGCGACGTACACCACGAGCCTCACGTTCTTCATCTGGACGATCCTGCTGCTCGGCGGCGCCGCCACCGTGTTCGGTCCGGCACTGGGCGCGGTGATCTTCTGGGTGATCATGGCATTCCTCGACGGGGTGCTCCCGGCACTCGCGTCCCAGGGCATCCTGCCGATCTCGCCCATCCAGGCGGGCACCCTGCGCTTCGTCTTCGTCGGCGTCGCGCTCATGCTGCTCGTCATCTTCCGCCCGCAGGGCATCCTCGGCAACAAGAGGGAGCTGACCTTTGTCAAGTAACACGCCTCAGTCGCCACCCGAGCCGCCGCCGTCGACCGGCAGCATCCGCCGCCCGAAGACCAGCGGCCTGGCCAAGGGCGAACCGGTCCCCGGCGTCGCGAAGGTCGACCCGATCCTCATCGCCGACAACGTCACCCGTCGCTTCGGCGGCCTGACGGCCGTCGACGTCGAGCACCTGGAGATCCCGCGCAACGCGATCACCGCGCTGATCGGGCCGAACGGCGCGGGGAAGACCACGCTGTTCAACCTGCTCTGCGGCTTCGACAAGCCGAACTCGGGCACGTGGAGCTACGACGGCCAGCAGCTGTCCGGCATCCCGTCGTTCAAGGTCGCCCGCATGGGCCAGGTGCGCACGTTCCAGCTCACCAAGGCACTGTCTCTCCTGACGGTGCTGGAGAACATGAAGCTGGGCGCCACCAAGCAGATCGGCGAGCGGTTCTGGACGAGCATGCTGCCCTTCCTCTGGCGCAAGCAGGAGACCGAGATCGAGCAGAAGGCCCGCGAGCTGCTGGCGCGGTTCAAGCTCGACACCAAGGCCGACGACTACGCCGCATCGCTGTCGGGCGGTCAGCGCAAGCTGCTGGAGATGGCGCGGGCGCTGATGAGCGACCCCAACCTGGTCATGCTCGACGAGCCGATGGCGGGGGTGAACCCGGCACTGACGCAGTCGCTGCTGGACCACATCCTCGATCTCAAGGAGCTCGGCATGACCGTGCTGTTCGTCGAGCACGACATGCACATGGTGCGCCACATCGCCGACTGGGTGGTGGTGATGGCCGAGGGCAAGGTCGTCGCCGAGGGTCCGCCCGACAGCGTCATGCAGGACAAGTCGGTCATCGATGCCTACCTCGGCGCGCATCAGGACGTCGACCTCGGCGTGGTGACCGGTCGCGTCGCGGGAGAGCTGGACACGTCCGCGATGGCGCTGCTGGAGGAGATCCACGAAGAGGAAGAGGCGTCGATCGCCGAAGCCGAGGAGGAGACGAAGTGAGCGAGCCCTCAACCGGCGCAGGCCCCGGCGGCGCCACCGCGGTGTCTTCGGAAGTCGTGGTGAGCGTCGACGATCTGACCGCGGGATACCTGCCGGGTATCAACATCATCAACAACGCCAATCTCGTGGCGCATCGCGGTGAGCTCATCGGCATCATCGGCCCCAACGGCGCCGGCAAGTCGACGCTGCTCAAGGCGATCTTCGGCATGGTGAAGGTGCGGGGCGGCGAGATCACGCTCAACGGCGAGAGCATCGTCGGACTGAAATCCGACAAGCTCGTGCAGCGCGGAGTGGGCTTCGTGCCGCAGACGAACAACGTCTTCCCGTCGCTGACGATCGAGGAGAACCTGCAGATGGGTCTCTATCAGCGGCCGAAGGCCTACGCCGAGCGGCTGGAATTCGTCACCGGGATCTTCGCCGAGCTCGGCAAGCGACTCAAGCAGCGCGCCGGCTCGCTCTCGGGCGGCGAGCGCCAGATGGTGGCGATGAGCCGTGCGCTCATGATGGACCCGGCGGTGCTGCTGCTCGACGAGCCCAGCGCCGGCCTCTCACCGGTGCGCCAGGACGACGCGTTCATCCGCGTCTCCGACATCAACAAGGCGGGCGTGACGATCATCATGGTCGAGCAGAACGCGCGCCGCTGCCTGCAGATCTGCGACCGCGGATACGTGCTCGACCAGGGGCGCGATGCGTACCAGGGCACCGGCCGCGAGCTGCTGAGCGACCCGAAGGTCATCGGACTGTACCTGGGCACGCTCGGCGAAGACGACTGACGCGGGGCGCCCGGACGAGGGGGGGTGGATGCCACGGCATCCACCCCCCTTTCTCGCGCGCGTGAGCCGTGCACGGGCAGGCACCGCGGGCCGGGCCAGCGCGCGCGGGCGCCGCGGCACGGGCCAGCGCGGGCCTGTTCCGGTGTCGCAAATGGACCCTGCCCCGCGCAGGAACCAGCCAAACGCGACACTCGAGCAGCACGGGCGGGCACCGGCGTGCACGCGTCAGCACCGCGAACCGCGGGGCATCGCGCGGCCTGTTCCGGTGTCGCAAACGGACCATGCCCCGCGCAGCAACCGACCAAACGCGACACTCGAGCAGCACGGGCGGCCACCGGCGTGCACGCGTCAGCACCGCGAACCGCGAGGCGTCGCGCGGCCTGTTCCGGTGTCGCAAACGGACCCTGCCCCGCGCAGCAACCAGCCAAACGCGACACTCGAGCAGCACGGGCGGGCACCGGCGTGCACGCGTCAGCACCGCGAACCGCGAGGCGTCGCGCGGCCTGTTCCGGTGTCGCAAACGGACCATGCCCCGCGCAGCAACCAGCCAAACGCGACACTCGAGCAGCACGGGCGGCCACCGGCGTGCACGCGCAGGCACGGGGCAGCGCCGGCGGGCACCGGCGCGGGCAGGCCGCGGGCACGGGCACGCCACGGGCACGGGAAAGGCCCCGGAGCACGCGCTCCGGGGCCTTTCGAGCGGCGTCAGTTGACGCGCGTGTGGATGTTGTCGGCGCCGTACTGGAAGATGCCGATCGTCGCCTCGGTCGGGTCGCCGGCCTCGTCGAACGCGACGCCACCGGAGTAGCCGTCGTAGTCGGCGGTGCCGCCGTCGAGGATGATGTCGGCGCAGTCGGCGAACGACTCGCACTTCTCACCATCGCCGGAGCCGCCCGAGACCTCCGCCAGCGCACCGGCGATGTCGCCCGGGTCGGAGGAGTTGGCCGCGAGTGCGGCGAGCGCCAGCAGCACGACGGCGTCGTACGACTCCGCCGCGTAGTTGAAGTCGACCAGTTCGCTGCCGTCCTGCTCGAGCCACTGGGCCGACAGGCGCTCCTGGAAGTCGTCCGAAAGCACCGGGCCGGGCTGGGTGCCCTTCGATCCCTCGATCGACACCGGCATGTCGGCGCCCCACTGCGAGATGTTGCCATCCACGAAGTAGAAGTCCGCGCCGTCGAAGCCGCTGTTCACGAACGACGGGACGATGGTCGCTGTCTCCTCGAACCCGATCACCGCGATGGCGTCGGGGTTCTCGGCGAGGATCGACGAGACCTGTGCGCTGAAGTTCGTGTCACCCAGGTTGTACGACTCGCTGGCGACGACCTCGCCACCGGTGGCGGTGAAGGTCTCGCTCAGCGCGGCCTCGAGGCCGGTGCCGTAGGCATCGTTCAGGTAGATGATGCCGAGGGCCTTGTGGCCGTCCTCCGCGATGAGGTTGCCGAGCACCTCGCCCTGCAGCAGGTCGCTGGGGGCGGTGCGCCAGTAGAGGTTGTCGTCGTCCCACGTCGTGAAGTCCGGCGACGTGTTCGCCGGCGAGAACGTGATGACGCCGGCACCGACGGCCTGGTCGAGGAACAGCTTGGTCACACCCGACGACGCGGCGCCGATGAGGGCCTGCACCCCGTTGCCGAGCAGGCGCGGCACGGTGGTCTCGTAGGCCTTGTTGTCGGTGTCACCCGAGTCGCCGTACTCCACCTCGACGGTGATGCCCTTGTCCGCCTCGTTGATCTCGGCGACGGCCAGGCCCACACCCGCCTCCTCCGGCGGGCCGAGGTATGCCAGCGAGCCGGTCTGCGGCAGAACGGTGCCGATGCTGAGGGTGAGTGCCTCGCGCTCCTCGGTCGGCCCCGCGGAGGTCTCTGCGGGCTCGCTCGTACCGGCACAGCCGGCCAGGATCATCGCGCTCGCCCCGGCCACGGCGACGACGCCGAGGAACGAGGAACGGCGCGAACGTGTGAAGACGCTCATAGTGCTCCCTAATTGTGGTGAAAGACACGGAAGGTCGGGCGCCGTGCCAGTGGGTCCCAACCTAAACCCCGCTCCTCACCCGCAATGTTGCGATGTGTTAACGGTCTGAAACAGAACAGTCTCGGAACGATAACGGCGGCGCCCGCATTTGATATGAGCGGATGCCGGAGCGACGGCATCCGCTCAGGTCACCGCGCCGAGGTCGTCCACCCCGCGCGGCCGCCGGGCATGACGGAGCGAGTCGGCGGTGAGCAGGGTGAGCGCGAGCCACACCAGCGCGAAGCCCGCCCAGCGTTCGGGCGGCATGTCCTCACCGAGCCACACCCCGATCGCGAACTGCAGGATGGGCGCGACGAACTGCAGCAGGCCCATGACCGTCAGTGGCGCACGCCGCGCGCCGGCGGCGAAGAAGAGCAGCGGCGTGGCGGTGATGACCCCGGCGAGCCCGAGCAGCACGGCGTGCCCGATACCGGCGGTGCCCATCGTGATACCGGTGGTCGCGCCGACGACGATGAGCTGCACGATCGCGACCGGCAGCAGCCAGAACGACTCGAGGGTCAGGCCGCTGACGGCATCCACCGCCGGACCCAGCTGCTTCTTCACCAGCCCGTACAGGCCGAACGAGGCGGCGAGGGTGAGGGCGATCCACGGGAAGGCGCCGTAGCCGACGACGATGACCACGACCGCCGCTGCGGCGATGCCGAGGGCGACCCACTGCGTGACCCGCAGGCGCTCACGCAGCACCAGCACCCCGAGCAGCACCGTCACGATCGGATTGATGAAGTATCCGAGGCTCGCCTCGAGCACGTGGCCCGTGAGCGTGGCGATGAGGAAGACCTGCCAGTTGACGTAGATCAGCGCCCCGGCGACGGCCGTCCACAGCAGCAGGCGCGGCCGGCGCACGATCGCGATGATCTTCGGCCACGACCGGGTCACCGTCAGCAGCAGCAGGCAGAAGACGAACGACAGCAGCACCCGCCAGGACACGACCTCCCACGGGCCGGTGGGGGCGAGCACGAGGAAATAGAGGGGCATGAAGCCCCACAGGAAGTAGGACGCGAAGGCGTACACCCCGCCGAGCAGGCGCTCGCGGGCGGGGTCGGCGGCAGGGGCTGTCGTCACCGCCTCAGCCTAGAGCCGCCGCAACGACGAAGGCCCCGGATGCCAGTGGCATCCGGGGCCTTCAGAAGTGAAGAGCAGTCCGATCAGCGGACGACGACAGCCAGCACGTCGCGGGCCGACAGCACGAGCAGCTCGTCGCTACCGAACTTGACCTCGGTGCCGCCGTACTTGCTGTAGATCACGCGGTCGCCGACGGCGACGTCGAGCGGAATGCGGTTGCCGTTGTCGTCGATGCGGCCGGGGCCCACGGCGACGACCTCGCCCTCCTGGGGCTTCTCCTTCGCGGTGTCAGGAATGACCAGCCCGCTGGCGGTGGTCTGCTCGGCCTCGACCTGCTTGATGACGATGCGGTCCTCGAGCGGCTTGATGGAAACCGACACGGTCTACCTCTTTCTTGGAACTGAAGACTCGTTAGCACCCACCTGTTGAGAGTGCTAACGCAAGTGTACGGGCGCACTGGCACTCATGCAACGCGAGTGCCAGTCGAGGTGACGCCCCGTGACGCCGGCCGGTCGCGCAGCCACGTGGCGGCGCGCGACGGCCGGCCACCCTAGGCTGAACGGGTGGACTTGTCCGAGCTGACCGCGTTGCTGACCCCCGAAGGGCTGCGGCTGCTCGACGCGACCGGTCCCATCCGCAGCACCGCCGACGCGGCCGCTGCGGTGTCGCGACTGCGGGCTGCGGGGCACTCCCCTGATCTGGTCTCCGCCGTCGTCGGCCAGGCCAGGCTGCGGGTGAAGGCAGAGGCGAAGTTCGGCGAGTTCGCCGATCGGATGCTCTTCACGCGCGCGGGCCTGGAGCAGTCCACGCGGCTGGCGGTCGCCGCGCGTCACGCCGGCCGCTTCCGCGACGCCGGCTTCTCCCGCGTGGCCGATCTCGGCTGCGGCATCGGCGGCGACGCGCTGGGCCTGGCCGCCCTGGGCCTGGAGGTCGAGGCCGTCGAAGCCGACGAGGTGACCGCGGCGATCGCGGCGTACAACCTCGCCCCGTTCGGCCAGCAGGTGCGGGTGCACCACGGTCGCGCGGAGTCGTTCGACGTCCCCTCGGTCGACGCGGTCTGGCTCGATCCGGCCCGTCGTACCGCCGGTCACACCGAGACCACCCGACTGGGCCCCGACGCCTGGTCGCCCTCGCTGGAATGGGTCTTCTCGCTGGCCGAGCAAACGCCGGCGGGCATCAAGCTGGGTCCTGCCTTCGACCGCACGGCCCTGCCGGCCGACGTCGAGGCGCAGTGGATCAGCGTCGACGGCTCGACCATCGAACTCGTCGTGTGGACCGGCCGCCTCGCGCGTCCCGGCATCCGCCGTGCCGCCCTCGTGCTGCGCGGCGACACCGCCCATGAGATCACCGCCGCCGCCGACGCACCCGACGCACCGGTGCGCGAGCTCGGCGCGTTCGTGCACGAGCCGGACGGCGCCGTGATCCGCGCCAGGCTGATCGGCGAGGTCGCCCGGCGGCTGGATGCCGGGATGCTCGCCCCGGGCATCGCGTACCTCACCGGCGATGCCGCCATGACGAGCCCGTTCGTGTCGAGCTTCCGGGTGCGCGAGCGTCTGCCGGCCGATGTGAAGAATCTGTCCAAGGCGCTGCGCGAGCGGGGCATCGGCACCCTGGAGATCAAGAAGCGCGGGGTCGACGTCGACCCGGCGACGCTGCGGACGAAGCTCAAGCTGTCGGGCACCGCCTCGGCGACCCTGCTGCTCACCCGCGTGGGCAGCAAGCGGCTGGCGCTGCTGGCAGACCGCGTCGTCTGAGCCCGCGGGGCGCGCTGACGCCCCGGGCGCCGTCAGCCGAGCAGGTCGGACGTCTGTGCGGCCCACACGAGCCACCCCGCGCTGTACAGCACGGACAGCACGCCGAGCACGAGCGCCCACACCGCGATGGGGCGGCTCTCCAGTGGCCGGCACAGTGCGACGATCGCGGCCACGGCCGCGCCGATGCCGAGGGGGAAGCCCCAGCCGACGAACCACGAGACGACGACCGCGACGATCGCGAATCCGAGGGCCCATCCGGCGATGCCGACGCCGGGGCGCTGCGGCTCGGTCCAGGTGGGAACCGTGCCGGTGGTGGCGACCGCGACGTCCACCGGCGCGGTCGGGAGGCGATGGAAGCCGCCCCGGTGCTCCCCCGGCAGCCGCGGCGCCTCGTCGGCGGGGACGACGTCGGGTGACGGCGGCTCGACCCGCGGGTCTGCGGCGGGCGGCGGGTCTGCGGCGGGCGACGGGTCGGGCAACGGCGGGGGGACGGCGGGCCACGACGGTGAGACGGCGGGTGGCGGCGGCGGGACGGCCGCGGCGGGCGACGCGGCAGTGGCGGGCGGCGGGACCGCGGCTGCGGCGGGCGCCGGGACAGCCGGGCCCGACGGCGCGGCCGGCGCGACGGGAGCGGCCGGCTCCGTCGGACCCGCGTCGCGGCGGCGGCGGCGCGTGGCATCCGGGCGTTCGTCGCTCATGCGGGCACCTCCTCAGCCACCTGGATCTCGGTGACCGGCAGCGTCGAGTCCGCACCGAAGTGCAGGGTCGAGGGCGGCCGGCCCGCGGTGATGAGCTCGGCGGCGAGCCCTGCGATCATGGCGCCGTTGTCGGTGCACAGGCTCAGCGGCGGGATCCGCACGGTCACCCCCACCTCGGCGGCGCGGGCGAGGGCCACCTCCCGCAGGCGCCGGTTGGCGATGACACCCCCGCCCAGCAGCAGCCGCGGCACGTCGTGGCGCACGCAGGCGTCGAGCGCCTTGGTGACGAGCACGTCCACGACCGCCTCCCGGAAGGATGCCGCGACGTCGGCGGCCGGCACCGGCTCCCCCGCTGCCTCGCGCTGCTCGATCCAGCGCGCCACGGCGGTCTTCAGCCCCGAGAACGAGAAGTCGTAGCGGTGCTCGGCCATGTCCGAGGCGCGGGAGAGACCGCGGGGGAAGCGGATGGCCGCCGGGTCGCCGGCCGCGGCGGCGCGGTCGATCTCGGGGCCGCCGGGGTACGGCAGCCCCAGAATGCGGGCCACCTTGTCGAACGCCTCGCCGGCGGCGTCGTCGACGGTCTCGCCGAGCATCTCCACATCTGTGGTGAGGTCGCGCACCAGCAGCAGCGAGGTGTGGCCGCCGCTGACCAGCAGCGCCACGGTGGGGTACTCCACCGCGTCTCCGGTCAGCAGGTCGGCGGCGATGTGCCCCACGAGGTGGTTGACGGCGTACAGGGGCACGCCCAGCCCGACCGCGAGGGCTTTGGCCGCGCCCACTCCGACCATGAGCGCCCCCGCGAGTCCGGGGCCGCTGGTGACGGCCACGGCGTCGAGATCGGCCAGCGAGAGCGGCCGTCCCTCGGCGGCGGACGCGTCAGCCAGGGCGCGCTCGATCGCCGGCTGCAGCGCTTCGAGGTGGGCGCGCGCGGCGATCTCGGGCACGACGCCGCCGTAGCGGGCGTGCTCGTCCATAGAGCTGGCGATGGTGTTGGCGAGCAGGCGCCGGCCGCGGACGATGCCGATGCCGGTCTCGTCGCAGCTGGTCTCGATGCCCAGCACGAGCGGGTCGACACGGTTCACAGGCGATCCTCCCGGGGTGCGGTGTCGGCGGTGCGGGTCGCGATCGCCGCGTCGTCGGTGAGGGCGACGTCGGCGCTCGTCGTGAGCCTGTCACCGACGCCGGGGTCGGGGACGGACGATGTGGCCCAGCTGCGCAGGTCGAGCCGCATCACGACGGCATCCACGTCGTCCGGCTGGTAGTAGCGGGGGCGACGGCCGAGTTCGGTGAAGCCCTCCGATGCGTACAGCGCGGCCGCGACGGGATTGTCGGCACGCACCTCGAGGAAGACCTCCGCGGCGCCGCGGCTCGCCGCCTCGGTCAGCAACGCCCGCAGCAGGGTGCGCCCGTAGCCGCGTCCACGGGCGGCGGCCGCGACGGCGATGGTCTGCACATCGGCATCCTTCGCCCCGGCCGGTGCGCGCAGCCCGGCGTAGCCGACCAGCACGCCCGCCTCTTCGAGGGCGAGGTAGCGCCCGTGCGGCGACGCGATCTCGGCGCGCATGGCCGTCTCGCTCCACGCGTCGGTGGGGAAGGCGGCCCGCTCGAGCGCCATGATGGCCCCGAGGTCGGCCACCGTGGCGGTGCGCACGCCCGCGCTCACGCGCCGACCTTCTTGCGCGGCGCCGGAACGGACACGTCCGGGGTGCGCAGGTACAGCGGCTCGGCGGGGCCGAGGGGCCGGCCGGCGGCGAGGGTGCGTGCGGCGACGAGCGCGAGCAGCGTCGCCGGCACCGCAGTGGCGTCGTGGCGGCGGGCATCGAGGGTGCCGAGTCGGGCATCGAGGTCGTCGCGCGGGACGAGGGCGGGACCGGCGACGCACACGGGCAGGCCGTCGTCGTCCATCCCCTCGTAGACGGAGTACGCGAACTCGCGGCGGCGGGCATCGGTGACGACGGCGAACCGCGGGGTGTCTTCCCCGGCGATCGCGTCGGCGAGCAGCACCTCCAGCGCGACGGCGTGGTGACTGGGGACGGGCACGAGCGGGATGCCGCGCGCCAGCGCGAAAGCGGTCGCCGCGGCGATGCCCACCCGCAGGCCGGTGAACGGACCGGGGCCCATCCCCGCGGCCACGTGCGTGAGCGCGACGGGCTCGGGTGCGCCGGTGGCTCCCACGGGCCCGTAGGCCGCCTCGTCGAGCACCTGCCGCAGCAGGTCGCCGATCACCTCGGCGTGGCCGAGCGGGTTGGCGGCGGCGGCGGAAGCGCGCACGACGCCGTCATCCTCGACGATGGCGAGCGCCGTTCCGAGCGAGGTGTCGATGCCGAGGATCACCCTCCCAGGCTACCCGCGCGGGCGCGTGGCATCCTCGTCCCGGCTGCAGGCGCGCACCGGCCGGGCCCTCGTCGGTTCAGGGGCGACGGGAGACGACGACCCGGCGCGGGGTGTCGGCGTCGAGTTCCTCGGTGGCGCGGGAGAACGTGCCGCAGGCGGTGTCGACACCGCGGCCGTGCCACTCGCGGTCGAGCTCCACCTCCCACCAGTCGTCACGCAGGCCGGGCACCATGTCGCGTCCCCACTCCACCACCACGACGGAGCCGTCGAGGTCGATGTCGAGGTCGTCGAGCTCGGCCGCCGAGCCGAGCCGGTACGCGTCGACGTGCACGAGAGCAGGGCCGCCCACGAGCGACGGGTGGGTGCGGGCGATGACGAAGGTGGGGCTCTGCACGGGACCGCGCACTCCCAGACCCGCCGCGATCCCGCGCGTCAGCGTGGTCTTGCCCGCTCCGAGCGCCCCGGTGAGCACCACCAGGTCGCCCGCGCGCAGGCTCTCGCCGAAGGCGCGGCCGAGGGCCTCCATGTCGGCCGGGGAGTCGATCTCGCGCTCGCCGACGAAGCCATCCAGTCCGCTCATCGCCGCCCTCCCGTGCACATCGTCGCCGATCCGGGCGCCAGGCAGGGCAGAGACCGGTTGCGCGCGCCGACCCCGCCCGCGATGGCGACGTTGTGCGCGGCCGGCGCGGTGCGGGCTGCCCCGATCACGACGACACCTCGCTGCGGGGAACGCGCTGCCCGATGCGCGTGACGATCTCGTAGTTGATCGACCCGGATGCCGTGCCCCATTCGTCCGCCGCCGGCACGCCCCGCTCCGGGTCGCCGAAGAGCACCGCCTCGTCCCCCACCGCCACCGGGGCATCGCCCACGTCGACCACGAACTGGTCCATGGCGATGCGCCCGGCCACCGTGTACCGGCGACCGCCGATCACGACCGGGCCGCGACCCGAGGCGGCGCGCGGCACGCCGTCGGCGTAGCCCAGCGGCACCAGGGCCAGCGTCGTCTCGGTCTCGGTGCGGTGGGTGTACCCGTACGACACCCCCTGGCCTGCGGGCACGCGGCGGACGGCGGCGACGGCGGCGCGCAGCGTCATCGCGGGACGGAGCCCCAGGTCGGCAGATGTGCGGTCGTCGAACGGCGACAGCCCGTACATGCCGATGCCGATGCGCACGCAGTCCAGCCGGGCTTCGGGCAGTGCGATCGCGGCATTCGTCGCGGCGATGTGGTGCACCTGCGGGGCGAGCCCGGCCGCCGAGGCCAGGGCGGCCGCCTCGTGGAACGTCTTCAGCGCGACGCGATCGTCTTCGACGGAAGTGTTGGAGAGGTGGCTGAACAGACCGGCGACCCGCACCTCGCCCTGCCTCTCCAGCCGCGCAGCCTCGGCGAACGCCTCGGTCCAGTCCGCCGGCGCCAGGCCGTTGCGGCCCAGTCCGGTCTCGACCTTCAGGTGCACGGACACCGGACGATCGGCGGATGCCGCCGCGGCGGCGGCCCGCAGCTGATCGCCGCTCGAGATCCCCAGTTCGATGCCCTGCGCCGCCGCGTCGGCGAACGATGCACCGGGGGCGTGCAGCCACGCGAGCACGGGCGCATCGATGCCGGCGCGTCGCAGCTCCAGCGCCTCCTGCACATCCACGACGCCCAGGCGGGTGGCACCGGCGGCGAGGGCGACCCGCGCGGTGCGTGCCGCGCCGTGCCCGTACCCGTCGGCCTTGACCACGGCGAGCACCTCGACGCCGGTGAGCTGTCGCAGGTGGCGCACGTTCGCGCCGATCGCACCGACATCGACGACGGCTTCGCGCAGGAGGCCGGCCGGCATCCGCGTCATGATGCACCCTCGACGGCGGGTGCGGCCACGCCCACGCCGCCCACGGCACCGGCGCCGAGCGCCTCGGCCACGACATAGGCGGTGGCGAAGCCGCCGTCGTGCGAGAGCGACAGATGCAGGGTCGTGATGCCCCGCTCGGCCACGACGTCGGCCGTCGAGCCGGTGAGGGTGAACCAGGGGCGGCCGGAGGGCTCCGGCGTGATCTCGATCTCGGTCCAGTGCACGCCGTCCGAGCCGCCGAGCGCCTTGATGAGTGCTTCCTTCGCGGCGTAGCGGGCGGCCAGCGACCGCGCCGGCAGCTTCCGCTCGGTGGGCGAGAACAGGCGCTCGACCAGGCGCGGCGTGCGCTCGAGCGACCGTTCGAACCGGGGGATGTCGACGAGGTCGATGCCGATTCCGACGATCACGCGGGCCTCCCTGGCGTCGCAGATCGGACCGTGCGCCGCCTCTGCCAGCCTACTCCGCGACGCGGCGGGAGCGCCCTGCGGCCCGGTCAGAGCTCGGCGAACCGCGCTTCGCAGCCGGGGGCGAGATCCTCGTACCGCCGCTGCCATCCCTCGCCGTCGCGATCGGCGCCGGGTGTGCGCAGGTGCGCGTCGAGCGCTTCGAGATAGGCGCGCCAGCCGGCCGCGTACGAAGAGGACCGGATGCCGGTGTGCTCGAGCACGAGCCGGGTGCCGCCGTCGACGGTCTCCAGCCGCACGACCAGCTCGGTCGGCTCCTCCCCCACGGCCTGCCAGACGGTCGTGAACCCGCGCGGCGGGTCGCATGCGGCGATGGTTCCGCTGCCCCACGCGCCCTCTCCGTCGCCGTCGGCGACCTCCCACCGGCCGCCCAGTGCGAGGTCGCCGGAGTAGTCCGCCATCCACCGCGCCAGCCGGTCGCGCTGGGTGACCGCTGCCCACAGGTCGTCGAGGTCGGTGGCGTAGACCTCGTCGTAGACGAGGCGGTAGCCGTCGCCGTGCCGCTGGATGAGGGGGCTGCCGAGTGTCATGAGGCGTCCTTTCGTCGGGGTGAGGGATGCCGCGCCGGTGCGGCATCCGCCGACCGCGCCGTGGCACGTGCGCCGCGGGCGATCTCGGTGTGGAGGGCGTCGAGACGTTGCGCCCACGGTGCCCGCAGGCGCGCGAGCGCAGCCTCCGCCGCCGCCAGCCCTGCTGGATCGACGGCGTAGATGCGGCGGGTCCCCTCGGGCGTCGACGTCACGAACCCGTTGTCGCGCAGCACCCGCAGGTGCTGCGACACCGCCGGCTGCGAGATGCCGTACTCGCTGCGGATCAGCTCGACGAGCGCCCCCGCGGGCTGCGCGCCATAGGCGAGCACCTCGAGGATCCGCCGCCGGGCGGCATCCGCCAGCACATCGAACACGTCCACGTCAGGACTATATAAGTAGCAACTTATCTAACGCAACGACGGAAAGAAACCGCAGACCACCCGCAGAAGGACGCCCGGGGCACGGCGCCCCACGCCCCGACGCCCGCGGGAGGGATGACTCCCCCGCGGGCGATCGTGCTCACTCGACGGTGACGGACTTCGCGAGGTTGCGGGGCTGGTCGACGTCCAGTCCCTTGGCGGTGGCCAGGCCCATCGCGAAGATGTGCAGCGGAACGACCGCCAGCAGCGGCTCGAACAGCGGCCCCGCCAACGGGATGCGCAGCACCTCGTCGGCGTACGGCAGCACCGCGGCGTCGCCCTCTTCGGCGACCGCGATGACGCGAGCGCCGCGCGCACGGATCTCCTGGATATTGGAGACGACCTTCTTGTGCAGCTCGGCGGACTCGCGCGGCGAGGGGACGATGACGAAGACCGGCTGTCCGGGCTCGATCAGCGCGATCGGGCCGTGCTTGAGCTCGCCGGCGGCGAAGCCCTCGGCGTGGATGTACGAGATCTCCTTGAGCTTGAGCGCTCCCTCGAGGGCGATCGGGTAGCCGACGTGGCGCCCGAGGAACAGCACGGAGCGGGTGTCGGCCATCCAATGGGCGAACTGCTCGATGTGCGCCTGCTCCTCGGCGAGGATGTGCGCGATCTTGGCGGGGACCGCCTCGAGTTCGCGCGCATGCTCGGCGACCTGCACCTCGGTCAGCGCACCGCGCAGGCGACCGACGTGCAGCGCCAGCAGGTACAGCGCGGTGATCTGTGCGATGAACGCCTTCGTCGAGGCCACGGCGACCTCGGGTCCGGCGTGGGTGTAGACGACGGCATCCGATTCCCGGGGGATGGTGGCGCCCTGGGTGTTGCAGATCGAGAGGGTCTTCGCGCCGTGCGCCGAGGCGTACTTCACCGCCATCAGCGTGTCCATCGTCTCGCCGGACTGGCTGATCGACACCACGAGGGTGTCGGGTCCGATCACCGGGTCGCGGTAGCGGAACTCGTGGGCCAGCTCCACGTCGACGGGGATGCGCGTCCACTGCTCCAGGGCGTACTTGCCCACCATCCCGGCGTACGCGGCGGTGCCGCACGCGAGGATGACGATGCGGTTGACGCCGAGGAACAGCTCGTCGAGTCCGTCGAGCTCGGGGATCTGCACGACGCCCTCGTGGATGCGACCGAGCACTGTCTTGGCGACGGCCTCGGGCTCCTCCGAGACCTCCTTCGCCATGAACGACGGCCAGCCGCCCTTCTCCGCGGCGGACGCGTCCCACACCACCTCGAACGGCTCCACCTCGACGTCGTTGCCGTCGAAATCGGTGACGGTGACGGCATCGGGCGTGATCGCGACGATCTGGTCCTGACCGATGGCCAGGGCGTTGCGGGTGTGCTCCACGAACGCGGCGACGTCGGAGCCGAGGAAGTTCTCGCCCTCACCCAGGCCGATCACCAGCGGCGAGTTGCGGCGAGCGCCGACCACCACGCCGGGGCTGTCCTGGTGCATCGCCAGCAGGGTGAACGCGCCCTCCAGCTGGGACACGACGGACCGGAATGCCGCGACGAGGTCGCCGCTCTGCTCACGGTAGGCCCGCCCGAGGAGCACCGCCGCCACCTCGGTGTCGGTCTCACTGCGGAACGTGTAGCCCTCCGACACGAGCTCGGCCTTCAGGTCGGCGAAGTTCTCGATGATGCCGTTGTGGATGACGGCGAGACGGTCGTCGTCGGCAAGGTGCGGATGCGCGTTGGCGTCGGTGGGCGCACCGTGCGTTGCCCACCGCGTGTGGCCGATCCCGGTGGTGCCGTCGGGCATCGGGTGCGCGGCGAGGTCGTCGCGGAGCACGCTCAGCTTGCCCGCCCGCTTGCGGGTGCCCATGTGCCCGGTGTCGTCGATCACGGCGACACCGGCCGAGTCGTAGCCCCGGTATTCCAGACGGGCCAGGCCGGAGAGGAGGATGTCCTGGCTCGGCCGCGGGCCGACGTATCCGATGATTCCGCACATGCTTGCGATCCTAAACCGGATCGTCGTGGGCACCTCACGCACGCGGGCTGGGCACCACCGCTGCGCTGTCCGCTCGTCGATGCCCGTGGGCCACGCGTCGATCAGGGCACGCGGGCCATGGGACCCCGCGCCGGCATCCCGGTGAGCACGCGCACCACGTCGTCGACGACGTCGCGGTTGCGCAGCAGCCCGTCGTGGGCGCACTCGCCTCCGCCGAACGGCACGACGGCGTCACCGCGGAGCAGGGCCGCGATGCCGAGCGCGTCCGGAGACACCCGCTCCTCGCAGCGCGCCTCGAAGGTGGTGTCGGCATCTGCGACGGCGGATGCACGAGAGACCAACCCGTCACCGAACGACAGCACCATCTCGCCGACGCGCAGCCGGGCGTCGCCGGCCACGGCGTGCACGGCGAGGGACTCGGGCCATGCCGGCATCGAGCGCAGCTCCTCCGATCCGACATGCAGCGCGCGCCCCGCCTCGCCCGTGTTGGCGATCGAGGTGCGCAGCCACGTCGGCAGCCCGCAGCCGTTCATCGCGTCCGCCGCCAGGTCGCGATTGCACAGATCCACCAGCGCCGGCACGATGAGCGCCCGCGCGGCGGAGCCGGCGCCGATGACGGTGCCGGTCACCAGCGAGATGGCGTCGAGGAGGGCGGCGGCATCCGAGCCGAGGCTGGGGGTGCCGACGGTCACGACCTGCCCGACCAGGGGCACGAGGTCGGGGTGCGCGGAGACCGCGTGACGCATCGCCAGGCCTCCCATCGAGTGCGCGACCACGTCGACGGGGGCCTGGGTCTGCTCGGCCAGGGTGCGGATGGCATCCGCCAATCCGTCCACGACCGCGTCGCCACCCACCCACGCCGAGGAGGTCTGCGAGTAATCGAATGCGTGCAGCGTCGTCCCCGGGAGCGCCTCGAGCGCCTCCTGCACCGAGCCGGGCGCCGCGGACGATGCCATGGGACGGCCGAGAGCGGCCGCCGAGACCTTCCCGCCATCCGCCGCCGCGTGATGTGCGAACGGGGACTGGGCGATACCCGGCTGGGCGCCGTCGGCGCTCGGCAGGGACGTGCTCAACCAGCCGTGCACGAACAGCACGGCCTGGTCGGCCTCGGCGACCCGCTCGGGATCGGACAGACTCACCAGCGTTCCCCGCGCCGCATCCGCCCGGTCGGAAGGCGCCGCGGTGGAGCGCTCTGCGGCCGGGGCGGCGTCGGCGGCGGCATGCGACGGCAACGGCACCCCTGAGCTGGTGTAGACGATCACCGCAACCAGGCCCAGCGCGATGCGGGCGATCTGAGAACCGCGGAGCCGGCCAGGCACCCTGAGGCGCCGGGGCGACGCGCTCTGCGTGGCCGCAGCGTTCGCCGCCGGTCGCACCGGAGCGGACGTCTCTGATGCGCTCGTGCGGGCGCTCAGCAGAGACGTCCGACGGGTGGACGACCTGCGGCGATGATGCGCCATCAGGCGGATCTCGAGCGCGCGATGGTAACCCCCATATCACCGATTATGGGGGGTAACCACGGCGTGTCGACAACAGCCGGCAGCCGGGCGCGAAGCGGGGCCCTCTCGGGCCAGCCATTTGGGGACTGATTCACTCGAGAGGGCCCCATACCGCGCACTCTCGAGCGCTCCGTTGGGGACGGTACACGCTCGAATCGCCGCTTGGGGGGCAGCTGAGTTATTCGCGTCGGCGCGTCAATGCTAGCGGATGTCCCTAGACCGAGGGCGGATGCGGCGCGCCCGAACTGACACGAGTCATCTGCGCCCGCCATGGGGAGCAGTCCCCTGTTCTGGGCCACGGCAATCTGTGTAATATGGCCGCCGACGGGCGAGGGCCTGAGGCATTTGGGGAGTCCCGGGCGATTCACCTCCCGTCGAACCATGGGGGCATTGGGGACACCGTGCACCGTGGGGGGACGTTGTGCCGTGCATACGATCGTGTGCACGGCACAACGTGTATTCGGGGGCGTGGTCGCGCCGCAGCGGTGATCACGCGCCCCGGCGAATCGCTTCCCCTCCGCCCGCCCCGTGTGGCATACTCAACCCACGCCCGCCCCCTCGGGGGCCGCGGAGCTCCGAGGGGTCGGACTCCGCTTCGGTCCGATGTGGGAATCGGACCGCGACAGGACGGGCGCCTTGCTGGGGGATGCGCGGACTTGTCCGCGCAGGGGGACACTGGGGAACGCGTTCATGGGGAAACGGCTAGTTCTGCGCACGCATTCGCGCGCACTCCGTCGGCTCGAGACGGATCCGTTCGACGCCGGAGCGCGTCGGTGAGCGGCGCGACCGTATCGCTGGGGGCAGCGACCGCTCCGCTGGGGGACGTGACGACGTCGCTGGGGGGCGGCACTGCTGTCAACGCTCCCCGATTCCTGCCCCTGCTGGAGCGTCGGCTCACCGTCGTCCGGCGACGGCGGGCGATCGGCGCTGCCGTCGACGTGGCGGCGATCCTCTCGAGCACGGCGCTCGCCCTCGCGGTGATGCCGCCCTTCGGCGCCGCAGGCGTCGTCGCGCTCGTGCAGGCGGGCGTCTTCGCGGCCGTGTGGATCGTGGGGCTGCTGGTGGCGCGGGGGGCGGGTGCCCGCCGCGACGCCGGTCGGCGGTTCGGCGTGATCGCCGCGGCTCAATCCGCCGCGGCCGCGCTGGCTCTGGTCGCGATCACGACGGCCGCCATGGGGTGGCCGATGGTCCCGCAGCTCGCGCTGGTCGCGGCGCCTGCCGGCATCACAGGGCTCGTGGGGGCGCGCGCTGTACGGCTGGTCGTACGGCTGCGCCGGCGCGACAACGCGGAACTCGCGCCGCGCACCCTGATCGTGGGCGACCGCGACGCCGTCGAGCACACGATCCGCTCCCTGCGCATGGATCCGCGGCTTCAGCACCACGTCGTGGGCACAGCCCTGCGGGAGACGGACAGCAGCGTGCTGACCGTCGACGGCCTCACCTACCCCGTGCTGGGGTCGCCGGGACAGGCCGCGGACATCGCCCGTGAGCTCTGCGTCGAGACGGTCATCGTCGCGGGGGCGACGGATGACCCGGACTTCACCCGGCGGCTCAGCTGGAGCCTGGAGGGCGCGGCCACCGACCTGGTGTTCGCCACCCGCCTGACCGACGTGGTCCGCTCCCGCATCTCGGTGGAACGGACGCACGGGCTGGCCCTGACACGCGTCAGGCTCCCCCGGTTCGACCACTCGCGGATGAGCGCGAAGCGGGCGCTCGACGTGGCCGTCGCGCTCGTCGCGCTCGTCCCGATCGCGTTGATCACACCGATCATCGCCCTGCTGATCACCATGGACACTCCGGGGGGCGTGTTCTTCAGACAGCAGCGGATCGGGCGCGATGGGCGCGAGTTCGGCATCCTGAAGTTCCGCACGATGCGCGCAACGGCCGAGACCGAGCGGGAGGAGCTCATCGGTCACAACGAGGGCGCCGGGCCGCTGTTCAAGATGAAGGCCGACCCGCGTGTGACGAGGGTGGGCAAGGTGCTGAGGCGGTTCTCGCTCGATGAGCTTCCGCAGTTCT
Organism: Microbacterium sp. zg.Y1084; assembly: GCF_024623595.1. Lineage (NCBI taxonomy): Bacteria > Bacillati > Actinomycetota > Actinomycetes > Micrococcales > Microbacteriaceae > Microbacterium > Microbacterium sp. zg.Y1084. The sequence continues at coordinate 81,242 of NZ_JANJGV010000012.1, forward strand.
GGAACGTGCTGATGGGCGAGATGAGCGTCGTGGGGCCGCGGCCCCCGCTGCCCGACGAGGTGCGCGGCTATGACCGCGCGGTGCTGCGCCGGCTGTACGTGCAGCCCGGCATCACCGGCCTCTGGCAGGTCAGCGGACGCAGCGACCTGTCATGGGACGAGAGCGTCCGTCTGGATCTGCACTACGTCGAGAACTGGTCGCTGGCCACCGACCTGCGCATCATCATGCGCACCGCGGCGGTCATGGTGCGGCCCCAGGGCGCCTACTGATGCGGGGGACGGTCGCAGGCGCCCCCGGCTCTCGAGCTTCCGTGCTCTTCCGCGGGGATCCGCGGCGGGCCACGGACCAGTTGTGGCGGCTCATGTCCTGATCCGGGCGATGGATGCCAGCACCCTACGGGGCCTGCGGCCCGCCCGGCCGGGCATCCGTTGCCCCCTCCCCCTGAGGGGCATGAGCCGTCCACTCCCCCGGCACCCCGGTCATCGGGCAGGGCCTGGCCGGCGCCGTCGCCGGATCCCAGCCCGTGCCGTGTCGCCGATCACACGGGCGAGCGCAGCACCTCGATGACCCGATCCTGATCGTCCTGGCTCATCGTGTGGAACATCGGCAGCACCAGCGTGTGGTCGGTGAGACGGTCCGTCGCGGGCAGTCCGTTCGTGGGGACGACGTCCCGGTACGGAGGCTGCCGGTGGGATGCCATGACGCCGCGGCGAGCGGACACATCTGCTTCGGCGAGCGCGGCCAGCAGCCCGTCGCGGTCGGTGGGGTACTCATCGAGCACCTCCACCCAGAACGACTGCACATTTCCTGTCCCGTAGTCGGGATCCGCGACGGGCCGCAGCCCGGGTATCCCGCGGATGGCGGCGCGGTAGCGCGCGGCGAGCTCGCGCCGACGCTGGACGACCAGCGGCAGGCGCTGCAGCTGCACCCGGCCGATCGCCGCCTGCATGTCGGTCATGCGGAAGTTGTATCCCACCTCGGCGTACTCCTCGACGAGCGGCAGCACCGACGCGCGGCGCTCGGCCCCGGAGACCGTCGCGGCGTGGTCGCGCAGCCGACGTGCGCGCTTGGCCCAATCGCCGCGCGCGGTGGTCAGCATGCCGCCTTCCCCCGTGGTCACGAGATTCCTCGGGTGGAAGGACCACGCCACGATCTCCGCTCCGGCCCCCACCGGCCGACCCTTGTACGTGGAACCGGCGCCGCACGCGGCATCCTCGATCACGATGATCCCGAGCGGATCGGTCGCGCTGCGCACGTCATCGAGGTCGACGGGCACGCCTCCCTGGTCCACGGCGATCACGGCTTTGGTCGCAGAGGTGATCGCCATGCTCACCGTCGTTCCCGTCACGTTCCCCGTGATCGGGTCGACATCGGCGAACACGGGGTTCGCTCCCACATGGCGCACGGCGTTGATCGTCGCGATGAAGCAATACGAGGGCACGACGACGTCATCCCCCGGACCGATCCCTGCAACGCGCAGCGCGAGGTGACGCGCGGTCGTACCGCTGGTCGTCGCCACGGCGAAGCGCCCGTCCACGGCCTCGGCGAACTCCCGCTCGAACTGCGCCACCCTCGGCCCTTGCGCGATCCAGCCGCTGGCGATGACCTCGGTGACGGCCTCGACCTCTTCGCGGCCCAGCCAGGGGACCATGAAGGTGACCCGCGTGCTCATCACCTCTCCGCCGCGGAGTGAACACGTGCCGGCGATTTCCCCATGAATCCCCCCATCGCCTGCCACCCCGCAGGGGTCGGCAGGAATCCGGTCCTCCGCGCTTCGGGTGAGACGCGGACCGCGCCACCCCTGGCGCGGACGGACCGACATCCCCGTTCGCAGTGTATCCAGAAGTGGTTGCGCGGCACCAGCGCCGGTTCAGGCGGCGGCCCGGCGGCATCCGCCGGTCAGAGCTTGCGCAGCAGCACCCGCTCCACGGCGTGGTCGGCGCCCTTCTCCAGCACGAGCGTCGCACGGTGCCGGGTGGGCTCGACGTTCTCCCGCAGGTTGGGGAGGTTGATGTCGTTCCAGAAGCCCAGCGCGAGGGTCACGGCCTCGTCGTCGCCGACGCCGGCGAAGCGGTTGAAGAACGAGTTCGGGTTGGTGAACGCGGCGCGACGCAGCGCCAGGAACCGCTCGACGAACCACTGCCTGATGTGTTCGGCATCGGCGTCGATGTAGATCGAGAAGTCGAAGAGATCACTGACCGCCACGTCGTTGGGGGACGGCGGCGGCTGCAGCACGTTCAGGCCCTCGACGATGACGACGTCGGGACGGCGCACGGTGACCTGCGCGTCGGTGATGATGTCGTACCGCATGTGCGAGTAGAACGGCGCCCGCACCTCGCCGGCTCCGCTTTTGACCTCGGTGAGGAACTGCACCAGGGCGCGGCGGTCGTACGACTCCGGGAATCCCTTGCGGTGCATGATGCCCCGGCGCTCGAGCTCGGCGTTGGAGTAGAGGAATCCGTCTGTGGTCACCAGTTCGACGCGCGGAGTCCCGGGCCAGCGGCTCATCAACTCGCGCAGCAGGCGCGCGATGGTGGACTTGCCGACGGCGACGGAGCCGGCGACCCCGACCACGAAGGGCGTCGTGGTGTCCAGCTCCCCCAGGAACGCACTCTCCTCCGCGCCCAGGCGTTTGGTGTTCTCCGCGTACAGCGACAGCAGCCGGCTGAGCGGGAGATAGACCTGACGCACCTCGTCGAGGTCGAGCCGGTCGCCGATGCCGCGCAGCTGCACGACCTCGGTCTCGGTCAGCGGGTTCGGGATGCCGCCGGCCAGCCGCGCCCATTCGGGTCGGTCGATCTCGCGGTAGAGCTCCCGCGCCAGAGGTGCGGGAGCGGGAGCATCGGCGTCGCGCGCGGCAGTGGTCTCGGCCATCGCGCCCATCGTATCGGTGCGACGGTGCGGGTCCACGCACCCGCACGGGCGACGCCGTGCACGGCCGACCGCCTCGCGGCCGAAGCGACGCACAAGGCCGGGACGCCGGGGTATCCGCGCCGCTACGCTGACCCCGTGCGCCTTGGAGTCCTCGACATCGGTTCGAACACCGTCCACCTGCTGATCGCGGATGTGATCCCCGGCGGCAGGCCGCACGCGACGACCAGCCGCCGCACGGTGCTGCGACTGATGCGCTACCTGGAGCCCGATGGGTCGATCAGCGCCGACGGCGTGGACGCCCTTGTGGCCGCGGTGACCGACGCCCGCGAGACCGTGGCCCGCGAGAACGTCGCCGAATTGCTGGCGACGGCCACGAGCGCCGTGCGCGAGGCGAAGAACGGCAAGGCGGTGATCGCGCGGATCGAGGAGGCGCTGGGCCAGGAGCTGCAGGTGCTCGGCGGTGAGACGGAGGCGCGGTTCACCTTCCTCGCCGTGCGCCGCTGGTTCGGGTGGTCGGCCGGACAGATCCTGCTGTTCGACATCGGCGGCGGCTCGCTGGAGCTGGCCGCGGGTGCGGACGAGCTTCCGGATGCCGCGGCCTCCGTGCCCCTGGGGGCCGGGCGCATGACGGTGAAGTACCTGCCGAACGACCCGCCCGGCGCCGACGAGGTCGACCGCCTGCGCAAGCACGCGCGCAAGACGCTCGCCCCCGTGGCGGAGATGTTCGCGGACCTGCCGCGCCCCGATCACGTCGTCGGATCGTCCAAGGCGATCCGCTCACTGGCGAAGCTGGCGGGGTACCCCGTGCCCGGCTGGTCGGGGATCGAGCGCATGGTGCTGCCCCGCTCAGCGCTGAAGGAGTGGATCCCTCGCCTTGCGCAGATGCCGGCGGCCGCGCGCGAGGCGCTGCCGGGCATCACCGCGGACCGCACGTTCCAGATCGTCGCGGCGGCCGTCGTGCTGCACCGCGCGATGAAGGCCCTCGATGTCGATGAGCTCGAGGTCAGCCCGTGGGCGCTGCGCGAAGGCGTGCTGCTGCGCTACATCGAGTCCCTGTCGTGGACCGCCCCCACCACCGACTGAGCACTCCCCGCACCACCTGCCCGAGAGAACCGCCACCCGCCAATGCGGAGAGGACCGGCCCCCAGAGCGCGGCCCTCTCGCGGCCACAGCGCTCGTGCACAAGCGCAGGCCAGTCGGCGTCAGAGCGAGGAGACGACGCGTGGGGGGAATGCGACGTCAGCACGGCTCCAGTGCCGGTGCCCTCATTTCTATCGCATCTGCGGCACCACAACCAAGAAACCGGCCCTGCGACACGGTGAAACCTACGCAGGAAGGGCGAGACGCTCGCTCACGACGGCTGCCAACTGCGCCGCCACGTCGCTGGCGACGTCTGCGGTCTCGGCCTCGACCATCACGCGCACGAGCGGCTCGGTTCCGGAGGCGCGGAGCAGGACGCGACCCGACATGCCGAGTGCGGCGGCTGCGGACGCCACCGCCTCCTGCACGCCTTCGTCGTCGTCGACGCGGGAGCGGTCGACGTCCCGCACGTTGACGAGAACCTGCGGGAAGACGGTCATGACGGATGCCAGTTCGGCGAGCGTCTTGCCGGTGCGCGCCATCTCGGCGCACAGGTGCAGGCCGGTGAGCAGACCGTCGCCGGTGGTGGCGAAGTCGCTCATGATGACGTGGCCCGACTGCTCGCCGCCGAGGGAGAACCCGCTGGCGCTCATCCGTTCCAGAACGTAGCGGTCGCCCACACCCGTCTGCTCGACATGGATGCCGCTGGCGGCCATGGCCCGGTGCAGGCCGAGGTTGCTCATCACGGTGGCGACGAGGGTGTCGTCCTTGAGTCGTCCGCGGCTCTTCATCGACAGGGCGAGGATGGCCATGATCTGATCGCCGTCCACGATGCGGCCGTCGGCGTCCACGGCCAGGCAGCGGTCGGCGTCGCCGTCGTGGGCGATGCCGATGTCGGCGCCGACGCGCACGACCTCTCCGGCGAGCACATCGAGGTGCGTCGAGCCGTAGCCGTCGTTGATGTTGAGCCCGTCGGGGTCGGCCCCGATGACGGTCACTTTGGCCCCCGCGTCGGTGAAGACGTCGGGCGAGACGCCGGATGCCGCGCCGTGGGCGCAGTCGATCACGACGTGCAGGCCGTCGAGGCGGTGAGGCAGCGACGCGAGGAGGTGCACGATGTAGCGGTCCTCGGCGTCGGCGAACCGCTGGATGCGCCCGACGTCGCCGCCGGTGGGCTGCAGCTTGGGTCCCGACATCGCCTCTTCGATGCGCGCCTCGACCTCATCGGGCAGCTTCACCCCGCCGCGGGCGAAGAGCTTGATCCCGTTGTCGGGCGCGGGATTGTGGGACGCCGAGACCATCACGCCGAAATCGGCATCGCGGTCGGCCACCAGGAACGCGGCAGCGGGCGTCGGCACCACGCCGGCGTCGAGCACATCGACGCCCGACGAGGCGAGACCCGCCTCGACCGCAGCCGAGAGGAACTCCCCCGATATGCGGGGGTCGCGGGCGACGACCGCGGTCAGTCGTCTGCCCGCCTGCCGCCGTGCCGTCGCAATACGCCCCTGGCCCAGGACGACGGCAGTCGCCTGGGCCAGGGAGAGCGCGAGGTCGGCGGTGAGGGGGCCGTTGGCCAGCCCCCGCACACCATCCGTGCCGAACAGCGCCATCTGCTGAGTGATCAGCGCTTCGAGTACTGAGGTGCCTTGCGGGCCTTCTTGAGACCGGCCTTCTTGCGCTCGATGACGCGGGCGTCACGCGAGAGGAAGCCGGCCTTCTTGAGGGTCGGGCGGTTGTTCTCGGCGTCGATCTGGTTGAGCGCACGGGCGATGCCGAGGCGCAGCGCGCCGGCCTGGCCCGAGTCACCGCCACCCGAGATGCGGGCGATGACGTCGTATGCGCCGGTGAGGTTGAGCACCGTGAACGGGTCGGTGATCAGCTGCTGGTGCAGCTTGTTCGGGAAGTAGTCCTCGAGCGTGCGGCCGTTGACCGTGATGGTGCCCGAGCCGGGGATCAGACGCACGCGGGCGATGGCCTGCTTGCGACGGCCGACCGCTGCGCCGGGAACCGAAAGGACGGGGCGCGCGACGGCGGCCTGCGTCTCCTCGGCGGGAGTCTCGGTGGAGTAGTTCTGCGGGGTCTCTTCGATGTTCGCCATCAGTTGTCCTTAAATCTGAGGGGCGCTTACTGGGCGACCTGGTCGAGGGTGTACGTCTTGGGCTGCTGCGCCGCGTGCGGGTGCTCGCCGCCGGCGTAGACCTTCAGCTTCGAGAGCTGCTGGCGGCCGAGGCTGTTCTTCGGCAGCATGCCGCGGATCGCCTTCTCGACGGCGCGGGCCGGGTTCTTCTCGAGGAGCTCCTCGTAGGAGACCGACTTGAGGCCGCCCGGGTAGCCGGAGTGGCGGTAGGCACGCTTCTTCTGGAGCTTCTGGCCCGTCAGCGCGACCTTGTCGGCGTTGACGATGATGACGAAGTCACCGGAGTCCATGTGGTTGGCGAAGGTGGCCTTGTGCTTGCCACGCAGAAGGGCGGCGGCGTGCGAGGCGAGGCGACCGAGGACGACGTCTGTTGCGTCGATGACCAGCCACTCGCGCTGGATCTCGCCAGCCTTGGGGGTGAAAGTGCGCGTCACGATAGTGCTGCTTTCTTGTGTCGAACGGAGGAGTTCGTGAATCCCACTCCGGGGTGGTTCGCGCCGCAGAAGCGGTCGAACACGCCAGTGGAGGGCTCACGTTCGCGGTGCCGGCCAGCAGGCGGCCTGCACCAAAGAGACAGCTTAGCACGCCACGTCCCGGCATTCGGAGATCACGGGTGCCGACCCGGGAGGCTACGCCCGCCGCCAGATCCTCGCAACCCCATGCAGACCACCGCACGCCGAAGTTAGCGTCGGGTCATGAGCACACCTGAGCGAGGCGACCTCGGCGCACCAGTGTACGACCCGGCATCCACGGGCGCTGCGGCGAGAGTCGATGCGTCCCACACGCTGCAGCGCGACGTCGTGGGGCGGGAGAAGGAGCGATTCGGCGGATTCCACTTCGGGGCGGCGTTCTTCGGCTGGCTGACCGCGGTCGGCGCAGTGGTGGTGCTCGGCACCCTCGTGGGCGCGATCGGCCTCGCCGTCGCGTCAGAGGCGACGCTCGAAGAGGTCGTCGATGCCGCCGCCAGTGACACTGCGGGCATCGTCGGCGCGATCGTCCTGGCCGTCGTGTTGTTCGTCGCCTACGTCGCGGGCGGTTATGTGGCCGGGCGCATGGCCCGCTTCAGCGGAGTGAAGCAGGGTCTGGCGGTCTGGATCTGGGCGGTGGTCATTGCGATCGTCATCGCGGTCGTGGGTGCCATCACCGGAAGCCGGGACAGCGCCCTCAGCGGACTGCAGGGGCTGCCGCAGATCCCCGTCGACGCCGAGTCGGCGACCCTGACGGGCATCCTCACCGCCCTGGGGGTGGCGATCGTCACCCTCCTCGGCGCACTGCTGGGCGGGGCAGCCGGAATGCGTTATCACCGCCGGGTCGACCGCGTCGGCCTCGGCAGACAGGAGAACGGAACATGATCGGATCCCATGACATCGCCAGCCTGGTGGGCCGCCACGTGGTCGACACCGACGGCGACAAGGTGGGCACGGTCGGACAGGTCTACGTCGACCCGACCACCGGCACCCCCAACTGGATGACCGTGAAGACCGGACTGTTCGGCACGTCCGAGTCGTTCGTCCCCCTCGAGCAGGCGGAGGAGGTCGACGGCGGCGTGCGCATCCCCTATGGGAAGGATGCCGTCAAGCACGCTCCGCGCATCGATTCGGATGCAGAGCTCACCCACCGCGAGGAGGAGGAGCTCTACGCGTACTACGCGCTGCGCGACGCCCCAGAAACGGATGGCGACGACCGAGGGCACACGCACGAGCACGAGCACGACGGGCAGAGCCACGAGCACGAGCACGCTCACCGCGACGACCACGACCACGACCACGACCAGGCGAGCCCCGCGGATGCCGGAGACGCCGCCACCGCTCCCCCGGCGGCATCCGGCGGCCTGCGGCTGCGGCGGTACGTCGTGACGGAGCAGGTCACCGTGACCGTGCCCGTCACCCGCGAAGAGGTGCGGCTCGAACCCGACCCGTCGCCCGCGGCGGCCTCCGAAGACGGCGCCGCCACAGAAACCCCCACAGACCGCTGACGCGGTCGTGGACCCCCAAGAGAAGGAGATTGCCATGGGCATCGGAGACGACATGAAGCACAAGGGCGAAGAGCTCAAGGGTCAGGCCAAGGAGGGCATCGGCAAGGCGACCGGTGACAAGTCGATGGAGACCGAGGGTCACGTCGACCAGGCCAAGGGCAAGGGCAAGCAGGCCGTCGACGAGGTCAAGGACGCCGTCACCGACAAGTAGGCACCCACAAGAAGCGGGGGGGCCCCCGGGGGGGGGGGGGGGGCGGGGGGGGGGGCGCGCGGGCGCCCCCACCCACACCGACCCCCCCCCCACCTCACCCGCCGGAGCCCGCGGGGGGGGCCCCCCGCTTCTCTGCGCGCCGACGGAGCCGACGACGACGGACTAGGCCATCGCCACCAACGCCGCGTCACGCGCGTTGCGCGCCCGGGCGAGGTGCACCGCGGCGTCCAGCGCCTGACGCAGCTGTGTGCTGGATGTGTGCGCGGTGTAGGGGAAGTACACGACTTCCACTCCCACCGCGGCGAACTCGCGCTCGAGCTGCTCCCCCCGAGGGGTGCCGCGCCAGTCATCGCCCTTGAAGAAGTGCGTGAAGCGCAGCTCCTCCCACACCTGCAGCTTGTCGGGGACGGCCTCGATGTGCACCTCGTCCACGAAGTCGACGTGGCGCACGATCTCGGCGCGCTCGTCCGTGGGGATGAACGACGACAGACCCTTCGTCTGCAAGAGCATCTCGTCGCTCACCACCCCGGCGATGAGGTGATCGCAATGCTCGCGAGCAAGACGAAGGATGTTCAGATGCCCCACGTGGAACAGGTCGAACGCCCCCGCCGCATAGCCCACTCGTTGTGTCATGACGCCCCCAAAACGCATGTCACACGCTCCCGGCCCCAACCGGGTCACGCGATTTCCCCAAGGTCGACGAGTTCCCCCACGTCGACTGACGCCGACAGTACACCTCACCCGCCGGTGTGCCAACTCGGCTCCCGCGCCCCTCGATGGCGGCGCGCGGACGTCCGCGAAGAGCAGATGCTTTGCTTCGCGGCGGATCAGTGTAAGAATCACCTTGCACGGCCGGTGGGACGGCCGCGGAGAAATCCGAGCACCGGATGAACGCCTGGGGGCATCATCCGACGACATTGGGGAATCAGCGGCTTCGGCCGCTCATTGGGGGATCGCGGCGCTGCCGCAATGTTCCTGGGGGGGAGCAACATGCAGTTCGACATCGTCGTGCACGCAGCCGCAACCGAGGCGGGTGGATGCCATGGTGCTTGAGCAGACCACGGCATCCGCTTCTTCGGCGATCACCGAGCTGGCGCCGGGCGAGGCGCCGCGCGCGGTGGCGCACGCCCGGTCCACCGAACGCCGGCGGCCGACCGCACATCTGTCCATCGCGATGTTCGGAACCCGCGGGGTTCCTGCCGCATACGGCGGCTTCGAGACCGCCGTCGAAGAGGTGGGCTACCGGCTGGTCGAGCGCGGTCACCGCGTGACGGTCTACACCCGCGGCGGCGAGCGCGACCTCACCGAGTACCGCGGCATGCGCGTCGTTCAGCTGCCCGCACTGTCGGTCAAGCAGCTCGAGACACTCAGCCACACCGGCTTCTCGGTGCTGCACGCCGTGACCCACCGCCGCCCCGACGCGGCATTCGTGTTCAACGCGGCCAACTCGCCGTTCATCCCGATGCTGCGTGCCCGCGGCATCCCCGTCGCCCTGCACATGGACGGGCTCGAATGGCGCCGCTCGAAGTGGGGCCGCGGCGGAGCCGCCTACTACCGGTGGGCAGAAGAGCACGGCGTGCGGGCGGCCGACGCGCTGATCGCCGACGCGCCGGGGATCGCGGAGTACTACGAGGACGAGTTCCAGGCGCCGACCGAGCTCATCCGCTACGGCGCGCCGATCCTCAACGGGGTGTCCGACGAGGGCGTGCGGGCGCTGGGCCTGGAGAGCGGCGGCTACCACCTCGTGGTGGCGCGCTTCGAGCCCGAGAACCACGTTCTCGAGATCGTGAAGGGCTACCGCGCCAGCGCGGGCCGAAAGCCGCTCATCGTCGTGGGCTCCGCGCCGTATGCGGCCGAGTACACCCAGGCGATCGCTGCCGCTGCCCAGGGCGACGAGCGCATCCGCATGCTCGGCGGCGTGTACGACCAGGAACTGCTCGACGCGCTGTACGCGCACGCCTTCACCTACGTGCACGGGCACTCCGTGGGAGGGACGAACCCGTCGCTGCTGCGCGCCATGGGCGCCGGCACCGCTGTCATCGCCTACGACGTCACCTTCAACCGCGAGGTGCTCGACGATGAGGGGTGGTTCTTCTTCGGCGAGGGTGACATCGCGGGCCACTTCGCCGCTGTCGAGGCGCACCCCGACGGCGTGCACGGCCGCGGCGAGGCGCTGAAGCGGCGAGCCGAAGCGCAGTTCCGGTGGGACGACGTGGCCGACGCGTACGAAGACCTGGCGCTCCGCCTGGCCGCTGGCGAGTCGGCGCACTCCGGCATGCGCCGCACCACGCGCTCCGTGACCTCGTGGTCGACGACCAGCTCGTGAGCGCGCAGCGATCTCACGGACATCCGCGCGGCGACGACAGCCGGGGCGGCATCACATGACACAGCAGACGACCCTCCATCCCGATGGCGCGGCAGGCGCCGACACCGCTGCCCCTGCCCGGCGGCGCCGGCGGGGGCTGGCATCCATCGAAGACCTCGGGAGCAGGCGCGGCACGCTGCTGTCGATCGGCAGCAGCGCCGCGGCGCGCTTCATCGTGCTGCCGATCAGCGCGGTGCTCGGCATCGTGGTCACCCGGCTGATCATCGACAACTACGGCGTGGCCTCCTACGGGCAGTACATCCTGCTCGTGGCGATCGCGGGGCTCATTCCGTTCAGCGACCTGGGACTGACCGCCGCGATCATGAACGCCGTCGCCGGGGCGAAGGATCCACGCACCGACAGCAACCTGCGCCTCGTGCTCATCTCGTGCATGCGGCTGCTGTTCATCTGCTCGTCGGTGGTCATCGTTGTGGCCGTGGTGCTCTTCGTCTCGGGGCTCTGGCCCACCGTGCTGGGCGGCGCGCTCACCCCGGAATCCGGGGCCCTCGCCGCCACTCTGTGCCTGGCGATCTTCGGCCTGAACATGCTGATCGCCTACGGGCAGCGCATTCTCGCCGCCCTGGGACTGAACGTGCTGGTCGTGCTGCTCGGCGCCATTCAGACCCCGATCGTGCTCGCCGTGCTGTGGGTGATGATCGCCACCTCTGCCGACGGCGGGTACATCGCCGTCGCGTCCTACGCGGCCACGACGGTGATCTGCCTCATCGCGATGATCATCGCCTCCCGCAAGCTCAAGCCCATGCTCGGCAGCGCGCTGCGCGGGGCCTTGGACCGCCGCATCCGCGGCGCGAGAGTGATGAACACCGCGTGGCCGATGCTCATCCAGATGGTCGCGCTGCCGATCGCGATGTCGTCGGACCGGCTCGTGCTCAGCCTCATCGGCACCCTGGACGATCTCGCGCAGTACAGCCTCGCGAATCAGATCTTCTCCCCCGTGTTCGCAGTGGTGACGGCCGCGGGGTTCGCCCTGTGGCCGGTGTTCGCGAAGGCCCGCGCCGCGGGTAAGGCCGCGCCGGTGTCGCCCATGAAGATGTCCGTGGCGTTCGCCGTCGCCGCAGCGGCGGCATGCCTCGCGCTGAGCCTGGCAGCGGGGTGGCTCGCCGAACTGGCATCCGGAGGGCAGATTCAGTTGCCCGCGAGCCTGCTCATCGCCTTCAGCGTGTTCATCGTGATCCAATCGGCGAAGTACCCGTTCGGCATGTACCTCACCGACGCGTCGGGGCTGCGATTCCAGGCCTACTTGATCCTCGGCATGCTGCCGGTGAACCTCGGGTTGACCATCCTTCTCATCCCGGCACTCGGCTCCCTGGGCCCCGTGGTCGGGTCGATCGTCGGCGTGCTGGCATTCCAGCTCATTCCGAACGCCGTCCTCGTGCGTCGCCGCGTCCGCGAAGTGGCGTCGTCGAGCGCATCGACGGAGGAGACGTGAACGTGGGATCGCCGGACAGCGGCCGCGTCGTGATCGCCGTGCACCCGGGCGCCGAGTTGTTCGGGTCCGACCGCATGTTCCTCCAGAGCGTCATCGGGCTGCGCGAGCGCGGCGTCGACGTGATCGCCGTCCTCGCGTCGGCCGGCCCCCTGGTGGAGCAGTTGCGAGCAGCCGGAGCCCAGGTCGACGTCATACCGATGATGGTGCTGCGCAAGTCATTCCGCACCCCCCTCGGCCTGCTGCGACTCTTCGCCGCCGCGATACGCAACGTGCGGGCCGCGACACGACTCATCGACGAACGGCGTCCCGACGCCGTTTACGTGAGCACCGCGATCGTGCCGGTCTGGCCGGTCGTGGCGCGACTGAAGGGCGTGCGCATCGTCAGTCACCTCCATGAGGCCGAGGCCTCCGCAGGCACGCTGATGAAGAAGGTGCTGTACACACCGCATCGCCCCTCACACGCGGTGATCGTCAACAGTCGATTCACGCGCGAAACCATGCTCTCGTCGGCGCCGCGTATCGGTAGCCGGACGAACATCGTCTACAACGGGGTGAGCGGTCCGCCTGTCAGCGCGAACCCGCCGCGTCCGCGCGTCGACGACGGGCTGCGCGTCCTCTATATAGGGCGGCTTTCGCCGAGGAAAGGCCCCGACGTCCTCATCGAGGCGCTCGCAATCGCGCGCGACGAGGGATTGCCTTGCTCGCTCCGGCTGCTGGGCAGCGTTTATCCGGGATACGAGTGGTTCGAGGACCAACTGCGCGCACGCGTGGATCTGCTCGGCTTGCACGACCAGGTCGAGTTCGCGGGGTTCGACTCCGATATCTGGCCGAGCCTGGCTGCTGCTGATGTCCTCGTCGTGCCCTCGGTCGTAGACGAGCCGTTCGGCAACACCGCCGTGGAAGGCCTGCTCGCACGGCGCCCCGTGATCGTCAGCGACACCAGCGGACTGCGGGAGGCGGCGGGCGGTTACCCGACCGCCCTGCTCACCGCGCCCGGCGATGCCGCAGCGCTGGCCACCGCGCTCCAGACTGTGCGCGCGAGCTGGGCGAGCCTCTGCCGAGATGTGGCGATCAGCGCAGCGACGGCCGAACAGCGCAACGGGATCGCCGCCTACCGGGCAGCCGTCGCGACGTCGGTGCTCGGCGCTGACGAACGCATCGCGGCCCCGGCCCGATGACCGCTACGCTCAGTAGCGCAGTGCCGCACACTCACGGTTGGGGGACCAGTGACGATGTACCACGGGATGCGCTTGCTGCGCACGTCCATGACGAACCAGGGCGTCAGTCGATGACGGCGGTGGATTACTTCCGATCGCTTCGCAGACGCTGGGTCGTCATCGTGGTGCTGACGGTTCTCGGCGGGCTGGCAGGCTTCGCCTATGCCTCGACCCAGACGGAGACCTTCCGCGCACAGGCGGCGGTGGTGGTCATCCCCACGCGAGGCGACAGCACGATGGAGCTCGTGCAGGGATCGAACTACGTGCAGGGCCTCGTGCAGACCTACGCCGTGGTGGCGACGTCGCCCGCCGTGCTGGGGCCCGTGATCGAAGAACTCGAGCTCGATACGACACCCCGTGCCCTCGCCGGTCGCATCACCGTCGATTCGCCGCTGGACACGACGGTGCTCGAGATCGCAGCAACCGGGGCGGATCCGGAGATGACGGCGAACATCGCCAACGCGGTCGCTGACCAGTTGGCGGATGCCGTGGAGGATCTGGCCCCGCAGACGCAGACCTCCGGTCCCGCCGTGCGCGTGGAGACGATCAGCGAGGCGGTCGCACCGCGCGCCCCGATTGCGCCCAACACGCGGCTGATCGCCATCGCCGGCGCACTCGCCGGGTTCGTGCTCGGGGTCGTCTACGCGGTGCTGCGTCAACTGCTCGCAACGCGACTCACGTCACGGGAGGACGTGGCGGCCGTCACCGACATGCCCATCCTCGGCGAGGTGAGCGCCGCCGGCGGCACTTCCCTGCCGGCGGCGGTGCGGGATTCGGCGGTGAGTGCCGCCGCGGAGTCGGTGCGCGGCATCGCCGCGGGTCTGCGCTTCGCCAACATCGATGGCGATGCGAAGGTCATCCTGATCACGTCGGCCGTCTCTGGAGAGGGCAAGTCGTCGATCGCCCTGGCGACGGCGCTCATCCTCGCCGAGCAGGGTCAGCGCACACTGCTGATCGACGCGGACCTGCGCCGAGGGTCCATCGCGACCCTGACCGGGCTCGAAGGTGGTGTCGGTGTGACGACGGTGCTCCTGGGCGACGCAACCGAAGACGAAGCGCTGCATCAGTGGGGTTCGCCGAGCCTTCGGATCATGACGAGTGGGACCATCCCACCCAACCCCGGCCAGCTGCTGGCCTCCGACCACCTGCGCGATCTCATCTCCGCAGCCCGAGAGCGCTTCGACGTCGTCATCGTCGACAGCCCGCCCGTGCTCGCCGTGAGCGACCCGATGTGGCTCGCGCCGATCGTCGACGGGATCGTCGTGATCGCCCGCTACCGATACACCAAGCGGGACGAGCTGGTGCGCGCACTGGGTGAGCTGGAATCCACCCGCGCCCGAGTCTTCGGGCTCGTGCTCAACGGGACCAAGCGTGCGGCGGGCAACCCCTACTACGTCGCCGACGCGCCCGCCAAGCGCGGCTCGCGCTCGCGCACGCCGCGCGCCGTCCTCACCGAGTGATGTCCTCCCCCGTCCGGGCGCGAACGGGCGAGCGCGGCGCCGCGCGCGGCGTGGCCGTGCTGCTCGCCGTCGCGAGCGGCGCGTGGATCCTCCTCCCGTACAACGTGCCCCTGGGGGCAATGCTCGCCGCGGCGATGGTTCCCGTGTGGCTTCCGGTGCTGCGCCGGTTCCGCCTCCTTCTCGCACTCACGGCGCTCTGCGTCGTCGCGGTGGTGAGCGGTGTACTGCTGAGTTGGGCGGCCGTTCCCATGCGAGAGGTGCTGCCGTCGGCGCTCGTGGAACGCTCGGCCATGCTGATCGGACTGATCGCCGTCGTCGGCGCGCTGGTGTGGGCTCGTGGAGTGATCGGTTCATCGGGCGTCGCGATCGCCTTCGGCGTCGGCCTCGTGGTGGGGGTGCTCCCCGATATCGGCGGCGACGCCTCCTGGCGGTTCACCTACTCCATCCCCGTCACTGTGCTCGCCCTGGCCATCAGCGCCCGGCGCGGCCACCCGGCGACCCAGCTCGCCGTGATCACCGCACTGGTCGTCGTGGGCGCACTGAACGGGTCCCGCTCGAACACCGCCATGCTGGCTCTGGCGGCGACCGTCGTGGTGTGGCAGTGGGCGAACCGGTCCCTGCTGAAAGGGCGGCGCCGCGCAGGAAACCTGGCGACCCTGCTGCTGCTGGGCGTCGCGATCTTCTTCACCGCGCAGGCCGCGATTCTGGAGGGATTCTTCGGCGAAGCCGCGCAGTCCCGCTCAGAGCAGCAGATCGCCGGTTCCGGCTCGCTGCTGCTCGGCGGGCGTCCGGAGCTCGCCGCTTCCATCGCCCTCATCACCGACCATCCACTGGGCCTGGGGTCGGGCACCGTCGCCTCGTCGGCCGACGTCATCTCCGCCAAGACGGCGATGCTGGGGATCGGTTACGACCCCGACAACGGCTACGTCAACCGCTACCTCTTCGGCAGTGCGATCGAGCTGCATTCCCTCGCGGGGGATTTCTGGGTCTGGTTCGGCCTGCCCGGACTCGCCGTCTGCGCCACGATCGCCGTCATCGTGGCTCTCGGAATCGATCGCCAACTGCGTATGGGCACGGCTTCCGCTCTCGTGGTGTATCTCGCCGCGCGCTTCGCATGGGATCTCGCTTTCAGCCCCGCGCTGTCGTCAGTGAAGCTGCTGCCCCTGACGCTTGCGCTCCTCGCTGTGCCGGTCGCCGTGCGGGCGGTCAAACACTCCTCTGCGCGGACTCGGGCCGCTTCGCGAGAAGCAGACGTGGCGGCGGCTCGAACAGCCACCGCAGGGCGCCACGGCGGCTCACGCGGTACAGGGCGAGCGACAGCATGATCGCCGCGATCGCGACCAAGGGCGGGTAGACGATCGCCGCTGCTTCGAGCAGGGGCGCCGGCGGCGCGATGACCCCCACGGCGCTGAGCACGATGATGGTCGGCGTGTGCGCGAGATATACGGGCAGTGTCTTCGCCCCCAACGAGACGACAACGGAAACGTGCTGCAGCGCCTGTGATGCGGCGACACCCGCGAGCACGCCGAGCACCCCGAGCGCGGGCATGATGCCCGGCACCGTTGTCAGTCCCCAGTGGGTGACGGCGACAGCGCCGGCGGCCCAGACGAAGAAGACGCCGCCGCGCAGCAGCCACCCGCTGTGCGCCGCGTAGCGGAACAGGGCCGCCCGCAGCACCATGCCGCCGAAGAAGAAGAAGTAGTACTTGCACAGCCCCGTCCACCCCGGCGAGGGCAGAGGCAACAGCCCGGTGAAACCGACCACCGATACCGCGAAGGACGCGATGAGCACGATGGATGCCGGCAGCCGCCGTGTCACGCGGTTGAGCAGAAAGAACAACGCCAGCGCCCAGATGAACCAGAGCTCGAAGCGGGGCACCACGGGCGCCATGAGCGTGTCGAAGATCTCCCGGCGGAAGTTGATCCCGGTGCCATGCAACCCCTGGCCGAGCCAGTAGGGCCCGAGATCGATCACTGCCCACAGAACGAAGACCCAGGCGAAAAGACGAAGCTTGGTGTTCCACAGGTCAGCGACGGGAGCCGTGGCCCATTTCGCAGCGAACAGCCCTGCAAGCGTGAAGAACAGCGGCAAGCGCATCGTCGCCAGCGTGTCATTGACCTGCTGCCAGGCCGCCGTATCCGCAGGCAGGCCGTCGAGCCATCGGGCGGCATGGAAGAGCACGACGAGCGCGATCGCAATCCCCTTGCCCGCGTCGACCCAGCGCACTCTGGCGGGTCCCCCTGTCGCGTCTGCCCGCCACAACGCCCGCACGTGACCTCCCCCAGGTCGACAGATGCACGGTGACCCCCAGTCCCGCACCCCAATGAGAAGTGTCTCATACCGAGACGCGCTGTGTCCTGCCCGTGTTTGTATTGCCCGATCGGCCGAACCCGGTCCCGCTCTCCCCCGACGAAAGCGTTTTTCCGCATGCCTTCTCCCCGTCGTTTCCGCGCGCCTCGCGCTCTCGCTCTGCTGGTCGCAGGGCTGATGACCACCTCGCTCGCGCTGGCGACGTCCGCTCCGGCTGCCGCCGCGACGGATGTCTCGGACGACTTCTCGCGATCGGTATCGCAGGGATGGGGGAAGACGGCATCTGGTCTCACATGGACGAGCAGCGCCGGCAGCAGCGGCAGCGTGGTCGACGGGTCGGGGCGCGTCAGCCACACGCCGGGCACCGGTGCGACGCAGACCCTCTCATCGACCATCGATCGCGACACCGTCTTCAGCGCGCTGCTGTGGCCGGAGAAGGCGACCGCCGCGGGCAACGGCGCGACGATCTCCTTGGGTCTGCGCTCCGACGGAGGTCGGTCGTACCAGGCACGTGTGCGGTTCGGGACGTCTGGCGTGAACCTGTGGATGAGCCGCTTTGACGGCTCGACCGCGAAGGAGACGGTGCTGACGTCGACGAAGCCGATCGCCGCCTTCCGCGAGGGGCAGCGCATCCGCGCGGAGTTCAGCGTCACCGGAGACACCGCGGTCTCGATCAAGGCGCGCATCTGGATCGACGGCACCCCCAAGCCCGCCGAGTGGCAGCAGGTGCACGAGGACCGCAGCGCCGAGCGTCTCGCCCAGGCGGGGTCCGCGGTCGTCGCCACGCACCTGTCGTCTGCGTCGGCCGCCAACGCGGTACGCATCGACGACGTGCGCATCGTCACCGCGGGCACGACTGCACCGGCCCCGACACCCGCTCCTGCGCCGACACCCGCCCCGGCACCCGCCCCCGCACCGGCACCCGCTCCCGCCCCGGCCCCGGCCCCCGCTCCGGCGCAGGGCACCGCGGGAAGCCTCCCTGTGGGCAGCGCGTCCTATCCCGTTCCCGCCGGCGCGGTGTACGTCGTTCCCAAGGGAAAGAATGCCGGGTCGGGAACCCTCGCCGATCCGTACCAGAGCGCCGCACACGCGGCGGCGAAGGCCCCTAACGGCTCGACGATCGTCTTGCGCGGAGGCACCTACCGCGAGTATGTGTACGTCGGCTTCAACCGCAAGCTGACGATCCAGGCCTACCCCGGCGAAGCGGTGTGGTTCGACGGCAGTTCTCCGGTGACCAACTGGACGAAGTCCGGCAGCACCTGGGTCAGCACCGGCTGGAACCACAAGTTCGATCGACGCATCTCCTTCAACGCCAACCTGGATGAGACGAGCCGTTTCGTCGATAGCCGCAACCCCTACGCCGGGTACCCGGAGCAGGTGTGGATCAACGGCGCGGCACTGCGGCAGGTCGGATCAGCGTCGGCCGTGACCTCCGGCACGTTCTTCGTCGATGAGGCCGGGAAGCGCCTCATCATCGGCAGCGACCCTTCGGGCAAGCGCGTAGAGGCCACGACTCTGGCTCAGGCGATCAAGGTGCAGGGCAAGGGCACCGTCCTGCGCGGCTTCGGTGTGCAGCGTTATGCCACCACGCTGAACCTCATGGGCACCGTCACCGCCGAGGTGGACGGGATCACCCTCGAGAACATGGTTGTGCGCGACAACGCCACGGTGGGGGTGTACACCTGGAACGACAACCAGACGTTCCGCAAGCTCACGCTGACCGGCAACGGCATGCTCGGCCTCGGCGCGAACGGCACCGACAACCTCAAGATCACCGAATCCGTCATCAGCGGCAACAACACGCAGATGTTCAAACCAGCGCCCGTGTCCGGCGGCCTGAAACTGTCACACGTCCAGAACGTGGACGTGTCCAGGAACGTGATCTCCGACAACGACAGCGCCGGCCTCTGGTTCGACGTGAACTCGTATGACCTGCGCATCACACGCAACCGCGTCACCGGCAACTCCACCAGTGGCGTGCAATTGGAGATCAGCGAGAAGGCGATCGTCGCCGACAACTACATCGCCGGCAACCACACGGGTCTGCACATCAACAACACCGGCAACGTGAAGGTGTGGAACAACACTATCGACGGAACCAGTCGCGCGCTCAGCTTCGCCAAGGACAGTCGCACGCAATCGGACGGTGCCCTCGCGACCAAGATCCCGTGGCTGATGCGCAATCTGCAATTCCGCAACAACGTCATCTCGTACAGCCCGAAGGGCAGCAACTGCGCCTACCTGACGCAGGACTACCAGCAGAAGGCCCTGGGGAGCGCATTCGGCATCTCGTCCGACAGCAACGTGTTCTACCGGCAGAGTGCGACTGCACCCGCCAATTTCGCGTGCTGGGCGAACGGCACGGCGGGCACGCGCAGCTTCAAGACCCTTGAGTCGTTCTCGAGTTTCACGGGCAATGAGAAGAACTCCGCGGAATGGCTCGGTAGCCCTGTGATCAACAGCGACCTCACCGTGCGCGGCGACGTGCTCTCCGCTCCGCGGGCCGGCCTGGCAGGACTGCCGGCAGACGTCGCGGCGGCGATCGGTGTCGCGGCCGGCCAGAAGCGCATCGGTCCCTTCTCCGCGCCGACGAAGTGAGGCCCGCCGCGGCGACGCTAGCATCGACCCATGGGGCGATCGGGTGGGGGTCAGTCACGTGCGATCGTGCTGTATCCGTCGGGACGGGATCTCGGCGCATGGCGAGACCGGCACGCCCGCGGCGAGGGGCCGGATGAATGGCCGTACGGGCTGAACCACCTAAGGGACCATTTCGGCTCAGTCACCCCGCAGAACCTCACCACTGACTCCGCCATCCGGCGGGCGACACGGCGCGTGCTGGCGGCCGCCCCCGTTCGGCGCAGCCGGTCGGGAGCGGTCGCCTTCACATGGGACGAGAACAGCGCCGCACGCTTGGCGTTCTCCCGAGGCGTGGGCACCCGATACTGCGGTGTGGTGTGGCTGACGGATGCCGTGGACCGCGAAGGACCGCAGGCTCTCGCTCCGATGCGACGCGCCCTGCGCAAGATGGACGGCGTGTGGGTACTCAGCGCCGCGCAGGTGCAGCCGCTGCGGGAGTTCTTGGGGCCCGCCGGTCCCCCCGTGCATCACGTGCTCTTCGGGATCGACGAGGCATTCTTCACCGCTCACCCCTACCCTGAGCGACCGTTGGTGGTCAGCGTCGGTGGCGATCGTGATCGCGATGCGGCCACGCTGTTCCAAGCCCTCGAGAGAATCCGCGCCCAGCGTCCCGACGTCGAGATCGTCGTGCAGAGCACGTCCACCGCACCTCCGCCCAGCGGGGTGCGAGTCGTCCCCTATCTGACCCACGCGGAGCTGCGGAACCTGTATGCCCGCGCGAGCGTGGCGGTCATCGCCACGCGCGACAACTCCCACGTGTCGGGTATGACGGTGGGGCTCGAGGTGATGTCCACGGGTCGACCGATCGTCATCACGGAGACAGCCGGCATGGACGACTACTTCACACCCGAGGGCGGCGCCGCCCTCGTGCCGCTCGGGGACGCCGCGGCACTGAGCGACCACGCGCTGGCCCTTCTCAACGACCCGGCCGGCGCCGCGCGCGCGGGTGCCGCAGCGCGTCGTCGGGTGGAATCGACCTTCACCACACGCCACCTCGCGTCGCGACTCGCCGCTCTCGCCCGCCGCTCGGTGTAGCCGCAGGTCACACCGCGCTGCCCCAATCCGACACAGCTCCGACGGGCAGGGCCGGGTTGCCCACGACGATGCTGCCCGGTTCCACGGAGCGCCGCACCACGGAGCCGGCCCCGACCACTGCACCGGCACCGACCTCGACGCCCTTGAGCACCATGGACCGTGCGCCGATCAGCGCGCGGGGTCCCAGCACGATGGGTCGGGTGTGGCTGCGCCGCCGTCCGGTCTCATCGGCGAGCCAGTGGAAGTCGGTGTCGAGAATCTGCACATCCCACGAGATGCGGGTGCCTTGCTCGATCACGACGGAGGACTGCACGTTCACGATGCTGCGGTCCCCGATCTTCGAGCCCGATCGCATGGTGAGCACGGCACCAGGGCCGACCCAGATCTGCACACCAGAGGTCAACGTGACCCCACGGTCGAACCGACGCTCTCCTGGGCCGCCGAGCTTCACGCCGCGCCCGATGCGCACCCCGGGGTGACCCCGCAGCACCCCCCGCCCGTAGGCGACAAGGTGCTTACGGTGGGCCAGAAGCCGTCGCAGGATGCCTCGCTTCGAGTGGGTTGCATCGGTCACGGCTGCTCCTCCTCGCCGTCGGCGTACATCCACGCGCGGGCCGACTCCCGCCCATCGCGGGAGGGCAGATCGGACCAGACATCCTCCGGCGTGCGGCGTGATGTCAGCGCTGCGACGAGTTCCGCAGACAGCTCCCGCTCGACGGCCTCCTCCGGCACGACGTGGTGCCCGTGATCGCGAAGCCAGCGTGCGATACCCGTCTCGTCGGTGGTCACGACGGCGCACCCCTGCGCGAGGGCTTCAGCGATGGGCAGGCCGACCTGCTCGCGCCACAGCGGTCGACGGCGAGAAGGCAGAGTGAGCACCTTCGCCCCTCTGAGCGCGCGGTAGATCTCCTCGCGGGGCGGATCGATGAGCAGCGACACCTGTGGGTCGGCGTCGGCCAGCCGCCGCGCGTCGTCCTCACCTGCGCCCCGCCCCACGATCACCAACCGCGCGCCGGGCACCGATGCGCGCACCGCCGGCCAAGCCGCGAGCAACGCGGGAAATCCCTTGCGCTCGGACAGATCGCCCACGAATGCCAATGTCTCCGGGCGTGGGTCCCCGGTCGCCTCCGGGTCACGCGTGGGAAGCGCCTCGATCAGCTCGGTCTCGGGATCACGACGCCCGCTCAGTTCTTCCCCGTAGAGCTGCGCCGCCTGTGACGTCCCGAAGGCGACGCGATCCAGCGCCCGCCACACCGCGGGCGCGAGCAGCCGCTGCAGCCGATGCCTCGCCCCCGCCTTCAGCGGCAGGTTGCGCAGCATCTGCGCGGTAGGCATGTTGCCGATGGCGTAGGCCACCGCCACCGGCCGCGGGTCTCCCACGACCCGGGCGCGCAGGCGAGCCGCGACGATGAAGGCGAGGCTGCGCGTGGCAGCTCTGACCACGAGCGGCTCGTTGACCTCGATCACGTCGACGCGATGTGTAAGGGCATGCCAGGTGGATGCCAGGAGGCCTCGCCGCAGCACGTCGACGCCCCGGGCGACGTCGGCGTCGAAGTCGTAGCGCCGACCGCGGTAAAGGATCGTGACCCCCTCGCCCAGTTCAACTGCGCGCTCGAGATGCGCGGTGCGCACCACCTCGTAGATCTGCACGATCGTTCTCACCTTCGGCGTCCGGCCGACAGCATCGGCGACCGGACGCCCCGGGCGTGTGAGTGGAAACTGCGAAGTGGAGACGCTCATCACGGCAGGGCGTTGACCTGGAGGTTGTCGAAGGTGAGGGTGACCGGCACCCGGGTGGCGGCGTTCGGAACGAAAGCGTAAACCCCGACGGAACCAGGCGCCTGCAGTCCGGCGACGTTGTTGGTGCGCTCGACCTGCCAGCCCGGCTCGGGCGTGCCGTCCTTCCACACCTTCGCCGAGATCGTGGTGACCCCCGCGGCGGTCTTCGTATCGACCCGGAACAGATACTTCGCACCAGGCTCGATCACGACACCCGTCTCGACCGCCGCACCCACCGCGGTGCTTCCGCCCCGCAGCACGTTCAGCCGAGCACTACCGTCGGCCGCCGTGCGGATGCGCACCATGTACTGGTCGTCTCCCACCCGACGCGCGATCAACCCGATGTACATCGCGTCGTTGATCTTGTCGACAGCGAACTCCCCCGTGAACGACGTCGATGTGCTGTCGATGACCGCGCTGTCGACATTGACCGTCGACGACCCCGGCATCGTGATCCGACCCACGCCATCAGCGACCGCGAACCGGTTCGCCCCCGTACGCAGCGTCCACGCGCCTCCGACGTCCGCCGAACCCCAACCCGACGCCACCGTGCGACCGAACGCATCCGCGAACAGCTGACCCGCCGGCGGCTCCACCGGAGCCGCCACCGTCACCTCAGCCGTCGTCGTCGCCGCCGCGCCGCCGTTGTCGGTCACCGTCAACCGCACCGTGTACGTCCCCGCCGCAGCGAACGCGTGCGACGCCGTCGCCCCGGCACCCGTGCCGCCGTCACCGAAGTCCCACGCATACGACGCGATCGACCCATCAGCATCCGACGAACCCGAACCATCCACCGACACCGACAACCCCGACACCGCCGACGTGAACACCGCCACCGGCGCCACATTCGCGGGCGGGTCGACGGGAGGATCGACCGGCGGAACCACGACGGAATCCGGATTCACGACCTGGAGGTTGTCGAAGGTGAGGGTGACGGGCACCCGGGTGGCGGCGTTCGGAACGAAAGCGTAAACCCCGACGGAACCAGGCGCCTGCAGTCCGGCGACGTTGTTGGTGCGCTCGACCTGCCAGCCCGGCTCGGGCGTGCCGTCCTTCCACACCTTCGCCGAGATCGTGGTGACCCCCGCGGCGGTCTTCGTATCGACCCGGAACAGATACTTCGCACCAGGCTCGATCACGACACCCGTCTCGACCGCCGCACCCACCGCGGTGCTTCCGCCCCGCAGCACGTTCAGCCGAGCACTACCGTCGGCCGCCGTGCGGATGCGCACCATGTACTGGTCGTCTCCCACCCGACGCGCGATCAACCCGATGTACATCGCGTCGTTGATCTTGTCGACAGCGAACTCCCCCGTGAACGACGTCGATGTGCTGTCGATGACCGCGCTGTCGACATTGACCGTCGACGACCCCGGCATCGTGATCCGACCCACGCCATCAGCGACCGCGAACCGGTTCGCCCCCGTACGCAGCGTCCACGCGCCTCCGACGTCCGCCGAACCCCAACCCGACGCCACCGTGCGACCGAACGCATCCGCGAACAGCTGACCCGCCGGCGGCTCCACCGGAGCCGCCACCGTCACCTCAGCCGTCGTCGTCGCCGCCGCGCCGCCGTTGTCGGTCACCGTCAACCGCACCGTGTACGTCCCCGCCGCAGCGAACGCGTGCGACGCCGTCGCCCCGGCACCCGTGCCGCCGTCACCGAAGTCCCACGCATACGACGCGATCGACCCATCAGCATCCGACGAACCCGAACCATCCACCGACACCGACAACCCCGACACCGCCGACGTGAACACCGCCACCGGCGCCACATTCGCGGGC
>NZ_JANJGV010000013.1:0-51233 GCF_024623595.1 Microbacterium sp. zg.Y1084
AGGGAGCGCGTTTCGTCTCGCTCCGCTCGCTCAACGACCGGGAGGACGGCGCGCGTTTCGTCTCGCTCCGCTCGCTCAACGACCGGCAGGACGGCGCGGGTCGTTGAGCGAGGGAGCGGAGCGACCGAGACGAAACGCCGGAAGAAGCGCGCGTTTCGTCTCGCTGCGCTCGCTCAACGACCAGGGGGCGGCGCTCAAGGACCGGTGAGGGCGCGGCCCAGCTTTGAGTCGGATGCCGCGGGACGCCCGCCCGCGGCGGACACCAGGGCGTCGGCGGCGGCGAACAGCGCCGCCCGCCCCTCCGCATCGGCGGGCGCGGCGGGGCCGAGCTCCAGCTCCCACTCGCGCCACGACGCCTCGGTGCCGCGGCGTTCATCGCGGGCGGTGACGTGATCGTCGACGAACTCCGCCACCAGCGCACCCTCGGCGTCACGCAACGCGTAGGCGTGACGCTCGTTGCGAATCCGCGCGAGCGCGGCGAAGGGCGGCGACGCCCACTGTGCCAGCGCGGCGACCACCGGTTCGGGAACCGGCAGATCGCTCACGTCGGCCGCAGGCTCGGCGCCGAGGGGCCACGCCCACTCGTGCTTGCCCTCGGGCGTGGAGATCTTGATGTGCCAGCCGGCGTCGGGACCGCCGGAGCGACGCCGCACCGCGACGCCCGACCGGGCGAGATGTCCCTCCGCGGTGTCGAGGTAGCGGGCGTCGAGTCGTCGGTGCTCGGCCTCACCGACGCCCGCGACTCCGGGCAGTGCCGTCCAATCGGGCACGACCGTCGCGTCGTCGACGTCGTATTTGCGCTCCACTTCCAGCGAGCGCTGCGGCTCGGCGGCTGCGGCGCGGTCGGCGCTGTCCTCCATGCGGTTACGGCAGGTCAGGGTGGTCGTCGGGGTCGGGGTCGATGTCGTCCTGCGACTCGACATAACGGAAGACCGCCTCGGTCGGGCCGTCGTCGTCGCCGGTGTTCTCCGGTGCGCCCTCCCGTTCGTAGACGACCTGCGTCTCGCTGTAGGGCAGGATCAGCCGGTCCATGTCGGGGTCGTCGAGGGGAAGCATCTGTCCGTCGAGCGGACCTCCGTGCATACGTGCAATAGCCATGATGTGACCTCCTGATCCGACCCTAGACCCGGGTGCCCGGGTGCTCCGCGTCGTTGCCCGGCGAGGTCGGAAATGCTAGGCGCGAGCGCCCTCCCAGCCCTGCAGCGTGCCGTCGGGCGAGGCGAAGCGCGCCATGAGCGTGCAGTCCTTGCCGCCCAGCCCTTCCGCGGCGAGCTGCTCGAGCTGCGCCAGCGCGAGCTGCGCCGCAGGCAGGTGCACACCGGTGGCCTCCCCCGCTGCCACCGCCAGCGCGGCATCCTTGCGCGCCAGGTCGACGGAGAACGTCGCATCGAAGTCGTGGTTCGCGGCTGCGGTCGGCACGACGCCCGGCACGGGGTACCAGGTGCGCTGCGCCCAGGACTGGCCGGACGAGGCATCCACCACCTGCCAGAACACGTGCGGATCCAGGCCGAGCCGCTGGGCGAGCTGCGACCCCTCCGACATCGCCAGCACGCTGATGAACAGCATCATGTTGTTCGCGAGCTTGGCGGCGATGCCGCTGGTGGCCTCGCCGCACGCGATCACCGTGCGCGCCATCGGGTCGACGATCCCGCGCGCGCGCTCGACGTGGTCGGGGCGGCCGCCGAGCAGGAACGACAGCGTGCCGCCTTCCGCTCCCGCCGTCCCGCCCGAGATCGGGCTGTCCACGAACGCGAGTCCGCGTGCGGTCGCCTCGTCGTGGCACCACTGCGATGTGCCGACGTCGACCGTCGAGGTGTCCAGCAGCAGCGTGGTGGATGCCGCGTGCGCGAAGATGCCGCCCTCTCCCCCGTACACGGCGCGCACCTGGTCGGGGCCGGGAAGCGAGGTGAAGCAGGCATCCGCCCCTGCCAGCGCAGCGGCGAGGCCGTCGACGACGTCGATGCCGCGTGCGGCAGCCGCGTCCCGCGCGGCGGGTGATGGGTCGGCGCCGCGCACCGTGTGACCGGCGGAGACGAGGTGGGCGGCCATGGGCGCACCCATGTGGCCGAGACCGATGAAGGCGATGGTGGACATGGGGTTCTCCCTGCGACGTCGTCGTCGCGGCCGCGGGGTGTGCGACCGACACCAGCCACCCTAGGGCGCGCCGCGCGCCCGATCGAGCATCGACCGCTCCGGCAGCGGCGTCGGCACCGTTCGGGCGGCGGTGCACGGCGGAATAGACTCGTGCCGATGAAGCCCTTCCTGCTGTTGGCGACCCGCGCCGAAGACGTGCCCGCCGACGAGGAGTACGCGCTGTTCCTGCGCTACACCGGGCTGGACGAGCGCGATCTCGAGCGCCGACGCCTCGAAGCGGAGTCCTTGGGCCACGTGGACCTCGATGCCTACTCCGGCATCTTCGTCGGCGGCGGACCGTTCAACGCCTCCGATCCGCCGGAGAAGAAGTCCGCCGTGCAGCGCCGCGCCGAGACGGAGGTCGCAGGGCTGCTCGACGAGGTGGTGGCGCGCGACTTCCCGTTCCTCGGCGCCTGCTACGGGGTCGGCACGCTCGGCGCCCATCAGGGCGCGGTGATCGACCGCACCTACGGCGAGCCGATCAGCGTGATCGAGGTGCAGCGCACGCCCGAGGGTGCCGCCGACCCGCTGCTGGCCGGCCTGCCCGACGCGTTCGCGGCGTTCGTCGGCCACAAGGAGGCCATCACCCGGCTCCCCCCGTCGGCGACGCTGCTGGCGACGTCGACGGCGTGCCCCGTGCAGATGTTCCGCGTCGGACGGAATGTGTATGCGACCCAGTTCCACCCCGAATGCGACGTGGAGGGCATCTCCACGCGCATCCGCGCCTACGCCCGGCACGGGTACTTCGCTCCCGACGAGCTCGACCTGACCCTCGACGCGGTCAGGAGGCTGCCGGTCACCCACACCGGCAGCATCCTGCGCACGTTCGTCGAGCGCTACGCCCGCTGAGCCGCGCCGCCGGCGGCTCAGGCCACCGGCGAGGCGTGCCAGATGCGGTCGAGATACTCCCGCATGGAGCGGTCGGACGAGAAGTACCCGGTGCGTGCGACGTTGAGGATCGCCGAACGGGTCCACGCGTCGCGGTCGGCGTAGGCGGCATCCACCCGCGCCTGCGCGTCGAGGTAGGAGCGGTAGTCCGCCAGCACCATGAACCGGTCGTCGTAGAGCAGGTTCGACACGATCGGCTCGAACACCGAAGCGTCTCCGCCGGAGAACGCCCCCGAGGCGATGAGGTCGATGGCACGACGCAGGTCGTCGTCGGCCTGGTAGAACTCGCTCGGCCGGTAGCCGGCGACAGCCAGCGCCTCGACCTCGGGCTCGCGCATGCCGAACAGGAAGAAGTTCTCGTCGCCGACGAGTTCGCGGATCTCGATGTTCGCGCCGTCATCGGTGCCGATGGTGAGCGCGCCGTTGAGGGCGAACTTCATGTTCCCGGTACCCGACGCCTCCTTGCCCGCGAGCGAGATCTGCTCGGACAGGTCGGCGGCGGGGATCACCCGCTCGGCGAGGGTGACGTTGTAGTTCGGGGGGAACAGCACCTGCAGGCGCCCCTCGACGCGGGGGTCGGTGTTGACGACCGAACCGACTGCGTTGATGAGGTGGATGATGCGCTTGGCCATGCCGTATCCCGGCGCCGCCTTCGCGCCGAAGATCACCGTGCGAGGCTGCACGTCGGACGCAGCGAGCCGTCCCGACACGATGCCCTCGTAGAGGGTCACCACGTGCAGCAGCTTGAGGGTCTGGCGCTTGTATTCGTGCAGGCGCTTGACCATCACATCGAGCAGGTGGCCCTCGCGCACCTCGAGCCCGTCGCGGGCGCGCAGCACCTCGTCGAGACGGCGCTTATTGCGCGCCTTGACGTCGGCGAAGGCGTCTCGGAAGGCGGGGTCGTCGGCGTAGGGCTCGAGCTCGCGCAGCCGCTCCAGGTCGGTCTCCCAGCCGTCGCCGATCGCGGCGGTGATCAGCGCCGACAGCTCGGGGTTGGCCAGCCGCAGGAAGCGGCGGGGCGTCACCCCGTTGGTGACGTTGGTGAACTTGCCGGGGAAGAACTCGTCGAAGTCGTGCAGCACGGTCTCGCGCAGCAGCTGCGAGTGCAGCTCGGCCACACCGTTGACCTTCGACGCGGCGACGGTCGCGAGGTACGCCATGCGCACCGACCGCTCGGGGAACTCCGCGATGATCGACATGTCGCGCACGCGCATCTCGTCGTTCGGGTAGGCCTCCCGCACCTCCGCGAGGAAGTCGGCGTTGATGCGGAAGATGATCTCCAGGTGGCGCGGCAGCAGCCGGCCCAACAGGTCCACCGGCCAGGTCTCGAGCGCCTCGGGCATGAGCGTGTGGCAGGTGTACCCGAAGCACTGGCGGGCGATCTCCCACGCGGCATCCCAGTGCATGCCCCGCTCGTCCACGAGCACCCGCATGAGTTCGGGCACGGCGATGACGGGGTGGGTGTCGTTGAGCTGGAAGGCGACGCGGTCGGGCAGCGTGCGCAGGTCGGCGTCACCCATGTCGTGCATCACATCGGCGATGGATGCCGCGACGAAGAAGTACTGCTGCTGCAGGCGCAGCTGCTTGCCCTGGGGCGTGGAGTCCTCGGGGTAGAGCACCTTGGAGATGTTCTCGGCGTAGGTCTGCGCGCGCACGGCCTCTTCGTAGTCTCCGGCGTTGAAGATGCGCAGGTCGAAGGCATCCGTCGCCTGAGCGGACCACAGCCGCAGGGTGTTCACGCGCCCGTTGCGGTAGCCGGGGACCATGTAGTTGTACGGCACCGCCCGCACGCTCCAGTCGGGGATCCAGCGCGTGCGCGTCTGCCCGCCGTCGTCGTAGGTCTCGGTGTGACCGCCGAACGAGACGGTCTGAGCTGCCTCGGGGTGCGGGAACTCCCACGGCGAGCCGAGAGCGAGCCACGCGTCGGGCTGCTCGACCTGCTGTCCATCGACGAACGTCTGACGGAAGATGCCGTACTCGTACCGGATGCCGTAGCCGACGTTGGGCACGCCCATCGTGGCGAGCGAGTCGATGAAGCAGGCGGCGAGGCGCCCCAGTCCCCCGTTGCCGAGGCCCGGCTCGACCTCCACGGCGCGGAGCTCGTCGATGTCGACGCCGCAGGCCGCCATCGCCTCGGTGGCGATGCCGGTCAGGTCGGCGGCGAGCAGATTGTTGTCGAGCTGGCGCCCGAGCAGGTACTCGGCCGAGAGGTAGCAGACCGTCTTGGCCCGCGTCTCGCGCTGCGCGCGGCGGTCCTCCAGCCAGCGGGCGACGAGGTAGTCCCGCACGGTGGTGGCCAGGGCGACGTAGCGGTCGTTGACGGTGGATGCCGACAGCGTGACCCCTCGTTCGAGGTTCAGGTTCTGCAGGAACTCCTGCACGAAGCCGTCGACCGTGGGTTCCGGCGGCGTCACGGGCTCCAGTGCCAGGGGGTGCGTCGCCCCGAGCGGGTGGGCGGGAATCTGGGTCTCGGACTGTTCTGTCACAGGTACGACGCTACCCATCCCGGAGGCGTGCGCGCACCACGGTGCCCTCTGCGCCACCCGAAGGGCACGGGTGGCCGTGTCAGCGAGCGCCGTCGAAGAGGTCCACGTCGCCGGTCGCGACCGCTTCGTCCTCGGGGAGGCGCAGCCCCAGGTCGACCAGCACGATGCGTCCCGCCCGTCGCGCGCCCTCCGCGCAGACGAGTCCGGCCTTGACGGCGCCGAACGTGACGGTCACCGCTGCGGGCAGCACGACGTCGTCGCCGACGGTGCCGTCGTCGGGCTGAACGCCGCTGGGGATGTCGACCGCGACCACGCGGGAGCGGCCGGCGCGCACCGCAGGCAGCAGCCGCGCCACCGCCTCTCGCGCTCCGCCACGCAGGGTGGGGTCGGCGGACGAGCCGATGCCCACGATCCCGTCCACGATGAGGGCGTAGTCCGGCCCGGCCACCGCTTCGTCGAGGCTCACCACGCGCGCGCCGGCATCCCGCGCGGCGGCCAGGCCCCGCGGATGCGCGGCATCCGCCGTCAGCAGCACGTCGACGTGCACTCCCGCGCTCGCCAGCGTCGCGCCGGCCAGCAGCGCATCGCCGCCGTTGTCCCCGCGGCCGGCGACGACGAGCACCCGCCCCACCGGGGGAAGCTCCGCCCGCAGCACCGCGGCCAGGGCGGCGGCGGCTCGGTCCATCAGCGGCTCCCCGGCGGCGAGCAGCGGCGCTTCGGCAGCCCGCACCTGTGCGGCGGTGTAGGCGCGTACGCGGGTCATGCGTCCACCTTCTCGCTGGCCTTCTCGGCTTTCTCCTGCGCCGCGCGGCGCTCTTCCGCCTCGGCGTCGCGGGCGGCGTCGAGTTCGCCGGACGCGACGACGACGGCGTTCTCGGCGCGGCGCACCCGCCGCTGCGCGAACGTCTGCGCCCCGTAGCGAGCGCGCACCCGGTCGGCCTCCTCCTCCACCCCGGTGACGATGTAGGCGCTGGCGATGAGGATCACCTGGGCCGACAGGTTGAACCACAGCAGCAGCGCGATGAGGGAGGCGAACGTCGCCAGCAGGGGGTTGGCGGATGCCCCGCCGACGAACAGTCCCGACAGCACCTGCAGCACCGTCAGTCCGATTCCACCCACCACGGCGCCGCTCCACAGCGCCCTGGCGGAGGCACGCAGACCCGAAAGCACGCGGAAGGACGCGGCGACGATGGCGGTGTCGAGGACGAAGACGACGACGATCGTGAGCGCGCGACCGCCGATCTCCAGCAGCGCCGACGACGAGGAGACGCCGAACCAGTCGGCGACGATCGCGAGCCCGGTGGTGCCGAGGAACGTGATGGCCGCGGCGGCGACCAGGCCGAGCCCGATGCCGATCGCCAGGGCGAGGTTGCGCAGCAGCACCCACACGATCATGAGGTCCTCGGTGACCCGGTCGGCGATCATGCGGATCGCCGCGCGCAGCGTGCCCACCGCACCGATGGCCGCACCGATCAGTCCGACGAAGGAGAGGATGCCGGTGACGGTGAAGCTCACCGGCACGGCGACGGACCGCGGGTCCTCGATGATGCCTCCGTCCCCGACGATGCCGGGGATGACGCTGTCCACGGCGTCGATCAGCGCGTCGAAGGCGGCGGGGTTGCCCGCCAGCCAGAGGCCGGCCACCGAGAAGCCGAGCAGCACGCCGGCGAAGACGCTGAACAGGGTGCGGTACGTGACGCTGTCGGCGAGGACCGGACCACGGTGCTCGAGGTAGAGCAGCAGCGCGCGCACCGGCTTGATGGAGAGGGCCCAGGCGATGACGCGCGGCAGGTTCATCGCGCCAGGGTATCGGGCGGGTGGGACCGGGACGCGGACCTTGACAGGAGTTCGAGGGGTGGGCCGCGTTCGGGTCGCCGCCCACCCCAGCCTGGGTCACGACGTGGGCATCAGCACCCAGGTCACGCCGGTGATCGTCAGCGAGCTCTGCTCGCCTCCCCGGTAGTCGCTGCCGCCGATCGTGATGACGCGCGTCGAGCCCTGCAGGTTCGCGGCGAACCTCTCCAGGTCGGGCCGCGGGCCTTCGGCGGTGAGAATGAGCGGTACGCCGATGAAGCCGCCGGTGGGAGCGTCCAGACCCACGCCCTCGGGTCCGGCGAAGCTCACCGCCGGCTCGAACGTCAGCGACCGGATGCCGACGCCTGCCGCAGCGGCAGCGGCGTCGATCTGGTTGATCAGCTCCTGCTGGGCGCGCGCAGCGGGAATCCGCTCCTGCCGTGCGGCGAGCTCTGCTTTGTACGTGTCGAGGTTGTCGTTGTCCACGGCCAGCGCGCGGTTGCGCTGCTCCTGCACGTCGTTGGTCTGCCGGATCGAGGTGGTCTGCGCGTCCGCGCGCGTCATGCGATCGAGCTGGGGCTGCACGCCGAGGAACCACCCGCCCAAGACGATGGCGACGGCGAACACGCCGATGACGATGAGGCTGAGCCTGTGCTTGTCCATCGGTCACTCCCCCGCTTCTGTGGCGTCGGTGAGGTCGCTGACGTCGTCCGCTTCGGCTGCGGCGTCGGCCGCCTCCAGCGCGGCTCCGGTCGCCACCGCTTCGAGCGCGAGCTGCAGCGCCGCGATGACCTCGGGGTCGAGTGCCTCCGCCCGCGCGGTTCCGCCGAGCGCATCGGCCCCGAGCTGGATCACCCCGGTGACGACGTACCCTGCCTCGCCCGTCGCCGAGACGGCGTCGACGGTCGCGCTGACGTACCCGGTGAGCCCGCGCAGCGCGTTGAGCAGCGGGGTGGGCGAGTCGAAGCGGGCGGCGGTGGCGGTGAAGGTGATCTCGATGACACCCTGCGCGTCCAGTCCCGTGCCGCCGGCGCCCCCCCGCGTGTCGGCGCTCACGCCCTTGACCGTGATCGACTCCGCCGTGAGGGCGAAGTCCTCGGGCAGGGCGGTGTCGAGCTCTGTCATGAGCCGGAACCAGTCCGCCTCGGCGTAGAGGGTGACGACCTCAGCGAGCTCGTGATCGGCGAGCTGCGATTTCACCGTGGCCAGATCGGTGTACTTGGCCTGCTCGATGAGCAGCAGCTGCGTCCGGTTGCGCTCCGCGGCGAGGTGCCCCTCGGCGGTGGTGGCCAGCAGCGACACGGCGACAGCAGCCATGACGACGACGACGAGCAGAGCGATGAGTCCCAGGGACAGCAGTCGGACCGTTCTCCCCTGCCGGCGCCGGACTTCGACGATGGGTGGCAGCAGGTCGACGCGCGCCACCGAAAGGGTGGAGCCGGTCGGCCACGTGATCGGCGGCTCCGACTGGCGCCGCTCGCGGCGCTCCCTCACCTCGGCGGTCACTTGTGCGCCCCTTTCGTCTTGGCCTTCGCCTTGCCCTGCGCTGCTGCGCTGCGCGGGCCGGTGGCGGCGGGACGCGTGCCCCTCGCGGATGCCTCGGCCCTCTTGCGTGCCTTCGCCGCGGCCTTGTCCTCGACGTGCGTGCTGGTCTTCGCACCGACCGCGACACCCAACGGCGCCGCGAGCTCGAGCCCCCAGTCGTACAGGCCGGAATCGCGCAGCTTGGATGAGACGGTGAACCCCGCGAACGGGTCGCCGTAGGTGGTCGGAACGCCCAGCGCCCTCGTCAGCACGGGGGCGAGGCCTGTCAGCCGACTGCCGCCGCCGGTGAGCACGACGCTCGCGACCGGGTGATCGGGATGCGCGTTGACCCAGAAGTTGAGGGTGTTGCGGATGCTGTCGATGATGTTGGCGACGTTCTCGCGCAGCACGGTCTCGGCCTCGATGTCGCGCGGTGCCGTCGCGCCGCCCTGCAGCCCACGGGCGATCTTGTCCTGCTCGGCCTCGGCGAAGCTGACCCCGAGCGCACGCTCCATGCTGCGCGTGATGTCGTCGCCCCCGCTGGGCACGATGCGCACGAACTGCGGGCTGGCGGCCGCGGCGATGATCACCGTCGTGCACGACGCGCCGACGTTGACGAGGGCGTGGATGCCGCGCAGCGGTCCCGGCAGCAGGCGCAGCAGCGAGAACCCGGCGAAGTCGATCGCGTCGACATACCGGCCGGAGCGCTCGATGGCGTTGACGGTGGACTCCAGGCTGCTGCGCACCGTCGCCACGAGCAGACCCTCCTGGTGGGGGCCGTCGTCACCGTGGTGGTCGCGCATGGGCAGGAAGTCGAGGATCGCGTCGTCCAGATCGATGGGGATCTGCCCCTCCACGGCGAACCGCAGACCCGCCGCGCGGCGCGGCCCGGTGAGGGTCGGGAGCGTCACCTCGCGCACCACGACCTTGCGGTTGCTGACGCCGAACACGACCTTCTTGGTCGTGAAGCCGCCGACCTTCCACAGCTCCTTGATCGCCTTCACGGCGCGCTGCTGGTCGATGATCTCGCCGTCGAAGACCGTTCCCTCGGGCACCTCGACCGCGGCGAAGCGGGTCAGCTTCGGCCGTGCACTGTAGGGCGCGTCGATCTGCACGCCGCGCAGCCCGCCTCTGCTGAGGTCGAGCGCGACTACTGCTGCCATGTGTGTCCTCCGTGGGGTGTCATGCGAGTCCCGTCGCACTGAGATAGAAGCCGGCGATCGCCGGACCGGCGAAGACGCCGACCCACGACCCGAGAAGCATGAACGGCCCGAACGGAAGGCGGGATTTGCGCCCTGCCCTGCCCGCGACCATGAGCACGACGCCGACGATGCCGCCGATGACGAAGGCGCTGAATCCCCCGACGACCAGCTGCGGCCACCCCAGCCAGCCGAGCAGCAATCCCAGCGAGCCGGCGAGCTTGACGTCACCCAGTCCCATGCCCCCGCGGTAGGCGACGGCGAGCAGCAGGTAGAAACCGCCCAGCAGCGCAAAGCCGGCGGCCGCGGTCAGCAGCCTTCCGTACTCGCCGAGCAGGACGGATGCCGCGACGGCGAGCACCGCGGTGACGATGTAGGCCGGCAGGGTGATCACGTTCGGCAGCCGGTGGTGGTCCAGGTCGATGAGGGCCAGCGCGATGCCGATGGACGCCCAGTAGAGAAGGAGGGGCAGGATCGCCGCGGGGTACGTTCCGACGAGCGCTCCCCAGACGACGATCGCGAACGCGATACCCGTGCCGAGTTCGACCAGCGGGTAACGCGCGGAGATGTGCGTCGCGCAGTGGCGGCACCGGCCGCGCAGCACGAGGTACGACACGACCGGCAGATTGTCGTACCAGGCGATGGCTCGCCCGCACTGCGGGCAGGCGCTGCCGGGTCGCACGATGCTCTCGCCGCGCGGCACCCGCCAGATGACGACGTTGAGGAACGAGCCGATGAGGGCACCCAGCACGCCGGCGACGAGCAGGATGAGCGCCGTCGGGAGGGCCTCACCGTCGAGCAGAGCGACCGCTGCGCGGATGTCCACGGTCATCTCGCCGATCCGTCCGGGTTCCACACGGCTGCGCTCTCGATCCACGAGGTGACCCCGTAGGTGGTGGTGACGGGGCTCAGGAACTTCGGCGGCGCCTGCAGCTTGAACCGCGTGTCGTAGACGTAGTTCTTGGCGTAGCCGGTGACGATCCCCGCGCTGTTCCCCGTGCCCACCGGGCCGCGATACTTCTGCGCGATGGCACCCTTCACGGTGAGGGTGCCCTGCCTTCCGCCCTTGTCGTAATTCTGCACCTGGAAGGTGTGGGCGACCGAGAGGATCGCCGCCTCGATGGTGCGATCGTCGGGGAGGATGTTGTCGCCGTTGCTGCGGCGGGGGTTCCACACCCAGACGGCGTTGTTGCCGATGAGTCCCAGGATGTCGTCCTGGTTGTCGACGTAGGTGAGGTCCCCCACGACGAACACGAAGTTCTCGGCGGCGAGCGTCACCGCGCCGTTGAACCTGCCCTTGACGAACACGTCGCCCGCGCGGCACCCGTAGGTGGTGCTGCTCGGTGCCACCTCGGTGTGTGTCGTCATGGCAGAGATGCGGACGTCCGCGGGATAGCCCGACCGGCTGCCGCCGGTGCCCAGCGACCAGCCGCGCTTGCCCGAATCACCGCTGCTCACGCAGGTGAAGCCTGCGGGGTTGGTGGCGGCGGGCCAGTGGTTCACGTCGCCGCTGACTGCCGGCACGTTCTGCACGTAAAGCACGTTGTTGTCGATCACCGGGATCGTGGCGCCGGCGGGCGACTGCAGCTGCGAGATGATGCCGCACTCCGGCGGCGTCGAGCCGGCGGTGGCGGCCGCGTTGCCGATGCGTGTGGACTTCGTGAAGGGCGATTTGATGTTGACGGTGCCGTTGTCGAAGAACTCGAACTGGGTCGGTCCGGTGTAGAGGCACCCGGGACGCGGGACCTCGATCGGCAGATCGGTGCGGGTCTCCTTCTTCAGCTGCGCGTTGGTGGCCGGCATGCCGATCACGCCGCCGCTGAACGCGGGGTAGCCGGAGAGGGTGAACACGGCCGCACCGCAGGCGACGTTGCTGGCGTTGACGTTGCGATAGAACGGCGTGGTCGGCTTGGCGGTGGTCACCGTGCCGGTGAACCTCGAGCCGCAGGCACGGATGGTGTCGTTGGAGTGCACCGGTCCCTTGGTCTCGTCCGACTCACCGAACGAGATGTCGTTGCAGCCGGAGGTGGGGCGGCTCTCCCAGGCGTACTTGAGTCTCGTCCTGGCCGCGTCGCTGAAGCAGTTCGCGTTCGTCGATCCTGCCAGGGCCGGGTCCTGCACCTCGTAGTCGGTGAAGTACAGGAAGTCGATGAACCCCTCCTGCTTGAGGTCCGCGACCACCGTGCGCGTCGCCTGCCCCACCTTGCCGGTGGAGCGGATGCGGATGCGGCCCGTGGTGGGGTACTTCGAGTTGTCGACTTCGTAGCGGAACTGCGCCCGGTCGTCGCTGCCGGCGAGCGTCGCCCACGTTCCGCCCGCGCCGACCCCGAAGGCGAGGTTCGGGTCGGTCGCGGGAGGAAGCGACACCGAGCTGGTGCTGCTGAAGCTCGACGCAGGATTGCCGTAGCGGTAGTAGCTGGTGTCCGCCGACAGCCGGCTCTGGTATTCGTCGACCCCGGCATACGCGGCGGCCAGTGCGGCGTTCCAGTTGGCATCGGTGCTGGCCTGCTTGGTGCCGTTCACCGAGACGGTCACGAGCAGCGTCATGAGCATGGCCACGACCGCGCCCACCGCCACGACCATGATCATGGCGGCGCCTTGGTCCTCTGTCCGGTTCACGTTCATCCTCATCAGGGCACGTCCACGCGGGCGACGCCCAGGTTGGGCAGGCCCACCATGTTCTGGACCGAGACGGGTTCGACGCGCCCGCTCTCGTCCGCCTGCACACGCATGGTCACGCGCACGCTCGCCACGTTGCGGATCTGGGCGACGGTGAGGCTGCCACCCGCGGGCGGGGTGAGGGCGACGCCGTCTTTGTCGTAGTAGCGGAACAGCGGCGTGCTCGCGGTCGCCGGCGTCAGCGACCTCGCGATGAGACGCGTCGAGCTGGGGGTGGTGTCGAACGCCCAGTACGTCGTGTGCACGTGGTGGGCGGCCCAGCGCGTCTCCATCAGCTCGTTGCCGGAGCCTCGTGCGAACTGCACGCGCACCGGAGGCGCGTCGGGCGCCGTGCCGGCGTCGATGAAGGAGTGCATGATGATCTGCTCCGCTCCCGCGTAGACGAACACGGGGTCGTTGTCAGGGTTGTTCCACCGCGGAATCTCGGTGCCGGCGCGGATCACGCGGGTGACCTCGTTCATCGACGTCGAGGCGAGGCGGCTGTTCTCGACGACGCCCTGCTGATCGCTGAACGACCGTGAGGCGGTGACGAACATCGACACGATGAGCGCGAGCAGGATGCTCGACACCCCCATCGCGACGATGAGCTCGAGCACCGTCATGCCGGCGTCGGCGCGGTGCGCGTCGCGGGCGGTCCGGCGGCGGCGCCCCGCCGCGCGCGTCATCCCGGCCCCCGCGGGTCGAGCACGACGGTGCTGCCGCTGGCGGTGCCGCCGGACAGGACGGTGATGCCGGTCACCGGTGTCGCCTGGGCCGAGGCAGTGCCTCGGAACAGCTGCCACGTGCCGTAGGGCAGCGCTATGGTCGCCGAGCCGCCGGCGACGCTGCCGAACCGGTAGGTCATCCCCGCGGCGCAGCCCGGGTCGCCGGGGCCCCCGCCGACGTAGACGGCCTTGAGATTGTTGCCGGAGGCGGGCAGTGCGGGGATACGGATCTCGCCCATCGGCACCGCGGCGGCGACGGCGCCTCCCGGTGCCCCCGCAACCGGGTCGGGTCGCACGCCCACCTTGCCGGGTTCGGCGATCCACTGACCGGGGTCGGGCGCGAGGCAGCTGGCGCCCGGGTTGTCGGGGGCTTCGGCGTAGTCCCCCGCCAGCACGCTGTAGCCCGAGGGAACGGGGTAGAGCGAGTGCGCCTTCGTTCTGGCGTTGCCGGTGAGGTTCTGGGCGAAGGCGCCGTAGGTCGAGATGAACGTCGTTGTCAGCTCGGTCGGAAGGCGCACGCCGGGGGCGGCGTCGGGCGCGTAGGTGACGTCGAACCGGGTCTGCCGTTCCAGGGCGAAGCTGACGCGCGACGAGCCACCGGCGGTCACCGGCACTGATGCCTGGGGCTTTTCGACCTGCCGTTCACTGATGAAGCCCGTCTTCTCGGCAGTGACGGTGTACGTGCCCGCGGGAACCTTCAGCAGGTAGGCGCAGCCGTCGGAGTCGGTGGTGGCCGCGGCGACGCCGCCGCTGGGCGTCAGACTCACCTTTGCACCGGCGACGCCCGAACCTGCGGAGTCGAGCACCCCGACGAGCACGGTGCCGAGCGAGGGGTCGTTGATCTTCGTCTTCGGAGTGATGTGGGTGTCGCTGTAGACGGGCTGCGCACCTTCGCGCATGTTGTCCCAGGTCACTTCGATGCTCACGTGCTTGTAGGCCAGCGAGCCCACGGCCGCCCCCGCTTCGCAGCTGGCGGTGGTGCCGCCGGCGGCGACCCATTGCGTGCGCACGCGCACATGGAAGGTGTCGCCGTTGAGCTCCACGTCGCGGGTGGAATTGGTCACCGCGAAGGCGTCGGCGGCGGAACGCAGCACGTCGATCTGCTGAGAGGCGAGGTTCGCGGCGACGATTCGCGTGCGGGTGTCGCGCGTGGCGGTGAGGCTGGCCGTGATCGTGTAGACGAAGCCCGTCAGAATGATGCCGAAGACGAGCATGGCGACGATGACCTCGACGAGAGTGAAGCCGTCATCGCTGTCAGGCTGTTGCGTGCGCACGGGCATCCACTCCCTCCGTTCGGTCGCTGGTGACACGTTGTGGCGGCGCGGGAAACCCCGCCGGCCCAACCGGTCGGGTGGTGCTGAAACCCGTTGTGACCCGAGCCCCCCCCCCCCCCCGGGGGGGGCGGCGGGCGACGGGTGGGCCCCGCCCCCCCCCCCCCCCCCCCCCCACGGTTCGGGTGGTGCTGAACGCCTTAGTCCCCGGAGCCGCCAGGGGTCCAGTCGGATTCGAGTCCGCCCGCGGCGCTGTCGTACTTGAGGGTGTCATTACCGCTGTTGATGTTCTCGTTCGCGCCGACGATTACGTAAGCGTTGCCGTTCGGCGTGATCGTGAGCTTGTTTCCGTCGGTGACCGTGATGGTGCCGACCACAGCACCACCGGCCCCCTTCGTGATCTCGAGGTCCGCGCCCGCGAAGTCGGCGGAGCTGGGGATCGTCAGGCCCGAGAGCGAACCGTTGTTCTCGGTCACGGCGGCTTCGATCGCCAGCGCGGCATTCGACAGGTCGGATTCCACAGAGGAACGCCACGCACCCTCGCGCATGTTGAGGAAGACCGGGATGGCGACGGCGGCGAGGATGCCGATGATGATGACGACGACGAGAAGCTCGATCAGGGTGAAGCCCTTTTCGCCGTTCTCCTTTTTCGCGAGCGCCCGCGACACAGACTTGATCATTCTGAATTCCTTCTTCTTTGGGGGGAAATCGGGTTCGGTCAACTCCGTTGGGGCGTCGTCGACGACCTCAAGCTAGCAGTTTCCCTACCAAATTAGAAGGCTCTAATGTGCCAAATGTTCCAAATTGTTATCCAACTAAATCGCTTGGAAGACCATGAACATCGGCATGTAGAGGGCGAGGATCATGAATCCGAGAAGCGCGCCCATGAACACGATCATCAACGGCTCCAGCATGGCGGTGAGCTGGGAGCTCATCGTCTCGACTTCGTCGTCATAGAAGTCCGCGGTCTTCTCGAGCATGGTGTCGATGGCGCCGGACTCCTCGCCGATGCCGACCATCTGGATCAGCATTTCGGGGAAGATCTCCACCTCGGCCAGCGACTCGGCGATCGGCCGCCCCTGGCGCACGCCCTCCTGCACCCCCTGCAGCGACGACGTCACGACGTAGTTGCCGCTGGTCGCCCCCACGATCGCGAGGGACTGCAGGATCGGCACCCCGGAGGCGAGCATCGTCGAGAAGTTGCGGGTGAAGCGGGTGAGCGCGATCTTGGTGTTGAGCTGGCCGAACACCGGCACCTTGAGCTTCATCGGATCGACGACGCGACGCACCGCCTCGGTGTTCTTGTTCATCCCCCACCAGATCGAGAACGCGACGGCGACAACCACGATGATGGGCACGGCCACCGGCATGGCGTTGGACATGTTCACCAGCAGCTGCGTCACCGCGGGCAGCTCGCTGCCGAGATCCCGGAACATCGCGTCGAACACGGGCACGATGAAGATCAGCATGGCCGCGACGGCCACCAGCGCGATGATGAGCACGACGACCGGGTAGGTCAGCGCCGCCTTCACCTTGCTGCGCAGCTTGGTCTCGGCCTCGAAGTTGTCGGCGACCATCAGCAGCGAGCGGTCGAGGAAGCCGCCCGTCTCACCCGCGCGGATCAGGTGCACCATGATCGGCGGGATGACGCGCGGGAACTCCTCGAGGGCGACCGACAGCGCGGTGCCGCCCTCGACCTTCGACGCCGTCTCCTCGAGGGTGCGCCGCAGCTTCGCGTTGTCGGTCTGCGACGTCACGATCGTGAGTGCCCGCAGGATCGAGACGCCGGCATTGACCATCGTCGCCAGCTGGCGGGTGAGCAGCGCCAGGTCTTTCAGAGAAGGAGCGCGCTCCAGCCCCGGGATCGTGATCTCCTGCTGCAGACCCGTGCCGCCGCCCTTGCGGGACAGCGTGTCGGGCACCACCCCGCGCGCCTTCAGCTGCTGCACCGCGTGCGCCTCGCTGGGCGCCTCGAGCACGCCCTTGGTCTTCTTGCCGGAGGAGTCGAGTCCCTTGTAGGCCCACTGCGCGGGCTTCACCTTGGTCGCCATGGTCAGGCACCCCCTGCGACCTGACGGGTGCCCTCGGGCACCTCGGCATCGGCGGGGGTGCGGGCCAGACCGCGGTTGCGCACGAGCTGTTCGAACTCGGTCTCGTCCTGCGCGAGCTCCAGGGCCTGGGAGTGCTCGATCTGTCCCGACAGCACAAGCCGGGCCAGGTCCTGGTCGAGTGTGTGCATGCCGATGGAGTTGCCGGCCTGGATCGCGGTGCGCATCTGGTGGGTCTTGCCCGCCCGGATCAGCGCCTGGATCGCCGGGGTCGAGAACATGACCTCCGTCGCCACCGCGCGGCCGCGGCCTCCCGATCGGCGGATCAGGGTCTGCACGACGACGGCACGCAGCGTGGCGGCGAGCTGGGTGCGCACCTGCGCCTGCTGGTGCGCGGGGTAGACGTCGATGATGCGGTCGATCGTCTGTCCGGCATCCTGCGTGTGCAGCGTCGCGAACACGAGGTGACCGGTCTCGGCGGCGGTCAACGCCGTGGAGATCGTCTCCAGGTCGCGCATCTCACCCACCAGGATGATGTCGGGATCCTGACGCAGGGAGTGCTTGAGCGCCTCGCTGAAGCTGTGCGTGTCGGCGCCCACCTCGCGCTGGTTGATGATGCCGCGCTTGTGGTGGTGGAGGAACTCGATGGGGTCCTCGACCGTGACGATGTGGGCGGCGCGAGACGAATTGGCCTTGTCGATGATGGCCGCGAGCGTGGTCGACTTGCCCGAGCCGGTGGGGCCGCACACCAGCACCAGGCCGCGGGGCAGGCGGGCGAGGTCGACGAGTTCCGGCGGCAGGCCGAGCTGCACCACCGACTTGATCTGGGTCGGGATGATACGCAGCGCCGCCCCGAGGCCGCGCTGGTCCTGGAAGATGTTCACACGGAAGCGGGCGATGTCGCCGACGGAGTAGGCGAGGTCGAGCTCGAGATCCCGCTCGAACGCCTCCATCTGCTCTGCGGTCACGAGGCCATCGATGACGCGACGCACCCGGTCCTTGTCCCACACGGTGGTCTCGGCCACGGACTTCAGCTCGCCGTCCACACGCACGACCGGGGTCGACTCCGCCACCAGGTGAAGGTCGGAGGCACCGAGGTCGAGCACCGACGCGACCGACGAGATGAACTCGGGGTCGACCTCGGGGTTCTGCGCGCGCAGCACCTCGGCGACCTCATCGCGACGGGACTCCGGCTCTGCCGGCACCTGGGACGCGGCACTGCGCCCACCCAGGCGCGAGGCGACGGGCTCCGGATCGAAGAAGGACATCGTCGGCACCGTGGGCGACGGGATCACCGGCGCCGGCGGCAGGGGCTCCTGCGACGCCGCGGCCGGGTACGACACGGGTGCCGGCGACATCGGCATCGTCGCGGCCGTGGACACCGGCACCGTCGGCGCCGCCGGCACCGCGGGCTCCTCGAACGGCCATGACGTCGTCGGCTGCGCCACCGGCTCGGGCTCGGGCGCTGAGGGTTCGGCGCCCGGAAGCGTCACTCCCGGAACACCGGTGAGGAACGACCGCAGCGCAGGGTCGACCTCGTCCCCGCGCATGAGCGCATCGAAGCGCGAACTGCTCGTCATGCGCATCACACCGTCTTCGTCCGCCACCATGTCTTGTTCTCTTCTCTCCTTCAGGGTTCTGTGCTGCAACCGCTAGACGGTCACGCGCAGAATCTCGTCGATGGTGGTGTGTCCACGCAGCACCTTCGCCCAGCCATCCATGCGCAGACGCATCATGCCGTTCGCCTCGGCGTGCGCGGCGATCTGGGCGGTCGGCGCGTTCGCGACCGCCAGCCTCTCGATCTCGTCGTCGACGGCCATCACCTCGTGCAGGGCGATGCGGCCGCGGTAGCCGGTGTTCGAACACTGCGAGCAGCCGGTCGACCGATACACCTTCGGCGGTCCCGCCGCGGGGTCGACCGCCACACCCAGGATCGCCAGTTCCGTCCCGGTCGCCACCGACTCGACCTTGCACTTCGCGCACAGCCGTCGGGCCAGGCGCTGAGCGACCACCGAGTCCAATGCGGAACCGACCAGGAACGGCTCGACACCCATCTCGATGAGACGCGTGACCGAGCTCGGGGCGTCGTTCGTGTGCAGGGTCGAGAGCACCAGGTGGCCGGTCAGCGAGGATTCGATGGCGATCTTGGCCGTCTCCTCGTCGCGGATCTCACCGATGAGGATGACGTCGGGGTCCGACCGCAGGATCGAGCGCAGCGCCGCGGCGAAGGTCAGTCCCGCCTTCGGGTTCACCTGCACCTGGTTGATCCCCGACATCCGGTACTCGACCGGGTCCTCCACGGTGATCACATTCACGGTCGGCTTCGAGATGGTGGCGAGCGTCGTGTACAGGGTCGTGGACTTGCCGGAACCGGTCGGACCGGTGACGAGGATCATCCCGTACGGCTTGGAGAAGCTGGCCCGGAAGACGTCCATGTTGC
This sequence comes from Microbacterium sp. zg.Y1084, assembly GCF_024623595.1. Taxonomy (NCBI): domain Bacteria; kingdom Bacillati; phylum Actinomycetota; class Actinomycetes; order Micrococcales; family Microbacteriaceae; genus Microbacterium; species Microbacterium sp. zg.Y1084. The sequence continues at coordinate 19,167 of NZ_JANJGV010000013.1, forward strand.
GCTCGAGCATGCCGAGGTCATCGAGCTTGAGGCTGGCGACCGGGGAGTCGAGGATTCGGGCGACGACCTTCTCGCCCCACACCGTCGGCAGCGTCGCGACACGCAGATCGACGGTGCGCCCGGCGTGGCCGACGGAGATTCGGCCGTCCTGCGGCTTGCGCCGCTCGCCGATGTCGAGTTCCGCCATCACCTTGAGCCGGCTGATCACGCCGGGGATCATCGACCGCGGCACGGTGTGCACCGTGGTCAGCACGCCGTCGATGCGGTACCGCACCCGCAGCTCCTCACGGCCCGGCTCGATGTGGATGTCGGACGCGCGGTCCATGATCGCCTGGCTGATGATGACGTTGACGAAGCGGATGATGGGGCCTTCGTCGGCCGCCGAGTCGCCGACGTCCTGACTCCAGGCATCCTCTTCGGCGGTGCTCTCGAACGACGAGGTCAGCTCGTCCATCTCCGCATCCGCGCGGTGGTAGCGGTCGATCGCCGCGAGGATCGCCTCCGGCTCGGCGACGGCCGCGACGATGGGCGCCCGCACGACCGCCGCGACGTCGTCGAGCACCACGACGTTGCCGGGATCGGACACCACGACCATCAGCCGCTCCCCCACGCGGGAGATCGGCAGCACCAGGTGCTTGCGGCACATCTGGTCGGGGATGAGGTGCACCACCGTGGGATCGACCGCGAACTCGGTGAGGTCGACGTAGGCCAGGCCGTGCCGGGCCGCCAGCGCGACGGCGAGCTGCTGCGGGGTCTGCTCGGGCTCCGGCTCGAGCTCGGGCACCGGCGCCGGCGCCGGTGGGGGAATCGAGGGGCCGGCGGGGGGCGCGGCCGGCGCCACGGGGGGCGCGGCCCCGGCCGAGGCCACGTGCACCGGCTGCCCGGGGCGCGTCGTCGCGGCGAACTCCGCGAGCATGGCGAGGTCGCTGCCGTGCCCGCCGGCGGCGGGCGCGGGCGCGGACGGCGGGGTCTGCTGCGGGGCGCGTGCCTGAGGCAGGGACTGCGCCGGGGCCGAGGGTGCGTTCGGGGCGGCGGGCGCGACCGAGGCAGGGGCGGCGGGCGCGACCGCGGCCGGGGCGGCCTGCGGCGGCTGAGGGCCCCGCGCGGAAGCAGCACCGAACGCCGGTGCGCCCGACGAGGCGACCATGCCGGCACCGGCATCGTGGCCGATCGGCCGTGGGGCCGGCGGGTGGCCGACGGCGGGGCGCTCGGCCGAGGCGACCAGGATGGGGGCGTCGCCTACGCGAGTCTCCTCCTGCGAGGAGAGCGCCCGCTGCCGACGCCGCGTGCGCAGCGCGACGGGAGCCGTGTCCGCCACCGGCTCCCTCACCGGTGGGTGCGCCGCGGAGACCGACGAGGCTGCCGCGTGCGCGGCTGGCGCCGACAGCGCAGACGGTTCCCGCCGCTCCGCCGCTGGGCGGGACGGGGTGTGGGCGCCGAGCATGGCGTTCCAGATCTGGTCCTCCGGCGCCGGTTGTCCCGCGGCGCTGTCACTGCGGGCGCTGCGCCGCCGCCGTTCGCCGTCGCCACGGGCCGCGTGCCCCGAATCGTGTGATGAGAACTCCATCGTCCTATCCCCCTGCCCCGCTCATACCGGCGCGCGGGCGGGCCGGTGGCCGATCCGCTCCGGCTCGTCGGCTCACGTCGAGAGACCCGCCCGGCCGCCGGGCGGCCGCCGCCCGGCACCCTGGCCGCGGGAGCGGTCGCCGCGCGCGCCGGACCACGGTCACCGGCGCGCGAAGCGCAAGGGGTGCCGGAAGAAGTGCGGCCATCGCAGGTTCCGTTCGAGCGGAGGTGGGGGGAACTACTCGAAACGTAACGCGGCCGGTCGTCCCGACTCGGGCGTCCCGGACGGACGACCGCGTACGTGATCACTATGGAGGAAGATGCCCTCCCTGCGCCAATCCGCCGCACCGACCGGCGCCGTGACCCGGCCGCGCGGCGGCCGGCAGCCCTTACCAGAGCGGGTGGATGTCGGCGCGCAGGTACCGGTCGTACACGTCGCGCACCGCGGCGTCGAACGCCTGCACGTCGAACGCGTCCGACTCCATCAAGGCCGCCGCGGCGGCGTTGGACGCCGCCTGCCCGACGTTGCGCGCGCCGGGGATGACACTGGTGACCCCGGGGCGCGTGGCACCCCAGACCAGCGCCGCCGCCGGCAGCGGCAGGCCCTCGGGCAGCGCCTCGGTGAGCGCAGCCACGGCGGCGAGGCCGGTCTCATAGTCCACGCCGGAGAACGTCTCGCCCCGGTCGAACGACTCCCCGTGACGGTTGTAGCTGCGGTGGTCGTTCTCGGCGAACGTCGTCGCCCGGGTGTACCTGCCGCTGAGCAGGCCCGACGCGAGCGGCACACGGGCGAAGATCGACACACCGGCATCCGCCGCGGCCGGCAGCACCTCGTCGAGGGGCTTCAGCCGGAACGGGTTGAGGATGATCTGCACGTTGGTGACGTTGGGCCGCGCGATCGCCGCGAGCGCCTGCGCGCACGTCTCGACCGAGACGCCGTACGCGGCGATGGCGCCGTCGGCGACGAGCGCGTCCAGCGCGTCGTAGGTGGCATCCGCCTCGATCACCTCGGTGGGCGGGCAGTGCAGCTGCACGAGGTCGAGCGTGTCGACCTTCAGGTTCGCGCGGGACCGATCGGTCCAGGCGCGGAAGTTCTCCGGCGTGTAGTTGGCGGGTTCCTGCGCCATGCGCCGGCCCATCTTGGTCGCGACGGTGACGCCGTGGCCGGGACGCTGGGCGAGGAACGCGCCGATGATCGTCTCGCTGCGCCCGTCGCCGTAGACGTCGGCGGTGTCGAAGAGGGTGACTCCGCTCTCGAGCGACGCCTGCAGCACGGCCAGCGCATCGACCTCGTCGACCATTCCCCAGTCGGCTCCGAGCTGCCAGGTTCCGAGTCCGATGGCTGAGACGGATCGACCGGTGCGGCCGAGGGGGCGCTGCTGCATGAAAGCTCCTTTGACCTGTCCAGGATGCCACGCCCGCCGAGCCCCGCGCGCACCAAGCCGGTCCGCGGGGCTGCGGTCTCAGCTCGTCGGCCGCCGGAGTGGGCGCCGTCGCCGCACCCCCGCCGCGACGGCCGTGTCGGCGAGGACCGCGACGGCGATCGTCAGCAGGTAGACGAGCAGGTCGCGGGGGTCGAAGACGGTGCCCAGCAGCAGCATCGCCGGCGGGAACGCCGCGCCGAGACGCTCCGGGGCACCCGTCAGCTGCAGCAGTTCCACCGCGGTGCACCAGGCGACGGCGGCGACGGCGATGAGCCACGGGCGAGGCCGCGGGAAGATCATCACGAGCCCGGCGTAGGCGGCGAGCGCGTACAGCGCATCTCCGGCGATGTCGGATGCCGCGGTGTCGGCAGCCCAGCGGTGCACGGCCAGTCCCGTCGCGACCGTCGCCACCAGCGCGAGGGCGGCGATCAGGCGACGGCGGGCGGGGCGCGGCATCCGGTCACTGTACGCCGTCGACGACCCGCGACCCCGACGGGCGGGGATGCGGGAGGATCGGGGGATGGATGCCGCGCTCCCCGGACTGACCCGCCTGCCCGCACCGCAGTTCGTCATGACCGCCGACGGCGACCGCATCGCCACCTACACCTGGGGCGACGAGACCGCCCCGACCGTGCTGTGCGTGCACGGGTTCGGCTCCAGCACCCGCGACAACTGGGTGGCCACCGGCTGGGTGCGCGACCTGCTCGCCGCCGGCATGCGCGTGCTCGCCGTCGACCAGCGCGGCCACGGCGCCAGCGACAAGCCGCATCTGCCCGGGTCGTACGGCATGAGCGCACTGGTGGGCGACCTGGTCACCGTGCTCGACACCTACCTTCTCGACACCGTGCGCTACGTCGGCTACTCGCTCGGCGGACGCGTCGGATGGCAGACCGCCGTGGACGTGCCGCACCGCATCGAGCGCGCGGTGCTCGGCGGCATCCCCGACGGCACTCCCCTGGCGCGCATGCGCATCGACCAGGTGCACGCCTACCTCGACAGCGGCGAGCCGGTGGCCGATGAGGTCACCCGCCGATACGTGTCACTGGCCGAGCGGGTGCCGGGCAACGACCTGCGAGGTCTGGTGGCGCTCGCCGAGGGGATGCGCGACGGGGACGCCGACCCCGACCCCGCGTCGCCGCCGGTGCAGCCGGTGCTGTTCGCGACGGGAACGGACGACCCGATCCTGGAACAGTCGCGGCGACTGGCGTCGGTCGCCCCGCAGGGGACGTTCCTCGAGATCCCGGGCCGCACGCACGTCAACGCGCCGGGATCGCGTGACTTCCGCCGGGCCGGGGTGGCGTTCCTCGCAGCCTGACCGGGGCGAGACAGGGCGGGGCGAGACGGGGCGGGTCTTCGCGCCGTTACGGGTCACTCGCCGGCAGCGGGGCGACGATCGCCGTCTCGTCGGGGATGCCGAGCCCAACGTCGCGCAGCCCGTCGCGGCCCCACTGCCGATACGCGGTGAACGCGATCGGCACGCCACGCGCGACGCGCAGGTCGGCGCTGTCCATCGCCTGCACGTGCACGTGCGGCTCCGTGGAGTTGCCGGAGTTGCCGCACTGCGCCATCTGCTCCCCCACGGCGACCATCTCACCCACCTCGACGCGCACCGACCCGCGCCGCAGGTGCACGACCGCGACGAACATCCCGCTCGCCTCGTCACGGACGATGACGTGGTTGCCCGCCACGGCGGCCACCCCGGCCCGCAGTCGGCCCGCCTGCCCCAGGGCGTAGGCGAGCAGCGCAGGCTGCGAGCGCCGCGCTTCGTGGTCGGGCTCCCCGTCGTGCGTGGCGACGACGGTGCCCGCCGCGGGCGCGAGGATCGGCATCCCGAACCCCACGAACCGCTCGGGCGGCTCGGTCGCCAGCGCGGTGCGCCAATCCCGCGTCGCCGAGGTGCGGCCGCGCCCGTCGACCGCCACGAAGTCGATCGCGTAGCGCTGCCCGAGCACATCGACGCCGTGACTCGGCACGCGCCGGGCGGGACTGTTCTGCACCAGCCAGCGGCCGGTGAAGGGAAGCGCGAGGGCGAGCGGCGACGGCATGGCACCTCCCGGTGGTCGTGCGCCGCGAGCGCACTCCGCGGGATGAAGAGCCACTCGCGATCCCTGCCGTGTCCAGGATATCGGCGGGGTGGGGGCTTGCGGCAAGCCCCCCTCGCGGAGGCAGGATGGCCGCCGCGAAGAAGGGGGCACCATGTGGGATGTCGCGATCGTCGGCGGCGGGCCGACCGGGATGATGCTGGCCGCCGAACTGCGGCTGCACGACGTGAGGGTGGTCGTACTCGAGCGGGATGCCGTGCCCTCGCCCCAGGTGCGCGCCCTCGGCCTGCACGTGCGCACCATCGAACTGCTCGACCAGCGCGGCCTGCTCGAGCGCTTCCTCGCGCACGGCACACAGCACCGGGTCGGCGGGTGGTTCGCGGGTGTCGACGCCCCGTGGCCGGACGACCTCGACACCGCACACGGCTACGTGCTCGGCATCCCGCAGCCGGTCACCGACCGTCTGCTGACCGCGCACGCCGTCGCGCGGGGCGCGGAGATCCGCCGTGGCGAAACGGTCATCTCCCTCAACCAGGATGCCGAGGGCGTCACGCTCGACCTGGCGGACGGAACCGCCGTGCGCGCCCGCTTCGTCGTCGGCTGCGACGGCGGCCGCAGCACCGTGCGCCGACTCGTCGGCATCGGTTTCCCCGGCGAACCCGCGACGATGCAGTGGTTGCTCGGCGAGATGGAGCTCACCGCGCCGCCGGAGACGGTCGCTGCGGTGACCGCCGAGGTGCGCCGGACACAGCGCGGGTTCGGCGCCGGCCCGTCGGGTGAGGGCCGCTACCGCGTCGTGGTGCCCGCCGACGGGGTCTCGGAGGACCGCGTCACCCCGCCGAGCCTCGCGGAGTTCGCCGCGCAGCTGCGGCGCCACGCGGGCACCGACTTCGGCGCCCACTCCCCGCGGTGGCTCTCCCGCTTCGGCAATGCCACGCGCCTGGCCGACCGCTACCGCACGGGCCGGGTGCTGCTGGCCGGCGACGCGGCGCACGTGCACCCGCCGCTCGGCGGCCAAGGACTCAACCTCGGCATCCAGGATGCCGTCAACCTCGGCTGGAAGCTGGCCGCCGAGGTCGACGGCTGGGCGCCACCCGACCTGCTGGACACCTATGAGTCCGAGCGCCGCCCCGTCGCCGACGACGTCCTCACCCTCACCCGCGCGCAGAGCGAGCTCACCCGGCTCGACGCCGGACCGCAAGCCGTGCGCCAGGTGATCGCCGACCTCATGGACATCCCCGGGGTCAACCGGCGACTCACCGAGCGGACCACCGCCATCGGCATCCGTTACGACTTCGGCGACGACGACCCGCAGGTCGGACGCCGACAGCGCGACGTTTCGCTGCCGCGCGGGCGCCTGTACGACCGCATGCACAGCGGGCGCGGGCTGCTTTTCGACCGCGACGGCACGCTCGACATCGACGGGTGGCAGGGACGCGTGGATCGCATCGTCGACCACGGCGACGAACCGGATGCCGCGGCGGTGCTGCTGCGGCCGGACGGCCACATCGCGTGGCGGGGAGAGGATGCCGCCGGGCTTCGCCACGCGCTGTCGCGGTGGTTCGGGGCCCCCGTCGGATGAGCGTTTCGTCTCGCTGCGGCCGCTGGGTCCTGCGGGAGCGTTTCGTCTCGCTGCGCTCGCTCAACGACCGCGCGGCCGCCACACCGCGGGTCGTTGAGCGAGGGAGCGCAGCGACCGAGACGAAACGCTCCCGACCGGGCCGGCAGGGGCGTTTCGTCTCGCTGCGCTCGCTCAACGACCGGCCCCGAGAAAACCGAGCACGTCGCGGGCGTAGCGCCGGTGCAGCGTCGTGCCGAGGTGTCCGGCACGGGGGTACACGATCGATCGGCCGCCGGGGATGGCCGCGGCCGTGTCGCGGAAGAGCGCGGGTGAGTAGAACCGGTCGCGCGCGGCGCCGATGACGAGGGTGGGAGCGGTGATCTCCCCCAGCCGCTCGCTCACGTCGAAGTCGTCCTCGGCTTCGATAACGGCGAGCAGCTCGGCGCCCGCCTCGGCGAACGTGCTGCGGCCCATCACCCACCCCGCCGCGCCGAACAGCGCCGAACTCACCGCCGACGCCGCGACCTCTCGCGCCATCACGGCACCGGCGCGGCGGGTGTGCCCCGCATGCACGGCCGCAGCGAGCTCCTGCTGCACCCGCCTGCCGTGGTCGCTCAGTCGCGCCGCCGCCGAGACGACCACCAGCCGGCGGACGAGATGCGGGCGATCCAGCGCGAGCTGCAGCGCAAGGCTGCCACCGGTGGACACCCCCACCACGTCGACCGGACCCGGCAGGTGAGGGCCGATCGCCGCCGCTGAAGCCGCCGCGATCTGCGCCATCGTCACCGGTGGCGCCAGCTCGTGCGACCAGTGGACCCACACCACCGCACGGTGTCGCGTGAACGGGGCGAGCAGTCCGCGCTGCAGCAGCAGCCCGCCCCCTGACGGCAGGTGAGGACTCGCCGACAGGCCCGACAGGTACACCAGCGTCGCCCCCGCCCCGAAGCGCAGATACGGGATGCCGGGCGGCCACTCCCCCCTTGCGACCGAGGTCTTCGTCACGGGATGCGACCTCCAGGGCGAGCGGTGGGCCGGACGACTGCCCACAGCATCCCGCCCGCGCCGAACCGGCGCAAGGATGCACGCCACCCTTGTCGGTGCCCACCCCGGATCGGGATGATGGGGCGATGCAGCCACCCCCTCTGGGCAGATACCAGGAGATCGCCGACACCCTCGCCCGCCACGGGTTGGGGTTCCTCGCCGCCGAGCTCGGTATCACTCGGTTCCACCCCGCACGACGGGGCGCATCGGTCGGCGCCGATCACCGGCCGACCGATGCCGCGACGCAGCTTCGGCTGGTGCTCGAGGACCTCGGCCCCACGTTCATCAAGCTCGGCCAGCTGCTGTCGACGCGCCCCGACCTGCTGCCACCCGCCTACATCACCGAGCTGTCGAAGCTGCAGGATGCCGCGCCTCCCGTGTCCGCCGAGCAGATCCGGCAGACCATCCGCCAGGAACTGGGCAGCGACCCCGACGACCTGTTCGCCACGTTCGACTGGACGCCCATGGCATCCGCCTCCATCGGACAGGTGCACGCGGCGACGCTCGCGGACGGCACATCGGTCGTGGTGAAGGTGCGCCGGCCCGAGGTGGTGCGCAAGGTGCAGGACGACCTCGACATCATGAACAACCTGGCCGAACGGGCGGCGCGCATATCGTCGATGGCGCGCGCGTACAACGTGCCGGGCATCGTGAAGGAGTTCGCCGACACCCTCCGGGCCGAGCTGGACTATCTGCGCGAAGCCCGCAACGCCGAGCGGTTCGCAGAGAACTTCGCCGATCGCCCCGGGGTCGTGATCCCCCGGGTGTTCTGGGAGACCACGACATCGCGAGTGCTGACGCTCGAGCGGATGACCGGGGTCAAGGTCAGCGACCCCCGCGCGCTCGAGGACGCCGGCATCGACCCCGGCGCCATCGCCGAGGCGGGGGCGACGGTCGTGCTGACGATGATCTTCGAGGACCGTTTCTTCCACGCCGACCTGCACCCGGGCAATGTCTTCGTCCACCCTGACGGCCGCATCGCCCTCATCGACTTCGGCATGGTCGGCGAGATGACGGAGGAACTGACCGAGCAGCTGGCCGATGTGTTCATCGCGTCGGCGACGCGCAACTCGGAATCGCTCGCGAGCGCGCTGATCGAGCTGTCGGTGTCGCCGGGGCCGGTGGACCGCCGGGCGCTGCGCGCAGGCCTGGCCTCCTTCTTCGCGGAGTTCTCCGACAAGCCCCTCGGCGACATCCACTTCACGCGGCTGATCACCGACCTGCTGCGCGTGCTGCGCGTGCAGCACCTGCAGCTGCCGCATGAGATCTCGCTCGTCGTGCGGGCCCTCATCGTCACCGAGGGTGTCGGGGTGCAGCTCGACCCGCAGTTCGACCTCAACAGCGTCCTGACCCCCTACGCCCGGCGACTCATCCGCCGCCGCCTCTCCTTCGAAGCGGTGGCCAAACGCGTGAGCCGAGCGTCGGTGGATGCCGGCGCGCTGATGCTCGAGCTTCCCACCAAGCTGCGGCGTCTCATGGAGTCGGTCGACGAGAACGGCATCGAGGTGCACCTGCGCGCAGCGGAGCTCGTCCCCGTCGTCGCGCGGGCCGAGCGCATCGGCAACCGCGTGGTCGCCGGCATCATCACGGCAGCGCTCATCAACAGCATCGGGCAGCTGATGGGCCGTGACAGCCGGCTGCAGACGTGGCAGCGCGCCATCACCGGCCTCGTGCTGACCTCGTTCACGAGCCTCACCGGCTACCTGCTGTGGACGGCACGGCGCAAGCGCGACTGACGCCCGCGGCGGCGACCCGGGCGGAGCCGCGGTCCCCGTGCCCGCGCCCGCGCCTGCGCCCGCGCCCGCGCCCGCGCCCGCGCCCGCGCCTCAGGCGTCCAGCACCCACAGCCCGACCGTGACCGGGCCGCCTTCGTCGAGGCCTTCCGCCTCACGCACCGCCCGCTTGAGCGGCAGCCAGTAGCGGCCGGACGCGCTGGGGAAGATCGACGTGCGCCACGTTGTCGCACCCACGGTCGCCTCCACCCGCACGGCCCCGAACCCGCGGGTGAACGGTCCGGTGAGCTCGGCGATCTGCTCGCTCAGCTCCTCGGGGATGTCGGTGAACAGCCACACCTCGGCGCGGGCGTCCCACCGGAACACCACGGACTCGAACTCGATGCGCACCTGCTCAGTCTCCCCCTTTCGCGGCCGCGTGGGCGCGGTTGCGCGGGGCCGACCGCGCGGGGACCTGCGCCTGGGGGGCGCCGACCCCCGGCGGCCACCGCTCACACGGCGGCGGCGGCGCGCACGCGATGGGCCGTCGTCGTGATGACGGCGAACTCCCGCGCGCCGAGAACGCTTTCCGTCCGGCGCATCAGGTCCTCCCCCGACAGCGCTGCATACCCCGGACCTGCAGCGATCGGCGAGGTGGTCGTGGCATCCGTCACGAACTCGACCGCGAAGCCCAGGTCGCCCGCGACGCGCGCGGTGGTCTCGCAGCACTGCTCGGTGCGGATGCCGCAGACGACCACCGTGCCCACCCCGCGTGCCGCGAGCTGCGCCTGCAGGTCGGTGGAGGTGAACGCGTTGACCGTCGTCTTGGTGACGTGGATCTCGTCGGCCCGGGGATCGAGCTCGGCGACGACGCGGACGAACCCGGAATCGGGGTCGAAGACGCCCCCGGTGCCCGGCTCGGCGTGCGTCACCCAGACCACGGCGTCTCCCGCCGCGCGGGCGTGTTCGACCAGCAGCGCGATGTTGTCGAAGACCTGCGGGTTGGCCGTGGCCGCCCAGTCGTCGGGCCGCTGCCGGAAGGACTCCTGGGCGTCGATGACGAGAAGGGCGGTGTCTGACGTGCGGGGCATGCCTCCAGCGTGGTGCGCGCCGGCGCGGCCCGAAAGGCGCAAGGCGGTCACCCTGCGGCGGGATCCTGCCGCCTGGCTGGTGAGGGGGTCGACCCGGATGCGGGGATTCGCCCGGATGAGGACCGATCACCCCGACGGGTCCGCATCCGGGCAGATCCCCTCATCTCGGCAACCGGAGGCGCGCACGGAAGCCCCGCACGGCGGCGAGCGCGAGCACCGCTCGACCCCGCAGGCCCTCCCCCACCACCGCCTTCAGGACACGGATGCCGGCGGTGAATCGAGCGCCGGCCCCACCCGGGCGAGGCGGGCACGCAGGAACAGCACGTAAGGAATCATGACCACCGCGATGACGGCGACGGTGATGGCATCCGCTCGCACGGTGGAGGGCGTGAGCGCTGCGCCGAGGTTGAAGAGGGCGTGGAAGACGATGCCGGGCAGGATGCTGCCGGTCAGGACCGCGCAGTAGGCCAGCGCGATGCCGATCACGACGGCTGCGACGATCTGCAGCAGCTGCTCGGCGAGCGCGTATCCGCGCAGGAGGTTCACCACGTGTCCCACACCGAAGGTGACCCCGGAGATGAGGATGGCACTCGTCGTGCTGCCCTGGCTGCGCAGCGCCTGGAGCAGGAAGCCGCGGAAGAGCAGCTCCTCGACGAAAGCCACACCGGCGACCAGCAGCAGCGCGGACAGCACGCTCGGCGCATCGACACCGACCGCGAAGCCGTTGACGTACGGCACGAGCACGATCGCGAACAGCGGGACGTACCAGAGGGTCGAGCGCCCCCTGCCCGGCTGCACCCGACGGAGCCCGAAGAACGCGAGTCGGCGAGCCCCGCGCAGGGAGACCACGAGCACCACCGAGAGCACGATGAGCAGGATGCCGGTCAGCGAGGGGAACGCGAGCAGCTCGCCGACCGCGTCGCCGATGTTCACCGCCACGATGTAGACGGCGATCCAGATGAGCGCGTGCGCGAGCGGGTGGGTGTCCAGCAGATTCCGCATGCGCCTCCTCAGCAGGACCGTACGCCTCGTGATCCGGCTCACCGTAGCCTGCCCGCGAAACGCCGGCCAGGGCGAACACTGCGGCCGGGCACGCGCGGCATCCGCTATGAGCCGTCGAACGCACGCGCAACCCCCTCGGAAACGGGTGCCGTGACGGTGAGGATGAGGCATGCCGACGACACGCCTCGACACGTTCCGCCGCGGAGACCTGCGCTTCGATGTATCCGACGACGGGCCGCTCGATGGGCCGGTCGTCGTGCTGCTGCACGGCTTTCCCGGGTCCCGTCGCACCTGGGATGCCGTCACACCGCTCCTCACCACCGCAGGGCTGCGCGTGGTCTCCTTCGACCAGCGGGGGTACTCCCCCGGCGCCCGGCCACTGCGGCGCCGCGACTACCGCGCGGCCGATGTCGTGGGCGATGTGATCGCCCTGCTCGACGCCCTCGAGGTCGGGCGGGTGCACCTCGTCGGCCACGACTGGGGCGGGTTCGTCGCCTGGCGCATGGCCGCGACGGCGCGCGAGCGCCTGACCGGAATGACGGTGCTGTCGACGCCGCATCCGCAGGCGATGCTGCGCTCGCTGCTGTCGTCGGCGCAGGCCCTCCGCTCCCTCTACATGGGCTTCTTCCAGCTGCCGTGGGTGCCCGAGGCGCTGTTGCGACCCCGCCTGGCCCGCCTGCTGATGGCCTCCGGCCTGCCGGCGGATGCCGCGCGCGAGTATCAGCGGTTCCTCTCCGGGCCGCACGCGCTGCGCGGCGCGCTCAACTGGTATCGCGGCATGTGGCTGCCCGATCGTCGGCGCGGGAAGGCGGCGCCCGACACCATCGGCGTCCACACCACCTACATCTGGGGCAACGGCGACCAGGCGCTCGGTCGTCGAGCCGCCGAGCTCACCGGACGGCACGTGGATGCCGGGTACCGCTTCGTCGAGCTGGACGAGAACCACTGGCTGCCCGAGCGCGCGGCAGCACGCGTCGCCCGGGAAGTGATCACCGCGCTGCGGCCGGATCACTCCGGCGCGGATGCCGGCCGGTAGGGCACCTGCGGGCGGTTGCGCTTGCCGGAGCGGTGCGCGAGATCGGTGACGCCGACGTCGACGAGGCGTCGCGGCCCGCGCCGCGCGGTGCCATCATGGGTCGATCTCACGGCGACGAAGACGTCCGCGGGAATGGAGAGAGCATGAGCGACGACGCGCAGAGCCCACCGAGCGGCGGCACATCCGGCACGTCCCGCACCCACACGATCGTCGGCCGGGTGATCGGCGGAGTCGTGGCCGCGGCCGCAGTCGGCGTGGCGGCCTTCGGCTCCATCACCTCGGCGGCAGAGGGCGGCGAGATCAGCGCCTCGATGACCATCATCGCGCCCGCCGCGGCCGGCGGCGGCTGGGACGGGGTGGCGCGCGAGCTGCAGCAGGCGCAGAAGGCCAACGGCCTGGTCAACAACGTGCAGGTCGTCAACATGCCCGGCGCCGGTGGCACGATCGCCCTCGGCAACGTGTCGGTGCTCACCGGCCAGCCCAACAACCTGCTCGTCGGCGGCACCGGGCTGCTGGCGGCGACCATCCAGTTCGACTCCGCGGCGACGCTGGCCGATGTGACCCCGCTCGCGGTGATCGTGGAGGAGTACGACGTGATCGTCGTGCCGGCCGACTCCCCCTACGAGACGCTCGACGATCTCGTGGCGGCCTGGCGGGAGGATCCGAAGTCGATCCCCTGGACCGGGGGCGGGTCGTTCGACCAGCTGGTGGTCACCGACCTCGCGCTCGCCGCGGGCATCGACCCGCTCGACACGACCTACATCTCCTCCGATGGCGGGGGCGAGGCGATCCAGGCGCTGCTGAACGGCACGGCCGCCGCGGCCGCAGGCGGGTACCCCGACAACATCGACCAGATCGAGGCGGGGCGACTGCGCGCGCTGGCGCTGGTGGCGACCGAACCGATCGACGGCATCGACATCCCCACCGCGGCGGAGCAGGGCTACGACATCTCGCTCACCAACTGGCGCATGCTGGCCGCGCCCTCGGGCCTCGACGACGACGACGTCGATGCCCTCACCGAGCTGGTGCTCGACAGCGTGGAGACCCCCGAGTGGCAGGACGCCATCACCCGGTACCGCTGGACCGAGCGCGTCATCACCGGCGACGACCTGACGGCGTTCCTCGGCGACGAGGAGACCCGCATCCGCACCCTGTACGAGGAGATGGGCCTGTGACCTTCCCCACGAATCCCACCGCGGCATCCGCCGTCATCGGCGGCCGTTACCGGCTCACCTCCGGCCCCAGCCGCACCGCGATGCTGCTGAAAGGGCTCACGATGCCGGTCGTGATCGCGGCGTTCGCGACCTACCTGCTGGTCGGCATCCTCACGATGAAGGTGCCCGAGGGCACCGCCTTCCCCGGGCCGCAGTTCTTCCCCGCCATCATCACCGCGGGGCTGTACGCGTTCGCGGTCGTCCTCGCGGTCACGGCGCTGCGGGAGATGCGCGCGCCGCAGACTCCCCCCGTCGACCCCGTGGAGGCCTTCCTCGACGAGGACACCGTCGACGCGGCATCCGCCCCGCCACGCCCCGTGCGCGTCGACGTCGCGTCGCTGGCCTGGGTCGTCGGGTCGTTCCTGGTCTTCGCCTTCGTGCTGAACCTGCTCGGCTGGATCATCGCCGCCGGGCTGCTGTTCTGGTGCGTCGCGCGCGGGTTCGGCTCCACCAAGCCGTGGCAGAGCCTCATCACCGGGTTCACGGTGAGCGCGCTCGCCTACATCGCCTTCGACATGATGCTCGGGATGCCGCTTCCCTCCGGCATCCTCGGGGGGTTCTGACATGGATGTGCTGCAGCTTCTGGGCGAAGGCTTCGCCGGCGCCCTGACCCCGGCGAATCTGCTGTGGGTGCTCGTCGGGTGCCTGCTCGGCACCGCCGTCGGCGTGCTCCCGGGCCTCGGGTCGTCGATGGCGGTGGCGCTGCTGCTGCCGGTGACCTTCTCGCTGGATCCCACCGCCGCCTTCATCATGTTCGCCGGGGTGTACTTCGGCGGGCTGTTCGGCGACTCGACCATGGGCATCCTCATGAACACGCCCGGTCAGGCCTCGGCGATCGCCTCCACCTTCGAGGGCCACAAGATGGCGCTCAACGGCCGGGCCGCTCAGGCGCTCGCCACCGCCGCGATCGGCGCGTTCGTCGGCGGGTTCATCGCGTCGATCGTGGTCGTGTTCGTCGCCCCCGCCCTCGCGGACTTCTCCAGCCGGTTCGGCCCGGCCGAGTTCTTCGCCCTCGCCGTCTTCGCGTTCGCCGCCACGTCGTCGGTCGTCACCGACAACGTGATCAAGGGCCTCACCGCCCTGTTCATCGGGCTGGGCATCGCGGTGATCGGCATCGACGGGGTCTCGGGCGCACCGCGGTTCACGATGGACTCGCCGCAGCTGTTCGACGGCGTGTCGCTGGTGACCGTCACCGTCGCGATCCTTGCGCTGGGCGAGGTCATCTACGTGGCATGCCTCGAACGGCATACGTCGGACAAATCGCTCATCCGCCCGTCTGGACGCCCGTGGCTGAACCGCACGGAGCTGAAGGAGGCGACCCCCGCCTGGCTGCGCGGCACCGCGATCGGCCTGCCCTTCGGCGTGGTGCCGGCCGGCGGCTCCGAGATCCCGACGTTCCTCGCCTACGGCGTGGAGAAGCGGCTCGACGCGCGCCGCAAGGATCCGCAGTTCGGCAAGGGCGCGATCCGTGGCCTGGCGGCGCCCGAGGCCGCGGGCAACTCGACCACCGGCATGGCGATGGGCGCGCTGCTGGCGCTCGGGCTGCCGATTTCGGCTACCGCCGCCATCATGCTCGCCGCGTTCCGCCAGTACGGCCTGCAGCCCGGGCCGCTGCTGTTCGACCGCGCCCCCGACCTTGTCTGGTCGCTGTTGGCGAGCTTCTTCATCGCGATGATCGTGCTGCTGATCCTCAACCTGCCGTTCGCGATGCTGTGGGCGAAGCTCCTGCTCATCCCCCGCCCGTACCTCTACGCCGGCATCACCGTATTCTGCGCCCTCGGCATCTATGCGACCTCGGGGTCGACGTTCGACCTGCTGATGCTGCTCGGCATCGGCGTGCTCGGGTTCCTCATGCGGGCGATGGACTACCCGCTGGCGCCGCTCATCATCGGCATGGTGCTGGGTCCGCTGGCCGAGACGAGCCTGCGGGATGCCGCCATGAGCGCGAACGGCGACTTCTCGGTGCTCGTGCAGGGTCCCATCACGATCTCGCTCTACGCGCTGCTCGCGATCGTGCTGGTGTTCTCGGTGCGCAACCGCGTGGTCGCGCACCGGCGGGCCGCCCAGGCGGAGAAGGAGCTCGTGCGGCAGTGACGGGCGGTGGATGCCGGTCAGCCGGCATCCACCAGCAGCGCGACGAACACCGCGAGCCCGCCCGGTGCGTGCCGACTCAGCCGGCATCCACGAGCAGCGCAACGAACACCGCGAGCCCGAACACGACGACCGACCACCGCAGCAACGGCACGGGCAGCCGGCGCCCGACCGCGGCGCCGAGCCAGCCGCCCAGCAGACCGGCCACCGCCATGATCCCCGCCGCCGGCCACGACACCTCGGCGAAGATCGCAAAGAACACCAGCGACACCGCGCTGGCGACCACCGACAGCACGCTCTTGAGCGCATTGAGCCGCTGCAACGATTCGCGCAGCGCCACCCCGAGCACGCCCAGCATCATGATGCCGAGACCCGCGTTGAAGTAACCGCCGTAGACCGCGACGCCGAACTGCCCCACACCCGCCCAGCGCAGGCGTTCGGCGCGGGGCGCGGATGCCGCGGCGGGTTCGGTGCGGCGGGCGACCAGGGCGCTCAGGTACGGCTGCGCGGCGAGGAGGAGCGTCGATGCGAACACCAGCCACGGCACGACCGCGGTGAACGTGCCCTCGTCGCCGGCGAGCAGCAGCGTCGAACCGACGAGCGCGCCGATCACGGTGATGATGCTCAGCACGACGATGCGCCGCCGCTGGCCGGCGAGCTCGCGGCGGTAGCCCCACGCGCCGCCGACGTAGCCGGGCAGCGCCGCCACCGTGTTGGTGACGTTCGCGATCACGGGCGGATACCCGAGGGCGAGGAGTGCGGGGAAGGTGACGAGCGATCCGCCACCGGCGAGCGCGTTGATCGCGCCCGCTGCCGTGCCGGCGAGCGCCAAGAGCACGATCGCACCCGCGTCCATCTGCCACCTCCGCGCCTTCCACTCAAGCAGACGCCGACCGCGGCGGCCATTCGTCGGGGGCGCTCCCGCGCCCGCGTCGCCGAGCCACACCGTGTCACCGAACCACCGCATCGCCGAGCCACACCGCGTCGCCGAAACAAGGGGATCTGCCGAAACGCGGACCCCTGGCGCACAGGCATCCGCATCTCGGCAGATCTCCGCACGCGGGCAACGGGACCACCGCGGGCGCACCGGCCACCGCGTCACCGGCCACCGCGTCGCCGAGCCTCCGCGTCACCGCGTCACCGAGCCACCACGTCGCCGAACCACCGCGTCGCCGAAACAAGGGGATCTGCCGAAACGCGGACCGCTGACGCACAGGCATCCGCATCTCGGCAGATCTCCGCACGCGGGCAACGGGACCACCGCCGCGTCGGACCCCGGCCCACGGTCCGACCCATCGACGTAGGCTTGACGCGTGAGCTTCTCGGAGGTGGTCGGCGCCCGTATCGCCGGCATCAGGGCGTGATGCCCCCGGTCGCGTCGTCCGACGCGGCCGCCGTCACCGACCCTTGAACCCTCCGCCCGCGCGGTGCGCGACGACGCACCCGGGCATCACCGAAAGAGATCACGATGCTTCCCATCACGGAGAAGACCCTCCGCGCATCCTTCGTCAACGCGTCGCGTAAAGAGGTCAGCGACCTCGGCCTTCCGGCAGGCTTCGAGACGCTCGACTGGGAGCGGCTGGACTACCTCGGCTGGCGCGACCCGAAGATCGGCCGCCGCGCGTATGCCGTGGTGCCGTCGCTCGACGGCGAGCTCATCGGCATCCTGCTGCAGCAGTCCACGACCTCGCCGCGCTCGCGTGCGCAGTGCGCGTGGTGCAACGACGTCACGCTTCCGAACGGCGTGGTGTTCTTCAGCGCCAAACGCTCGGGCAAGGCAGGGCGCAACGGGAACACCGTCGGCACGCTCGTCTGCGAGGAGTTCCAGTGCTCGCGGAACGTGCGCCGCACTCCCCCGCTCGCGTACGAGGGGTACGACGTCGACGCGGCCCGCCAGCGACGGATCGAGGACCTGCAGGTTCGCGTCGCGTCGTTCGCTGCGGAGGTCTAGGAGGAAGCGCCTCGTGGCGCTTTCGATGCGCGGGCTCAGGAGTTCACGAAGCGGACCAACGCGGCATTGACCTCCTCGGCGTGCGTCCAGAGCAGGCCGTGCGGCGCTCCCTCGATCTCGACGTACTCGGCCTCGGGGAACGCGGCGTGGAAGCGACGCGCGGTCGCGTCGATCGGCAGGATGTTGTCCGCCGTCCCGTGCAGGATCAGTGCCGGCTTGCCGCTGGCGCGCACCGCCTCCACGTCGGCGCGGAAGTCCTCGATCCAGGATGCCACGACGGCGTAGGCCGCGACGGGGGCGCTGGAGACCGCGACGTTCCAGCTGGCCGTGACCGCTTCCGCGCTGATCCGCGCGCCGAGGTTCTCATCCGCGTTGTAGAAGTCCGAGAAGAACTGCGTGAACCAGGCGTAGCGGTCACCGCGCGCGGCCTCTTCGATGCCGTCGAAGACGTGCTGCGGCACCCCGTCGGGGTTGTCGTCGCGGGCGACGAGGAACGGCTCCAGCGAGGCGAGGAAGGCCAGCTTCGCCACCCGGTCGTGCCCATACCGGGCGACGTAGCGGGCGAGCTCTCCGGTTCCCATCGAGAATCCCACCAGCACCACGTCGCGCAGGTCGAGGGTCTCGAGGATCGTGTTCAGGTCCGCCGCGAACGTGTCGTAGTCGTAGCCGGAACCGGCTTTCGACGAGTGCCCGAATCCGCGGCGGTCGTACGTGATGACCCGGTAGCCGGCGGCCAGCAGCTCGCGTGTCTGGCGCTCCCAGCTGTGCCCGTTCAGCGGGTAGCCGTGGATGAGGACGACCGGCTGGCCGACGCCCTGGTCCTCGTAGTACAGGTCGACGGGGGTGCTGTTCTCGTCGCCGACAGTGATGTATCCCATGTTCTCGCCCTTCTGTGTCGCCCGACCCGATGCCGGGAGTTCACGACAAGAGAAACCTGTGTGGTCGCCACACGGTCAAGCGCCTGTCGGCCGCCAGGGACCGGCCTCCTCGCCTGCCGCTTGACCCTGTTGTGAGAACACGGCCTTGGCTTGATCACCGAGGCGATGAGCACGCCGACCACCCCGGTGCGGCCGCACCTCGCCGCATCCGATCGATCCAAGGAGCACCCCATGCCGACCGTCCACCACCGCACCCTCGCGCTCGATGACCTCGAGGTCTTCTACCGAGAAGCGGGCCCCGCCGACGCTCCCGTGCTCCTGCTGCTGCACGGATACCCGACGAGCTCGCACATGTTCCGGCATCTGATCCCGGCGCTGGCCGACCGATACCGCGTCATCGCGCCCGACCACATCGGCTTCGGCCGCTCGTCCGCTCCCGCCGTCGACGACTTCCCGTACACGTTCGACGCGCTCGCCGATGTCACCGCCCGGTTCCTCGAAGAGGTCGGCGTCACGCGATACACCGTCTATGTGCAGGACTATGGCGCGCCGGTCGCCTGGCGGCTGGCGCTGCGCGATCCGGCCGCGATCGAGGGGACCATCTCGCAGAACGGCAACGCCTACGAGGAGGGTTTCGTCGAGGACTTCTGGGCGCCGATCTGGGCGTATGCAGCCGACCCCTCCCCCGAGAACGAGAGCGCGCTGCGCCCGGCGCTCGAACGGGCAGCCGTCGAATGGCAGTACACCCACGGTGTGCCCGACCCGACGACGGTCGATCCGGATGCCTGGGAGCACGACATCGCCCTCTTGCGCCGGCCCGGAGTGGACCGAGCCCAGCTGCACCTCTTCGGCGACTACGGGACCAATCGCGAGCTCTACCCGCGCCTGCACGCCTGGCTGCGCGAGACGCAGGTGCCCGTCCTGGCCGTGTGGGGTCGCAACGACGAGATCTTCGGCGCCGCGGGAGCGACGGCTTTCCGTCGGGATGTGCCGAACGCCCGCGTCGGGCTGCTCGACGCGGGGCACTTCCTGCTCGAGTCGAACCTCGACGACGTCGTGGAGATCATCCGCGACTGGCGCGGCGGCTTCTGACGCGCGACCACAGACAAGCGGGCTGCCGGTTCCCTTCCGCACCCGCGGCCGGATCGCGGTCGGCTGTCGACCCGCACCGATGCGTCGCCCGCGCCCGAGACCGTGGTGCGTGTGGCTCGGATGCCGCTGGCATCCGCCCCTGGATCTCCGAAATCCGGACGAACGCGTCCCGTGTGCTGGGCAAGGGGTAGCGTGGATGGTGCCGAGGACATCAGGACGAACGCCCGAACGTTCATCCGAGACCATCTCGTGTGGTGGTGTTCCGGCCGGTCTCCGCAGCCCCCGAGCGTCCCCCCGCGTTCGATGAGGCCGGGACCGACAATGGCCGCGCCGTCCCGCGATCGGCATGGCGCGCGCCGAGAGACCCGGTGCCTCGCTCCCCCGCGGGGCGCCGGGCCGCGAACCTCCCGCTGATCAGGGCGGCGACAGCTCACCCGCGGGTGGTGGGAGCGGCCCGCCGGCGATCGCCTGACGAATCCGCCACACCGGAAGACCACTCAACGCACCGGGAGCCGGATCGTTCGTGTCGCGCTGGACCCTGATCCCGTCCAGGTTCAGAGCAGCTGGCGCCAGTTCGCTCTGGCGAGATCGAGCAGCTCGTCGCCGCGGCCGGACATGACGGTGCGGATCGCGTAGAGCGCGAAACCTCTGACCTGTGCGGCCTCGATCGCCGGCGGCATGGAGAGCTCCTGCCGTTCGGTGACGACGTCGAGCAGGGCGGGCCCGTCGTGGTCGAGGACCTCCCGCAGAGCATGTGGAAGGTCCTCGCTGCGCTCGACGCGACGCGCGAAGATTCCCATCGCCTCGGCGATCGCGGCGAAGCTGGGGTTGGCCAGCCCTGTCCCGTAGGTGACGAATCCGGCCGCCTTCATCTCCAGCTCGATGAAGTTCAGGGAGGAGTTGTTCACCACGATCGTCTTCACCGGCAGCGCGTTCTGGGTGAGGGTGAGCAGTTCCCCGAGCATCATCGAGAGTCCGCCATCGCCGGCGAGGGCGACGACCTGGCGGTGCGGATGCGAGACCTGCGCGCCGATCCCGTGAAGCAGCGCGTTCGCCATCGACCCGTGCGTGAACGAGCCGATCAGGCGCCGCCCCTCCGTCATGGACAGATAGCGGGCGGCCCACACGGTTGGCGAGCCGACGTCAGCGGTGAAGATCGCGTCGGCGGCGGCCTGCTCGTTCAGGAGGCGGGTGAGGTACTGCGGATGAATGGGACGCGTGCGTTTCGCCGGCACGGCCAGCTCATCGAGCTTCGCCCGTGTCTTCCGGTAGTGGGCGGTGGCATCGTCCAGGTGCCTGCGATCATCGCGCACGGCAAGTCGCGGAAGGAGTGCCGCAGCCGTCGCGCCGGCGTCGCCGACGAGCCCGAGGTCGAGTGGATGCCGTCTGCCGAGCTGCGACCCACGGATGTCGACCTGGATGGTCGTGGCGTGCTCGGGGTAGAACTGCTCGTACGGAAAGTCGCTGCCGAGCACGAGCAGAGCATCTGCGGCATCCATGGCGCGGTAGCCGGAAGCGAATCCGAGCAGACCCGTCATCCCCACATCGAACGGGTTGTCGTACTCGATGAACTCCTTGCCCCGCAGGGAATGCACGATCGGTGCGGCCAGCCGGTCGGCGAGAGCGACGACCTCATCATGCGCGCCCTCCACGCCCGCTCCGGCGAGGATCGTGACCTTGCGCGCGGCATCCAGAAGCCCGGCGGCCTTGTCGAGCTCGGCGTCGCTCGGCACGATCACCGGCTGCGATCGCTCGATCACGACAGCGCGGTTGTCGCCGATCTCGGCGAGGGCGACGTCCCCTGGGATGACGAGCACTGCGACGCCACGCTGCTCGATCGCCGCCCGCATCGCGATTTCGAGCAGCCGCGGCATCTGCTGGGGGTCGGCGACGTACTCGACGTAGACGCTGCACTCCCGGAAGAGCTTCTGCGGATGCGTCTCCTGAAAGTACCCCGTGCCGATCTGTGCCGTCGGGATGTGCGCGGCGATCGCGAGCACGGGGACACGCGAACGGTTGGCGTCGAAGAGCCCATTGATCAAGTGCAGGTTGCCGGGCCCGCACGATGCCGCGACGACGGCCAACTGGCCCGTGAGCGCGGCATCCGCGGCCGCAGCGAACGCCGCAGACTCCTCATGCCGCACGTGCAGCCAGCGGATCGTGCCGTCCCGACGAAGCGCATCCGTGAACGCGTTCAGCGAATCCCCCGGAAGGCCGTACACACGATCGATCCCGTTGGCGTGCAGAGCCTTCACGATGTTCCCAGCGACAGTGGCCATGACAGATCATTCCTTCGGGGTGGGGAGTTGTGCGGTTTCGAGCTGAACCCGAGTCAAGACCGTGTTCCAGCCACAAGGTCAACTGCCAGACCGTTCCTTCCCGTCACCGGTTGTCGTGGCGTTCGGCGAAGCTCCACGCGAGGCGCGCTCGCGCGACGCCGGCCAGGAGCGCCGGCTCCCCCGCGTCGCGGATCTGGTTGCGCGCGTCCGCGGAGTTCCAGCAGTTGACCGAGTTCTCGAAGGGACGCTGGGTCGGATAGACGACGATGAAGCCCTCCCGATCGGCGAGCGCGGTGAACTGCGTGGATGCCTTCATCGAGTTCCACCCGAATCCCGTCATCCCGCACCCGTGGATGGCCATCATCACCGGTAGCGGCGTCGAGCCGTCATGCTGCGGCGGCACGTGCACCTGGTAGTGCTGACGCGCACCATCCGGCGACACGTAGACGTGGTTGTGGTCGCCGTCCCCGCTCCACCACGGGAGCCCGAACTGGAAGACGAGCGCGAGCACCACGGCGGCGGTCGCGAAGAAGGCGGTGCCGCCGAGAACCCACGGCCACCGACGCCGCCGAGGACGATCACTGTTCGCGGCCATCTCACGCCACTCCTTCTTCTGCCCTCACCTCGCCCGCAGCGATCGCGGCGACGAGCTCGGCGTGATCTGCATGGGTCTGATCTGCGTACGCGCGCGCGAAGCGGAGGATCTCCTCCTCGAAAGCGACTCCTCGCCCGATGTACTCGACGACCGCCGCCGGGTCGCCGCTGCGGGCGTGCGCCTTCGCCAGGGTGCGACCGCACGCTTTGGCGAACTGAGGGAGGTACGCCGCGATCTGCGCTCCCTTGGGGATGATCTTCATGTCGCGGTACTGACGCACGTAGTAGTCGGTGCCGTCGACACGCATGTGGCCGAGGAAGATGTCGGCGGCGGACTGCATGAGACGGACGAGCCGACGCAGATGCGGCGGGATGGAGGCGAGGTAGGTGTCGTAGACCTGCCGATAGGCGCGAATCCGCTGTTGCTCGGTCATCCCTTCGTCGATCCGCTTCATCGGCTCCAGGACGATCTTGTGCTGTCCGTTGTCGTCGGCGACCAGCTTCTTCGCCGAGCCATGGTGCGTCTGCGTGCGCGACTGCTTCTCGATGGCGCGCGTTGCCGCATGGGCCGACTCCGAGGTCAGTCCCTTCAGCGGCACATCGGCGGTGATCTGGTCGTACCAGACGTCGAGCTCTCCCATCCGGGCGTACCGTCGCATCGCCTTGCGATATCCGGTCACGACGGCGGCTGCGGCATCCTCACCGCAGGTGCCGCCGAGTCGCTCCGCGTCGGCGAGCACGTAGACGCTGGTGATGAGGCGCTTCAGATCCCATTCGAACGGCCCCGGGAGCGTCTCGTCGAAATCGCGCGCTCGAACAGCAGCGTCCTCTCCGGCGAGGCCCACAGCCCGAAGTTGAGGATGTGCGCATCGCCGCACATCTGCACCGTGAGCCCCGAGTGCGGCGCACTGGCCAGATCGGCCGCCATGACAGCTGCGGCGCCGCGCAGGTACGCCCACGGGGAGGATGCCATGCGCGCATACCTCAGAGGCAGAAGCCGAGCGTCGCGGATCGCTTCTTGCGCACGCAGCCGATCGAAAGCTCGCACCTGCCGGACGGCGGGGTGCCATGCGACCGTCCGAGAGGGGGCGCTGCCGAGAGTGGTCATCGGCCGCGCTCCTCGGCGATGGAGTTGGCGCCGTCGATCGTGATGAGCTGCCCGGTGACGACGATCCCGGCCTTCGCCGCGTGGTAGGCAGGGTCGCCCCCATAGGCGGCGACAGGGCCCGACACCGAGGACACGTTCACGATGCGGCCGTAGCCGGCGGCCCGCATGGCGCCGGCCACCGCACGGGTCATCAGGAAGGTCGTGGTGAGGTTCCGATCGAGCGAGGCGTGCCAGTGGTCGAGGACTGTTCTGCCGAGCCCGCCCGGCTTGTGCGCGTCGGACACGGCCGCCATTCCGGCGTTGTTGACGAGGATGTCCACTCCCCCGAACACATCCCGCGCGCACGCGACGACCGCGTCCGCGCCGCCCTGCTCGGTGAGGTCG
The DNA here is from genome assembly GCF_024623595.1 of Microbacterium sp. zg.Y1084. NCBI lineage: Bacteria > Bacillati > Actinomycetota > Actinomycetes > Micrococcales > Microbacteriaceae > Microbacterium > Microbacterium sp. zg.Y1084. Next base: position 43,233 of record NZ_JANJGV010000013.1, read on the forward strand.
GCGACCACCCCTTCTGCCCGGATACCGGCATCGCGCAACTCTGCGACGCGCTCGAAGATGCGATCCGTCGTCGACGTGATCACCAGATCATCGCCGGCGGCGCCGAGAAGGCGGGCCGACGCGAACCCGATGCCCCGAACGCTTCCCGCGCCGGTGACGATCGCGACGCGCTGTGTTCCAGTCGCCATGGTGACGCTCTCCCCTCGGTGGCCGACCGTCGAAACGGCCGGACGACGTCGATGTGCCGAGTCAAGGCCGTGTGGTCGCCACAGGGTCAAGCATCTTTTCGGGTGGGCCCCGTCCGCGGTCGCCACGGTCTCGCCGTGGCTACGCTGGCAGCATGACCGCTCTCCGCGACGCGCACCTCAGGGTCGCCCGACCCACCGTCGACATGGATGCCGCCGTGCGTTTCTGGGTCGACGGGCTCGGCATGGAGGTCGACGGGCGCCAGCCTGGCACGACCGGCACGCTCGAGGAGCTGGCGTTCCTCGGCTGGCCGGGGGCGAGCTGGCATCTGGAGCTGGTGCGCGATGCCGAGGTGCGCCCCGCGCCCACCGACGAGGACCTCCTCGTGCTGTACCTGAACGAGCCGATCGACGAGCACCTGCTGGCGCGCATCGAGCAGGCCGGCGGCCGACGCGTCGGCGCACGGAATCCATACTGGGACGCCAACGGAGTCACGGTCGTCGACCCTGACGGCTATCTGCTGGTCCTCGCGACGCGCGCCTGGCCTTGACGCCCAGCAGGCCACGGCATCGCGGTCGCGCGCCCAGTGCGCGTGGTGCAACGACGTCCCGTGCCCGAACAGCGTCGTGTTCTACGGCGCCGGCGCTCGGAGACCGGCAACAACCCCGCACACCTAGGACAATCCAGCGCGCCCGAAACCGGGCCCGTGCCCTCACCGACGAGCAGCGGGAACTCGTCGCGAGCCGGCGCGCCGAGGGCAAGAGCCTCCGCCAGATCGCGGCGGTGCTCCGCGTCTCGCGGTCACGCGTCACCCGCGTCCCGCGCTACGACGACAGGCCCACGGTCTGAGCGGGAGCTCGCGCCGCGCGCGGAAACCACGACGGCCCCGCCTTGCGCGGGGCCGTCGTGGTTTCGGGGTGGCGAGGTTCAGCGCAGGGCGCTGCGGCGTCGCGCCATGATCAGCGCGCCGCCGAGGAGCACGGCGAGCACACCGGACGCGAGCAGCGGCACCGGCGAAGACCCGCCGGTCGCCGGCAGGGTGTCACCCGCCGGCTTGACAGGATTGCTCGGGTCGGTCGGGCCGGTGGGATCGGTCGGCTCCGCCGGGTCGACCGGCGCCGGCGCAGCCGTCACCGTGTACGCCACCGTCGCCGCCGTGTCGGCGAGGCCCACGATCTCCGGCACGAACACGATCCGCAGGGACCCGGATCCCGCCGGGAGCCCCTCGACCCGCAGCTCCGCATCCCCCGTCGCGGGGTCAACGTCCGCCGAGCCGATGACGTCACCGCCGCGGTAGGCGACGAGCACGCCCTCGGCATCCGGCGCCCCCGATGCCTGGCGCATGAGCGGGCCGCCAGTGTGACCGAGCACCTCGACGTGGCCCGTGAAGACCGCCGCGGCGCCCGCGGCGAGCTCGATGGCCCGGGGTGTCACGGTGAGCCGCGTCTCGTGATCGTCGAGGCGCAGCGCGACCCGGGTGGATGCGGAGGCCGCGTATCCGTCGCCCGGGACGAAGCGCGCCTGCAGTTCGAGGTCGCCGGCGGGGAGGTGGTCGGTGTCGAAGGCGTAGGAGACCGTCCCGTCGTGGCGCGCCGCGTCGTCATCCGTTCCGATCGCCGCGCTCGCGAAGACCTCGCCGTCGACCAGCAGCTCGACGAAGCCCGAGGGCTCGCGCACGCTGCCCGCCTCCGCGGACACCGTGGCCTGGATCGCCGTCACGTCGCCAGCGTGACCGGTGAGGCTCGCGACGTCGAGCACGGTCGCGGTCGCGGCATCCGCGACGCTGATCGGCCAGGCGGACGAGACCGCCGCCTCGTAGACGGCGTCCCCCGCGTACAGCGCGCGCAGCGACGACGAATGCGGGTGCGGGAAGACTCCGGAGAAGGTCGCGGTGCCGTCGGCGGCGAGCGTCGCGACGCCGATGAGGTCGTCCTCGTCGGCGATCGCGACGAAGCCGGTGGGCGCCGGCCCCCAGCCGTCGGCCGCACTGACCTGCGCGACGACGTCGATGGGCGTCCCGTAGACGACGGCGGAGGAGGAGACGCTCGAGATGGCCACCTCGGTGCGCTCGTCGACGACGGTGATCGGGATGACGAGCGCGGGGGCCTCGAGGAAGAGAGGCGTCGCCTGCGACGTCAGCGTGAGGGTGTGGGCGCCGACCGGGACCCCCGTGATCGTCAGGGCGAAGTCACCCGACGCCAGCGTCGTCGCCGTGGCGGCCGGTGTGCCGTCGACCGCGACGGCGACGGGCACGAGGCCCGGAACGGCGCTTCCCTCGCTCACGAGCGCACCGGCCACGCTGATCGAGGAGCCCGCGGCGAACACATGGTCGGCCATGTCCACGTCGAACACCACGGCGTCGAGGCCGCCGATCCCGCCACCCGCCGGAGCGACGGTCACGGTCCACGTCGCCTGGACCGGATCGTGGCCGGATTCGGTGAAGACATGCTCGATCGTGTGGATGCCGGCGGGCAGCTCGAGCGGGACGAACGCGAGTGCGGTCTCCTCGTCTGCGAGCACCTGGCCGCCCGACGTCAGCTGGTGCCGTCCGAGGAGCGACGTGCCGTCATTGTCGACGGCGGTGACGCGGGCGAACGCCTGCTGGCCTTCGGTCATGGGGGCCACAGCGAACTGCAGCGTGACGGGCACCTCGTAGGTGATGCGGACATAGCCGTCGGTTCCCGGATTGGTGCCGAAGGTCCCGGAAAAGCGCGGATCGACCCAGTTCGAGCCGCCACCGCCGCCTCCGCCTGCGTTGGAGTGACTGCCGCCGTGCTTGCCTGAGCCGCCGCCGGCGCCGGACTCCCACCCGCCGCCGCCGCCGCCGCCGCCGGCACCCCAGGAGAACCAGGCGCCGGGCGTTCCGTTCTGGCCGCTCTTGCCCGGAAGGGCCGCCCCGGCACCGCCCTTGCCCGGCTTGTTGCTGCTGTACCAGACCGACCCCGCCAGCCCGTCCTGCCCGGCGTCGCCGCCGTGGCCTCCGTGCACGGGCTCCGGGGGGGACCAGTTGTCCTTGCGCTCGGAGGTCAAGGCAAGGCCGCCGGCACCACCCCCTCCGCCTGCAACGGCGAGGACCTTTCCGTCGAGCACGATCGCGGCGGCACCGCCGCCACCGCTACCCGGCGCTGCTTCGTCGCCGGACCTGTCCCCGCCGCGGCCTCCGGTGCGCCAGCCCTTGCCACCGTTGCGGTCGGAGCCTGCGGTCGCCCCATAGAACGTGAGCTCCGCACCGTCGGGAACCACCATCACGAAGCTGACCAGGCCGCCCCGCCCGCCGCACGAATTCAGGCGGCAGAAGAGGTACTGGCTGCCTCCCTTGCCGCCGGCCATCTCGACGGTGATGCGGCTGACGCCGGCGGGCGCGGTCCAGCGCGTGCCCGCCGGGTCGGTGAAGGTCTTGGTCTGCGTGTGCGCGGCCGCGTGCGCGGGCTCGGCGCCCGGACCGGCAGCGATCACGGCGACGGCGAGCGTCGCGGTCAGAAGGGCGGCGATACCGCGTGAAAGGCGACCTTGCCGCGCGGGGCGAACAGCGCTGTCGATGTGGGCCATAAGGGAGAGTGTACAAAACTTGGACACCCATCCAGGTTTTTGGTCCGCGTAACTGCGTGAACCCGCCGCATCCACGGCATCCTGCGCTGGACGCCGCGATCCGACTGACCCTAAAGTTGGACTGTGATCCAACTTTTCCACTCTCCCCGGAACGAGCGAGGACGCACGGAAGCGTCGTCGCGCCCGAGCCCGCGGCTTCGCAGCCGTGTCGCCGTCGTCACCGCTGCAGCCGTCGCGCTCAGCAGCCTCGGCTTCGGCGTGGCCACTCCCGCGTACGCGGCTCCGCTCTCGCAGCAGATCTGGGAGTTCTCGAACACGGAGGACTGGCACGTTCCCGCCGGTGTCAGCAAGATCGTGGTCGGCCTCCGCGGCGGCTACGGCGGTAACGTCGATCGGGTCAACGGTGGCCGGGGCGCCGACTTCGCGGTCGAGCTCCCCGTGAGCCGCGGTGATGTCGTGACGGTCGTCCCCGGCAAGCCGGCGAACAAGCGCAAGGGCGGCGACGGCTGGATCAAGGGCGGCGACGGCGGCAAGAGCAGCCTCAGCGGCGCCGAGGGCGGCGGTGGCGGCGGCGCTGCGGCAGTCATCGTCAACGGACAGGTCGTCGCGGTCGCCGGCGGTGGTGGTGGCGGCGGCGGATACACCGGCAACCCGGGATTCTCGATCACCCCGTGGGGTCTCCTCAAGATGCTCGAGGCCTTCGGCGGCTACTCAGGCAGCAGCGACACCGGGAGCGGCCTCACCTTCGTCCCAGGCGGAGATGGCGCCAGCTCGGGGCAGGGCTCCAGGGACGGCTACACGGTCACCATGTACCCCGCCACCTGGGGGGCGGGGCCCCACTCGACCAAGCCGGGCGAGAACGGACGGGATGACACGAAGTTCGCGCGATACCACAAGGACGGCGGCAACGGCACCTCAGCCGCCACGAGCACGGCCGGCGGTGGCGGCGGCGGGGGTGGCGGCGGCTGGCCGGCATCAGGCACGGGCGGCGGCCCCGGGCGCAAGTTCATGAGCTACTCGGCCGGCTCCGGCGGCGGCGCCGGCATGAGCTGGGTCGACCGTAGCTACCCCGGCGCCCACATCACGTCCGACGCGCGCAGACCCGAGGACATGCACGACTACTTCGGCCCGCTGGCGGACAGCGGCACCGTCCGCATCATGGTTCCGGTGACGACCACGACGACCATCACCGGTCCGTCGCAGGTCGAGGCCGGCCAGGACTTCAGCCTGCGCGTGCGCACCTCCGACACCCGCACGCCGAACACCCCGCTCGACACCTGGGTGGATGTGTACCGCGACGCCACGCGGGTGGCTTGGCGCAGCACGGATGGGGACGGCACCTTCGAGATCCCCGGTCTTCCGGCCGGCACGTACCAGTTCCGAGCCGCGTCCCGGCCGCACACCGACCAGCGCGACTTCCGCTTTCAGTCCACCCTTTCCGAGGCGACGATGACCGTCACCGTCTCCGAGCCGGTGCCGCCCCCGCCGCCAGGTCCGTCGGAGGTGGCCTCGACGACCACAATGGACATCGGCACGGCACCGGCGACCTTCGGCGACACCCTGTCGGCCGAGGTGTCCGTCGAGGTCGCCGGCGGGATCGATGTGAGCGGCGAGACGGTCACGATCGAGGTGGACGGCGTCGCCGTCGGCGCCGGCACGCTCGCCGATGCAGGCGATGGGGTCTTCACGACCGTCGCGCCCGTGACGCACGTGCCGCACGTCGGGCCGCACGAGGTCGTCGCCCGCTTCGACGGTGTGCAGGACTCCGACCCGGGCACCACCGATGTGCTGCCCTCGGTCAGCACGACCGAGTCGTTCACCGTGGCCCGCGCGGCGACGAGCACGACGATCACGCAGGCGCGGACGAGCGTCCGCGCCTTCGGCAGGATCGACGTCACGGCGACTGTGCAGGCCGGAAGCACCCCGGTCGGCGGCCAGGTCGCTCTGCAGGCGGACGGGGGCCCCCTGGCATACGGCACCGCCGACAGCGCCGGCGAGGTGCTGTTCGAGGACGTGGTGCTGCCGTGGGGAACGGAGGACCTCACGGTCGCGTTCCTCGGCGACGCCGACGGGGACTACGCGCTGTCGACGTCCGCCCCGCACGGGATCACTGTCACGGCGATCGGCACGATGACGACGCTGACGCTCTCGACGGCATCGCTGCGCGCCGACGACCCGCTGACGCTCTCGGCGACCGTGACGAACGCGATGCTCGGGGTCGACACCGACCCGCGCGGTTCGCTCGAGATCCTCTTCGACGGCGAGGTCGTGTACTCCATGTCCACCGGCATGGACAGTGACCCGGATGCCGATGACGGCGAGGCACGGTACGTGATCGCGCCCGACACCCTCCCCGTCGGGTCGCACAGCGTGACGGCGCGCTTCGTGCCCGCCCCCGGCTTCGCTGCCTCGACGTCGACCGCGACGCCCCTGGAGGTCCGCGGCATCCCGACGGCCCTGACGCCCCGCGCGACCGAGGTGTCGGGCACGACGAAGAAGCCGGCGACGATCGAGGTCGACGCCGTCGTGGCGCTGGGTGCCTCGGCTCGCACGGCGGCGGCCGCCGGGCCCGTGAACACGCTCGGCGCATCGGCGGGCGACCCGGTCGGAGGCCACATCGAGGCATACCTCGGAGCCGACCCCCTGGCGGCGGCGGAGGTCGCCGACGGTGCCGGACAGCTCGCGCTGTCGGGGCTGCCGGTGGGCACGCACGAGGTGCGCCTGCGCTTCGTGCCCGACTCGGCGGAGATGCTGGAGAGCTCCGCAACCGTCACGGTCACCGTGACCGCACCTGCCGACGGCGGCGGGTCGGATGACGGCGGCGACCCGGATGACAGCGAGACGGACGGCGGTGGTGGCGGCGGCGACCAGAGCGACGGCCCCGACGCCGGCGACCGCGACGCACTGCCGGCCACCGGCGGTGAGCTCGGCGGGCTGTGGGCTGTTGCACTCCTGCTCATCCTCGGCGGTGCCGTGATCCTCGCCGCATCCCGTCGCCGGCGGGCTGCCGCAGACCGCGCGTAAGCGGTGTCGACGACAGGGGCGGGCGGCCTAGGGGTCCCCGCCCCTCTCGCGTATCGTAAAGGCGGATGCGCAGACGGGGGGTGTCGTGAGCGAAGGTCTTCGGGAGCGCAAAGTGCGCCTCAGTCGATGGCGGATGGAGAAGGCCGCCGTCGACCTCGCCTACGAGAACGGCATCGGCTCGGTCACCGTGGAGCAGGTCTGCGCGGCGGCGGAGGTCTCGCGCAGCACCTTCTTCAACTACTTCCCCTCGCTCGAGACGGCGATCTTCGGCGCCCCGCTCGAATACGACCCAGCGCTCACCGAGCGGCTGCTGACCGTGCACGGCGGCGACCTCGTCGTCGCGGCGTCGCTCATCGTGACCGAGTCGGTGCGCGGGCAGGACAACGATGAGGTCGCCCGGCGCCGTCTCGCCCTCTTCGCCCGGGAGCCCGGCACCACGACCGCCGTGTCGTGGTCGAGTCATGTCAGTCGCGAGCGCCTCGTCGATGTCATTCGCTCGTGGCTGGAGACGCATCCCGAGCTCGCCCGCCTTCCCGGTGACCTCGACACCGAGGCCCGGCTCATCGTCGCGATGTCGATCTCGGTCTCTGACGAGGGCATTCGCGAGCTGGAAGAGGTCGACGGCGACGTGGTCATCGACCCCGAGCCGTACCGCCGCGCCCGCCGCTGCCTCGCCCGCGTCCTCGCCGACCCGGAGTGACCGTCACGCGCCCTCGGGGTCGCGGTCCGCGATGGCGGCCTGACCTGCGCGAACGACGATTCCCGCTTCAACGCGATTGCAACGACGTCGTCCCGGAACTCCTTGGGGAACGGCTTAGGCATGAGGACATCCTTCGAGCGGTGCAAATCACCACAGATCATGAGTCACCTAAACCTTCAGCAGTCCCTTTTCACCCTCAGCACGCGAAGCGCACCTACCCAAACACCTCGGCGAGAGCCCGGGCACCCAGAAAACGGCCGTTTTGCAATCAGTATTGCCAACAGCCCACCGGTGGGCTGTTGGCAGAACCTGTCCTGGCGCGGATCGCGGCGCCGGCCTTAGTGGTGACGGAGACAAGCGGGCGCTGGGCTGCCCGGCGGGGTGCTGTGCGCTGAGCACGGTGCCGGGAGGGCCGACTGAATCGGCCTGACTTTCGTTCCGTTCTTCAAGTAAGGATGGAACACGATGAACAGGAAGTATTCCCCGGAGATGCGTGAGCGGGCGCTCAGGATGCTCGCGGAGACGCGGCCGTCGCACCCGAC
>NZ_JANJGV010000014.1:0-31406 GCF_024623595.1 Microbacterium sp. zg.Y1084
TCGGCGGCCATAGCGAGAGGGAAACGCCCGGACACATACCGAACCCGGAAGCTAAGCCTCTCAGCGCCGATGGTACTGCAGGGGGGACCCTGTGGGAGAGTAGGACACCGCCGGACTTCTTCCGTGAAATGGCCACCCAAAGTTGGGTGGCCTTTTCGCGTTTACAAGCAAATAGGGAAGGAGCCGAGATGACGGACGAGCAGCGACCGGACGACGGAGCGCGCCAGCGACCCAAGGGCGCATCCGCGGACCGGCGAAACACTGGCCAGAACAAGCCGCACGAGAAGCGCGAGGGGGAGCGTAAGCCCTTCGTCAAGCGCGACGGCGAGCGGAGGCCCTCTGCGCCTCGTGACGGTGAGCGGAAGTCGTACCCGCCGCGCGATGGCGATCGCAAGCCGTATGCTCCCCGTGATGGTGAGCGTCGCTCCTACCCGCCCCGCGACGGCGAGCGGAAGCCCTATGCGCCTCGAGACGGTGAGCGGAAGTCGTACCCTCCCCGTGATGGTGAGCGTAAGTCCTACGCGCCGCGCGACGGCGATCGCAAGCCGTCTGCGCCTCGTGATGGTGAGCGTCGGTCGTATCCTCTCCGCGACGGCGAGCGGAAGTCGTACCCTCCCCGCGACGGTGAGCGTAAGTCCTACCCGCCGCGCGACGGCGACCGCAAGCCGTACGCCCCTCGCGACGGTGAGCGTCGGTCGTACCCTCCCCGCGACGGTGAGCGTAAGTCCTACCCGCCGCGCGACGGCGACCGCAAGCCGTACGCCCCTCGCGACGGTGAGCGTCGGTCGTACCCTCCCCGCGATGGTGAGCGTAAGTCCTACCCGCCGCGCGACGGCGACCGCAAGCCGTACGCCCCTCGCGACGGTGAGCGTCGGTCGTATCCGCCCCGTGATGGTGAGCGGAAGTCCTACCCGCCGCGCGATGGCGAGCGTCGGTCCTACCCGCCGCGCGATGGTGAGCGGAAGTCGTACCCGCCCCGCGATGGTGAGCGTCGGTCGTATCCGCCCCGTGATGGTGAGCGTAAGTCGTACCCGCCTCGCGATGGCGAGCGTCGGTCCTACCCGCCGCGCGATGGTGAGCGGAAGTCGTACCCGCCCCGCGATGGTGAGCGTCGCCCGTACGAGAAGCGTGATGGCGACCGCAAGCCCTACGCCCCTCGCGACGGCGGTGGCCGCCCCTTCGACGCCCGCGACGATCGGCGCGTCTCGCGACCGCCGCAGGAGCAGCGCGAGTCCGGACCGCAGATCCCCGATGAGGTCACCGCACGCGACTTGCATCCGTCGGCGCGCAACGAGCTGAAGACCCTGAGCAAGGAGAACGCCGAGCAGGTCGGCCGCCACCTCGCGATGGCAGCAAAGCTCATCGACGAGGACCCTCAGCTGGCGCACGAGCACGCGCTGGCGGCCACCCGTCGTGCCGGCAGGATCGCCGTCGCACGCGAGACGGCCGCGATCACCGCGTACGCCATCGGCGACTTCGCCCTGGCGCTGCGGGAGCTGCGCACCTACCGCCGCATCTCCGGACGCGACGACCAGATCGCGCTGATGGTCGACAGCGAGCGAGGCGTCGGTCGTCCCGACCGTGCGCTCGAGGTCGGGCGCTCCGTCGATCGCGCGACCCTCCCCACGCCCGCGCGCGTGGAGCTGGCCATCGCCATGTCCGGCGCTCAGCTGGACCTCGGCCAGCCGGAGCGTGCGCTCACCGAACTCGACATCCCCGAACTCGACCCCGACCGGGCGTTCGAGTGGAGCCCCGCGCTCTTCGCCGCCCGCGCCGCCGTGCTCGAAGAACTCGGCCGCGACAGCGAGGCCGCCGAGTGGCAGCATCGCGCGGTCGTCGCCGCCGAGGTCATCGAGGCGGCCCTCGGCGGCCCGGCCGATGACGAGGTGCAGGTCGTCGACGAGGTGGAGGAGATCACGCTCGAGGAAGACGACATCGCGCCGCAGTCCGCTGATGAGGCGGTTGCTGATGAGGCGGTTGCTGATGAGGCGCAGGCGTCGTCGGAGCCGGTTTCCGAGTTCGAGTCCGAGCCGCAGGTGGCGCCGGATCCTGACGCCGAGGCGCCGGCATCCGATGACTCGATCGACCCGAAGAGCGAGACGCTCTTCGACCACGACCCGGAGGCGTGATGAGGCTGTTCTCCCGTTCGGCCGCAGCCGCTGAGCGTACGCCGCTCGACGGCGTCGACGCGGTGCTGGCCGACCTCGACGGCGTGGTCTACGCCGGGCCGGGTCCGCTGCCGCACGCGGTGGAGAGCCTGCAGCGTGCCGGCGAGGGCCGGCGGCTCGGCTACATCACGAACAACGCCTCCCGCACCGATGCCACCGTCGCCGGACATCTCCGTGACCTCGGCCTCACCGGGACCCGCCCCGAGGACGTCGTCACCAGCCCTCAGGCGGCCATGCGGCTGCTGCGCGAACGGGTCGCCCCGGGCGCGCGCATCCTGGTCGTGGGTGGTGACGGTCTCACCGTCGAGGTGGAGAAAGCCGGCTACGCGGTGACGCGCAGCGCCGAGGACGCTCCGGCAGCGGTCGTGCAGGGGTTCGCCCCCGACGTCGGCTGGCAGCATCTCGCCGAAGCCGCGTACGCGCTCGCCCTCCCCGAGGACGAAGGCGGCATCCCGTGGATCGCCACCAACACCGACTGGACGATCCCGCAGGCGCGGGGCCTCGCGCCGGGCAACGGCACGCTGGTGTCGGCGGTGCACACGGCCGTCGGTCGTCTCGCGGTGGTCGCCGGAAAGCCGGAGCAGCCCATCTTCGACGAGGCCGTGGCCCGCTTCGGCGCGTCCAGCCCGCTTTTCCTCGGCGACCGGCTCGACACCGACATCGCCGGAGCGCAGGCCGCCGGCATCCCGTCGGTGCTGGTGCTCACGGGCGTCGACCGGCCGAAGCACGTGCTCGCAGCGCCCCCGCACTCGCGTCCCACCTACATCCTCGGCGACCTTCGGGAGCTGCACGAGCCGTACCCCGAGGTGAAGACTATCGGCGATGTCACGACCGTGCGCGATGCGTCGGTGCGCATCGACGGTCCCGACATCCACATCCTCTCCGAAGGCTCCCGCCCGATCGACCTGGTGCGCGCGGGCGCTGCGGCGATCTGGGCGACCGGTCGCGGGATCTTCGGCTTCCGTGTGCCCGAGCGACTGTACGCCGACCCGTTCCACCGCCCCTGATCCGGCGCGCCAGCGCCTATCCTGGGGGCATGCCGATGGATGCCGCACCCGACGCCGCCGCGCTCGATCCTGAGCAGCCGCAGCCGCGCGACGACCTGCTGTCGGCGATCGAGGTGATCGAGGACCAGCCGCTGGGGGAGCGCGCCCAGGGGTACGCGGCCCTGCACGACGAACTGGCCCGGCGCCTGCAGTCCGGTCCCGCAGACCCGGCGGCATGACCGCCCGCCTGGACGCCGTCGTCGCCGCACGAGGACTGGCGCGCTCGCGCACCCACGCCGCGCAGTTGATCGCCGCCGGCCTGGTGAGCGTCGACGGACGACCGCAGGTGAAGGTGTCGGCGCGCGTGGACGACGACGCCGAGATCGTCGTCGCCGCCTCCGACCACTACGTCAGCCGCGCCGCGCACAAGCTCATCGCCGCCCTCGACGCGTTCGACATCGACGTGCGGGGGCGGCTCGCCCTCGACATGGGCGCGTCGACGGGCGGCTTCACCCAGGTGCTGCGGGAGCGGGGCGCCGACCCCGTGCTCGCCGTCGATGTCGGACACGGCCAGCTCGCGGCATCCGTCGCCGCCGACCCGGGCGTGCGGGTGGTCGAGGGCTTCAACGTGCGGCACATGACGGCGGCCTCCCTGGCCGAGGCGGCGGGGGTCGCCGGTGCGCCCACCGTCGTCACCGGCGACCTGTCGTTCATCTCGCTCAGCCACGTGCTGCCGTCGGTCGCCGCCGTCAGTGCACCCGATGCGGACATCGTGCTGCTGATCAAGCCGCAGTTCGAAGTGGGGCGCACCGGGGTGCGCGAGGGGCTCGTGAAGAACGCCGGGCTGCGCGCCGACGCCACCGCCGGGGTGCTGTGGGCGGCGTGGGATGCCGGGCTCGGCACCTGTGGCCTCATCGCCTCGCCGCTGGCGGGCACCCACGGCAATGTCGAGTATCTCGTGCATCTCCGCCCGGGCGTCGACGGCAATCCGACAGAATGGTTGGGCACCGTGAACCGACTGGCGGAGATCGAATGACCCATCCCGAGCGCAGCATCCTCGTCGTCGTGCACGCCCACCGGGACGACAACGCCGACGCGGCGCGCCGGGTGATGCAGGCGCTGCAGTCCGCGGGCGCCCGCCCCGTGCTCGCCGCCGACGACCGGGCCGACCTCGAGGGCGTCGGCGTCGACCTCACCGGTGTCGCGACACTCGGCACCGACGTCGACGTCTCCGACATCGAACTGGCCATCGTGCTGGGCGGGGACGGCACGATCCTCCGGGCCGCGGAGTTGGTGCGCGACTGCACCGCGCCGGTGCTCGGCATCAACATGGGCCATGTCGGCTTCCTCGCGGAGATCGAGCGGGATGACATGGACGACGCGGTGCGCCGCGTCATCGCCCGCGACTACGACGTCGAGGAGCGCCTGGCGCTGTCGGTGCGCGTGAAGGATGCCGGCAACACGGTCATCTACGAGACGTGGGCGCTGAACGAGGCGACGGTGGAGAAGGCGAGCCGCGAGCGGATGCTGGAAGTCGTGATCGAGATCGACGGCCGGCCGCTGTCGAGCTTCGGCTGCGACGGCGTGGTCGTCTCGACCCCCACCGGCTCGACCGCCTACAACTTCTCCGGAGGAGGACCGGTCGTCTGGCCGACCGTGGAGGCGATCACGGTCGTTCCGCTGTCCGCCCACGCCCTGTTCGCCCGCCCGCTCGTGGTCAGCCCCGACGCGGCCGTCGCGATCGAGGTGCTGCACCGCAACAACGGGATCGGCGTGCTCTGGTGCGACGGGCGCCGTTCGCACGACCTGCCGCCGGGTGCGCGCGTCGTGGTGCGTCGATCGCCCAGCCCGGTGCGGCTCGCGCGGCTGCACCCCGCCGCGTTCACCGACCGGCTGGTGCGCAAGTTCCAGCTGCCCGTCACCGGCTGGCGCGGCCCCGCCGGGCCCGTCGACGCGGAGGCACCGTGACCGCCGCCGCGCCGGGGGAGGAGACCGCGTGATCGAGGAGATCCGCCTGCGCGACCTGGGCGTCATCGCGCAGGCCACACTGCCCATGGGGCGCGGCTTCACGGCGATCACGGGCGAGACCGGCGCCGGCAAGACCATGGTCGTCACCGGCCTCGGGCTGCTGCTGGGCCAGCGCGCCGACTCCGGTGCGGTGCGCTCGGGAGCTGCGCAGGCGTCCGTCGAGGGCACGTGGATCGTCCCGGAAGACGGCGCCGTCGCGGAGCGGGTGCGTGAGGCCGGCGGCGATCTCGAGCCCATCGGCGGGGGAGATGCCGAGCTGTACCTCGGCCGCACGCTCTCGAGTGAGGGCCGCAGCCGCGCCACCGTCGGTGGCCGCACCGCGCCGGCCGGAGTGCTCGCCGATCTCGCCGATCAACTGGTCGTCGTGCACGGGCAGTCCGACCAGCTGCGGCTGCGTTCGTCGGTGGCGCAGCGCGACGCCCTGGACCGCTTCGGCGGCGCCCCCGTCGCCGATGCCCTGGCGGCGTATCGCGAGGCCTATGAGACGTGGCGTGGTCTGGATGCCGAACTCACCCACCTCACCGGCGAGAGCGACACCCGCGCCCGCGAGGCCGAGGAGCTGCGCCTGCTGCTGGCGGACATCGAGCGCGTCGACCCCCAGCCGGGCGAGGACGACGAGCTGGCCCGCCGCGCGGAGCGCCTGTCGCACGTCGAGGAGCTGCGCATCGCCGCCGCTTCCGCCCACACCGCGCTGTCCTCGGACGACGACGCGCCGGATGTCGCGGTGCTGGCCGCCGAGGCGCGGCGTGCTCTCGAGCGCGCTGCCGACCGCGACGACACCCTCGCGGCCCTCGCCGAACAGGCCGCCGACATCGGCTACCGCGCGGTGGACCTCGCTCAGAGCCTCTCGGGCTACCTCGCCGACCTCGATGAGACCGGCCCCCAGGAACTCGCGCGCGTCGAGGCGCGCCGCGCGGAGCTGGCCACCCTCACCCGCGTGCACGGCACCGTGGACGCCGCGATCGCGCTGCTCGAGAACGGCTCGGCGCGCCTGGCGGAACTCGATGACGACGGCGACCGCATCGCGCGGCTCGAGCGGGAGCGTGACGCCGCAGCATCCGTCCTCGACGCCGCCGCCGCGGCGCTGACTGCCGCCCGCACCGCGGCCGCCGGCCGGCTCGGCACCGCCGTCACCGCCGAGCTGCGGGCGCTGGCGCTGCCCGACGCCCGTCTCGTCGTCGAGGTGGCCCCCGGCGCCGCCTCCGCTGCCGGCCGCGACGATGTCACCATCCTCCTCGCGCCGCACCCGGGCGCCGACCTGCGCCCGGTGGCCAAGGGCGCGTCGGGCGGCGAGCTCAGCCGCGTCATGCTCGCCCTCGAAGTCGTCATCGCCGCCACCGAGCCGGTTCCCACATTCGTCTTCGACGAGGTGGATGCCGGCATCGGCGGTGCCGCCGCGATCGAGGTGGGGCGCCGGCTGGCGCGGCTGGCGGAGTCGTCGCAGGTCGTCGTGGTCACCCACCTCGCCCAGGTCGCCGCCTTCGCCACCAACCACCTCAGCGTGGTGAAGGCCAACGACGGCTCCGTCACCGCCTCCAGCGTGCGCCGCCTGGAGGGCGCAGATCGCGAGGCCGAGATGGCGCGGCTGCTGTCGGGCATGACCGATTCCGAGGCCGCACTCACCCACGCGCGCGAACTGCTCAGCTTGGGCGCCGCCGGACTGATAGGATGAAAGCCCGTGACGGAAACTTCTACCGCGGGCATCATTTCGAACGACACCACCAGGCACATCTTCGTGACGGGCGGTGTCGTTTCCTCGTTGGGTAAGGGCCTGACCGCCGCGAGCCTCGGCAACCTTCTGACCGCGCGCGGACTGCGCGTGGTGATGCAGAAGCTCGATCCCTACCTGAATGTCGACCCCGGAACGATGAACCCGTTCCAGCACGGCGAGGTCTTCGTGACCGACGACGGCGCCGAGACCGACCTCGACATCGGGCACTACGAGCGCTTCCTCGACATCGAGTTGAGTCAGGCCGCCAACGTGACCACCGGCCAGATCTACTCGCAGGTCATCGCCAAGGAGCGTCGCGGCGAGTACCTCGGCGACACCGTGCAGGTCATCCCGCACATCACCGACGAGATCAAGCGCCGCATGCGCCTGCAGGCCTCTGAGGAGCCGCAGCCCGACGTGATCATCACCGAGATCGGCGGCACCGTCGGCGACATCGAGTCGCAGCCGTTCATCGAGTCCGCTCGTCAGATCCGCCACGAGCTCGGTCGCGGCAACGTGTTCTTCGTGCACGTCTCGCTGGTGCCGTTCATGGGCGCCTCGGGCGAGCAGAAGACCAAGCCCACCCAGCACTCCGTCGCGGCGCTGCGCTCCATCGGCATCCAGCCCGACGCGCTCGTGCTGCGCAGCGACCGTCCCGTCACCGAGTCGAACAAGCGCAAGATCGCGCTCATGTGCGACGTCGACGAGGATGCCGTCGTCAACGCCGTCGATGTGCCGAGCATCTACGACATCCCGACCATGCTCAACGAGCAGGGACTCGACGAGTACATCGTGCGCGCCCTCGGCTTGACCAAGGCCGCCGAGGTCGACTGGACGCGCTGGAACACCGTGCTGCAGGCCGTGCACAACCCCAAGCACGAGGTGACCATCGGCCTGGTCGGAAAGTACATCGACCTTCCCGACGCGTACCTCTCGGTCACCGAGGCGCTGAAGGCGGGCGGCTTCGGGCAGGAGACCAAGGTCAAGATCACCTGGATCCCGTCCGACCTGTGCGAGACGCCCGAGGGTGCGGCGAAGGCGCTGGCGGGTGTCGACGGCATCGTGGTGCCCGGCGGCTTCGGCATCCGCGGCATCGAGGGCAAGCTCGGGGCGCTGCGGTTCGCCCGCGAGCAGGGCATCCCCACCCTCGGCATCTGCCTCGGCCTGCAGTGCATGGTCATCGAGTACGCGCGGTCCGTCGCCGGGCTCGAAGGCGCGTCGTCGAGCGAGTTCGACCCCGACACCGAGTTCCCGGTCATCGCTACGATGGCGGAGCAGGTCGATATCCTCGCCGGCGGTGACCTGGGCGGCACGATGCGTCTGGGCCTGTACCCCGCCCAGCTGGCGGAGGGATCGCTGGCGGCGGAGCTCTACGGCTCGGACGTCGCCTACGAGCGTCACCGTCACCGCTACGAGGTCAACAACCGCTACCGCGACCAGATCGCCGACGCCGGGCTCGTCTTCTCCGGCATCAACCCCGACCTGGGGCTCGTGGAGTACGTCGAGCTGCCGCGCGACGTGCACCCGTATTACATCGCCACCCAGGCCCACCCCGAGCTGCGTTCGCGTCCGACCGCCCCGCACCCGCTGTTCCGCGGGCTCGTGGCCGCCGCCGTGGAGCGGCACCGTGCCAGCGAGCTGTTCGACGTCGAGAATGACTGACGACACCGCCGGCTGGCTGCGCGACGAACCGGTCTCGTGCGAGGTCGAGCAGAGCGACCTGGTCTACTCCGGTCACGTCTGGGACGTGCGCCACGACACCGTCCGCTACGGCGACGGGCAGATCGTGCGCGACTACGTGCAGCACACCGGTGCCGTCGCGGTCGTCGCGCTGGACGATGAGGGCCGGATGCTGGTGCTGCAGCAGTACCGGCATCCGATCCGCGCCCGCGACTGGGAGCTGCCCGCCGGGCTGCTCGACGTCGAGGGCGAGCCGCCGGCCGAGACGGCGAAGCGCGAGCTGGCGGAGGAGGCGGACCTCGTGGCGGCGGAGTGGGAGCCCCTGCTGAGCTTCCACACCAGTCCCGGGGGCAGCGACGAGACGCTGCACGTGTTCCTGGCGCGCGGACTGTCCGCTGCCCCGCAGGTGCATGAGCGCACCGAGGAGGAGCAGGACATCCGGGTGGAGTGGGTGGCCGTCGACGACGTGATCACCGCGGTGCTGGCCGGGCGGGTGCGCAACGGCGTGCTCGCGCTGGGCGCCTTCGCCGCGGCCGAGCACCTGCGCCGGGCCGGAGCTGCCGGGCGCTGACATGCAGGTCGATCGCGCGGTGCACGCGTTCCTCCGGCACGTCGCGATCGAGCGCGGTCTGTCCGAGCACACCGGTGCCGCCTATCGCCGCGACCTCGACGCGTATGCGCGGTGGCTGGGGGAGCAGGGCATCGCCGACACCGACGAGATCACCGCCGACGTCGTGACGCGGTTCATCGCCGATCGGGCGGCGGCCGACCCGCCGCCCGCCGCGGCGAGCCTCGCCCGCCTGCAGTCCGCCGTGCGTTCCTTCCACCGGTATCTGGCGAGGGAGGGCATCGCCACCGGCGACCCCACCGGCCGCCTGCGCCCGCCCAAGGCGGCCCGGCGACTGCCCAAGGCGCTGACGATCGCGCAGGTCGAGGCCCTGCTCGACGCGTCGGGGCCCCTGGCATCCGATGCCGCCGCGGGCGACCTCGTCGGCATCCGCGACCGCGCGTTGCTGGAGCTGCTGTATGCCACGGGTGCCCGCATCTCGGAGATCGTGCAGCTCGACGTCGACGACCTCGCCCACGGCGACGTGCTGCGGGTGCGGGGCAAGGGCGACAAGGAGCGCATCGTGCCGATCGGGTCGTATGCGCGCACCGCCGTCGACTCCTACCTCACGCGGGCGCGGCCGGAGCTGTCGCGCCGGGGGAGGGCCACGCCGCGGCTGTTCCTCGGGGTGCGGGGCGCCCCGCTGTCGCGGCAGAGCGCGTGGGCGGTGATCGGCAAGGCGGCCGAGAGGGCGCAGCTGACGGCGCACGTGTCGCCCCACACGCTGCGGCACTCCTTCGCGACGCACCTGCTGCAGGGCGGAGCCGACGTGCGCGTCGTGCAGGAGCTGCTCGGCCACGCCTCGGTGGCGACGACCCAGATCTACACCTACGTCTCACCCGACGCGCTGCGCGACGTCTACGTCACGTCCCACCCGCGCGCCCGCTGACCCCCCGCCCGCCCGCGCGGCTCCGACGCTCACGGTTGGGGGCGGGGCGGGGGCGGGGTTTGCACGGCGCGGGGGTGGGCGCGAGGCCGTGGGTGTCGCCAGACTGGGGGCATGCCCACCACCGGTACGGCCACTCTCCGTCCGCCGCGCGGACTCGCGGTCTTCTGGATCGTCGCGGCCCTGGCAGGCTGGGTGGTGTCGTTCCTGCTCTACCAGGAGTACATCGGCCAGCTCACCGGCGCCGACCCCCTCATCTCCTGCCAGATCAGCGTGCTGGTCACCTGCGGACCGAACCTGCTCTCGCCCGGCGGCAACCTGCTGGGGTTCAGCAACTCGATCATCGGCATCGTGCTGTTCCTCGGGCCTCTCTACGCCGGGGTGAGCGCGCTCGCGGCCCCCGGCGGCATGCGGCGGTGGTTCTGGCGGGTGTACACGCTGTTCCTGCTGGGCGGTTTCCTGCTCGTGCACCTCTTCGCCTACCGCAGCGTCTTCGAATACGGCTCGCTGTGCCCGTGGTGCATGGTGGTGTGGCTGGTGACCATCCCGCTGTTCTGGTTCACCCTCGCGTGGGCGCTGCGTGACGGGGTGTGGGGGCGGATGCCGCGCCTCGGCGCCGCGCTGCTGACCTGGGCGCCGCTGATCACGGTGCTGAACTACGCGCTCATCGCCGTCGTCGCCCAGGTGCGGCTGGACGTGCTCGGCAGCCTCTGACCGTGTCCGCGGGGTCCTCCCGCACGGCCGCACAGGCGGGCCCATAGAAGGTCGGGCCGTTGCGCGGGAGAATGGTAGCGGAAGACGCGCCGCCCTCGGCATCCGCCAAAATCGACGTGACAACTCGTGAAAACGACGTACCGACACGGAGAAGAACGTGACCACCATCAAGCTCGTCCGTCCGCACCTCGCCGCCGCAGCCCTGCTCGTCATCGGCCTGACCTCGCTGAGCGCCTGCGCCACCACGCCCGACACCTCCGGCGCCGTGCGCGTCGACGGCGACGAGAGCAGCCAGCCCGACGAAAGCGGCGAAGCCGTCGACGTCTTCTCGATCTCCCTCGGCGACTGCCTGAACACCTCCGCGCTCAGCGACACGACGCAGGTGGACAGCGTCCCCGTCGTGCCCTGCAGCGAGCCGCACGAGGACGAGGTCTACTACACGTTCGATTCCACCGACCCGGAGTACCCGGGCGAGGACGCCCTGGTCAGCGAGGCAGGCGAGACCTGCATCGCCGAGTTCGCCGACTTCGTGGGCATCGCCTACGAGGAGTCCGCGCTGGACTACTGGCCGATGTACCCCAGCGAGCAGTCGTGGGAGCAGGGCGACCGCGAGATCCTCTGCATGGTCTACGACCCCAGCGGCGAGAAAGTGACCGGCAGCCTGGCCGGCTCCGCCCGCTGACGTCCGCATCGCCGGAGGGCACGCCGCCGCGCGCCCTCCGGCGATCGTCGTCGCGATGATTAGAATCGTTGCAGGCGAAGCACAGGCAGGAGCATCGGTGGCGACCAAGGCACAAACGGCGAAGACCGCGGCGGGGGACACCCCGATCGGTCCCACCGGCCGCCCCTACCAGGGCTTCCCGACGCCACCGAAGCTCGATGGGCACGGGCCCGCCCGCATCATCTCGCTGTGCAACCAGAAGGGCGGCGTCGGCAAGACGACGACCACGATCAACCTGGCGGCGTCGCTGGCCGAGTACGGCCGCCGCGTGCTGGCCGTGGACTTCGACCCGCAGGGCGCTCTGTCGGCGGGGCTCGGGGTGCACACGCACGAGATCCCCACGATCTACGACCTGCTGCTGGACACCAAGCGCGACCCGCACGACATCATCGTGCCCACCGGCGTCGAGGGCCTGGACATCCTTCCGGCCAACATCGATCTGTCGGCGGCTGAGGTGCACCTCGTCAACGAGGTCGCCCGTGAGACGATCCTCGCCCGCGTGCTGCGCAAGGTCGCGGGGGAGTACGACGTCATTCTCATCGACTGCCAGCCCTCGCTGGGGCTGCTGACCGTCAACGCCCTCACCGCCAGCCACGGGGTGCTCATCCCGCTGGAGTGCGAGTTCTTCGCGCTGCGCGGCGTCGCTCTGCTCATCGAGACGATCGACAAGGTGAGGGACCGCCTCAACCCCACCATCACGCTCGACGGCGTGCTGGCCACCATGTACGACCCCCGCACCCTGCACTCGCGTGAGGTGCTGGAGCGGGTCGTCGACGCGTTCGGCGACGACGTGCTCGAGACGGTCATCGGCCGCACCGTGAAGTTCCCGGACGCCTCGGTGTCAGGCGTGCCGATCACCGAGTTCGCGCCGGAGCACCCTGCCGCCCAGGCCTACCTGCGGCTGGCGCGGGAGCTGGTCGCCCGTGGCGCCGTCGCCTGACGACGAGGTCGCCGCGACCCCTGCCGTCTTCCCTGCCGACGTGGTGCCCGCCGGGAAATCCCGTGCCGGCACGACGCCCGACGACGCGGCCTCGACGGATGCCGCCGCCGGGCCCGGCGCAGACGAGGGCTTCCGCGTCTCGCTCGACGTGTTCGACGGTCCCTTCGACCTGCTGCTGTCGCTGATCTCGCAGCACGAGCTGGACATCACCGACGTCGCGCTCAGCAAGGTGACCGATGAGTTCATCGCCTACCTGCGCAGCATGCAGACCGCGGAGCAGCTGGACGAGGCATCCGAGTTCCTCGTCGTGGCGGTGACGCTGCTGGACATGAAGGTCGCCGGACTGCTGCCGCAGGGCGAGCTCGTGGACGCCGAATCGGTGGCCCTGCTCGAGGCGCGCGATCTGCTGTTCGCGCGACTGCTGCAGTACCGCGCCTTCAAGGAAGTCTCCACCTGGTTCGCCGCGCGGCTGCAGGCCGAGGACCGGCGGCACACCCGCTCGGTGCCGTTGGAGGAGAAGTACCGTCGCGCCGTGCCCGAACTGGTGTGGACCCTCTCGCCCGCGGACTTCGCCGCCCTCGCCGTGCTCGCCATGACGCCGAAAGAGATCCCGCACGTCGGGCTGGATCACCTGCACGCGCCGCTGGTGTCGATCCGCGAGCAGGCCGCGGTGGTCGTGACGCTGCTGCGGGATGCCGGCACCCTCAACTTCCGTGACCTCATCGCGGGCGTCACGCAGACCGGTGTCGTCGTCGCCCGCTTCCTCGCGGTGCTCGAGCTGTACCGCCACGCCGCCCTGTCGTTCGAGCAGCTGGAGCCGCTCGGCGAACTGACCCTGCGCTGGACCGCCGAACGCTGGTCGGATGACAGCCTCGCCTCTCTGGGAGCCGACTATGACCGATGAAACGCCCACGCCCGACGCCGGGGCGCTCTCCGCGACCGACGACGCCGAGCAGCCCGCGCCGCGGCCGCAGGATGCGGCATCCGTCGCCCAGCGCCTCGAGGCGATCCTGCTCGTCGTCGACGAGCCGCAGCCGATCGTGCACCTCGCTGCCGCCGTCGGCGCGCCCGTCGACACCGTGCGCCAGGCGGTCCGGATGCTCGTGGCCGACTACGACGGCGAAGGCCCGGGTCCCCGGCGCGGCTTCGAGCTGCGTGAAGTGGGCGGCGGCTGGCGGCTGTACGTGCGCGCCGAGCACGACGACCTCGTCTCCGAGTTCGTCAACGCGCAGGCGCCGTCCCGGCTGTCGCAGGCGGCGCTGGAGACCCTCGCCGTCATCGCGTACAAGCAGCCGGTGACCCGCAGCCAGGTGGCGTCGATCCGCGCCGTCAACGTCGACTCCGTCGTGCGCACCCTGGTCGCGCGCGGCCTCATCACCGAACTGTTCACCGACCCCGAGACCGGGGCGATCAACTACGGCACCACCGACGCACTGCTGGTGAACCTCGGCATCAACTCGCTCGACGAGCTGCCGCACATTTCGCCGCTGCTGGACGACGGCGCCGACGGGTTCGACGTGGAGGGTCTGCGATGACCGAGCACGACGACCCCACACGATCAGAGGGAGAGAAGACGACGATGGACACCGAGGGTGTACGGCTGCAGAAGGCGCTCGCGAACGCGGGGGTCGCGTCGAGGCGGGTGTCCGAGAATCTCATCGTCGAAGGACGTGTGCGGGTGAACGGGCAGGTCGTCACCGAGCTGGGGTCGCGCATCGACCCCGAGCGCGACCTCATCGACGTGGACGGCACGGTCATCCAGCTCGACCAGTCCAAGCGCTACGTCATGCTCAACAAGCCCACCGGCGTGGTGAGCACGATGAAGGACGAGAACGGCCGGCCCGACCTGCGCCGGTACACGAAGGACTGGCCGGAGCGGCTGTACAACGTCGGACGCCTGGATGCCGAGACCTCCGGCCTGCTGGTGCTCACCAACGACGGCGACCTCGCCCACGTGCTGGCACACCCCTCGTTCGGCGTGACCAAGGTGTACATCGCGAAGGTGTCCGGCCGGGTCACCGCGCAGACGATCTCCCGGCTCACCAAGGGCATCGAGCTGGAGGACGGGCCCATCGCCGCCGACAAGGCGCGGCTGCTGGACACCTCCGGCGAGACGAGCCTGGTCGAGCTCACCTTGCACTCCGGTCGCAACCGCATCGTGCGGCGCATGATGAGCGAGGTCGGCCACCCCGTCATCGAGCTCGTGCGACGCCAGTTCGGCCCGCTGCACCTGGGAACCCTCCCGGCGGGGCGCGCCCGCGAGTTGACTACAGTGGAACGCGGCGCGCTGCTCACTTTGGCGCGCGCCGCGACGGAGGAGCCGTCGCCGGGTGACCAGGAGAGCCAGTGACCGATTCGACGACGGGGCCGCTCGCTGCGCGCGTGCAGGGCCCCGTCCGCATCGTCGGCGCCGGGCTGCTGGGTTCGAGCATCGGCCACGCGCTGCGGGCCCGCGGCATCGACGTCGTGCTCGACGACACGTCGCCCGCGCAGCTGCGCCTGGCCATCGACTATGGCGCCGGCCGTGCCGCGCGCCCCGATGACATGCCCGCCCTCGTCGTCGTGGCGGTCCCGCCCGACGTGACCGCTGACGTCATCGAGCGGGAACTGAACGCCCACCCGCAGGCCGTCGTCACCGATGTCGCGAGCGTCAAGCTCGAGCCGCTGCGGCGTCTGCGCGAGCGGGGCGTCGACCTCACCCGCTACATCGGCTCCCACCCGCTGGCCGGCCGCGAGCGGGGCGGTGCGATCGCCGCCCGCGCCGACATCTTCGTCGGCCGCCCGTGGGTCGTGTGCCGCGACGGCGAGACCCGACCGGGCGACCTCGCCGCCGTCGAAGCCCTCGCCCTCGACCTCGGCGCCATGCCGGTGGAGATGAGTCCCGAAGAGCACGACCGGGCCGTCGCCCTCACCTCCCACGTGCCGCAGCTGGTGGCGAGCCTGCTGGCCGGCCGCTTCGTCGATGCGCCGGAGGGTTCGCTGCGCCTCGCCGGTCAGGGCGTGCGCGACACCACGCGCATCGCGGCATCCGCGCCCGAGCTCTGGGTGCAGATCCTCGGCGCCAACGCCGCGCCCGTCGTCGACGTGCTCGACGCGCTGGCCGCCGACCTCACGGCCGTGTCGGCCGCGCTGCGCGAACCCGAGGTGCCCGGCGCCCGTCGTGAGGTGGCCGAGACGATCCGGCGCGGGAACGACGGCGTCGAGCGACTCCCCGGCAAGCACGGGCAGAACCGCCGTTTCGAGCCCGTCGTGGTGATGGTCGATGACCGCCCCGGCCAGCTGGGTCGCCTGTTCGGCGACCTCGGCGTCCTCGGCGTGAACGTCGAGGACCTGCGCCTGGAGCACTCTCCGGGCGCACAGTTCGGCCTGGCGGAAGTCAGCGTCGTCCCCGCCGCGGTGCGCCGGACCGTCGACGGTCTGACGGAGCGGGGCTGGAAGATTGCGAGCACCAATGACTGACACCTCCCACGGCTCCGCTTCGAGCGAGGGTGGCCCCCTCGTCGTCGCGATCGACGGCCCCGCCGGAAGCGGCAAGTCCAGCGTGTCCAAGCAGGCCGCCCGGCGGCTGTCGTTCGGCTACCTCGACACCGGCGCCGCCTACCGCGCCCTGGCCTGGCATGCGCTGTCGCACGGCATCGACACCTCCGACGCCGTTGCGGTGCTCGAGGTCGCCGGCGACTTCGACTTCGCGATCTCCCTCGACCCTGACGACTACTGGGTGAGGGTCGGCACGGTCGACGTGACCGGCGCCATCCGTGAGCCGCGCGTGTCCGAGGCGGTCAGCGGCGTCGCACGGGTGCCGGCGGTGCGCGAAGCCGTGAACGCCATGTTCCGGGCGCTGGTGGCCACGTCCGCACTGCCGGGCGTCATCGTGGAGGGCCGCGACATCACAACGGTGGTGACCCCCGACGCGCCGGTGCGGATTCTCCTCACCGCCGCGCCCGAGGTGCGCGCCGCGCGGCGCAGCGCCGAGATCACGACGCAGGATGCCACGGCGGTCGCCGACGCGCTGCACCGCCGTGACGCCGCCGACGCCAAGGTCGTGGACTTCCTGACCGCCGCCCCCGGCGTGACGGTCGTCGACTCGACCGCATTGAATTTCGACGAGACAGTGGACGCCGTACTCGACGTCGTCCGCGCAGAGACGGGAGCGCACCATGAGCGCTGAAGAAGAATACGAAGGCGGCCCGGACAACCTGGCCGAGAAGCTCGCCGACATGGACGAGCACCTTGCCGAGCAGCGCGCAGCGACCCTGCGCGCCTCGCTGTCGGACTATGAGCTCGACGACGAAGACGCCGGGCTGCTCGCCGGTGTCGCGCGCGGCGATGACGGTGTGGAATACACCCCGGCGCTGCCGGTGGTCGCGATCGTCGGTCGCCCCAACGTCGGCAAGTCCGCGCTGGTCAACCGCATCCTCGGCCGCCGCGAGGCCGTCGTGGAGGACACCCCCGGCGTGACCCGTGACCGCGTCACGTACAAGGCCGAGTGGATGGACCGCCGGTTCTCGCTGGTCGACACCGGCGGTTGGGAGCCCGACGCCCGGGGCATCGACCGCTCGGTCGCCGCGCAGGCCGAGATCGCGATCGACCTCGCCGACGTGGTGCTCTTCGTCGTCGACGCGATGGTGGGCGCCACCTCCACCGATGAGCACGTCGTGAAGCTGCTGCGCAAGAGCGGCAAGCCGGTCTTCCTCGTCGCGAACAAGATCGACGACCAGCGCCACGAGCCGGAGGCGGCCGCCCTCTGGGCTCTCGGCCTCGGCGAGCCGTACCCCGTCTCGGCCATCCACGGCCGCGGCGTCGCCGACCTTCTCGACGAGGTCATGAAGGTGCTGCCGGAGGTGTCGGCGGTCGCCAAGCAGGAGATCGGCGGGCCTCGCCGCGTGGCGATCCTCGGCCGGCCCAACGTCGGCAAGTCGTCGCTGCTGAACAAGGCCGCGGGCGAAGAGCGCGTCGTCGTCAACGAGCTGGCGGGCACCACCCGCGACCCGGTCGACGAGGTCGTGGAACTGGGCGGCAAGCTCTGGCGCCTGGTCGACACCGCCGGCATCCGTCGCCGGGTGCACCTGCAGCAGGGCGCCGACTTCTACGCGTCGCTGCGCACCTCCGCGGCGCTCGAGAAGGCCGAAGTGGCCGTGGTCGTGCTCGATGTCAGCCAGCCGCTGAGCGAGCAGGACGTGCGCATCATCGACCTCGTGCTCGAATCGGGTCGCGCCCTCGTGCTGGCGTTCAACAAGTGGGATCGCCTGAACGACGACGACATGGAGAACATGGACCGTCGCCGCTACCTCGAGCGCGAGATCGAGCAGGACCTCGCCCACGTGGCGTGGGCCCCGCGCGTCAACATCTCGGCTCTCACCGGTCGTCACCTCGACAAGCTGGTGCCCGCGCTCGAGACGGCGCTGGCGTCGTGGGATCAGCGCATCCCCACCGGCAAGTTCAACGCGTTCCTCTCCGAGCTCGTGGCCGAGCACCCGCACCCGCTGCGCGGTGGCAAGCAGCCGCGCATCCTGTTCGGCACGCAGGCATCCACGCGTCCGCCGACATTCGTGCTGTTCACGACCGGGTTCCTCGACCCGGGCTACCGCCGGTTCATCCAGCGGCGCCTGCGCGAGCTCTTCGGCTTCGAGGGCACGCCGATCGTCATCAACATGCGGGTGCGCGAGAAGCGCCAGCGCTGAGTCGCCGGTCGCGGGTGCCTTTTGGCTCTCGCGTCCGCTGAGACACCACTTTCGGGGTGGGATGCCGCGTACCGCGCGATGTCCCGCCCCGTTCGTGGTTTCGCGGGCCGGGTCCCGGCGGCGGTGGGATGCGGGTGCGCGCGCGGCCCCTCAGGGGACGGGCGAGCCCACACGCACGGCGCGCGTGAGCACTCCCGTGGGCCCCTGATTCGCTCGCGAGCCCACACGTAAGGCACGAGCCCACACTGCCCGTGCGCGCGGGACGTGTGGGCTCGTGCCTTCGGTGTGGGTTCGTGCGAGCCGGGCCCGGTGGTGCGCGAGCAAGGGGTCGGGCGCGGGCGCGTGGGTGGTCGCGGGCGCCGGGGCGGCGTACCCACACGGGTAGCGCGAGCCCACACGCGCCGCGCGCGTGGGCACGCCCGTGGGGACGGATGCGCGCGCGAACCCACACGCAACGCACGAAGCCACACTCCCCGTGCGCGCGGGAGGTGTGGGCTCGTGCGTTCGGTGTGGGCTCGTGCCCCCGGTGTGGGCTCGTGCCCCCGGTGTGGGCTCGTGCCCCCGGTGTGGGCTCGTGCCCCCGGTGTGGGCTCGTGCCGCCGGTGTGGGTTCGTGCCCCCGGTGTGGGCTCGTGCGTTTCGGCGGCACAGCGCGGACGCGAGGCCGGCGCCCTGCCAGGCACGAACCGGGTCAGCGCACGGTGACGCTCTCGAACCGGGCCGTGGGGATGCCGTCGAGGGCGACCGCGCGCGTCGAGCGCGCCCCGCGGGGGAGCGGCACCCGCGTGCCGGTCTCGCGGAAGCGCTGCACCGCCCAGGTGCGCACGCCGGCCTCCGCCAGGCGGCATCCGAGCGCCGTGAGGCCGGGCTCATCGATCGCGTCGGGGTGCACGGTGGTGCGCACCTCGTAGTCGAGGGGCCGGTCGCCGCCCTCGCGCCGGCGCTGCTCGGCCAGCACCAGCTCCAGCGACCGCCAGGCGCGCTCGCTTGCGCCGGGGCGACCGGTGACCGCCGTGTACGCGTCAGCGGTGGCGGCCTTGATATCGAGCCCCACCCAGTCCACGAGGGGCAGCACGCGCGCCAGCTGCCGCGGATACGCGCCGCCCGTGTGCAACCCCACCGCGAACCCCCGCGCGCGCACGTCGGCCATCGCGAGGGCCAGGGCGGCCTGCATCGTCGGCTCGCCGCCGGAGAACACCACCGCCTCGAGCAGTCCGCGCCGGGTGTCGAGGAAGACGGCGACCTCCTCCCATGTCAGCGTGGGGGTGGCGCGCGGGGCGATCAGCGCCGGGTTGTGGCAGTAGAAGCAGTCCCACGGGCATCCCTGCAGAAAGACCGTGGCCGCGAGGCGGCCCGGCCAGTCGACGCTCGACAGGCGCGTCAGCCCCGCGATGCGCAGGGTGTCGGCAGTGGGGGTGGTCACGCGGGCGCTCCGACGAGCTGCGGCGCGGCATCCGCCCGGTGCTGATCGAAGTACACGCGCTCGGCGGCCTCGCCCCGCTTGCCGATGTTGAACGACGACACGGGGCGGAAGTAGCCCATCACCCGGGTCCAGACCTCGCACTCCGCGCCGCACCGGGGGCACTGCGGCAGGTCGCCCGACAGGTAGCCGTGCGCCGGGCAGATCGAGAACGTCGGCGTGACGGTGAGGTAGGGCAGGCGGAAGCGCTCCAGCGACCGCCGCACCAGGGTCTTGCACGCCTGTGCGGATGCCAGCGCCTCGCCCATGTACAGATGCAGCACTGTGCCGCCGGTGTACTTGCCCTGCAGTTCCTCCTGCAGCGCCATCGCCTCGAACGCATCGTCGGTGAACCCCACCGGCAGCTGCGACGAGTTGGTGTAGTACGGGTTCTGCGGGGTGCCGGCATGACGGATGCCGGGGAAGCGGGCGATGTCCTCCTTGGCGAAACGGTACGTCGCCCCTTC
Source organism: Microbacterium sp. zg.Y1084 (assembly GCF_024623595.1). Lineage (NCBI taxonomy): Bacteria > Bacillati > Actinomycetota > Actinomycetes > Micrococcales > Microbacteriaceae > Microbacterium > Microbacterium sp. zg.Y1084. The sequence goes on from NZ_JANJGV010000014.1 coordinate 20,048, forward strand.
GGCGGGTGTCGCCTCGAGGTTGTACATGTGCCCGGTCTGCTCCTGGAACTCGACCATGCGCTCTCGCACGTGATCGAGCAGGCGGGCGGCCATGGCCCGCCCGGCAGGCGTGGCGATGTCGTCGGCGTCGCCGGTGAGGTTGCGGACGAATTCGTTGAGGCCGTTGACCCCGATGGTCGAGAAGTGGTTCTGCAGCGAGCCGAGGTAGCGCTTCGTGTAGGGGAACAGGCCACCCTCGATGTGGCGGTCGATGACGACCCGTTTGGCTTCGAGGCTGTCGCGGGCGATGTCGAGCAGTTCATCCAGGCGCGCGATCGCCGCCGCCTCGTCGCCGGCGTGCACGTAACCCAGGCGCGCGCAGTTGATGGTGACGACGCCGATCGACCCGGTCTGCTCCGCCGACCCGAACAGGCCGTTGCCACGCTTCAGCAGCTCGGTGAGATCCAGCTGCAGCCGGCAGCACATCGACCGGATCATGTGGGGGTCGAGGTCGGAGCTGATGAAGTTCTGGAAGTAGGGGAGCCCGTACTTCGCCGTCATTGCGAACAGGGCGTCGGCGACCGGGTCGTCCCACGGGAAGTCGGGCGTGATGTTGTAGGTCGGGATCGGGAAGGTGAAGGCGCGGCCGTCGTCGTCGCCTTCGCTCATCACGTCGATGAACGCCTGGTTGATCATCGACATCTCCGGCGTCAGATCGCCGTAGGTGAAGTCGCACACCCGGCTTCCGATCAGCGGTCGCTGGGTGGCGAGGTCGTCGGGCACGGTCCAGTCGAACGTGAGGTTGGTGAACGGCGTCTGCGTGCCCCAGCGCGACGGGACGTTGAGGTTGTAGACGAACTCCTGCATCGCCTGGCGCACCTGGTCGTACGTCAGGGCGTCGAGGCGCAGGAAGGGGGCGAGATAGGTGTCGAACGAGCTGAACGCCTGCGCTCCGGCCCATTCGTTCTGCAACGTGCCGAGGAAGTTCACCATCTGACCGAGTGCGCTCGAGAGGTGCTTCGGCGGTCGCGACGCGATCTTGCCGGGAACGCCGTTGAAGCCCTGCTCGAGCAGCGTGCGCAGGGACCACCCCGCGCAGTACCCCGCGAACATGTCGAGGTCGTGGATATGCAGGTCGCCGTCGCGATGCGCGGCGCCGGCTTCGGGGGCATAGACCTCGTCGAGCCAGTAGTTGGCGATCATCTTGCCCGACGCGTTGAGCATGAGGCCGCCCAGCGAGTACCCCTGGTTCGCGTTGGCGTTGACCCGCCAGTCGGCGCGAGAGAGGTACTCGTTCACGGCGGCGGCCACGGGGATCGTGCGGGGTGCGGGGGGAAGGGAGGGCGGGGTCATGGCATCCTCTGCGAGCGGTTCAGCGCCTCTCAGGCGGAGGCGGACCACCACTATATGTATGTGGTCTGACCTGTGTCTCATCCCATATGTAGTGGCCACAGCGTCATTCGGGATCGACGGCCCGCGGATTGTGGGCTCGCACAGCATCGCGTGGCGCTCCCGATATTCCGCCGTTCTCGGGTGTATCGCGGGTGTCGTGGGTGGGTGTGACAGGGTGGAGAGGTGACCATCGTTCCTCCCGCCTCGGATGAGCCGCGCCGCCCCGACGGCCCGCGCGACCCCGGTGATGCGTGGGTGGTGGCCGACGACGGCACCCGGTACTGGGGTCGTTTCGGTGCGGCGGGGCTCCTGGCGCTGGATGCCGAGCGTGGCATCCTGCTGCAGCATCGGGTGTCGTGGAGTCACTTCGGTGGCACGTGGGGGCTCCCGGGCGGGGCGCGCCATGAGCACGAGAGCGCCGGCGACGCCGCCCTGCGCGAGGCGGCGGAAGAAGCCGGCGTGCCGGCGGGGGCCGTGCGTCCGCGCCTGCTGAGCATGCTCGACCTCGGCATCTGGAGCTACGGCACGGTGCTGGCCGACGTCGTCGAGCCGTTCGAGCCGGTCATCAGCGACGCGGAGAGCCGAGAGCTCGCGTGGGTGCCGGTGGCCGACGTCGCGGGCTACCCGCTGCATCCCGGGCTGGCGGATGCATGGCCGCGGCTGCGGGCCCTGCTCGACGTGCGCCCCGCCGTGGTGGTGGATGCCGCGAACGTCGTCGGGTCGGTGCCCGACGGCTGGTGGCGCGACCGGCCCGGCGCGGCGGCGCGGCTGATGGTGCGCGTGGCGACGTGGGCGCGCGCCGGGGTGGATGCCGCTGAGCTGGAGCTTCCGGCCGGGCAGTGGTTCCCCGAGGTGTCGGTGGTGCTCGAGGGCGCGGCTCGCGCCGCCGGCGATGCGGCCGGCGTGCACGTCGTGCGCGCTCCCGCCGCGGGCGACGACGCGATCGTCGACGAGGCATCCCGACTGGTGTCGCTCGGTCGCCGGGTCGTGGTCGTCACGGCCGACCGGGAACTGTCCCGGCGCGCGATCGACGCCGGCGCCGGGGTGCGCAGCGCCGGATGGCTGCTCGCGATGCTGCCCGCCCGCGCGTAGCCCCGAGGGCATCCGACGACGAGGGGCCGGCAGCACAGTGCTGCCGGCCCCTCTCGATGCCCGTGCGGTCAGTGGGCGACGAGCGCCTCGTCGTGCGGGGCGTCGTCGGGGGTCGCCGGCTTGCGTACGAAGAACGCGAGGATCACCGCGACCGACGCCACGATCGCCCCGGTGAGGAACGCCAGGTGCACGCCGGAGGCGACGGCCGAGACCGCGCTCGCACCCTCCGCCAGCGACGCGGCGGCCTGCACCGACATGAGCGTGACGAACACGGCGGTGCCGGCGGCGCCGGCGACCTGCTGGATCGTCCCGACGATCGCGCTGCCGTGCGGGTACAGCGACCGCGGAAGCGAGCCGAGCGCCGAGGTGAGCAGCGGCGTGAACACGAAGCCGAGCCCGAGGTTCAGCGTCATGTGCACCGCGATGATCCAGGGGATCGTGGCCGACTCGTCGAACGTCGTCATTCCCCACAGCGCCGCAGCGGCGACGATCATGCCGGGGATGACGAGCGGGGTGGGCCCGTACTTGTCGAAGAGCGAGCCCACGACCGGCGCGATGACGCCCATCAGCACGCCGCCGGGCAGCAGCATGAGCCCGATGGTCAGCGTCTCGAGGCCCAGCACGTCGGTGAGGTAGATGGGAAGCAGCACGAGCGAGCCGAAGAGCGCAGCCATCACGACGACGACAAGGGTCACCGCGAGGCTGAACGACTTGGACGTGAAGGTGCGCAGATCCAGCAGCGCGCTGTCGGTTTTCTGCAACTGCAGCTGGCGGGCGACGAACGCGACGAGCCCCAGGATGCCGAGGGCGAGCGGGATCCACACCGGCACCGGTGCGTTGCCCGACGCCGCTTCGCCGATGGAGCTGAGCCCGAAGATCAGGCCGCCGAAGCCCACGGCCGACAGCAGCACGCTGAGCACGTCGAACTTCGCGGGCCGGGTCTCGGTGACGTTGCGCACCCAGAGGGCGCCGAGCGTCAGCGCGATCAGGGCGATGGGCAGCACGATCCAGAATAGCCACCGCCAGCTGAGCGCCGAGAGGATGACGCCCGAGACGGTCGGTCCGATCGCCGGCGCGACGGCGATGACGATGGAGATGACGCCCATCATGCGTCCACGGTGGGTCGCCGGAACGATCGACAGCACGGTGGTGAACAGCAGCGGCATCATGATCGCGGTGCCCGAGGCCTGCACGATGCGGCCGGCCAGCAGCATCTCGAACCCGGGGGCGAGGGCAGCGATGAGGGTGCCGAGTGTGAACAGGCTCATGGCGGAGAGGTACACCCGTCGCAGCGGGAAGCGCGCCAGCAGGTAGCCGGTGAGCGGGATGACGATGGCCATCGTGAGCAGGAAGCCGGTGGTGAGCCACTGGGCGGTGCTCGCGGTGATGGCGAGGTCGGTCATGAGGCTCGGCAGCGCGACGCTCATGATCGTCTCGTTGAGGATGACGACGAACGCCGAGATCACGAGCAGGGCGATGACGACGCCGGGGCGCACGATGACGGGCGCGGTGCCGGTGGGCGTGGGGGTGTCCGTGGTGGGAGGGGTCTTCTCGAGGGTCACGAAAGTCTTTCTGCTGAGCACTCGCGCGCGTGCGGCGCCATGCGAGGGGAAGGTGTCGGATGCCGACGAAGCAACAATACTGGCAGTGCGTGCCATGTTGGCGCAATCTGTACACTGGCCGCATGGACACCGGCACCCCGCACCGCGCAGCGCTCGCCGACGAGCCCGTCGGGCTGCGCGAGCGCCGCCGTCGCGAGACGCAGCGTGATATCTCGGATGCCGCGCTCGAGCTGTTCGAGGCGAAGGGTGTCGCCGCGACCACGGTCGATGAGATCGCCCGGGCCGCCGGGATCTCGCCCCGAACGTTCTTCCGCTACTACGCGACGAAGGAGGAGGCCGTCTTCGCCCCCGAAGACGACACCGCCGCCGCCGTGCGCCGCGAGACGCTCGCCGCGATCCGCGCCGGTGCTCCTGTCGCGGCCGCGCTCGATACCGGCTGGCTGCGCCTGCTCGAAGCCTTCGATGCGCAGGCGCCGGAGGGTCGTGCACACTCCCTGCGGGTGCGTCGGCTGGTGCAGAGCGAGCCGGCCCTGCTGGCCGTGGCGCTGCGCAACGAGGCAGCGGGCGCCGACGCGCTCACCGATGCCGCCGTCGACGCGGCGAAGGCGGATGCCGACGTGCTCACCGCCCGCGCCCTCATCACCGCCGTGGGCTGCACCGTGCGACTGGCGTTCGACGAGTGGGTGCGGCGGGCCGAACTCGGGCAGGATGCCTCGGTCCGCGAGATCTACGTCGCGCTGCGGCGAGGTCTCGCCGCGTACGCCGGGCAGATCACCGACGACCTCTGAGCGCCGAGACTCTTCTCGTTCAGCGCCCGCGCAGTCGGTCGGTCTCGCGCCGCTCGCGCTTGGTCGGGCGGCCCGCGCCGCGATCGCGGACGGGCACGAACGCGGTCATCTCGCGCGGCGGCGGGGGAGGGGTGCGATCCTCCACGGCGGCCGCTGCCAGTGCCGCGCCCACGCGCTTGGTGATGGTCTGCCGCACCACCAGGATGCGGTCGAACCCCGCGATGCGCACCCGCAGCTCGTCGCCGGGCCGCACCGGCTGCGCGGCCTTCGCGCGCTCGCCGTTGACCCGCACGTGGCCGGCACGGCATGCCGTGGTCGCGGCGGAGCGGGTCTTGTACACGCGCACCGCCCAGAGCCACGCGTCGACGCGCGCCGGCTTCTGCGTGGCATCCGTCATCGATCGTCTTTCGCACGCAGGTGGCGCACGACCCCGTACGCGATGAATCCCTGCCCGATCGTGTACGTCACCATGACGGCCACGCCCATCCACCCCGGGGTGCCGGGCACGAACAGGCGGAACGCGAGGATGGTGTCGGATGCCAGGAAGAACAGCGCGCCCACCACGACGGCCGGGTTGCACCGCGTGGCGGCGACCGCGGTGCCACCCAGCACCAGCCCGTAGGCGGCGACGCCGAGCGCGAGCGCGCCGAGCAGGGGCCACAGCACGATAATCAGCACCACCCACCAGATCGCGAAGACCGCCGACCACCAGGGGAGGCGGCGGACCGCGAGATGCCGCCAGAACAGCGCGATGTAGCAGGCGTGCGCCAGCCCGAAGCTGAGCAGCATCATCGGCAGCTCGTCGTCGAAGAAGGGGAAGAAGAACGCTGCGCCGTCACCGAACCACGAGAACAGCAGCGCGGCGACCAGCAGCGCGTGAGGGGCGCTCCAGCGAGTGCTCCGCAGTGCCCAGACGGCGGCGAGGATGAGCACCGGCATGAGCGCGAGCTTGCTCGGGTAGGTCAGCGGCGAACCGGCGGCGAGCAGCCCGACGTGGACGAGGGCGACGAGCGCGTAGATCGCGAAGCCCCACCACCAGCGGGTGTCCTGGCTGCCGGTCGGCGCGGCGGTAGTGGTCGGCGAACGGTCGGGTGCAGTGCGCACGGCGCTCCTTCGGGCAGGGCGGACAGTCGTCTCATCGTACGGTCAGAGGCGGCGCTCGCCGCGGAGGCGGTCAGCCCGAGACGTGCAGCTCCACGATCACGATGTGCGGCTTCGGGCGGGCCACCTCCTGGAATCCGGCGTTCTCGAAGATCGAAAGGGTGCCGTGGTACAGGTCGTTCACCGGCGTCTTCTTCGCGGCGACGTCGATCGGGTAAGCCTCGACGATGCGGGCCCCGGCCGCGCGTGCGTAGTCCACCGCGGCATCCAGCAGCCTCGTGCTGACGCCCTGACCGCGGAACTCACGGCGCACGACGAAACAGCTGACCGCCCAGACATCCGGATCGTCGAAGGGGATCGGCGACGCGGCGTAGTTGCGCGTGCGTGCGAGGCGCGGCTGTTGGGTGCGCGGACCGACGCGCACCCAGCCGGCGGGGGAGCCGTCGACGTAGGCCACCAGGCCCGGCGGGCCGGTCTCGATCTCGGCGCGGAACATGTCGGTGCGCTCGGCGACGGTGGCCGCCTCGAAGTCACGCCCGGTCAGCAGCCACCACAGGCACTGGCATGCCGCCCCGTCGCCGCCGTCGGCGAACGCGTACTCGATGTCGTCGAACCGCTCCGGCGTCGCTGGTTCGACCGTGATCTGGGTCATGGCCAGACGGTAGCGTCGGGGTGCGACATCGGGCAACGGCATCCGCGACATGCGCGGCGTCACGCTGGTTCGCGCGGCGTGCGCGGAGCGGCTAGGATAGGGGAGTTGTCCGCGCGCGGGCAGCAGAAGACCGGGATGTGGCGCAGCTTGGTAGCGCACTTGACTGGGGGTCAAGGGGTCGCAGGTTCAAATCCTGTCATCCCGACAGAGAGGGCCGTTGGCACCGGTGGGGCCGTTGGCAGAACTGATGGCAAAACGGTCGATAAGGAAGAAGGGCACTGGCGTGAAGCCGGTGCCCTTCTTCTTTTTCTGTTGTTGTGGTGAGGGCTGGAGCGGTTGGATCGGCTACCCCGGCGGAACGGATCCCGGAAATGGCGAACGCGCCCGGTTTCGGGCGCGTTCGATTGTCCTGGGTGAGCGTGGGTGTGCCGGTTTCTTCACCGGCCGGTGATGCTGCTCCTGCGGCGAGTCAGGTCCTCATCGGGACAAGCGGGTCGTCGGAATCTGCTGCGGCTGCCGCCTGAGGTCCGCGAGGGGGAATGGTGGGATCGCCGTCGCCGGTGGTCTTGGTGTACCGGTTCGCCCACACGCGGTCGCGGCGGCGGAGCGGTCTGAACTTGGCAGGGTCGGGGAGTCGTCCCCGGATGTAGTCGTCGAGCCACGCGGCGATCTTTCGGAGGTTGTAGTTGGCGATCAGGAAGCTGATCAGCACCTGTGCGGCGGCTGGCCCGCGTACGCGGCGGCGACCGGCGTCTTCCAGGGCGGCTTCCATGGCCCAACGATGAACAGTATCTTCCTCAGATCGCGCCGCTTTATATGACGTTCGGGTCGGGCCTCACGCAATGGAACGTCGTCGCAACTGAAGCCATGGAAGACCTGCCCCTACTCCGGCGCATCGTAAATGCTCCCGTCTCGGGAGCCGCCTGGGCCTACGCGATGGCGAACGGCGGCGACTGTCGGCCAGCGTCGACAGGAATACTCGTATGCGGAAACGCCGTCAATCCAGGAGGCGCGGGCACGGGCGGTACGATCTTCGGCGACGTGTTCGTTACGCAGGATCCCACTCATCTCGTTCTATGTCGGGATTCCCTGATGGCTCACGAATCCAGGCATGCCGCACAATGGGCAGGGTGGGGAGGCCTGGGGTACGCAGCTGCATACGGCATAGCGTCGGCATACTCGACCTTGCTAACTGGCAACAGAGCGTGCGCCAATTACTTCGAATGGGATGCCAGCTTTAGGCGAGGGGGCTATGCCGCATGTTGACCGAGGGACTGCGCCTGATGGCACGGTGGGCGGGTGCCCTTGCCGTGCTCGCCCTTTGCGCGGGCACGATGGCGGGATGCATGTACTTCTTTCCGACCGAACCCGGTGACGATCGCTTGGAGCTCACGGTGCGCTCTGGCGAGGTTTGGTTTCACTGGTGTGGAAGCCGGTCGATGCAAGAGGGCTTGAGGCTCTCGTTCAGAGCTGAGCCACCTGGAGGTCACGTCACGGTCGCGTACGAGGGCTCCGGCAGTTTCGTCCTCGAACCCGGAGGTGAATTCGCTGTCGCTGCGCCGCCGCACGGCTTGCGAGCGACAACCGAGTCGATCTCGATACCGGCCACCGACGAGCTTGAGCGAGTCACCGTCTCGAGCGGGGGGTCGACTCCCACCGCGGACTCGATCCTCACGACGTTCAATATCGACCACATCGATGACCTTGAGGGTGTCTGGTTGCGCATCGACGGGAGCACCGCACAAGTGCCTTGCTCGGATGAGAGCGGCGACTAGGCTGCAGATCACATCTGCCGGGGTGGTGGCGAACTTGTGGGCGCGAAACTGCGTCCTCTGGCGGTGTGGACCATGCAGCCGGCGACGTTCCCGCGCCTGGCGGCGGCGCTGTTCACGGCGTCGACGGCCAGACGTGCGTTCATTCAGTCGCTGATCGAGTACCCGACGATCCGGTTCGAGGACACGTCCTTGATGGCGCAGAGGTAGAGCTTGCCTTCTTCAAACGAACGTGCTCAACCAGCAGAGGTGGGCGACCCTGCAGGAGCTGCGGCTCGCGATCGTCGTCTGGATCGAGCGGAAATACCACCGGCAACGAGCACAGGACACCCTCGGCGGCTTGACACCCATCGAGTTCGAAGCCAAGCTAACCGAGCCGCTCACACTCGCGGCCTAAACCGAACCTGTCACCAGTTCGTTCCTCACGCCACTCCACCTGGCGGTTACACTGGCGCGTGGCCGCCGACGCACTGGCCTGGGGCTTGGAGGGGGAGCGCCCGTTGACGCAGTTCACCTACAGGACGCACCTCGCACCCGTCTGGCGGGAGAAGGCGGACTTCATCCTCAATGCCAGCATCCCTGACGATGAGTCCAACCTGGAGCAGCTCTGGACCCGTAGGCTCGACTCGGAGCGGCTCGAGATCTGTTGCATTCCCTTCTACCGCTACGGCGTCGCCTTGGGTGACGTGGTTTCTTTCAGGGCCGACGACGAGCGCGGTCTTCTTCTTGACGAGAAGTTGGAGGAATCGGGGAGGTATGTGTTGCGCGCCTACCTGCGCGAGGATCGGGTCGCGGTTCAGCAAGACCTCTACGACCGTTTGTGTGAACTCGGGACGCTTCAGGAGTGGTCCGGATCAAGATTCGTGGCAATCGACTGCAGGGATGAGCCGCACGCGGCCAGGGTCTCGGGTTACCTCCAGCAATGCGTCGACCTGAACCTTCTCGAGTACGAAACCGGGCGCTGACCTCTCCTGCGGCCCGTGAGGTCTCGCCCGGCGTATCTTCGCTGCTGGCGACGATGCCGCGAAAACTGTATGAGCGGCTCATTCGGCCGGAGCGCCGCGATCACGCAAAAAGTTCCCCCCTCAGGGCTGGGCCGTCGGTCTGGTCGCCGCGCACGCGGACTTCGATGCGGCTGCTGACGCCATCGGCGGCGTCGTCTTCCTCGCCCGGCGAGATCTTCTCGCCACCGACTGGTAGCGCGGCTGAAGTTCGCGCTGTCAGACAACGGAAGAACACACAGTGTGAAAGAGCAGGAGACTTTGAACGGACTCAATAGGTGGCTCAGGAACAACCCGAATGCCACATATCATGACCGGCTGGTTGCGAGCAGCCTCAGGAACGAACTTCAGGACGTATTGCGATGAATGCCAGCACGGTCTCTCTCGCTGGGGCGCTCTTCTTCGAGTTTCCTTTCTTGCGGCCACTGCTTCAGGAAAGTCTCGAGGACAACGACGGAGAGGTGCTAGCTCATCTCCTGTTTCCGGACGTCGTCCGTTGGCTGCTGAGTCCGGCGGCCAACGAGGCACAGCGTGTCGCCGTCTGGCAGTGGCTCGAGAATATCTATCCGAGCACGGACACAGCGCAGCAGGAAGTGATCGTGTTCAGCGCCATCGAGATGATCCCGGATCCCGGCGTGCCCGGGTCGGAGATGAGGCGGATGTTGGGACCGAATCTGCGGAGGGAAGATCCATGGCTAAACCCGCCCCGGTATACGTGAGTGACGACTGGAGCTGAACCCGTGTCCACCGAACCGGGTTCAGCTCCGTTCTTCTCGTCGTGGTCGTTGCGCTTGAGACCTTCAGTGCAGGTGGATGATCGGTGCCGGACCGGCTTTTCCCGGACACCTGGGTTGAGGGAGAGCCGACCGCCGCTTGCATGTCTCAGCGTCACGAGGGCTGGCGGCGTCGCCTCCGGAGACGCGACGGATGGCCCCGCCCGCCCGTACAGGAAAAACGGGGAGTGGTTACAGGAAACGCGGGAACGGCATCCGGCCGCGATCCGCGCCAGGACAGGTTCTGCCAACAGCCCACAGAGAAAGCCCCGGTGGATCTGAGGATCCGCCGGGGCTCTGTTGGTTCCGGAACAGGCTGGGACTCCGAAAGGGCTCCGTGCGGGCGGCGTGGCGCAGCCTGACCCAGATCTGGCGGGTGTAGCGTGCCGCCATGAGCCATGGGGGCATTGCCGATTTGAAGCGCGAGTCGCGCAGGTAGAGGCCGTCGCGGCCGCGGTCGCGAAGTTCGAGAATCCCGAGCTGCAGATAGCCGCATTCCGCTTCTTGCTGGGTGACCGCCACACCGCTCCTAACCCCAATCCCGCGAAGAACGATCACGAAGAGCAGAGCGATCAGTCCGAGGAACAGACGCAGCAAGCTGCGGATGAAGTGGCCGGTAGCAATGGAAGTGGATCGGGATCTACTCGTAGGCGGAACCCCGGGAAGGCTGGCACGAGCAAGAACACGAGCAAGAAGCAGACGCTTACGTTCGCCAAGTCGCTGAACTTCTACTCCACCGGCGGAGAGCTGGGCCTCTCGCTCAAGGACTTCACAGACGCGCATCCCGCGTCGAACGCTGTTCACAAGGCCGTGTCGGTCGTGTACTGGTTGTCGAAAGAGCTGGACGTGTCCCCGATCTCGGTGGACCATGTCTATTCCGCCTTCAAGACGCTCTCGTGGCCGATTCCGAGCAGCCTCTTGAACACCCTCCAGAAGGGTGGAAGTGAGAACTTTCTTGACACGAAGAAGAGCACCGACATCAAGCTGACGACCCACGGGGAGAATCTCGTCGAGTTTCAGCTGGTGCCCAAGACTGAGTCGTGAACGATTCGCTGGTCGAGCTGCTGGCGAAGCTGCCAACTTCGACTCGCCAGAACACGGTCCTCGCGGCGATGCTCTTTGAATCGGCCTGGCTTTCGTTCCTATTGGGAGCTTTGTCCGGCAGGGGCCGGCTGGGCTGATTCGAGGTCAGCGTAGTACGCCTGCTCGACCTCGGCGGGGGTGCGCATGTCGAGCTCGCCGTGGAG
>NZ_JANJGV010000015.1:0-27338 GCF_024623595.1 Microbacterium sp. zg.Y1084
GTCACCGAAGTCCCACGCATACGACGCGATCGACCCATCAGCATCCGACGAACCCGAACCATCCACCGACACCGACAACCCCGACACCGCCGACGTGAACACCGCCACCGGCGCCACATTCGCGGGCAGCGTCGTGTCGACCCCCCGCGTGGTGGTGGCGGTCGCACCACGGTTGTCCGTGACCGTCAGGGTGACGGTATACGGCCCGGGGACGCCATAGCGGTGCGTGGCAGTCGCACCGGTGCCCGTGCTGCCGTCACCGAAGTTCCACGCGTACGACACGATCGTGCCGTCGGGGTCGCTGGACGCAGCCGCATCCACCGAGATGTCCTGTCCCTCCTTGCGCAGGGTGAAGCTGGCCGTCGGCGCCTGGTTCGGCGCGACCAGCTCGACGACCTGGGTCACGCTGTGCGTGGCGCCGTCGTCGTCGGTGACGGTGAGTGTGATGCCCTTGCCGCCGGCCGACGCATACAGATGGGTGGCGGTGGGGCCGGTGGCCGTCGTGCCGTCACCGAAGTCCCATGTGTACGAGGCGATCGTGCCGTCGCTGTCGCTCGAAGAGGCGGCGTCGACACTGACCCGGAGGTCGTCGGCTGCAACCGTGAACCGCGCCGTCGGCGCGACGTTCGGCGGCTCGACCACCACCTGCTGGGTGGTTGTCGCGGTCGCGCCGTCATCGTCGGTCACCGTCAGCCGCACCGTATAGGTGCCACCCGTCGCGTAGGTGTGCGTCGCGAGCGCCTCAGCCGACACGCCTCCATCGCCGAACTCCCACGCGTAGGTCGCGATGCGGCCGTCGCTGTCCGTCGAGGGTGCGGCATCGGCCGTGATCGTCAGCCCGTCGACGGCGACGGCGAAGGCCGCCACGGGGGCCTGGTTCGGGATCGGCGCACCCGAGCCCACCGCGTGGTGCGCGGCGACCTCGTCGGCCGTGAGCACACGCGTGTACATCGCCGCCTCGTCGAAGCTGCCGATGAGATTCTGCGAGCTGGAGCCCCACGTGGTGCCACCGCCGACGCGCCAGTAGCCGGAGTAGGACTGCGCCTGAGTCTGCGGGTTGGTCCCCCGCAGCGTGCCATCGACGTACAGTCGCATCCCGTCGGGGCCCTGCGTGGCGACGACGTGGTGCCACTGCCCGTCATTGAGCGCGGCCTGAGTGACGACCGTGTTCTCCTGCCCCGTCCATGCTCCGAACACCAGGCGTCCGTCATCGCGCATGAAGACGTGGCGGTCGTGGTTGCTCGAGTTGCCCGACTGGGTGTCGGCGAAGCCGAAGAGCTTGCCACCCTCCGACGTCGTGGTCTTGAACCATGTCTCGACGCTGTACACCGTAGGGGCGGGCCCGCTCGCGGTCGTGTAGGCGTTGCCGCCGTTCGTGTTCGAGCACCCCATCTCCCACCACTGACAGGTGCGCTTGTTGAAGGAGATGCCCCGGGTCGATTCTCCGAGGGCACCGGCAGCGCCACGCGTGTAGTCACCGGCAAGTGCCCCCGGGTTCTCCTGCACGCCCGAGTCGACGACCGTCGCACCCGATGTTTCGTCGAACCTCCAGTAGAAGTCGGGATCGGACTTGTAGATGAGTGATCCGTAGGCGTCACGGGGTTCGGCGGGCAGGTCGAGTACGCCACCGGCGGCCTCGAAGTGGCCGCGGATCTGCGTGGTCGACAGGGGCGCCGCGTAGATCGCGACGTCGTCGATCAGCCCGTTGAAGTTGTCGGAGCTCGGACGGTTCGTCCACCCGTTGAGGTTGTCACCGCCGACGCGCCAGTAGCCCTGGTAGTCCTGCCCACCGGTGACGTCGGCACGCTGCGCGACCCGCTTGCCGTCGACGAACAGCTTCATGCCGTCGGAGCCGAGCGAGGCCACCACATGGTGCCACCGGCCGTCGTTGTACGACGCCGTGCTGTTGACGGTGCGCACACCCCCGGGGTGGGCACCGAACCAGAGGCGGCCGGCGTCGTCCATGTAGACCTGCCGGTCGTAGCTGCTCGACAGCCCGGTGTTCGCATTGCCGAAGCCGACGATCTTGCCGCCACGGGTGCTGGTGGTCTTGATCCACGTCTCGATGGTGAAGCTGTTCGGTCCCGTGGCGCTCTGGGCGGCACCGCCGAACCCGTTGACGAACGCCGTGGCGGTGTTGGCGTCACCTTCGATCGCTCCCGCAGCACTGCGGGTGTACTCGCCGCTCAGAGCGAGGTCGTTGGTGCCACTCCAGTCGAAGGCCGTCGCGCCGGCCGCCTCGTTCAGACGCCAGTAGTTGAGAGCGTCGTCACCGAGCACAGCGTCGACGTACGCAGACGGCGCTTCGTTGGAGACGGTGACACTGACCCACGGCGACTTGACGACGTTGCCGCTCGGATCGGTGACGGTCACCCGGTAGCGGTGGCTGGCACCCGGCTGCAGCCCGGCGTCGCTCACCACCTCGCCGGTCGGCTGCCAGAAGGTCGCGGCGATGGTCTTCTCGCTGATGGGTGCCGACGTCTCGTTGTCGCGGTAGACGCGGTAGGTCAGCGACAGGTCGTCGCGGTCCCAGTTCGTCTGATAGCGCAGACGAACCTTGCCGGACTCGTAGGAGGTCACCGACGGCGTCCAGCTCTCACCGGACAGGCGCGGGCCCTGCTTGTTCGGCGCGAGCGACCGCACCGCGAAGCGCACGAGGCCCTGCTGCCGGGTGCCGTTGACGCTGGGGAACTCTCCGCCGTAGATGACGTAGTCGTCGTTTCCGGTGACCGTCCAGACCGCCTGGTTCTGCCCGGTGAACGTTCCGGGAGGCGTCAGCGGGTACCAGTTGAGGATCTCGGGCCGCGGCGTGCCCGGGTGGTCGGGGTAGCCGTAGATGTCGGGCGTGTTGACGCCCCGCGCGTCGGTCGTCCAGGCGGTGGCGTGGTTGAAGCTCCACGGGTTGGTCTGCGGAAAGCCCCCGCTGTTGCCGCAGTAGTGCTTGTGGCTGGCTGAGTAGGCGATGTCGCGCACGATCGCGATGTCGTAGGTGTCGCCGTGGCAGTCCTCGATCCAGGCCAGCGAGCCGTCGGCCCAGTTGCCGGCGAAGGAGCCCTCGAGCGTGCCGGCGCTGCCGTAGTGCCACCCGACGCCATAGAACTTGGTGCCGTCGGTGGCCAGCGACATGATGCCGGAGCCCTCACCGGCGTTGCGGATGCGCGTGTTCACTCCGAGAGGAAGTCCCGCGCCGGTCGCACCATCGGCGCGGAAGATACCGAAGCCGGGATTGCCTGACCCGCCGACCGAGCGGAAATTGCCGGAGAAGACCACCTGCGAACCGGTGGCGTCGGCCACGATGCTCTGCACCTGGCCCTCGTCCACCGGCACCGAGAACGGCAGCACGGCGGTGCCCGCGGCATTCAGCTTGGCCACGCGGTTGCGCGGCTGCGATCCGACCGCGGTGAAGTAGCCGGCCACGTACACGCCGTCGGCGGTCGGGTACACGGCCTTGCCGATGTTGTTCAGGCTGAGCGTGTTGGCCGTCAGATTGCCGCTGGGCAGGTCGAGCACGGCGAAGCGCGAACGTGCCTGCCCGTTCACCTGCGAGAACGACCCGGTGACGTAGAGCTTCTTGCCGTCGGGCGACGCGGCGAGCTCGTTGACACGGTTGTTGAAGGTCGGCGCGAACGAGGCGATCAGCTGCCCCGTCGTCAGGTCGTAGGCGACGATGTTGGTGCGCTTGGTGAGGTTCTGTCCCACCGCGGCGCCCGCCGGTCGCACGTTCTCGAACTGACCCGCCGCGTACACCGTGTTGCCGACGATCGTCTGCGTCCACACCACGCCGTTGTCGATCTGCAGCGTCGGCAGGGCGTCAGCCGACACCGTCTCGGGCAGAGGTGGCACCGCTGCGGCGGTCGGTGGCGGCACCTCCTCCGCCATCGCCGTGGACGGCACGGCCAGAAGGCCGGCGATGACGACGGCTCCAGTGATTACGGACGCAAGGACACGACGGCCCCGAGTGTGCAGCGACACAGCGACTTCCCCCAAGTAAGCGCCGATTCCGCTTCTTCCCCAAGAAGCCGACGCGATTGACCCACCCCCAGTGGGATCGGGCACAGCATATGGGCCGGATCGGCCCGCCCGCAAGAGCGGGTTTCAGCTCAGTGAGCCTTCGAAGGCCACGATGGGCTCGGTCACGACGAGGTCGACCTCCACACGCACGCGCCCGCGCTGGTCTTCGGGTACTTCGAAGACGAACGTTCCCGAGGCCTTCTCCCCCGGTGCGACCGACCGCGGGAAGGGCGACCCCTCCGGCAACGACACCGGGCTCGCCTGCAGCAGGTCGTCGCCGTAGTAGACCGTGACGACGGTCGTCGTCAGGTCGATCGCGGCGTCGGTGTCGTTCGCGATCTCCGCGGTCACGCGCAGCGCGGGCCCACTGATCTCGCCGGGCAGCTTCGCCTCGCCCGTGACGGACTCGATCCCTGTGACCGAGGCGGTGACGCCGTCGGTGACGACCGCCGTCTCGTCGAAGGCGACCGGCTCGGCCGGCCCGCGGTCGGGTGCGGCACCGTCCGCGCCGTCCCCCGGCGTGGCATCGGGGGTCGCGGCCTGCGGCGTCGCGGCATCCGGTGTCGCCGAATCCGGTGCCGGCGTGGTCGTCGGCGTGGACGCCGCGGGCTGCGCCGTGTCATCGGTCCCCGAGTTCACGGCGACGGCGATGCCGACCACGGCACCCACGACGATCACCGCCAGCGCCGCCCACAGCCAGCCTCGCCGATTCGGCGCCGCGCGCTGCGCGCCGTCGTCCGCCGTCGTCTCACGGTCCCCATTCATCGCCGTCTCCCCCCGGTTACGCGATACCCCGCCATGACTGTACTCCGTCAGCGACCCGGCACGTGCCCGGCCGCGATCCGCCGGCCGTCTCGGATGCCGCGCACGGCTGCCCGCCAGGGGGCCGCCGACTGCACCAGCTGCCGCCGGCCGCCCCGCAGCAGGATCTCCTTCGCCGACGACAGCATGCCCGAGCGCCACCGGCGCACGCCGGCGTCGTCGAGGTGCTTGGCCGCGAACAGCATGCGGTTGCGGATGTTGTAGTAGTAGTACAGCTCGGACTTGGCGTGACCGCGGCGGCTTCTGTCGGTCTGCGTGCCGCCTTCGTCATGCACCGCGACGGCGTCGTCGACGACGACCAACTCGCCGCCGGCCCGCTGCACCCGGCGCGAGAAGTCGACGTCTTCCCAGTACAGGAAGTAGCTCTCGTCGAAGCCTCCGGCGGCATCCCACAACTCCACGGGAACCCACAGGCAGGCACCGGTCAGCCACTCCCACCGGTCGTCGCCCGGGTGGACCGGCCGCTTCGCGCGACCACGGGTCACACCGTCGGAGAGATACACGTCGGCTCCGGCGAACCAGGTCGCGCCCGTGCTGGTGACGATGCGCGGCGCGCAGAGCGCCCGGTGGGCGGGGTCGCGCGCACGCAGCCGTGCGACGCAGCCCTCGCGCAGCACCGCGTCGGGGTTCAGCAGCACCAGATCCTGCGCCCCGTGCTCCCGGGCACGGGCGACTCCGGCGTTGACCCCGCCGCCGAACCCGAGGTTGGTGTCGGGTTCCACCAGCTGCCAGGCATGGTCGGCGGCGAGCCGACGCACCCTCTCGCGTTCCGCAGACGTCGAGACGTTGTCGACGACGACCACGATGTCGGCTGCGGCGGCGCGCTGCGAGGCGACGAGGTTCTGCGCCAGCAGCTCGCTGGAGCCGTAGTTCACCACGACGATCGCCAGCGGCCGCGGCGCCGCGGACTCAGCCGACATCGCGCATCTCGCGGAACCACTTGACCGCCGCGGCGACCAGGAACAGGGCGTTGGCGGCGAACAGCAGACCGTACGCGACGAGGAACACCGGCGGCGCGCCCCACAGCACGAACACCAGGCAGACCATGCCGAAGTCGGTCGGCAGCAGCATCATCGAGCGCGCGAAGGTGCCGCCGCCGCGCGAGTGCGTGGACGGCACGCCGCGGGCACCCTTGAGCAGGTCGTTGAGCAGCATGCCGAAGAACGTCGTGGTGGCGACGGCCGAGAATCCGAGCGGGATGAGCAGGGATGCCGCCGGCAGCTCGGGCGCGAACCGGTAGAGGCCGATGGCCACCGCCAGATGCAGCGAGGAGATCTTCAGCGCGTCGACGAAGTGGTCGAGCCACTCCCCGGCGATGCTGCCACCGCCGCGCAACCGGGCGACCTGCCCGTCGGCGGAGTCCCATGCGTACCCGAGCACGAGCAGTGCGGCGACGACGAGACCGAGCCACCAGCTGACCGGTGCGAGGGCGAGCAGCGCGATCGCGGCGAAGGTGTGCACGGCGCTCACGGCGGTGACCTGGTTGGGCGTCAGGCCCAGACCGTACGCCACCGCGGCGAGCACACGACCGAGCTTGCGGTTGACGTACACGGAGTACGCGGGTGCTCCCCGGGCATGGCCTTTCTGCGCCGAGCGCAGTCGGGTGAGCGTCGCCGCGAATGAGCGATCGGTCAGTTCCGTGGTCACGTCATCTCCTCCTGGCGCTGCCGCGCGGCGGTTGCCGCACGTGCGCCGTAATACGCATGATCCCGGCCGGCCAGACCGTCGATCCCTCCCAGACCGCGCGCCAGGTCGCGACGCCCGACCGCATCCGCGCCCTGGGACCGACTGACCGTCGCCGCGGCGATCCTGATCGTTCCGGATCCCATTCGCGCCAGCGCGGCGGCGAGCGCACGCGCCCGAACACCGACCCTGCGCCCGCGCGAGTCCTCGGCGAGCGCCAGGGACACTCGTACGCCTGCTGCCGCCATGCCGCGGGTGCGGTGCAGGGCGTGCTGACGACTCTGACGGTGGGCGGGCAGATGGTCCAGCACCCCGGCGTCCCTGCACCAGACCATGCGCGCACCCCTCGCGCGCAGTTGCGACGTGAAGAGACTGTCCTCCCCGCCACTGCGACCGAAGCGCTCATCGAACCGCACCCGAGACTGCCTGACGAAGCTCATGTCGAGCAGCAGGTTGTTCGACGCCGCCGCGCTGATGGCGTCGCCGGTCTGCAGGTGAGTGCGATGTGCACGCGCGAAGAACCCGCCCGCGACGACCCAAGGGTCCAGCACGCCGTCGACCACAGTGCGCACGGGTCCTGCGACCACATCGGCATCGTGGTCACGTCGCGTGCGCAGCAGAGCGGCGAGCCACCCCGGGTCGGCCGGCGTCTCGTCGTCATCGATGAACACGACGACGTCGCAGTCGCGTGCCTCGTCGAGCGCCCTGTTGCGCACGGCTGCGACGCCGGGCGTGGCCTCGCGCAGGTATCGCAGCGGCAACTCGGTGCGCACGATGACATCGGCGGCACTGCCCGCCGGGTCGTTGTCGACCACGACGACCGACACCTCGCGGCACAGCGCTTCGTCGATCGCGGTCGCCGTCACAGCAGGCAGGGACGCCAGCAGCCGCGCCAGATCTTCGGGACGCCGGTAGGTCGGAATGCAGATGGCCACCGAGCCGGCGGGCCTAGGGACTTCGTGAGAGGACGTCATCTTCCTGTCGCCACCCGGATCTTCATCAGCACCCATCTCGGGTGAAGGGCCGTCGCTGCGGTGATGTTCACCACGAACGAGGCGAGGCGCCGGTCGAGCCACGCGAGCCCGGCCAGGCGGTAGTGCAGAGCTCCTCGGTCCTTGCGATACCAGCGCCAGCGCGTGCGCCGGTCGGGTGCGTTGTTCTCGCTCCAGGTGGCGAAGTCATCGACGTCAGCCCGGGCGAGCTGCTGACGGTTGCGGTAGACGATGTAGCGCGTCATCATCCGCTGCTCGGATATGTGGGCGAACGAACTGGATGAATTGTGGATGCGGTAGAGCACGTGCGGTTCGGTGATCGTGCGCACCTCCCAGCCGGCGTCGTAGACGAGCCGGTTGATGATCTCGAGGTCCTGGGCGTAATCGAACGTCGGGTCGTAGAGCCCGGCCGCCACGACGGCATCGCGCCGATAGGTGATCGCGGGGTGCGGCACCAGAATCTCGCGCCCCGCCGCACGCATCCGAGCGAATTCCTCCCGATTCTTGGGCCCGGCCGAGACGCGGCCGGCGATGCGGCCGCTCATGCCGAGGTATCGCCCTTCGCTGGACACCGCACCCAGCGCGGCATCCTCACGCAGTTCGTGCACTTGCGCGGCGAACCTTCCCGGCAGGACGAGGTCGTCATGCTCTGCGACTGCGATGTACTCGGGGCACCCGGGGTGGGTGATGCCGGCGTTCAGCGCACGGGAGACCCCCTGCGGTTCGTCGTGCCGCAACACCGTGATGCGCGTGTCGCGCTCGGCGGCCTGCTGCACGAGCCGCTCGCTTCCGTCGGTCGACCCGTCGTCGACGACCACCACCTCGCCGTCGTCCGGCAGGTCCGCCAGCACGCTGCGCAGCGCTTCCGCGAAGAACGCGGCGGCGTTGTGGACCGGCATGACGACGCGCAGCGAAACGCCGCCCAGACCGCTCTCATCAGGCATGTGTCCCCCTCACACGAAGCCCTTGCGCAGCGACGATTCCCCTTCGTCGCTGCATCCCCTGCAGGCCAGTATGCCCCGTCGCGGCAAGATCTGCCCCTAGTATGCGTGTGGGGGATGCGGCATCACGGGGAGATGCCGCACGATTTCACCACGACGGGGGTACGTGTGGATTTCGCGACGGCTGTGGGGGCCGAAAGCATGGCGCCGCGGCGCCGAGTGCTGATGAGCGCGTACGCGTGCGGGCCGGATGCCGGCCCTGAGGCGAGCGCCGGCTGGGAGTTCGCGCGCGCCGCCGCGCGCACCTGCGACGTGTGGGTCATCACCCGGCCGCGCTTCGAAGCGGGCGTCACCGAGGCGCTGCGAGCCGAACCCGATCTGGCCGAGCACCTGCACATGGTCTATTACGACCCGTCGGCGCGGGTGGTGCGGATGAAGCGGCGCGCGTGGGATCTGTACTGGTTCTACCCGCTGTGGCAGCGAGGGCTCGGCCGGGTGGCGCAGGCTCTGCATGCCGAGGTCGGCTTCGACGTGGCGCATCACGTGACATTCGCGAACGACTGGATGCCGGCGGGCGTGCGCGCGCTGCGGGATGTGCCGTTCGTGTGGGGTCCCGTCGGCGGATCGAGTTCACTGCCGATCGCACGACTCGCTCGCTGGCTGGGAGTGCGTGGCGTGGTCACCGAGCTTGTCCGCACCGCCGTGACCCGGCCGCTGCGCGCCGTGGGAGGCGATCCGACCGGGCGTCGGGCTGCCCTCGTGGTGGCGCAGAACCCGCAGGTCGCCGAGCATTTCGCGCGCCTGGGGGCGACGACCGTGGTCGAGCCCAACGCCACGCTCGACGATCTGCCGCCCCGGGCCGCACAGCTCGAGCAGCGCACCGCCGTGTTCGCCGGCCGCCTGTTGGCGTGGAAGGGCGCTGCCCTGGCGATCGATGCCCTCGCGCATCCGCTGCTGGCCGGGTGGCGGCTGCATGTCTACGGCTCGGGCTACGACCTCGGCAGGCTGCGGCGCCGCGCGCGCCGACAGGGCGTGGCCGATCGGGTCGAGTTCCGCGGCCACGCGCCGCGCGCTGACCTGCTCGCGGCGATCGCCCGCGCCGAGGTGTTCCTGTTCCCCTCGATGCACGACCAGGCCGGCTGGGTGGTGGCGGAGGCGACCTCGATGGGGTGTCCGGTGGTGTGCCTGCCGCTGGGTGGGCCCCCGGTGCTCGCCCAGCCCAACGCCCACGTCGCCGCGTTGTCGGGGGACATCGTGCGCAACGTCGCCGTGCAGGTGCGGCAGGCGGCGGCGCAGGGCGGTGTGGCAACCGACCGGTGGTCGATCGACCGGCTGCCCGGAGTGGTGGCGGGCTGGTACGCGGCTGTCGCTGAGCGGGCCGCGGCATCCGCCCCGGCCGCTGCCCCAGGCGAGCGCCCGCCGCTGGTGGTGCTCGAGTCCTTCAGCATCCCGAAGCCCACGACCAACCCGTACATCACGCAGCTGTACCGGTCGCTGTCGCAGCGCGTCGACGTCGAGGTGATCCCATTCGACTACCGCTCCGCCCTGTGGGGCCGGTACGACGTCGCGCACCTGCACTGGCCGGAGTTGATGATGGGCGGACACCGCTGGATCGGCCGCGCGGCTCGGCGCACCCTGACAGCGGCGGTCATCGTGCGCTGGCGGCTGACCCGCACGCCGGTCGTTCGCACGATGCACAACCTCGAGCGGCCGACGAACATCGACCGCATCGACAACTGGCTGCTCGACCGAATCGACGCGCTGACCGCTCTGGACATCCGGCTGAACGAGCGCACGCCGCAGCGCACCGCCGTGCCGGGCACGGTGATCCCGCACGGCCACTACCGCGACTGGTTCGGTCCTCTTCGCGCCGGAGCCGAGACCGAGCCGGTGTCGGGACGCATCGTCTACGCCGGCCTCGTCCGTCGCTACAAAGGAGTCGAAGACCTCGTCGCCGCCTTCACCGGCTGGGATGATCCGTCGGTGTCGCTGCACATCGCCGGCAAGCCGTCGACCGTCGATCTGGCGGAGGGACTGCGCGCGTCGGCGCAGGGCGATGCGCGCGTGAGCTTCGACCTGCGCTTTCTCGAGGAGCCCGAGCTGGTGCAGACCATCACATCGGCCGAACTCGTGGTGCTGCCGTACCGCCACATGCACAACAGCGGCACCGCGCTGGCGGCCCTGTCCCTGGGGCGGCCGGTGCTGGTGCCCGACAACGATGTGAACCGCGACCTGGCGAGGGAAGTCGGCCCCGGATGGGTGCACCTCTTCTCGGGCGCGCTCACCACCGACGTGCTGGCGCAGACGCTGCGGGCCGCGCAGCAGCAGCGCGGCCGGCCCGACCTGTCGGCGCGCGAATGGCCCGAGAGCGCCCGCGCCCACGTCGAGGCCTTCCACCGCGCTCACCGCGCGCATCGCGGCGAGCGGCAGGAGCTCGCCGTTGGCTGAGTTCCCGGCGCCGTCGGGCGCACCCGCTCGCGTCGCATCGCCGCAGGAGTCGGCCCTGCCGGGAAGTTCCGCCGCCCTCGAGATCGTCACCGTCTGCACCGGCAACATCTGCCGCTCCCCGCTCGCGGAATTGCTGTTGCGTCGGCGCCTCGGCGATCTCGGCGTCGCGGTGCACAGCGTCGGCACCCGTGGGCTCGTCGGCACGCCGTTGACCGAGCAGACCCGCAAGCTGGCAGTCGCCCGCGGCGTGCCTGCCGCGCAGGCCGCCGCCCACCGGGGGCGGTGGCTCGAACAGCATCACCTCGTCACCCCCCAGCTCGTTCTGGCGATGGCGCGCGAGCACCGACGGGCGGTGGTGGAGCTGGTGCCCGCCCGCCTGCGCTCCACGTTCACGGTGCGCGAGTTCGCCCGGCTGGCCGCAACGCTCCGCGACGCCGAGCTGACCGCGGCCGTCGAGGCGACGGGACCGGATGCCGCGGCGCGCCTGCGCGCCGTCGTCGCTCTGGTAGCGGGGCAGCGTGGCGTCGCTCACCCCCCGGCCGAGCCGTCGGACGACGATGTCGTCGACCCTTACCGGCGCTCGTGGCGCACCTATCAACGATCCGTGGCGCAGTTGGAACCCGCGCTCGACGAGGTGGTGCGGGTGGTGCGGGTGGCTGTGCCGCGGCACGCCCCGGTCGCGGACTGACGCAACCCGTCGCCATCTTCTCCGCAGAAGCTCTGCGTCGCCTGCGGCGCGTTCCGCCATGCCGGCGTCGTCGGCATCTGGCACAATCGGAGCCATACAGAGCGGCTTGACCGCTCCGCCATCACTGGGGGGTCACATGGCGCATAACGCTTCACCACGCGCGGTGGTCATCGACGATGACCCCGACGTGCGACATCTGCTCGTGGAGATCCTCACCAGCGCGGGATTCGTCGTCACCGCCACAGACAACGGGGCAGACGGCGTGGCCGCGGTGACCGCCTACGACCCCGCCATCACCACCGTCGACGTCGACATGCCCGGCATCGACGGATTCGAGGCGATTCGCCGCATCCGCGCCGCAGGCAGTGACACCTACGTCCTTCTCGTCACCGCGCTCTCGGATGAGGCCGACGCCGTCATGGGCTTCGGCGTCGGCGCCGACGATGTGGTCGTGAAGCCGTTCCGCGCGCGCGAGCTGCGCGCGCGGCTGCTGGCGATGCTGCGCCGCCCGCGGGGCTTCAACGCGGAGTCCGGAGCGGTCGGCCGGCCGCTCGTGCCGCGGATCCCCGGCACCCCCGAGGGACCGCCCGACGTGGTGCGCCTCGACGGGCTGCTGCTGGACCGCGAGACCCGCACCGTCGTCGTCGACGGCGCAGACGTGTCGCTCACGCGGTCGGAGTTCGAGATCCTCGCGACCATCCTCGAGTCGGGGCGGCGTGTGCGCAGCAAGGCCGACCTCGTGCTCACCCTGCACGACGAGACCTACCTCGACCCGGCCCGGGTCAGCGATGCCGACGTGCGCGCGATCGAAGCGCACATGACCAACCTGCGACGCAAGCTCGGCGACAGCGCCCAGGACCCGCGATTCATCGAGACGGTGCGCGGGGCGGGATACCGGGCAGTGTCCGGTCCCGACTACAGCGACGACGACCTCGACGACTGATCGCCGTGCCTGGCTACGCTGACGACAGGGCGCGGGAGTTGCCGTCCGACGCGCCATCTCGGCGCCATGACGCCCCCCATCGGTGGATCAGCTCGCGCACACGGTCGATCTGGCATTGGCAGCTCGCCGTCGCCGTCGCCGTCTCCGCGATCACGGTGACGGTCGCCTTGCTGTCGCCCGAGACCTTCACGAGACCGACCTTCAACGCCGGGGTCACGCTCACGATCGCCGTCAGCGCGGCCGCCCTCGCCGTGCCCTGGCACCGGCTGAGCAAGCCGGCAGTGGCACTTCTCCCTGCCATCGACATCATCACCATCGGGCTCATGGCGCACCAGGGGTCCGAGCTGCTGACGCTGCTCTGGGTGTTCCCCGTCACCTGGCTCGCCACGCACTACACGCTGCCGTGGCTCATCGCCGGCCTCTGCGAGATCGCGGGCATCCTCGTCACCGGCACGCTGGTGACCGCGGTCACCCCCGACCGCACGCTGAGCGTCATCGTGGTGCTGCTGGCACTGGCGTTCATCGGCATCACCATCACCACCACCGCCCGGCGAACGCGCGCGTTCCGACGGCTGCTCGAGCGGCAGTTCCATCAGCTCGAACGCACGCTCCGCCGCGTCGAGGCGCAGGAGAAGCGCGCGATGGCGCTGTTCAATTCCGTCGACACCGCGCTCGCCCGCGTCGACCGGCGCGGCGTGGTCCGCGGCGCCAACCACGCCTACCGGCGTCTGTACGCCATCGGCGACGTCGCCAACCCGCACCCCACCGCCGCGGTCGAATACGACACCTACCGCGGCAACCCGCTGCCGCCGCAGCGCACCATGCTCGCCCGCGCCGGCCGAGGAGAGCTCTTCGACGATCATCGCTTCTGGCTGTTCGACGCCGAGGGCATGTGGCACGCGCTGGATGCCACGACCAGCGCCAGCCCGGCCACGCCCGACGAACCCGAGGTGACGCTGCTGGCTCTGCGCGACGTCACCGCGGCCGTCACCGCGGAGCAGGAGAAGAGCACGATGACGACCATGGTCTCCCACGAGCTGCGCAACCCGCTCACCGCGATCATCGGCCACATCGACCTGCTGCTGGACCGAGACGATCTCCCCGCCGACGCCATCGACAACCTCACCGTGGTGGAGAACGCCGGACAGCGCATGCAGCGCCTGATCACCTCCGTGCTCGACGGCAGCGCACCCACCCCGCTGGCAGAGCGGGTCGATCTGCGCCGAGTGGTGGCCGCATCGGTGGACGCCTTCCATCCGGTGGCGCAGACCGCACAGCTCACCGTCGAACCCGCCATCGACCCCGACCTTCACGTGTCGGGTGACGCGTTCCGTCTTCGCCAGGTGGTAGACAACATCCTCGGCAACGCCGTCAAGTACACACCGCGCGGCGGTCAGGTGCGCGTCGAAGCACGCCGTGTCGGCCGAGAGGTGCGACTGACGGTCAGCGACACCGGCATCGGCATCTCCCCCGCAGACATCGAGCGCGTGTTCGAGCCGTACTTCCGAGCCGAGACCGCGCGGGCCAGCGGCATTCCCGGCACCGGGCTGGGCATGGTCATCAGCCGCGAGATCGTGCACGAGCACGGCGGACGGCTCGAGTTGACCAGCGCGCTCGGCCACGGCACCGACGTCGTGGTGCACCTGACAGCGGTGGATGCCGCCGACGCAGAGAGGATCGCCGAATGATCGACCCCACCATCGCCATCGCGTTCGTGGCGCTGTCGACCGTGAATGCGGCGGTGATCATTGGGCTGGGGTTCCTCCGCAACCCCACCCGTGCCGCCGCCATCTGGTCGTTCGCCTTCTGCCTGGCGATGATCACCGCCTTCGGCTGGGTCGCCGCCGACGCCTCCGGCTCGTCCGCGCTGCGCGCGGGCTGCGGCGCGGCGCTGCTCGGCGCCAGCGCCTTCATCTGGTCGGGTCTGCGCTCGTGGCGGGGAGTTGCGGACCACCTGTGGATCCCCATCGTGTTCACCGTGCTGTCGGCGGTGGCCCTCCCCCTGTCGACCGCCACCTCCACATTCGCGCTGGCGTTCCGCGGGGCCTTCGTCATGGCCGCGGTCTTCGCCGCGCTCACCCTCGTCGAGCTGACACGGACCGAGGCGCGTCTGCGTCACGAAGTGCTGCCTCTCACGCTCGCGTCGGTCGGTTTCATCCTGTTCGCGGTGCTCAGCACCGTCGAAGGAGTACTGAAGGGCATGCCCGCCGCAGGCACCGACGGTCTCGACCTCATCCGCGATCTCAACAGCCTGGGCGCGGTGCTCTACGGCTCGGCGGCCACGACGACGCTGCTTCTGCTCATCCGCGACGGGCAGTCGACGACCGTCGTCGGCCGCGCCCGCAGCACCTTCCGGGTGGTGGCCGAAGACCGGCTGCGCCGGGCCGAGTCGGCCGGCGACCGGTGGTGGTGTGTCCTGGAAGTGAGTCTGGACAACCCCGACGAGTTGCACGAAGCCTTCAGCACCACCGACTTCGCCCGCAGCACCGAGCGCTTCGTTCGCGACGTGCGTTCGGTGCTGCCTGCCGATGCCGACGTCGACGTGCAGGACGACACCCGGGTGGTGGCGCTGCTCCCCCGCCCCGAGGGCGCGGTGCGCCAACTGCTGTCCCGCCTGCTCGAACGCATCGCCACTCCCGACCCTGCCCAGCCGATCGCCGTGCGGGTCTCGGCGAGCATCGGTTGGGCCGCGGTGGACACCGTCGGCTACGACCTCGATGCGCTGCTCAGCGCAGCGCACGACGCATGCGACGAGGCGCAGCGGGCGGGCGGGGACCGGTGGGAGCGGGTCGCCGCCCCCCTGCTCCCTTCCTGACACCCCGCGCCGGACAGGTAATGTTCCCCGTGTGCCTCACCCTGCTGCGACTCCGCGCAACATGCTCGGTCGCCGCCGGCGGGTCCTCCCACGCCGGCTCCCCCGACGCCGGTTCCCTCGCGGCCTCACTGTGGCCCTCATCGCGCTCGGCGTCGTCGTCGTGGTGGGCGGTCTCGCCGCCGTCGGGATCGGGGTGACGCGATTCGCGCAGGCGCTCGGCGCGCAGCCGCCGGCGGTGGGCACCGTCGTGCAGACGCAATCCGGCTCCGCGGCCGCGCGGGCCGCGAAGGACCCTTCGGCCACCCCGCAACAGCGCGCCGCTGCGGACTACCTCGCCGCGCAGCCGACCGCCTACTGGCTGACGCCGGAGCGTGACCCGATCGGCCAGGTCTGGAACCGGATCGCCGCCCTCGCCGCCGAAGCCCGGGAACAGGACGCCGCGCTCGCCGTGGTCGTCTACGGCCTGCCCGGACGGGACTGCGGCAGCTTCTCGGCCGGCGGTCTCGACGAGGACGACTACGCCACGTGGACGGGCGAGATCGGCAAGGCTCTGGCGAACGCGCGCGACCTGCAGCGCATCGTCGTGCTCGAGCCGGACAGCCTCGCGCTCGCCCCCGAGTGCGGCAACCTCGCGGACCGCACCCGGCAGCTCGGCGGCGCCGTCGACCGGCTGGCGGGCGACAACACCTGGATCTACCTCGACGGCGGTCACGCCACCTGGCATCCGCCGGCGGTGATGGCGGGCATCCTCACCCAGACGGGACTGCTCGACCGGGTGCGCGGCTTCGCCACCAACGTGTCGAACTACAACGCGGCCGACGCGGAGTTCGACTACGCGCACGCGCTGGCCGCCGAACTCGGCGGAGGCCATGCGCTCATCGACACCTCGCGCAGCGGCGCCGGGTCGGATGGTGTCTGGTGCAACGCCTCGGGGCGCCTCATCGGCGAGCCGGGCGGGACGTTCGGCGACGAGGTCGTCGACACCAACCTGTGGATCAAGCCCCCGGGCGAGAGCGACGGCTCCTGCAACGGCGGCCCGCCGGCCGGGCAGTGGTGGGCGGATGCCGCGGTGGAGCTCAGCCGCGACGCGCGCTGACGACACGCCACCACCGCGTTTCGTCTCGCTTCGCTCGCTCAACGACCCACGTGGGCAACCGCGTTTCGTCTCGCTTCGCTCGCTCAACGACCCACGCGGGCAACCGCGTTTCGTCTCGCTTCGCTCGCTCAACGACCCACGTGGGCAACCGCGTTTCGTCTCGCTCCGCTCGCTCAACGACCCGGGCGGGCAACCTCGTTTCGGCTCGCTTCGCTCGCTCAACGACCCCGGATTCGGCTCGCTGCGCTCGCTCGGCGACCCGGGCCGATCGGGGGCGTCCGCGCGGCATCCCGGGCGTGTGTAGCATGAGCAGACCCCCCTCTCCGCACCCGAGGTTTCCCCGTATGAGTGATTTCGTCGCGCCCGTGAAGACCGCGGTGATCGTCGAGGACGACCCCGACATCCGCCACCTGCTCGCCGAGGTCCTGGAGGCGATGGGATTCTCGACGGTGTCGGTGGGCAACGGCATCGACGGGGTGCGCGCGGTGCTCACCTACCAGCCGCTCATCACGACGCTCGACGTCTCGATGCCGGGCATCGACGGGTTCGAAGCAGCGCGGCGCATCCGCGCCCAGAGCGACACCTACATCATCATGCTCACCGGACTCGAGGACGAGGCCGACGTCGTGCTCGGCTTGTCGTCGGGCGCCGACGAGTACATCTACAAGCCGTTCCGACCCCGCGAGCTGCGCGCCCGCATCGACGCCCTGCTGCGCCGACCGCGGGCCGGCAGCGCCGCACCCGTCGCCCCGCGCCAGGATCAGGTGGGCCCGTCGTTCCCGGGCGCGCGCCCGGTGACCTCGTCGATCCAGGTGGTGCGCGGGGGTGCCGCCGCCGGCTCCGCCACGGCCGCCGTCGCGGAGCCGATCGAGTACGTGGCGACCCCGGCGGCGACCCCCGAGCGGATGCCGGCCCCCGTCGCGGACACATCGGGGGCGCAGGGGAAGGGCGCGGCATCCGAGGGTCGCGCCGTCATCGTCGCCTCGTCGGAGGGCCCCCAGCCGGGTACCGATCTCGCTCCCGTCGGCACCGTGCGCCTCGGACCGTCTGCCATCGTGCACCGCGACCTGCAGCTCGACCCCGACAGCCGTGTCGCCGTCGCCGGGACCGCGGAGCTCGATCTGACCCGCACCGAGTTCGACCTGCTGGCGACACTCATGGCGTCGAAGCGACGCGTGCGCAGCAAGGCCGACCTGACACTCGTGCTGCGCGGCGAGTCTTACGTCACCACCTACTTCGTCGGCGACGCGGACAAGCGTGCCATCGAGGCGCACATGACGAACCTGCGCCGCAAGCTCGGGGACAACCCCGCCAACCCGCGGTACATCGAGACCGTGCGCGGGGTCGGCTACCGCATGACCTCCGAAGCCCTGGCCTGACCCCGCCCCTGCCCGGCCCGCCCGCCCTGGGCCGCCCGCCCTGGGCCGCCCCCGCCCTGGGCCGTGAGACGAAAACTGACGGCCGAGACCGCGGTTGTTACCCACAGTCTCGGCCGTCAGTTTTCGTCTCAGCGATTCCGGCGCGGCGCCGCCGGTGCGCGGGTCAGACCTTGAATCCCTGGTGACGGCGCAGGAGCTTGAACACCATCGTCAGGGTCTGCAGCACGGTCACCACACCGACGATCGGCCACCCCACCCACAGGATCGTCGACTGCACCAGCGGTCCGAGCATCGACCAGATCACGCTCATCGCGACGATCACGACGACCAGCAGCACGAGCGGCATCCAGTGCGCTGATCCGCCGCCGGTCTCCGCGCGCGCCTGCATGGCCCAGTTGTCCACCTTCTTACGGGAGAGGAAGCGGGTCCACGAACGCAGAAAGTGACTGATGCGGATCCACATGAAGATCTCCGCGGGGAAGATGAGGCCGGCGAACGCCACATCGCGGGCGTTGCGGTTCTTCATCGTGTACGCGATGCGCAGGTTCAGCAGCACCGCCACCACCGGCGGCAGCAGCCACAGCGGCGAGAATACGAACGCGTTGATCGACAGCGACCCCGCCAGCAGGGTCAGGAAGGCCACGCGCACGAACAGGTTGGTGAGCATGCCGAAGTTCTCGAACCAGCGCATCCGCAGGTTCGGGTGGAACGGCTGGCCCTTCGTGTCACCGCGCTGCCCGGGCCACATCAGCTCGATGGAGCCATACGTCCACTTGACCTGCTGGGCGTCGTAGCCGCGCAGCGTGGTCATGCCGCCGACGTCGGCGCGGGCATAGGGGCTGATCTTGGTGAGGAAGCCGGCGCTCTTGATCTGCAGCGACAGCAGCGAGTCCTCGACCTCACTGTCCTTCACCCACGGCGTCGACTGCCGGTTCTGCTTCATCGCCTCGCGCAGCGCCGTAGTCGAGAAGATCGAGAACTGACCTCCGAGCACCGCCATGTTGCGCCCGTGCAGCAGGTTCTGCAGGTTGAACGCCGCGAACTGGGTGCGCTGCCCGGCGATGAGGAACTTGCCCACCAGTCCCTTGATGGGCTGGTCGTCGATCGAGTAGATCGCGGAGATGCCGCCGATGCGCGAGTCCGACACCGCCTCGGTCTCGAGGTACTCCACCGCACGCGGGTCGGCGATCGTGTCGCCGTCGACGCCCAGCAGGTAGTCGTAGCCCTCGACGAGTGCGTAGCCGTAGTTGAGCGCGCCGACCTTCTTGTCGGGGTTCTTGCCGATGTCGTGCACGAAGACCTCGGTGAACTGCTCCCCCAGGTCGGTGACGATCTCGTGCGGCCCGGCGTACTCCGAGGCGATCTTCACGGTGGCGTCGGTGGTGTTGTTGACCACCAGATGGATGACGTCCGGCACGCGGGTCTGAGCCAGCAGACTCTCGAGCACGGCTGCGATCGACTCCTCCTCGTTGTACGCGGGGATGACGCAGCCGATGGTCGAGCGATGCCCGGTGGCGTTCTCGAGCACCGATGAGAAGTCGTCGGCGAAGCCGTTCTCCGACGTGAGGTCGTCGGATGCCTGAGGGGCGGATGCCGGCGCGCTCATGATGCGGGCTCCTCGGTGCCGGCGCCCGAGTCGGTTCCGGCGCCCGGCTCGGAGACCGGGAAGATCGCGATGGGCAGCTGGTGGTACACGGTCTGCTGCAGGAACGAGGTGTCGTCGTTGGCCGAGCCCTCGACCCAGATCGACAGCTGGAACTGCAGCGTGAGCCCGAACGTATCGGGCGGAAGCTGGTGGATCGTCGTCTCGGGCACGTGCAGTCCGCCCTGGAAGCTGTTCAGCAGCAGCCCCCGGTCGGACCGCAGCGTGTCGGTGGGCACGAGCGTGCGGGGGTCGGCGGCGAACTGGAACGGCGTCGACACCTGCCCCCCGGTCTGTGCGGTCTGCGAGGTGATGCCGACCTGGGAGATGTACACCCGGCGCTTCTGAGTGAGCACCGCCTTGTCGTCCACGCGGTGGTCGTAGACGTTGACGGCGAAGCCGAAGGTCTTCTCCCCCTCCGGCATCCACTCACGGGTGCGCTTCGGCGCGGCGGCCCAGACGTCGAGACGCACCTCGAGCCCGTCACTCACATCGGAGGTGAGCGACACCGACCCGTCGTAGGTGAACTGCGAGTCGAACTCCATGCTGGGCGTCGCCGTCGGCAGCGGCTGAGGCGTGCGCTCCACCGCGGCGGAGTCGGAGCCGGTGATCGCGTCGAGCAGCGGCGTGCAGCCTGTCAGTGGCAGCGCGGCCGCGACGATGATCGCGGTACCGGCCAGCAGGCGGGCAGGGTGGAACGAACGGGGGGATGACATGGCTCACCGGCTTCAGCGGGCGCAGAGGTGCGCAGGGGGATGCCGGCGGAGATTCGGTGATCGGGCTCACGCGGATGCCGGTGGTTGAAGTCTAGGAACCGCTGAGGGCGTGGGGAGGCGTCTTGGGGCTTCCTTGTGCTTCCCTTGCGCTTACGCGCTGCCCCGAACACAGGGTCGGGGGGAACGTCACTCTGCGGCGGCGGGCGGCGCGGCGATGGCGATGGTCAGCACGTCGGTCGCGGTCTGCTTGGCGTACTCGCTCGATGTCGGCGTCGTCTGCACGAGGAAGTCGAACGTGAACTGCACGGTGACGAAGGTGGCGTCGTCGGGCACCGACCCGACGTTGAAGGTCTGCGAGTAGCTGTAGGGGCTCAGCACGAGGTAGCCCGGGCTGACCGTCGCGGCATCCGCCTGCGGGTCGAGCGTCTCGAAGGTCTCGGCCGCGTTGGCGGGCACGACGTTCATGGTGGCCTTCTGCAGGTACACCTTCTGCCCGTCGTTGGGCGTGACGGTCGTGACCATCGACATGCTGAGAGGCTTGACGCCGGTCGGGGTCCAGCGATCCATCGACAGATCCGACCAGTAGTCCACCGTGGCCGACACCGCCCCCGCCGTGAGCTCGCGCTGCGTGCTGCCCCCGGAAAGGTCGCTCGCCACCGGTGCGGGCACGGGCGCTGTGGCCCGAGGGGTCGCCTCGGCCTCGCTCTCGGGCGCCGTCGTCCAGGGTGCCGGGCCGCACCCCGTGAGCGCGCCCGCGCCGATCAGCAGGATCGCGATGAGCCCGCCTGCACGCTTGCCACCTCGTCGCATCGGGTCTCCTGTTCCGCCGCTCTCGCCGCGGCCGGACGGCGCGAGCGGTCCCTGAATTCTACGCGCCTGCAGTGAGCGGCCTGTGCGCCGTCAGGACAGCCCGCAGGTCCCCCGACGCACCGCCATCGACGCCTCCAGTCTCAGCGTTAGATAAAGACCCACAGTTCTAGCGCAACTTTCCCGCAAGAGCCTCAAGGCTCGACTTCCGCCCGTTTCAATTGCCTGAGTGACGACGTGGGGATCGTCTCACAGGGGGTAGCTGTCAGCCGGCCACGAGTTTGGGGGACTCGGGCCGGCTGCAGCGCCCACACCCTGTTACGCGGCGTCGTCAGCCGCGCGTGACAGCGACGAGGGGGTCGCTGTCACGAGGATCGGCAGATGGTCGCTGCGGCCCTGCGGAAGCGTCGTGACCCGCTCGATGTCGAAGCCGACCGACGTTGCGAAGTCGTAGTGACCGCGGAAGAACTTGTACCGCGTGTAGGTGCGCATGTCGCTCAGCGTGAGTTCGTAGCCGTGCTCCCGCACCTTCTGGCCCAGGCTCTCCTTGAAGACGGGGTAGTTGTAGTCCCCGACCATCAGGGTGGGCAGCGAGTCGCCCAGATCCGCCAGCTCGGTCAGCGCCGCCTTGATCTGATGGCGGCGCAAGGAGTTCAGCGCCGTCAGCGGCGCGGCGTGGAACGAGGCGACGATGAACTCGCGGTTGTTGTCGATGTCGCGCAGCCGCACGCCCAGCATCCGCTCCTCTGCGGGCTTGAGCACACGGTCGTGCAGCGACTTCTTCAGCGACATCGAGCGCGCCTCGAGCACGCGGAACGTGTTGTCGCGGTAGTACACCGCGAGGCCCAGCCTGTTGCGGCGGGTGGAGTCGGCAAGAGTGAGGCCGCCGATCTGCCGGGGCAGCTCCGCCGTCACCGCCTCCTGCAGGCACAGCACGTTGGCCGCGTGCCGTTCGACCAGCTCCGACAGTTCGCCGGCGGCGCGGTGCTTGCGCAGGTTGTACGAGATGAGTCTCATCGTGAGTCCCAGCGTATGCCCGACGCCTGGCCGCGAGGTGACGGTTGCACGTGCGGTGGCTGAACGCTATTCGGCGTCGCGGCGGTTGCGCGTCTGGGCGGCGCGTGCGGCGAGCAGATCATCGGCGGGGTACCCCACCTCGGTGAGGGTGAGCCCGCGCGCGGCCAGCACCTTGAACTCGCTCGTGCGCACCGCGTCGTCGCGCAGGGTGACGACGTCGGCGGGGCTGAGACGGCCCTCGCCCACCGCCACGCAGGCGCCCACCAGCGCACGCACCATGCTGTGGCAGAACGCGTCGGCCTTGACGGATGCCACGAGCACGCCGAGGTCGTCGCGATGCCACCCGAACTCCAGCAGGGTGCGGATGGTCGTCGCCTCGTCACGCGGCTTGCAGTACGCGGCGAAGTCGTGCAACCCGATCAGCGAGCGCGCGGCGGCGTCCATCCCGGCGACGTCGAGGTGAGCGCGCACGCTGGTGGTGCGGTGGCGCTCGAGCGGGTCGTAGCCGGTGGCGAGATCGGCGATGCGGTACTCGTAGCGGCGGCTGTTCGCCGAGAACCGGGCGTCGAAGCCTTCCGGCGCGATGGACGTGCGCCGCACGACCGCGTCGGGGTACTGGCCCAGCACGCCGCCGATGCGGGCGGCGAGCGCCGCCACGCGTTCGCTGTCGTCATCGTCGACCGCGGCGTCTGCGGCATCCACTCGGTCGTCACGCCGCCGCCCGCGCCGCGAGCGCAGGCGGTGCAGCTGCCCGTCGTCGAGGTCGAGGTGCGCCACCTGCCCGGTCGCGTGCACGCCGGCATCCGTGCGCCCGGCGACGACCAGGCGCGGCGAGCCGCCGAGGATCCGCGTGACGGCATCCTCGATCGTGCCCTGCACGGTGCGCAGTCCGGGCTGACGCGCCCACCCGCGGAAGTGCGTGCCGTCGTAGGCGATGTCGAGACGGATGCGCACCCCGACATCCTAATTCGCGTCGGCGCCGGGCCCGTCAGCGCGTGACGACCGTGACCGTGGCCAGCCGCTGCAGCACCTCGTGGCTGACCGAGCCGAGCAGGAACCGCGCGAGCGCGTTGCGCCCGTGCGTGCCGATGACGGCCAGCTTGGCGCCGGCGGCGAGGTCGTTGATCACCGCGGAGGGGTGCCCCTCCACCGCACGCTCCTCGATGACGAGGTCGGGGTACTGCGACCGCAGACCCGCCATCGACAGGGCGAGGGCCTCGGTGGCCGCCTGCTGCATGTTCTTCAGGTACAGGTCGGGGTAGACCATCGTGGCGTTGCGCGGCATCGCCACCGGCGTCCACACGCACACCGCGGTGAGCGGCTCACCCAGACGGTCGGCCTCGGCTGCGGCGAAGGCGATCGCATGCTCCGACACCGGCGAACCGTCGACGCCGACGATGACGCCGGCGCGGTCGTGGATCTCGATGTCGGGCACGACCACGACCGGGCAGTGCGAGGCGGCGACGATGCGGATGCCGTGCGCCCCGCGTGCGGGGCCTGATCCCGGACCCCGGTAGTCGCTGCCGATCACGAGCAGCGCGGCACGCTCGGATGCCTCGGCGAGGGTCGTCACCGGGTTTCCGGCATCCACCCGCGTCGTCACCTCGACGCCCGCTTCGGCGACCCGCGCCGCTTCGGCCTGCAGCATGCGCTGGGCGGCGTCGAGCACCAGGTCCATCACCGCGCCCTCGCCGACGGTGCCGATCGCGCCGCCGACGACGCTCACGAGCTCCACCTTCTGGCGACGCTGAATGGCTCGACGCGTCGCCCACTCGACGGCCCTGCGTGCAGCGGGGGCTTCGGTCACTCCGACAACGATCGTTCCGGTCATTTCATCCTCCGTGGGAGTCGTGCGCCTGCGGCCAGCCTATTGCGCCGGGGGGCGCCGCGCCCGGGGTCGGCCGGAGAAATCGCCGGGGTCGCAGACTCTCCCTGCGCGCTCAGACTCGGAGGCCGCCCCGACCTAGACTGGGAGGGTCTTTGGCCGCCACCGCCCACACCGGCGCCGCGCCCCGCCACCACCCCCTGCGAGCTGTCTTGAACGCACCGATGACTTCGCGCGCCCTGCGCCATGCGGGGCTCGACGGACTCCGCGCGCTCGCGGTGACCCTGGTGGTCGTCTACCACCTGTTCCCCTCCTGGGGGCTGCGCAGCGGCTTTCTGGGGGTGGACGTGTTCTTCGTCATCTCCGGGTTCCTCATCACCTCGCTGCTGCTGCGGGAGCGGTCCGCACACGGACGCATCCGCCTGCGCGACTTCTGGCGGCGACGCGCTCGACGCCTGCTCCCGGCGCTGGCGGTGGTGGTCACCGTATGCGCGAGCGTGGCCTGGCTGGTCGGCGCGGACGTACTGGTGGGCTTGGACTGGCAGCTGCTGGGTGCGGCGACCTTCTCATACAACTGGGCGTCGGTGATCGCCGGAGGGGACTACTTCGCCTCGACCGCACCCGAGCTCTTCGGCAACCTCTGGTCTCTCGCTGTCGAGGAGCAGTTCTACCTGCTCTGGCCGCTGCTGCTGCCGCTCGTCATGCTGCTGCCGCGCCGGTGGGCGCGGGTGACGGTGGCATCGATCGCCGCCGCCGGCTCGGCGGTGTGGGCCGCCGCGCTGATCGCGGGCGGGGCGGCTGCCACCCGCGTCTACTTCGGCACCGACACCCACGCGTTCGGGCTGCTGCTGGGCGTCGCGCTGGCGTTCGCCACTCACCGCGTCGCCTCGCGTGCGGCGGATGCCGCGGCGTCGACCACCGCCGTCGCGCTGCAGGCCGACGCTTCGGATGCCGCCGGGCGCCGCGCGCCGCGAGTGCGCACGGACATCGCGGGCACGGTGGCGGTCGTCGGCATCCTCGCACTCGCGGCGCTGCCGGTGTTCGAGGGGGCGCTCACCTATCCGGGTGTGCTGGTGGCGGCGTCGGCGCTGACGGTCGCCGCCATCGCCGCCGCCACCCGGCCCGGCTCGCGGCTGGGTCCGGCGCTGGATATGGCGCCGCTGCGGTGGGTGGGCGAGCGGTCGTACGGCCTCTACCTCTGGCACTGGCCCGTGGTCGTGCTGGTGGCGTACGCCGCCACGGGCCGCGGCCCCGACACGGCCACGCCGCCCTGGGCGGGCGCGATCGCGCTGGCCGTGACCCTCATCGCCGCAGAGGCGTCGTACCGGTGGGTGGAGACCCCCGTCCGCCGACACGGCTTCCGCGCAGCGCTGCGCGAGCTGCGCGGGCGGCTCGCGAGCAACCCCCGGCGCCGCTTCAGCGCCGTCGCGGCCCTCACCGCGGCGGCGATCGCGCTCAGCGGCACGACGGCAGCGCTCGCGACGGCACCCGCCGCGACCACCGGCGGGGCGGCGATCGAAGCGGGGCACGCGGCGCTGCAGGCCGCCGCAGACGAAGCGCGGCAGCGCGCGGAAGACGCCGCCCGTGCCGAGGCGGAGTCCGCCGATGCCGGGCGCGACGCGGACCAGGAGGAGTCGACCGACGCCTCCCCGGAGCCGCACGCCTCGGGCGGCCCGGAAGCGGACGCCGAGGCCCCCGACGACGCCGGTGCGCACGAGGCGATCACCGGCGACCAGATCACCGCGGTCGGCGACTCGGTCATGCTGGCGTCGGCGCCGGCGCTGCTCGAGCGCTACCCCGGCATCGCGATCGATGCCGCCGTCTCACGCTCGATGTGGGCAGGGCTCGACGTGCTGCGGGCGCTGGAGGATCACGGGGCGCTGCGCCCGGTGATCGTCGTGGGACTCGGCACCAACGGATCGGTGCCGGCGGAAGCACTGCAGGAGATGGCACTCATCGCCGGTCCCGACCGGCGCCTCGTGCTCGTGGACGCGTTCGCGCCCCGCGATTGGATCCCCGGGGTCAACGACGATCTGCGCGCGTTCGCCCGTGGCCGCAGCAATGTCAGCCTCGCGACCTGGAGCGATGCGATCGCCGCGCACACCGATCTGCTCGCCGGCGACGGCGTGCACCCCGGCCCGACCGGGGCCGACCTCTACGCGGCGACCGTGCAGGATGCCGTGAAGGCGCTCGATGCCGAATACCCCGCCGGCCGGGAGCGGGCCGCGGTCCGCGAGTCCACCTCACCGCTGCGGGGTCGCCCGTCGGCGCAGTGACGCCGGGTCAGTACCGGCGCACGAGCGCCCGCTCGCGCGCTGTCGCGACGAACCCGAGACGCTCGTAGAGCGCGTTGGCACCCGTCGGGCTCTCGGTGTCGACGTCGAGCACCGCGCGCTCGAGGCCGGCATCGGCGGCGGCGCGCAGGCTCCGCGCGATGACGGCCGGAGCCAGCCCCCGCCCGCGGTGCGAGCGCACGACACCGATGAGGTCGATGTAGGCGTGGGAGGCTCCCAGCGCATCCCAGTCGTCCTCGTTCACCGACGCGAGGCACAGGGCCACCACGCGGTCGCCGTCCAGCGCGAGGGTGGACAGGTCGGGGCGCAGGAAGGGCCCTTCCACGAACTTCAGCCAGCCTTCGCGCTGCGAGGGCAGGCTCCCCCAGTGATCACGGAAGGCGTCGTTGCGGGCCTCGAGCACGTCCAGCGCGCGATCGGCCGTGTAAGGCACCAGTGTGATGTCGTCGGGTGCCGGCCGCTCGTCGGCGGGCGCGGTCAGATCCCGCTCCATCGTCGAGAACCAGCGCTCGACCTGCAGCCCGCGCCGTTCGAAGAGGGCGGCGGCATCGTCGTTGCTGCCCTCGGCGTAGGCCTTCACCACCCCGGGCAGGGGCGAGTCGACCTCAGCGAGGCGCCGGAGCGCCTGATCATGCTGCCACGCGACCAGCTGCGTGCCGATGCCGCGTCGGCGGACATCGGGATGCACCGCGCCCTGCAACTCGACCTGCACACGCACGTCCCGGGACGGGTGAAGGAACACACTGCCTACGGCGACCGGGCTGCCCTCGGCGGTGAAGCCGATCACGGTGTCGCGTTCGTGGTCGATGTGCGGCAGCTCGAATGAGTCGGCGACGTCTTGGCGCGGCGTGGTCCACGTGGGGTGGTCCACACGATCTGCGGCCAGCAGCACGCTGTGCATCGCGTCGATGTCGTCACGCGTGGCCATGCGCCACGTGGGAACGTCGGGATGCTGCGGCAGTGCGGGCTCGGGCACGACGCCGATGCGCTCGGGCAGGTTCGGATCAGTCACCGCTCCACGCTATCGCGCGCGGGATGGCGCACGAACTGTCGCGTTAACGAGAGAAAGCCACCCAACTCTGGGTGGCTTTCTCACGGAAGAAGTCCGGCGGTGTCCTACTCTCCCACAGGGTCCCCCCTGCAGTACCATCGGCGCTGAGAGGCTTAGCTTCCGGGTTCGGTATGTGTCCGGGCGTTTCCCTCTCGCTATGGCCGCCGA